>JAUXNQ010000038.1 GCA_030682715.1 Methylotenera sp. | reverse complement strand
CATTGCGAAAGTTACGTCATCCTACACGTTCAGAAAGATTAAGAAGCTTCTTGGAAACTGGTCAAGACTAATCTAGAATAAATAGTTGTTAAAGTTTTGGCCCCTTAGCTCATGCTTGGTTAGAGCAGCGGACTCATAATCCGTTGGTACTGTGTTCGACTCACAGAGGGGCCACCAAAATAAAAAGACTCGGAGAAATCTGAGTCTTTTTTTGCATTTTGACGGTCGGCTTTAGGGTAAGCCAATCAAGATGTCGTGGGGAAAAGTTTGGCCCTTTTGTGACCTTCGTCAATTAGGGGTGACCTTCTGCAAAGGGGGGGGAACCAGCCGGTCAGTTTTGCAACGCCGATGAGTACTTGCAGCACATAGAAGTCAATCGAGAATTAAAGCTTCTTGATAAAATGCCGTATATCTACTGCAAGCATCATGCAGCCGTAAGTCATTAGCAAAGCTGTTTCCTACTTTCTTAGACCTCTGATATAGTCAATTTTATTTTCAATAAGAGCTACCTATGCCAGTAATTAATAGCTTTTTACTCAATGCAGGTCTTTTGCCTCATGGGTTTTGCATCAACTGGACACCTGCTTTACTTTGGCTTTATGTAGCATCAGATGCGCTCATCGTGTTGGCCTATTATTCCATCCTCATTACGCTAATCTATTTCGTCTTGCGCAGAAAGGACTTGCAGCTAAATTGGATTTTTTTGCTCTTTGGTGCATTTATTCTAGCCTGCGGTACCACTCATTTAATTGGCATAATCACACTATGGAAACCCATTTATTGGCTAGATGCCAGCATAAAGTCTGTAACTGCTGTACTTTCTGTATTTACAGCCTTTGCGCTCATCAAACTCATGCCGCAAGCTTTAAAAATACCTTCAATATCGCAATTAAAAGCTGAAGTAGAAAGTAGACTTCAAACCAATAAAAAGTTGAGTGCTTCCAAAGAACTATTGGTTGAAACTGTTAAAGAACTCGAGGCTCGAGCCAGTGAGCGTTTAAAAGAGCTCAGTCAGCGTGAAGAAGATCAGCGCTCACTTTTAGAAGCAATTCCTGATGCATTATTTGAACTTGATATTGATGGGCGTTATTACAATGCTCACTTCCCGCGACTTGATTTATCTTCTTCAAATCCTGATCAATATATTGGGAAAACGGTGAGTGAGGTGTATCCACTGGAGGCTGCAGAAATTGTGTTATCTGCTCTTCACGAGGCTTCGAAACTTGGAATCTCACGAGGAAAGAAAATTGAGCTTTCGTTAGCACAAGACTCGTTATGGTTCGAACTTTCTGTGGCTGTAAAAAACATGCCCAATCTCGAAAAGCCTAGATTCATTATACTGTCTCGTAACATCACCCAGCGCAAGCTTAGAGAAAATGATCTTCGCATTGCTGCTATTGCATTCGATACTCAGGAGGGAATATTAATTACTAATAATAATAATCAAATCATTAGATTAAACGATGCATTAACTAATATTACGGGCTACAGTAGTGAAGAAATTCTTGGTCAAAATCCACGATTCCTTAGCTTAAGTCAACAAGATGAAGTTTTTTATTCTGACATGTGGTTAACCATCAACACTAAAGGTAAATGGGATGGTGATCTTGAAGGAGAGCGTAAAAATGGAGAAAAATACCCACAACATCTTAGTATCTCAGCAGTTAATGATGCACAGGGGCGTGTCATTAATTATGTATACACTTTAATTGATAATACCGAAATAAAGCACGATGAGCGTTTGCGACTCACCAACGAAGTCGAGTTTCGCAACACCTTAATACGAGAAGTGCATCACCGTATTAAAAATAATCTACAAGGTGTTACGGGCTTTCTTAGTCAATTTGCAGATGAGCATCCAGAAGCAACAAGTGCAGTTAATAAGGTGATTACTCAGATTCAAAGTATTAGTTTTATTCATGGGCTTCAAGGAAGTTCAACAGAAGGTAAGGTAGAGTTAAGCTCATTAATTACGTCGATAGTTGCCGGCATTGAAAGTGTTTGGAAAACACACATTACTGTAGAATGTGATGAGTTTTGTAAATCAATCAATATTCTTGAAGTTGAATCGGTGCCACTCGCATTAGTGTTAAACGAAATTATCACCAATGCTGTTAAATATGGTAAAAAAAATACCTGCATTAAAATTAGTCCCGGTCAAGAAATATTTCCCATTTCAATCAAAGTGGAAATCATGAACACAGGTCAAGTTCCTTATGGCTTTGGGTTGCAAAGGAGTAAAGATTTAGGCACAGGGCTGCAGTTAGCCAAGCTGTTGTTGCCTAAATTAGGTTCAAAATTAAGTTGGAAGCAGAGTGGTGATAATGTTTTGACGACATTGTTGTTGTATCCTCCTGTAATTCAAGTCAAACCACATCACATCACATCACAATTTAAACTTACTTAAATCCTATCTTATGAACAATTTAGATATAAAAAAGTGTCAAATTTTGCTCGTTGATGATGAACGTGTGGTTTTAGCTATCATTGGTTTGGGTTTAACTAAAGCGGGGTACAACGTCATAACTGCTGAATCTGTAGATGAAGCAGAGTCGATTCTGGCTGAGGGAATTCGGCCAGATATGTCTATCATTGACATCAGTATGCCTAATAGAAGTGGCTTGGATTTAGCTGAGCAACTTTCGAATGAACGCATTCCCTTTATGTTGCTTAGTGCCATTAACGACCAAGAAGTAGTTAATAAAACAAGCCAACTAGGAGCATTGGGTTATGTAGTAAAGCCAATCGTCATTCAACAACTCATACCAGCACTTGAAGCAGCTCTTGCACGTTCGGTAGAGTTGCGCGGAATGAGAGCTACTGAAGATCAACTGAAAAGAGCGCTCAATGGTGGTCGTGAAATTAATATTGCCATTGGGATTATCATTATAAAAAATCACGTTAATCGTAAGGAAGCGTTTGAACTGCTTCGTAGTACGGCACGCAAACAAAGTCGCAAAATAGAAGATATTGCTACCGAACTCATTATTACAAGTGAGCCATAGTTTCAATTAAAAACTATTGCACTTCTAAATTATTAGTTGTAGTATTCTTTTCGAATTATTCTATCTAAGCTAATTATTTATACTATTTAGCTTTGTGAGGCCCAGAACCCGCCTTGTTTTATTTTCGATATGTGTTGTTAAATACATTCGAAGTGAACGATCAATTATCAAATTGAAAAGGCGGGCTTCATGATCTGGTGTCAAAATTTTCTTATCTTTATTTTGCGCATGTAGAGCTTTCTATATGCGCTTTTCTATTTCAGGCTACTCTGTTAAAGCTAATGGCTTAGCTCTTTTAGGGAGTTCAGAACCATGAATCCAACAGCAACCTCAACGATCTATCAAACCCGATCCATTAGCGTTGCCGGTGAATATTTAACATTTACCTTACGCTCGGAGGAATATGGACTTGAGATTTTAAAGGTACAAGAGATCCGAGGGTACGACAATGTTACAAAGATTGCCAATACGCCAGAGTTCATAAAAGGCGTAATAAACCTTCGTGGCAAGATTGTTCCCATTGTGGATTTGCGTATGAAGTTTCATTTAGAGTCCGTGACATATGACGACTACACCGTTGTCATCATCTTAAATCTGAGTGACCGTGTGATTGGTGTAGTTGTAGATGGAGTTTCTGACGTTACCAATCTAAAGAGCAATCAAATTCGCGAATTGCCCTCTTTAGTCGCCAGCATTGATACCCAATATATTGTTGGTTTAGCTACGGTTGAATCAAAAATGCTTATTCTGGTAGATATTGAACAATTAATGAATAGTGATGATATGGCCCTGCTTGATGGTGTAGTTCATTAAAACTATGTTTGCGTAATGAATTTGTATGTGTCGATTCAATAAACTTCACATATTTACAATTTGATTGATCCTTTCAGGAGTGCTCCAATGTTATCTGATCTTTTTTCATCTAAAAAAACAACTGAAATTGCTAGATTAGTCGCTGAGAGTAAAGCGCAAGCAAATCAGATCTATGATTTAAAGACGCAGGATGAAGCAAAAGCCCGCGAAATTGCACAATTAAGGGCACTAGATGAAGCTAAAGCTAAAGAGTCGGCAGAAAGCAATAAGCTGATTGCTGAGATGCAAGTTAGAGAAGAGTTTCTGGCGGCCATTAGAAGTGCTATGGACTGTTAATCGCGACTTTATTGTGACTTATGTCAATAAAGCTAGTATTGACTTGTTTACCAGCAATGCGGATGAGTTTAAATCAGCATTTCCTACATTTGACCCGACAAAGATCGTAGGTACTTGTATTGATGTCTTTCATAAGCGTCCTGAACATCAACGCCAAATGCTTGCAGACACCTCACGATTACCATTTAAAACAGACATTAAGGTGGGTAGTTTAACCATTGCTCTATACGTGACTGCTACATACTGTAAAGCGGGTAAGTACACTGGCAATGTATTGGAGTGGCGAGATGTTACCGCAGTCCGCCGTAAAGCACTTGAAGACTTAGATGCTGTTGGACAACTCGATGCTATCAATAAAATCCAAGGGGTGATTGAGTTTGACCTCACAGGCAAAATTACAGCGGTTAATGCCAACTTTGCCAATGTGACAGGCTACTCAGATAAAGAAATCATAGGCAACCACCATAGCATGTTTGTAGATCCAGCTTGCAAATCTAGTTATGAGTACAAAGCTTTCTGGGAAAAACTCGCGCGTGGCGAAGCTGATATGGGTCAATATAAGCGCGTTGGCAAAGGCGGTAAAGAACTCTGGCTGCAAGCTTCATATAATCCGATTATGGATGGGAATGGTAGCCCCTTCAAAGTAGTTAAATACGCTACTGATATTACGGAACAGCACAACAGTGCCACAGCACTAGCAACTGCTGTAGAAGAAACGCAGGCTATTATTGAAGCTACTAAAGATGGCGACTTATCTAGTCGAGTGTCACTTGAAGGCAAAACAGGCGCCATCGCCAGCCTATGTGATGGTGTTAACGCCCTCATGGATCAAATGACCGAAGTCATCGTACAAGTGCGTGAAGCTGGCGAAACTATCAACACCGCTGCGGGTGAAATAGCTTCTGGCAATAATGATCTTTCATCACGTACCGAGCAACAAGCCTCAAGTCTAGAAGAAACTGCTGCCAGCATGGAGCAGCTTGCTTCTACAGTGAAAAATAATGCTGAAAATGCCAAACAAGCTAACCTGCTTGCCATTGTAGCATCTGGTATTGCTGTTAAGGGTGGCAATGTGGTCTCTGAAGTCGTATCAACAATGGGTGCTATCAACAGTAGTGCTAAAAAGATTGAAGACATTATTTCTGTCATTGATGGTATCGCTTTCCAAACCAATATTCTTGCTCTGAATGCAGCCGTGGAAGCCGCTAGAGCCGGCGAACAAGGCCGCGGCTTTGCAGTGGTCGCAGGTGAAGTGCGTAACCTAGCCCAACGTTCAGCTTCAGCCGCAAAAGAGATCAAGGAGCTCATCACCGACTCTGTTAGCAAAACTGCTGAAGGCACCAAACAGGTGGAAACCGCTGGTAACACCATGCAAGAAATTGTATCTTCTGTGCAACGAGTAACCGATATCATGGGCGAGATTACCGCTGCTTCAGTAGAACAGAGCGCGGGGATTGATCAAGTAAATCAGGCTGTCACCAGTATGGATGAGGTCACCCAACAGAACGCAGCCTTAGTTGAAGAAGCTGCTGCTGCTGCTGAATCACTGGTAGAGCAAGCAGTAAGCCTCATTGAAACGGTTAGCGTATTTAGGTTAAGTGGGGCTCAAGGTTCGCAGACTAAGGTCAAGCCTTCGTCTATACGCGCTATAGCCAGCAGACTCACTACTAAATTAATTCAATCCACACCAAGGCCTGTGGCTAGAAAAGTGGTGAGCTCTCATGATAATAACGGCGATTGGGAAGAATTTTAATTCCAGTGAAGTAATCATGCTCTGATTGATAGCCTAATAAAAAGCATTGATTATTTACTGACATGATAAATATTCGAATTTCTTGAAATAACAGTGATTAAGATTAGATGAATGAAATTTAAAGTTGAAGACAAAGTATTGTTGTTAAAGCAGCTAGGCGTGGCTGCGCTTTATCTTTTTTTTGGTGAACTATTTCATCATTTCATTATTGACCGCGGGATTGTAAGTATTCTGTGGCCTGGTAGTGGTTTAGCTTTAGCGGCAGTCCTCATCGGCGGTAGGTGTTATCTTTGGGGCGTATTGCTAGGTGCATTGATGCTGAATGTATTATCAGGCCTTTCTCCATGGATATGGGGAGGGTTGACGTTAGTAAACGTGCTAGAGGCTTACTTAGGTTTATGGTTATTGACACGCAATAAAGTTAAATTTGAATTTAATTCATTGCAAAATTATCTACGTTTAATTGGATTTGGTGCGCTTGCAAGCCTTGCCGCCGGGCTGATAGCGGGGTGTTTTTTATTACTTGCCGGCTTTATTACCTCTGCTAATTACTTTGTAACAGCACTACATTGGTGGATGGGAGATACCCTAGGTATCATTTTATTGACACCGTTTCTTATGAGTTGCTGCCAAAAGAAATTATCGCAGACTTTAATCAAACAAAATTTTGAGGCCATAACATTACTATTCATTACTGTACTTATAGGTCAAATTGTATTTCTAGGCTGGCTCAATGAGTATTTAAATAACTTTGATCGAAGTTACTTACCATTTATTTTAGTAACTTTGATTGCAATACGCCAAAATATACCCATAACTACTGCCACCATAATCATTATGGCATGCCAAGCTTTAGTAGGGGTATATCTAGGACTGGGTCATTTCGATAACGACTTGTTAAGTATAAGACTTCAAAACTGCTGGATCTATGTTCTTACTTTATCTGGCGTAGGTGTGACTTTAAGTATTTATGTTGATGAAATTAGACGTAAAGAATTTAAGTTGAAATTGAATGAATTGCGACTCAAAGAAGCGCAATCTGTCGCTCAGTTAGGCAGCTGGGAATTTGATCTCATCAACAATAAATTGAATTGGTCTGATGAAATATTTAAGTTATTTGAAATTGATTCAGAAATTTTTCAACCTAGCTATCAAGGGTTTTTAGATGCAATTCACCCTGAGGATAGAGACGCCGTAAATCAAGCTTATGATCTTTCGCTTAAAACACGCGAACCTTATGAAATTACCCACCGGCTTCTTATGGAGGATGGTAGGGTTAAATGGGTAACAGAGCGTTGCACTTCCTACTTTAACGACGATAATAAACCTGTACGTTCTGTGGGTACGGTGCAAGACATTACAGAGGAATATCTGGCTGAACTTGCAAGTCATAGCAAAGACGAACAAATACGCAGATTCTATGAACTAGATCTTGTAGGCTTAGCTATTACCTCGCCTGATAAAGGCTGGATTCGTATTAATGACTACCTATGTAGAATGTTGGAATATTCAGAGCAAGAACTGCGGACAATGACATGGACACAATTAACACATCCAGATGATTTGGCTGCTGACTTAAATGTATTTAATCAACTATTGGCTAATAATATCAATGGATACGGCTTAGAAAAACGTTTTATAAGTCGCAGTGGAAAAGTTATTCCTACGCAATTGGAGGTTCGTTGCTCACGCAAAGCTAATAATGAGGTTGATTTTGTTGTCGCAATGATCTCTGATATTTCAGATAAAGTTCATGCTGAAGCTCAATTACGCCTAGCAGCTACTACTTTTGAAACTTCTGAAGCCATTATGATTACCGATGCCGATGCCAATATTGTTCGCGTCAACAAGGCCTTTGAATTGACTACAGGTTATACCGAAGCCGAAGTTCTAGGTAAAAATCCACGTTTACTGAGCTCTGGTGAACATGACGCAAGTTTTTATGTTGCCATGTGGGATGCTATTAATTCAACAGGATCTTGGAGTGGGGAAGTTTGGGATAAGCACAAAAGCGGAAAGATTTATCCCAAGAAAATAACGATTACGGCTATTAAAAATAGTCAAAATATTACGACGCAATTTGTTGCTATTTTTGCAAATATTTTTGAACGTAAGTTAGCTGAAGCAGAATTGCAAAAAACAGAGCAGCACTTCATCACAATTCTTAATTCACTGAATGAAGTTATTTGGTCTGCAAGTGCCCCAGACTTTAAGATACGGCATATTAATGCAGCTACTGAAAGTCTCTATGGTCTGCCTGCGCAAGCGTTTTTAGATGATCACGACTTGTGGTTCAAAATGGTTCATGGCGCAGATAAGTCTCGAGTTAAAGAAGCAAGCAAGCAAATTTTCAAAACAGGTCAAACAGACATTGAATATCGCATCGTTCGAAGTGATGGAATGGTGCGCTGGATATTGGATCGCATGTATGTTGTTTATGATGAAAATGGAAACCCCGCTGAGTTGGTAGGCATATCTCATGACATCACTCAGAAAAAGTTAACAGAAAATTCAATTCATAAAAATCAACAACAACTTTTAGAGATGCTGGAAAACAGCCCTATTGCTGTTCGCATTGCAGTATCAGGACAGGGCGTGCGATTTGCAAACAATCGCTATGCAAAACTAGTCAACTGCCAACCAGATCAAGTGATGGGCAAAGATCCTAAAGCTTTTTATGTAAATCCTCAAATTTATGAATCCATACTAGACCAATTGAGTGATGGCCAATCAGTCAAAGATCAATTGGTGGAACTAAAAACACCTGGCAAAAGTTCTACTTGGGCCATTGCATCTTACTTATTAATGGAGTACGAAAATAAGCCTGCTGTACTAGGCTGGTTCTACGACATAACCGCCTTAAAAGTCGCTCAAGAGTCTTTGCGTATTAGTGAAGAGAAAAGCAAAAGATCGCTTGAAGAGCTGAAATACCAAAAATTTGCGCTAGACAAACATGTTATTGTTGCAGTTACTGATATTAATGGTCGTATTACCTATGCGAATGGAAAGTTCTGCGAAATTAGTGGATACAGTTATGAAGAATTGATTGACCAAGATCACTCCATGCTAAATTCAGGCTACCACCCTAAAGGCTTCTTCAGGGAGATGTATCGCACTGTTTCTAAAGGTAATGTCTGGCACGACGAAGTGTGTAACCGCGCTAAAGATGGACATATATATTGGGTTGATACGACGATTGCACCTTACATGGGTGAGAATGGTAAACCGGATAGCTATATTTCTATTCGCACTGATATTACTCAGCGTAAGTTAGCTGAAGAGAAAAGTAATTATCTTGCACTCTATGACACACTTACACAGCTACCTAATCGCCGACTTTTAATGGATAGGCTTAACCAAGCTCTTCTATCAAGTATTCGTACAGGAAGAAATGGGGCTCTTCTATTTTTAGATCTTGATAATTTCAAAATACTGAATGACACCTTGGGTCATGATGTCGGCGACATGCTTTTGCAACAAGTTGGTCAACGATTGAAAAGTTGCATACGTGAAGTTGATACCGTTGCGCGTTTGGGCGGAGATGAGTTTGTTATTTTGATTGAAGATCTGAGTAAACAAGCAATAGAAACTGCAGAATATGCAGAAAAAGTTGGAAAAAAAATGCTTACTCTACTCAACCACCCTTATCAGTTAGCGGATTACGAATACACAATCACTTCAAGCATAGGCGCTACCTTATTTAAAGCAGATGCCCACAGCTTAGAAGAGTTGCTAAAACAAGCAGACATTGCCATGTATCAAGCCAAACAATCTGGCCGCAATGCGCTACGATTTTTTGATCCTCAAATGCAAGCCAATATTAATGCGCGTGCAGATATCGAACGTGAATTGCGTAAAGCCATTGAGGCTGAGCAAATGCATTTGTATTATCAAGTTCAGGTGGACAGTACAGGTAAACCACTAGGCGCGGAAGCCTTGATTCGATGGATCCATCCTGAACGGGGCATGATCTCACCGTTCCACTTCATTCCCTTAGCCGAAGAAACTGGCCTGATTCTACCGATTGGGCAATGGGTACTAGAAACCGCTTGTGCGCAGCTTAAAGCTTGGGAGCAAAACCCCATGACTCGTGAGATCACCCTTTCGGTCAACGTCAGTGCCAAGCAATTCAATCAGCCAGATTTTGTAAGGCAAGTGCGGGCGACTATTCAAAACCATGTTATCAATCCATGCTTACTCAAGCTTGAGCTGACAGAAAGTATCATCGTAGAGAATATCAATCACATCATTATCACCATGATTGCATTAAAAATACTTGGTATTAAGTGCTCTCTTGATGATTTTGGTACAGGCTATTCATCACTACAGTACCTTAAAAAGCTACCGCTAGACCAACTGAAGATTGACCAGTCGTTTGTGCGTGATTTGGTGGATGACGATGGTGACAAAGCAATTGTACAGACTATTATTAACATGGCGAACAGTTTAGGTTTTAACGTGATTGCTGAGGGGGTTGAAACAGCAGAACAAAGACAATACCTGTTAGATAACGGATGTACGCATTATCAAGGCTATTTGTTTAGCAAACCAGTGCCGATCGATGAGTTTGAGGTTTTGCTGAATAAAAATTGATATTTAGCTGACAGACAGCTTAGGGGATTTTTCTGCCACCTGTTGAAAATTGGTGAATTTTCGCATTGGTCGAAAGTGACGGTTCATGAGTGACTGCTATTGGGAATCTTAATTTCAACTTTCGTCTTACCCAATAAGCATTACTTAGCCTAACCACTAACACGCATCAAATCTTTATTTACTATGTTTAATTTTTGCGTGTTAGTATTTCTTACGTTGAATATCAATTGCTAGAACTGTGTTTCTTTTTATACCGTAATAGCTTGTGCGCTATCAGGCTTCAATAAAATAATCATCAATTTTTACTAAGACTTTAAATACTGAGAGCTATCTTTGGCTTTAAAAGTCTCAGTTCATAACCCAACCAGATCATCAGAGTAAATTAAAAAGTAATTTATGAAAAATACTGTAATTTTTAGTGTAGTGAGCTTATTCACAATCTTTACTCTTGTATCGCCAGTTTACGCTAACGATAAAATTGATAGGGATACTGAAACACCAATTCCTCGTAGTAAGAATCTGTATGGAATTGGTATTGGGGTGTTACCTAAAACATCTGGTTCAGATGAGTTTAGAGTATTAGTACTACCCATTATTAATGCTAATTATGGTGACCGCTTTTACATCAACGCATTGCAAGCCGGAGTTTGGTTACTAGATTCAGATGATAAACGTCTAAGGTTTGGTGTCGCTACGCAAGCTCGTTTTGGATGGGATGCGGATGACGGCAAGTTAACACGCGGCATGAATGACCGTGACTTTACCCTTGATTTAGGACCAACAGTTCGGTGGCAAACTGATTACGGCACGTTCAATGCACAGTGGGGATTTGACGTTGGCGGTGCAAGTCATGGGCAAACTGTTGAGTTGCAATATATCAAAAATCTGATTCGCGGTAACACCTTCAAATTAAACGGCAGTATAGGAGTGACGTGGAACAATCGTAAATTTAATGACTATTACTTTGGCGTAGGCGCAAACGAAACTTCACCATCTCGCCCTGCTTATTCCGCAGGATCTGGTACTGAATTTAAAGTGGGTGTGAATGGGTCATATGCTGTAGACAACGATAGCTTCGTGCTATT
>JAUXNQ010000026.1 GCA_030682715.1 Methylotenera sp. | reverse complement strand
CGACCCAGGCTGTGTAAAAACGCAAAAAATTAGTGATATATACGGAACTTACTTAGCGTAAATTTTGATTTACGCTAAACATCGTTGATATGTTTTTATTTATTCAGATTGAAACGCAAATACTTTAACAAAAGCAAAGGTAAACGGCCCTAGGCCACCATTGCTTCCATTAGCGCTACCGTTCCCATTAGCTTTATGACCCTTTTCATGTTGTAGGCCAGAATGTGTAAACTCATTTCTGTACTAACTCGCGGTAGCGTCTTGGTTAAGAAATGGGTGTAACCCATCCATGATTTTAAAGTGCCAAAGGGATGTTCAACGGTTTGGCGTCGGATACGCATCATTTCAGGCTGAAGCTCTAGGCGTGTTTGCATGGCATCAATGACGCCTTCATGTTCCCAGCGGGTGATTCGCCTTTCTTTACTCGGCGTGCATTGAGGTTTCATTGCGCAGTGTTGACATTGTGAACTCCAATAGCGATGCAGATTTAGACCATGTTCTGTAGTTGCCATGCGAAATGGGAGACGTTGCCCTGCGGGACATCGGTATTCATTGTCCTTAGCAATATAGATGAAATCTTCCTTGCCAAATCTCCCTTCTGCTTTGGCACCAGACGTCATCGGTTTGGGTACGAACGGGGTCACCCCAGCTTGATCACATTCAAGAATCTGCTCGCCACTGAAGTAGCCACGATCAGCGACTACGTTTAAATGATTGCATTCCATCGATTGTGTTGCTTGTGCTGCCATATTGGCTAACTGACTTCTGTCATGACCCACATTGGTTACCTCGTGTGCCACGATGAGATGATTCTTGGTATCTACCGCTGTTTGCACGTTGTAGCCCACCATGCCGCTGCCTCGGCCACTTGTGGCCATGGACCTAGCGTCAGGATCAGTCAAAGAAATTTGCTTGTCGGGAGTTTCTTGCAATTGGACTTCAATGGTATTCAGTTGCGTCATCTGTTGTTTGAGCATCGCAATCTTGTCTTTGAGCCTGGCGGTCTTGGCTTCGACAATATCAGGCTGTGTTCTGTCCGCAGTCTCAAGCGCAGATAGATAGCGTTCTATACTGGTTTCAATTTGCTGTCTGCGTCGTTCGATCTTGTTCACTGTATAGTTGCGGTCACGGTTATTAACGGCTTTGAATTTGCTTCCGTCAATGGCGACCATGGCTTCTGAGAATAGATTGAGTTGACGGCAGAGCATAACGAACTGGCTGCATACTTTACGAATCGCTGCGCCATTGTCCTTACGGAAATTAGCGATGGTCTTGAAGTCTGGCATTAGGCGACCTGTGAGCCAGATCAATTCCAGGTTGCGCTGCGTTTCACGTTCTAGGCGACGACTGGATTGAATGCGGTTGAGGTATCCGTAGATATATAGCTTAAGAAGTACTGCGGGATGGTAAGCGGGTCGGCCAGTGACACTTGGATCAACACCTTCAAACCCTAATTGGCTGAGGTCAAGTTGTTCGACAAAGACATCAACTACACGAACAGGATTATCTTCAGTAACATAATCGTCCAGCTGTTCCGGTAGCAACATCCCTTGGGTTCGGTCTTCACTTTGAATGAATCGCTTCATCTATATGCTCCAACAAATGCCGTTGCATAATTATATCAAATGTTACGTTTTTACACAGCCTGGACCC
>JAUXNQ010000024.1 GCA_030682715.1 Methylotenera sp. | reverse complement strand
CTAGTTTGACTAAAGGATGTTCAGGATTAATCAGCTCAGTGAGCGTTTTCTGAAATAACTCACCGGAGAGAGGATGTTGGCGTTTAGGTCCCATAAAACACTCTGAAATTTGCAAGAAATCAAGGTGTTATTATCGCATTTATGGTAAATTCACACCACATAAATATGTTAATTACACAATTAAATCAATTGGTTGGGAGTTGTTTAGGGGCGACTAATTAAATGGAGTATCTAAAGATAAAAGCTTTGCGGTGTTACCCGTAAGGGTTTTTTAATTTTAGGCAGGTAGTTTAGAGTTACTGGCTTGATTGTCAGGCAATTATTAAACGATAGGTCACTTCGTATTTCATGGTGTTTCTTTAGCAGGCTGACTCTTCAGCAAAAGGTAGCGTTTTTTGTCTTCATCAAAACGTTTCCGAGTGGCGCTAATCGTTGTATTTCGTGCTGCTATTTTTTCATCTAAGCTAGCAATCTGCGCTTGCTCGTTTGCAATATCAGCTTTCAGCTCTTTAGGCGTCATTTTCTTTCTTTTTTCAAAGCTGGCCGCCATTGTCTCTTTTGCAACAAGATTTTTTTGATGGTTAGCTTTTTCTTGCTGTAAATTCTCTAGTGCAATTTTATCTAGCTGAATATTACGCTCCAGTGCTAGGTCAATTTCGTTGACGTTAGTAAATGCGCCAAGTAATGCTTTATCTTTTTTAGCTTGTTCTGATTTAGCGTGTTCAATTTTTGCAAGCGCATCGGTATTGTCTTGAGTTGGTGCTGGCTTGTTGTGTTTGACAGTGATGCCCTGACGGTTAATCAGTGAGTTTTCACGATTGATGTATTGAGTAGGGATGGAGTCACCATAATGCGTGACTCCTTTTTCATCTTTCCATTTTACGATGCGCCCCGTACCCTCTGCTCGTGCGTATTGGATGGAGCATAAGATGATGACCCCTAGGCTCAATGTCCATATTATGCTCAATGCAACTTGATTGATTGTTGCTGAAGCCAATGAAATTGGCTTTTTAGAATGTGGTCCAAACAATCTTTCCATGTCGATGTGAATAACCTTTCTGGTTGCTACATTAACTATGGATCAGCAAGTATCCTGCAACAAGCTGCCTGTAGTTAATTAAATGACACCATATTTTTGTCGATATGCCTCAACCGCATGCAAATTTTGCGCCATCTCAGTTTTATCATGCAAATACGTCAATAAATCATTTAAATTGGCAATAGCGCACACAGGGATTTTGTTGGTTTGAATGACTTCCTGCACGGCTGAAAGCTCGCCTAAACCTTTCTCTTGTCTGTCGATAGCAATCGCTACACCGCAAGCGCTGGCGCCACTTGCATTGATCAACTCAACAGACTCACGTACCGATGTGCCTGCCGAAATCACATCGTCGATGATGAGAACTCGACCTTTCAATGGGCTGCCTACAATTACGCCGCCTTCACCATGATCTTTGGCTTCCTTGCGGTTGTAGGCATAGGGTGCATTGTGACCATCTTTGGCAAGTGCAATGGCAATACTTGCCGCTAATGTAATGCCCTTATAAGCTGGGCCAAATAGCATATCGAATTCAATACCAGAGTTTTTAATAGCTTTAGCGTAGAATTCGCCAAGCTTCATTAGGCTTTCGCCATCATTAAATAAACCCGCATTAAAGAAGTAGGGGCTTAGTCTGCCTGCTTTGGTTTTAAATTCACCGAATTTTAAAACCTCTTTTTGAATCGCAAATGCGATAAAATCCTGCCTGAATTGATCGAGTGATTGGTTCATAATAGCTTCTGTTAATTATTTGGAATTAAGTTTTGAAGATTATATCGTTAAATTTAAATGGCATTCGCTCTGCAACCAACAAAGGTTTGTATGCGTGGTTAAAAAAACAGGATGCAGACATCGTTTGTATGCAAGAAATCAAAGCGCAAGCTGGCGATATGACTGCTGAAATGTTGAATCCAGAGAGATATTTTGGCTACTTTCACTACGCAGAAAAAAAAGGTTATAGCGGTGTGGGTATTTACTGTAAAACCAAGCCAGATAGCATCGTAGTGGGATTGGGTATTGCTGATATTGATAATGAAGGACGTTACATTGAGGCAAGGTTTGGCAATTTAAGTGTGGTGTCATTGTATTTACCTTCTGGCTCAAGTGGTGAAGAGAGACAAGCTTTTAAGTTTAGTGTGATGGAGCGCTTTATGCTGCATTTGAAAATACTTAAAGATAGTGGGCGTGATGTGGTGATTTGTGGCGATTGGAATATCGCGCATCAAGAAATTGATCTTAAGAACTACAAAGGCAATCGCAAAAACTCAGGATTTTTACCAGAGGAGCGTGCTTGGCTAACCGCGTTATTTGAGGAAGTGGGCTGGGTGGATGTGTACCGTAAGTTGCACGCTGAAACTACAGATGCGTGTTATACATGGTGGAGTAATCGCGGGCAGGCATGGGCTAAAAACGTGGGTTGGCGTATTGATTATCAGATTGCCACAACTGATTTTGCGAATAAAGCAATTAGCACCAGTGTGTATAAAGATGAGCGCTTTAGTGACCACGCGCCCTTGATTGTGGAATACCAATAGTTTTATAGTTATTCCTATAAATAACGCAGCCATGTATTAGCTTTTGTAGGAGCAACGCCCCCTCGCGATTTGTTACTGTAGTTGGGTAATCTTAGTTATTTTGCTGAATATCTTTTGCAATCTCGTTCCATGGGGCTATTTTTAATAGTAGTACCATCCCTGGGATGGCAATTAAAAAGCAGAGGATGAAGAAGTCGCGCCATCCCATGCTTTCCACCATATAGCCTGTTGCTGCATTGGCAAAAGTGCGTGGTACCGCGGCGAGGCTAGTAAATAATGCAAATTGTGTGGCGGTGTAAAGTGGGTGCGTAGTTTTTGCAATGTAAGCAACAAACGCGGCTGTCCCTAGCCCTACGCCAAGCGCTTCTAGCCCAATCACCATACCTAGCCATACTAAGCGCTCTTGCAAGCTAAAGCTGGTGCCAAGTATTTGAAACTCAAAAAACGAACTGAATAGTGTGGGGTTGTTAGCTGCATTTGCAAGCCAAGCAAAACCTAAGGTTGCAACCATCTGTACTGCACCGAATATCCATAATGATTTATTAATGCCGAGCTTAATCATCCAAAGGCCGCCGACAAGACCGCCTAGTACGCTAGGCCATAAGCCTGCGTTCTTAGCGATCAAGCCGATTTCAGTTTTACTGTAACCCATGTCTAAATAAAATGGGGTGGCCAGCGCCGTGGTCATGCTATCCCCTAGTTTATATAGAAAAATAAACGAGAGGATGAATAGTGCAGATTTTAGCCCGTTACGCTCAATAAACTCTTTAAAGGGTTCTACAATCGCCGCGCGTAAAGTTTTTGGCGCACCGTATCTTAAGGCGGGTTCCGTTATCAATAGCGTCATAATGAGGCCTGGCAACATAAATAACGCTGTAATGATAAACACGCTACTCCATGGCAGGTGGTCGGCAAGGATGAGTGATAGTGAGCCAGGTACTAAGCCTGCAATTTTATATGCATTCACATGTACGGCATTACCAAGGCCAAGCTCTGCATCAATCAGTAACTCTCGTCTGTAGGCGTCTAGCACGATGTCTTGGCATGCGCTAAAGAAAGCCACCACTGTCGCTAGATAAGCGATGCTCCATATATCAAATTTTGGGTTAAATGCACCAAAAGCTGGAATCGAAAGGAGTAATAACACTTGCCAGATGACTAACCAGCCACGGCGGCGGCCTAGTGGTGGTGTGAAACGGTCAAACAGAGGCGCCCATAGAAACTTCCATGTAAATGGCAGGCTGATTAATGCAAACAAGCCAATTGATTTAAGGTCTACGCCCTCTGAACGCAACCATGCTGGAAGTAGGCTGATGAGTATGAAGAGTGGTAAACCTGAGCTAAACCCCGTAAATACACAGATGAGCATTTTTTTGCTCATGAGAGACTGACGTATGGTTGGCGGTGCGATTGTTTGCAAAATAATTACTTGGATTTCAAGCGGTACATTGCCAAGCTACCCAGCAGATTAGGCATTAAGTTCACCTCTTTGCCATCTGTAATTACGCGACGCTCTAGTATCTCAATATTGTGATTTTTACAAAATTGGTCAAAATCATTGATCGTGCAAAGGTGTACGTTTGGTGTATCAAACCATTGATAAGGTAATGTCTTAGAAACAGGCATATTACCCGTAGCGATTTGCATACGATTGCGCCAGTAGCCAAAGTTAGGGAATGTGACAATCACTTCCTGTCCTACGCGCAGCATTTCCAGTACGATCTCTTCCGTATTGTGCATGGCTTGTAGTGTTTGCGAAAGAATCACTGTATTAAATGACTGATCTTCAAAGCCTGATAAGCCATCTTCCAGATCCATTTGGATGACATTTGTGCCATTGGCAATGCAGGCTAGCAAGTTAACATCACTCTTTTCTACGCCGTACCCTTTTACCTCAAGCGAACTTTGTAAAAATTGCAATAGTTCACCGTCTCCACAACCTAAATCTAGCACTTTAGTGCCAAATTTTACCCAATTTGCGATAATTGCAAAATCTTGACGGTATTGCGCAACATTTTTTGTAATATTTACATTATTCTGCATGGTTACCACCCACTTCAATGTTGCTTAAATAAGAGCGCAAAATAGCGTGGTAATGTCCGTCAGGCATTAAAAAGGCATCATGGCCATGCGCTGCGGTTACTTCTGCATAGCTGACAGTGCTTTCATTGTCGAGCAGTGCTTTTACTATCTCGCGTGAGCGTGCGGGTGAAAAGCGCCAGTCGCTCGTGAATGACAGTACTAGAAATTTTGCTTTGGTTTGGCTCAGTGTTTTGCTCAGATCGCCGCCATAGGCTAATGCAGGGTCGTAATAGTCTAATGCGCGGGTCATGCGTAAGTAGGTGTTGGCATCAAATTCACCAGCGAACTTATCACCTTGGTAACGCAAGTAAGATTCCATTTCAAATTCAACATCAAAACTATATTTGATGTTGTCTTTAAGTTTGCGGCCAAATTTTTCACCCATAGCATCATCACTCAGGTAGGTAATGTGGCCAAGCATACGCGCAATACGCAGGCCACGACGAGGCACCACGCCGTGTTCGTAGTAATCGCCACCGTGAAATTCTGGGTCTGTAATAATGGCTTGGCGTGCAACCTCGTTAAATGCCATATTTTGGGCAGTGAGGTTGGGTGCAGAAGCAATCACTAACGCGTGACGTACACGGTCAGGATAAGCGATTGTCCATTGTAGCGCTTGCATGCCACCAAGGCTGCCACCAATCACTGCCGCTAGCTGAGTAATGCCAAGTTGATCTAACAACCGTGCTTGGGAGTTTACCCAGTCTTCCACTGTGACAATAGGGAACGCAGATCCCCATGGTTTGCCTGTTGCTGGATTGGTGCTCACTGGGCCAGAACTGCCATGACAGCCGCCTAGGTTATTAACGCCAATGACGAAAAATTTATTGGTATCTAATGGTTTGTTCGGGCCCACTAAGTTATCCCACCAACCTGGATATTTATCTTGTTCCGAGTATTTGCCAGCGACATGATGCGTGCCTGAAAGTGCATGGCAAATCAGGACAGCATTGGACTTATCGGCATTTAATGTGCCGTAAGTTTCGTATACAAGGTCAAATTGCGTTAGTACCGTGCCGCTTTTAAGCTTCAGCGGTTCGTTAAAGTGTGCAGTTTGTGGGGCAACAATGCCGATAGCGTTATTTTCAGACATAGTATGATTATACTATGTAGCACTGTAAAAGTTTATGTTGCTAATGCGCTATGTGCCGATGTGTATAAATTTTTGTTGGGTTAAGTCATGGCGATGCCATTGACCGCTCTTAAATGAATCAATGAGTTGGCGTGCCCGACCAGCAGCCATGCCGTTAAAGCCTAGGTGATCTTGGTCAAGATAGTCAGTTAATCCTGTGAAAGAGGCCATTTCTTCACGGGTGACATGTTCGTAACTCATGCTCCATTCAGTAAAGCTTCTTTCTGCAATCGGCTCTCTGATAAGCTTGACGACGTGGTGGTTGCGTTCATCTAGACAAATTTTTTCGTATAAAGTATCTACTAACCGCTCCTTCCCTTACAGTACTTGAAAGAAACAGTCATCCATATAGAACAGCATGCCAGTGATGCCTTGGCGTTGGTTGCAGATGCGTGCGGTATTTAGTAAGGATAGCAACTCATCATGCGTCATGTGGTGAGCGGCTACGCTGGTGTAAGCTAATAGGATGAGTTGATTCGTTTCTGACATCGAGTTCTCCAGCGATGTTGTGTTTTTGTATCTGACAAAAGCGCTAGAACTTCGTTCTGGTGATGCTAATCCCAGTGCGTGCTAACAATCAGCGGGTTCTTGCCTATGGTCACTCGGTCATTAGCGCCAAGGTCCTTGATGGTTGTAATGTCAATAAGCCCGCTCTGCGCCATTAAATCTGCTACTAGATGGGCTTGATTGTAACCGTGTTCTAACATCAGCCAGCCTTGTGGGTGTAGATGCAATAAACTGTTGTCTATGATTTTTCGAATGTCATCAAGGCCATCAGCGCCCGATGCTAATGCCGACATTGGTTCGAATCGTAAGTCCCCTTGCGTCAGGTGGGCATCTTGCTGTTCGATGTAAGGTGGGTTGCTAACAATCAGATTAAATCTTTCACCTTCCAGTGCTGAAAACCAGTTGCTCAAGCGCAAATCAACCTGCGTTAAATCTAGCTGACGCGCATTGCGATTGGCAACATCAAGTGCAGCGCTAGAAGCATCGATTGCTGTCACTTGTGCTTCTGGGCGGTGTTTGGCGATTGCAAGTGCAACAGCACCTGTTCCTGTGCCTAAATCTAGCACTGTAAATGGTGTGTCTGTAGGGATTTTGTCTAAAGCAGTTTCTACTAAAGTTTCAGTATCTGGCCGTGGGATTAATGTGTCAGGCGTTACTATTAGGTTTAGTCCGTAGAACTCACGGTAACCAAATGTATAAGCAATTGGCTCACCTAGAAGTCGCCGTGCAAGCAGGCCTTCATAGTCAGTCTTTACCTTGTCTTGCAGTGTGTCGCTCTCGTGCGCTAATAACCACGCACGATTCACATTCAGTACATGTTGCAGTAATAACTGCGCTTCAAACTTTGCCTCATTGGCATCTAGCGATAGCGTTTTAATAAGGCGCTGTTGCGCGTCAGCCCAAGCGTTACGAACAGTTTGCGTCAATTAATTGTCGTCGCCTAAGCTTGCCAATAAGTCAGCCTGATGCTCTGCTGACAATGCACCAATCAATTCATCCATATCACCTTCTGTAATGGCATCAATTTTGTATAAGGTCAAGTTGATGCGGTGGTCAGTAATGCGGCCTTGTGGGTAGTTGTAAGTGCGAATACGCTCTGAACGGTCGCCGCTACCAATGAGGCTTTTACGCTCGCTGGCGATTTTGCTTTGTTGCTCATCCACTTGTTTAGCTTTAATACGTGCTGCCAATACGGCAAATGCTTGGGCCTTGTTAGCATGCTGGCTGCGGCCTTCTTGGCACTCCACCACAATACCTGTAGGTGCGTGAGTTAGGCGTACAGCTGAATCGGTTTTGTTAATGTGTTGACCACCTGCGCCGCTGGCGCGGAAGGTGTCGATACGCACGTCCGCAGGGTTAATTGCCACGTCATTAATTTCATCAGCCTCTGGCAATACAGCTACCGTACAGGCGCTGGTATGAATGCGACCTTGGGTTTCGGTATCAGGTACACGTTGTACGCGGTGACCGCCACTCTCAAACTTCAGTTTTGAATAAGCACCGTAGCCTTCAATTTTGGCGATAATTTCTTTGTAGCCGCCCATTTCACCTTCGTTGGCAGACATCACTTCCACTTTCCAGCCTTGGCGTTCTGCATAGCGAGAGTACATGCGGTACAAATCGCCAGCAAATAAACCTGATTCATCGCCACCTGTGCCTGCACGGATTTCTAAGAAGATATTTTTCTCATCGTTAGGGTCTTTAGGTAGCAGCAGTGTTTGTAGTGCAGCTTCAATAGCTTCTAATTTTGCTTTGCCCGCTTCAATTTCTTCTTGTGCAAACGCTTTCATCTCTGGGTCGCTCAGCATGGATTGCGCTTCGCTGATGTCAGACTCAGCCTGCTCAAAAGCCCGATACTGCTCGACGATAGGCGTGATTTCGGCATGCTCACGTGTTAGTTTACGATAATTGTCCATGTCGTTAGTGATGCCTTCACTACTCATCAAACGGTCAATTTCATCTAGGCGCTCGCTCAAGTTGGCGAGCTTAGTCATCATGCTTGGTTTCATTATGTGTTTCTCAAGGTTTTATTGCTTAATTCCAATTCTAAATCATTCGTGTCGTTGTTGTCTTCGGCTCGCCGTGCTACAGCACTGTCTTCGCTTCGTCGCCTAGACACGAATGATTTAGAATAGGAGTATCTAAATACTACTTAACTTTTAATTTGATATAAGTTTTTTAAAATCTCTTCGAGTTTTGCGTGCTCATCACCATGTGATTTGTTTAACGCATGGCTAGGCGCATGTAGAAACTTGTTGGTGAGTGCGACGCTAAGCGCTTCTAAGGCTTTTTCTGGATGCTCACCTTTTTGTAGCAGTTTTAGCGCTTTTTCTAGTTCAGATTTACGCATATGCTCGGCTTGGTCGCGCAGTGCTTTGATGGTCGGCACCGCATCGCGCTTTTTAAACCATTGCATAAAGTTTTCAACACGCGTGGCGACAATCATTTCCGCTTCAACCGCTGCGGTTTGTCTGTTTTCAATCCCATCAGAAACGACTTGTGATAAATCATCTACTGTATATAAAAATACGTCGTCCAGTTCTGCAACTTCAGGTTCAATATCGCGTGGTACGGCTAAGTCAACCATGAAAATCGGGCGGTGGCGCCGCGTTTTGATAGCGCTTTCTACCATGCCTAAGCCGATAATTGGTAAGGTGCTTGCTGTTGAAGTGATGACAATATCAAAGTTTGCAAAATACGCAGGCAAATCATTGAGTAAAATCGCCTCGCCATTAATTTTTTGCGCTAGATTTGAGCCGCGCTCGATACTGCGATTAGCAATGGTCATGCTTTTTGGCTTTTGCGCGGCAAAATGGTCTGCACAAAGCTCAATCATTTCTCCCGCGCCGATAAACAATACCTTTTGCTCGCTGATGTCGCCAAATATCCGTTGGGAGAGCTTTACTGCGGCAGCGGCCATAGAGATAGAATTAGCCCCAATGTCTGTGTTGGTGCGGACTTCTTTAGCCACTTCAAACGTGCGTTGAAATAGCTTATGTAACAGCGTGCCCAACGTGCCAGCATCCTGTGCAATTTTAACCGATTGCTTAAATTGACCAAGAATTTGTGGCTCGCCTAGCACCATGCTATCTAGACCAGAGGCTACTCTAAATGCATGTTTAACGGCTTCATCATCTGGCAGTGTGTAAATGTAGGGGGCGATTTCGGTTTGCTCAATTTTATGATATTGCGACAACCAGGCCAGTGCTTTTTGCGGGTTGTCTGTACTGCAATACAGTTCTGTGCGGTTGCAGGTAGACAAAATCGCAGCTTCAGAAGCGTTGTGCGTGGTGAGATCGCGCAGGGCGCTACCAAGATGATCGCTGTTAAAAGCAACATGCTCGCGGATTTGGATGGGGGCGGTTGTGTGGTTCACGCCTATAACATATAACTGCATAAGTGTAATTTTGAGGGATTGGCCTATCTTAAGCAAGAAGCATCATCTTATTAGTGTGAAATAAGGTTAAAATAACGCTTTAAACTGATTAATAAATTTAATTTGACGGATATTGCCATGGATAAAACTTTTAGAATTGCCCCAAGTATTCTTTCTGCGAACTTTGCCAAACTTGGTCAAGAGATTGATGACGTGATTACTTCAGGCACAGACATCGTGCATTTTGATGTAATGGACAACCACTATGTGCCTAACTTAACCATTGGCCCATTGGTTTGTGATGCCATTCGCGAAACTGCAAAAAAAGTAGGCGCGTTGATTGACGTGCATTTAATGGTTAAACCTGTTGACCGTATTATTCCTGACTTTGCAAAAGCTGGTGCAAACATCATTACTTTTCACCCTGAAGCTTCAGAGCATATTGACCGTAGCTTGGCGATGGTGCGTGATTTAGGCTGTAAATCTGGTTTGGTGTTTAACCCTGCTACTTCATTAAGCTATCTTGATCACGTGATGGACAAAGTAGATATGATTCTACTGATGTCAGTGAACCCAGGTTTCGGCGGTCAGAAATTTATTCCTGAAACATTGGAAAAACTAAAATTAGCTCGCGCTAGAATCGATGCGTACTACGAAAAAACTGGCCGTCAAATTTGGCTTGAAGTAGATGGTGGCGTGAACGCACAAAACATTGCAGAAATTGCACGTGCTGGCGCGGACACGTTTGTTGCGGGCTCAGCAATTTTTGGCTCACCAAAAGACACTGATGCAAACCGTTACAACACTGTTGTGGCTGAAATGCGTGCATCTTTGGCAACTGTAAAATAAATACAGTCTACATAAACCCGTCTAGTGACTGATTGACTAGACGGGTTTATGACTGTGTTTTAATCCAGCGTCTTTAATCCAGCGTAAATTAAAGTAAATCACCATGGGGTTTAATGTCAAAGCCGTCATATTTGATCTTGACGGCACATTGGTTAACACTGCGCCCGAAATTGCTTTTGCGGCAAATCAGATGCTTAGCTCGTTAGATTTGCCAAATAAATCACCAATACAGATAGAACGCTATATCGGTGAAGGTGCGCAAATGCTGATTAAGCGTTGCGTGATGAGTGAATCAGGTGTTGAACCTGATGATGATTTACTTAACGATGCCCAAGCTTTATTTTTTGAGCATTATGCTAATAACGTCACGCGTAGCCAGCCGTATGAGGGTGTGCTAGAAACCTTAAGTCATTTAAAGGGCAAAGGTTTTAAGTTAGCATGTGTAACGAATAAGCCCGAAAGATTCACGCACCCTTTGCTCGATGCGACAGGGTTGGCAGATTTTTTTGAGGTGGTTGTTTCTGGTGATACTTTGCCGAAAAAGAAACCTAGCCCGATGCAATTGCATCATATCTGCAAAACGTTTAACGTGCTGGAAGCTGAGGCTATGCTGGTGGGCGATTCTGAAACAGATGTTGTAGCAGCACATGCCGCAGGATGTTATATTGTTACTGTGCCTTATGGGTATAATCAAGGTAGAGTAATTGACGAGCGTATGGTGGATGCTACGATTGCTGATTTACCCGATTTACTTAATTTATTAACCTAGTAATCTCTTAGCTAATACATAACTTCAAATATGATGAACGTAGCACGCGATCATTTTTACAATCAGATTCTTAGTGGGTCTTTCAGTTGGCGATGCTCTTGGCAAAGCTAATTAAATACTCATATAGCAGCGTCACTCACAGGTGATCAAGCTGCCTCACTTTAAAGAACACGATGATAAAGTTTTAGGAAGTTTATGTTAAATACGATTAATCAAGATGAATTTAACGCCTTGGCAGCACAAGGCTACAACCGCATCCCTTTAGTACTAGAGACCTTTGCCGATCTCGATACCCCGTTATCCCTCTATTTAAAACTGGCGAATCAGCCATTTTCATACTTGCTTGAGTCTGTGCAGGGTGGCGAACGTTTTGGCCGCTATTCAATCATTGGCTTGCCTGCAAAAATACGCATTGTTGCCTATGGCAGAAAAATACAGGTGTTGGATGGCGACAAAGTAGTCGAGTCAGTTGAAGATATAAACCCATTAGATTTCGTAAAAAGTTACCAAGCACGCTTTAAAACGCCACCCTACGAAGGCTTGCCAAGATTCACTGGTGGCTTAGCTGGTTATTTTGGCTATGAAACCGTACGTTATATTGAGAAGCGCTTAGCCGATACTGTAAAACCTGATGCGATAGATGTTCCCGATGTTTTATTGATGGTGTCTGAGCAGTTGGCGGTGGTTGATAATTTAAGCGGTAAACTTTATTTTATTGTTTATGCTGATTCAGCAGAACCTGGCGCCTACGAACAAGCTAAACAGCGCCTGAGTGACCTGGTGAAAAAATTAAGAAATACGGTCACGATTCCAAAATCTATTGCTACAGATAAAACTGTGGCGACTTCAGAATTTGGTGAAGATAACTTTAAAGCAGCGGTTAAGCGTGCTCAGCAATACATTCTGGATGGCGATATTATGCAGGTGGTGTTGTCGCAGCGTATGTCACAGCAGTTTTCTGGGCCGCCATTGTCACTTTACCGCGCACTACGTAGCGTAAACCCATCACCTTATATGTTCTATTACGACATGGGCGATCACCACGTAGTGGGAGCATCACCTGAGATTTTAGTGCGCCTTGAGAACGGCACGGTGACAGCACGCCCGATTGCGGGTACACGTCCGCGCGGCAAAACTCGTGAACAGGATGTTGCACTGGCTGAAGAGTTGTTGGCTGATCCTAAAGAGCGTGCAGAGCATGTGCAGTTGATGGATCTTGGCCGCAATGATGTGGGCCGAGTGGCCGTTACAGGTTCTGTTCGGGTGACTGACAATATGATGATAGAGCGTTACTCTCACGTCATGCATATTGTGAGTAATGTAGAAGGAAAACTGAAACCAGGAATGGATGCGATTGACGTAATTAAAGCAACGTTCCCTGCAGGTACGGTCAGTGGTGCGCCTAAAGTGCGTGCGATGGAAATTATCGATGAATTAGAGCCAAGCAAACGTGGCATTTATGCAGGCGCGGTGGGTTACTTAGGCTTTAATGGCGACATGGATGTTGCGATTGCTATCCGTACTGGCGTGATAAAAAATAATATGCTTTATGTACAAGCAGGCGCTGGTATTGTGGCTGACTCTGTTCCAGAAAGTGAATGGATGGAAACGCAGAACAAGGCACGGGCAGTGCTACGTGCTGCAGAGCTGGTTCAAGATGGACTTGATATCAGCTAAGAAAATGTGATGAAAAACATTGCCACTCAGTATCGGTCATCAACGTTTAAAACAAAGTTGATGACTTTTGTTTTAGTGGCACTGGCTTATTTTGTAACAGCTAAACTTGGGCTGATGGTGCCTTACAAAGAGTCTGTAGCTACCCTGATTTGGCTTCCCACTGGCATTGCTGTTGGGGCGATTATGCGCTGGGGAAAAATCAGCATCCCCGCTATTTTTATCGCGTCATTACTGGTTGAATTAACAGTTTTACCCTTCTCTGCCAGCATCTTAATTGCAATTACAAACACGCTGGGCCCAGTTCTGGTTGCATACTTCTTACCTAAATTTCATTTTAATCATCACCTATACAAGCAAAAAGATATTTTACTAATGATTGTGGTGGCGCTACTTGGCATGCTGGTGTGTGCCACAGGCGGTATATTTAGCTTATATGTCACTGAGATAGCAAGTGCTGATCATCTGTTAAGTATTTGGTTTATCTGGTGGCTGGGCGATAGCTTAGGCGTTTTATTGGCGTTGCCCTTAGTGCTTAATATCGGTAGAGAAGGTACGTTTTCTTGCGATAATAAGTGCTATCAGTTGCTGGCGTGGATTATTTTATTTATATGCGTTGAGCTCATTATTGTGAGCTTTGTGCCTGATTTAAATAAACAATTTATTTTATCCATGTTTGTGATTTTGCCCATGCTCATATGGGCTTCGATGAACTTTGGTATTGTCGGTGGGTCTTTCTTTGTCATTATTTTATCCAGCATTGCTGTATGGCTTACTTCGCAGGGCACTGGTAATTTTTATAGTCATAACATCAGTGAGGGTGTCTTCTCACTGTGGACGTTTATGGTGGCATTAGTGGTGACCATGTTGTTAATTTCTGCCTTGCAATCTGAGCGAAATTTAGCACTTAAGACCATACAAAAACACGATAAGAAGCTACGCGCAGTGATTAATGGATCATTCGACGCCATTTTAACGATTGATGCAGCAGGCCTGTTGGTTGAGTTTAATCCAGCAGCAGAGCGTATTTTTGGGTATAAAAAGGAAGACGTCTTAGGGAAGCCGATGTCGGAATTGATTATTCCCGAAAGATACCGAACTGCCCATCAGGCTGGACACCAGCAATATGTTAAGTCTGGTGTGAAGCATATTTTTAACCAACGCATTGAAATGGTTGCAATGCGTGCAGATGGTGGTGAGTTTCCGATAGAGTTAACGCTAACTGCTTTAAAAGATGCTGATTTGTGGTTGGTCACTGGATTTATACGCGATATTTCTGAACAGAAAAAAGCTAGGCGGGAGATCGAGAATTTTGCTTATTATGACTCGCTGACGGCTTTGCCTAATAGACGTTTGTTGATTGATCGTTATCAGCATGCGATTTTAATTGCGCAACGGGTAGGCACTTACTGTGGGTTATTGTTTATTGATTTAGATAAGTTTAAAGCACTCAATGACACTAAAGGTCATGATGTAGGCGATCAGTTGCTGATTGAAGTGGCTAAAAGAATACAAAATACGGTGAGGGCTGGAGACACCGTTGCGAGACTCAGCGGTGATGAGTTTGTGGTGATTTTAGAAAATTTAGACTCTAGTGCCACAGTTGCTTATCAACAGGTGAGTGAAATAGCCCAGAAACTTTTGGCGGAGCTTAATAAAAATTATTATTTAAGTTTGTTTGAGTTTGCTACCAGTGCCAGCATCGGCATTACCTTGTTTAATGATCATCAACTGACTTTTGAAGATCATTTGAGGCATGCAGACACGGCGATGTACTTATCTAAAGAAAGTGGTGGTAACACTTATCGGTTTTATGATCAATTAACGCAAGAGAGCATAGAAAAAAACTTTGCATTAGAGTCCGCGCTTTCAGTGGCACTTATTAATCATGAGTTATATTTTAACTACCAGCCGATTGTGAATGTGGATAAGCAAGTGGTTGCGGCTGAAGTGTTATTGCGATGGAGCCACCCAACGCTTGGTAATGTGAGTCCTGTTGAGTTTATACCGATTGCAGAAAAAACGAATCAAATCATTAAAATTGGACATTGGGTGTTGGCGCATGCATGCCAGCAATTAAAAATATGGGAATCAGACCCAATCTTAAGTCAAATCAAGCTGTCAGTTAATATTAGTGCTAAGCAGTTTTTATATATCAACTTTGTAAAAGAGTTGCGTGAAATATTAGAAACAACCGCTATTAATCCCGACCAGCTTAAGTTGGAGCTTACTGAAACAGCCGTGATTGATAGTATTGATGATGTGATCAATAAGATGAAAGTATTGAAGCAGATGGGTGTCAGAATCTCTCTGGATGATTTTGGGATTGGGCATTCTTCATTGGTGTATCTCAAGAAATTGCCAGTGACTCAAATCAAAATTGATCAGTCGTTTGTGCATGATGTACTCACAGATTCAAATGATGCGGCGATTATTCAAATGATACTTGCCGTTGGTAAAACCATTCATTGCGATATTGTCGCGGAAGGTGTTGAGCAAGTTGAGCAATACGAGCTGTTAAGAAGTTTTGGCTGTGATTATTTCCAAGGTTATTACTTTAGCAGGCCGACTGATGTTGCGAGTTTTGAAAAACTAGTCATCAGTGGCTTAGCGCTGTGATTACATATTGGTCTGCTATCAATATGTAATCATGCGAAAAATATACTGAGATAGTAATAGGCTAATTGTTTGCCACCCAATCACCAGATTTCCCACCGTGTTTTTCTAGTAGCTTAATCTCTGAGATTGTCATCCCACGATCCACCGCTTTGCACATATCGTAAATGGTGAGTAAGCAAGCGCTCACTGCGGTTAGTGCTTCCATTTCTACGCCGGTTTGACCTGTGGTTTATTGTTTATAAACAGTTGCTTAGTTAATTTGTGGTGTACTTCTCGCCAAGTTGTTCCTGAGATTAATCGAGTGGATAGTATAGTATATTTAGGACTGACTTGGACAGGAATTGGACAGGAATCGAGTGCCAGAAGACTTAGTATCAAGGCCTCTAGTGAGCATGATAAGTCGCTCGACATACCTTAAGTCTTACCCAACCCACCAGCACTAGCGAGACCGATATACAGCGGTAACGTATCAGCAGGGCAGTCGCGCTTCCCTTCTTCAGATCAAGACTACGAACAGAAGTTCTTAGACCTTAATGATAGGCGCATCACTAACACACCAGCTACCTTCTTCTTTCAAGTAAAAGGCGACCCCATGATAGGAGCTGGCACCTATGACGGCTCTATCGTGATAGTTGATAGAGCAGTTAAACCTAAGTCCTCTAGCATCATAATCGCAGACGTAGACGGTGAGTGGATGGTCAAAAGATTATATAAACGCGGCAATGTGGTTAAGCTGCTTTCTGATAACCCAGAACATGTTCCTATCGTGCTGGCAGAGGGGCAGGAGCTGGTGATATTCGGTGTCGTGACCTATGTCATTCGCCAGCCCAAATAAGCCCGTATTCGCGCTCTGTGATGCGAACTAGTTTTACGCGTCTTGTGAGAAAGTTTTTAGACCTGACCTACGCACAACTCCAGTCGTAGTGCTGACTAACAACGATGGATGCGTGATAGCTCAGAGCAAAGAAGCTAAGGTTAGGTGTCGCTAAGTAATACGCAACGTCAAAATGAATGTGATTTTAACCAGTCAAGATAGGAGATGCAGGTTATAGCTTTGGTTGATGGTCTAATTGTAACTACTTTGCCTGTGAGTGGTTCACAAGCGATACCTCTAGCAGGGGTTATGTAGCAAGCCGAAAATACCCCAAATAAACTCACTGCTGAGATAACATTACTTCCAGATGTAAAGCACGTCAAAACGTGATTATTGGGCTGTGACTTTGGCATGAACGCCATCGACTCAGCAACTCCAGAACCTCCACCTATTCCCACTTTAGCTAGCTCAACGAAGTCCTTGGCCATAATGCCTGTTCTGAATAAATCTCCATTATCAGATAGGATTGCTTCATCGCCGAATACAAAGACCGTCATTAGATAAGCAATTTTTATTAGCTCTTGTTGCAATAAATTCAAGTTCCCATTAAATGAAAAGTGCAAATCTGGATTGGAAGATAAAACAGTATCACCCAATTCTAAGTCAATACCTTTTGACGCATACTTGATTTTGATTTGTTCAGCAGTCACCGCCGCTTCATCGTTGAATCCTTTTACTGCGGTTGGCAGACCAGTTGTATGGTCAAAATCAACTGGGGATTGATATCGAAATTTCAGTCCATCTTGACTGATAGATGCGCGGATTTCATCGCCTGTAGCTGCATTAGTTCCAGAAGTTTTCAGTACAACTCGACCCGAGCGCGATTCAACTCCTGCGGCCACAGCAAGCATTCTTATGAGTGGGTCATTTGTACAAGGTGTGTCGATGAGATTAGCCATCCTAGAGTTTTCACTTGCATCCGCGAGTACGGTAAAGTTTTGAGGCGCACCTAAGGCAAATGGTAAAATGTGTTCGGCGTTCACTGAGTCAATTTCAGTCAGTAGTTTAGATGTGTAAGGGCAATGTAGTTGGATAGCAGGGTGGCAGGTTTTCATGAGTTTCTTAGGCCTATACGGAGTTAGCTTTTGATATGGTAACAAACAAAGTCATTTATTAGTTGTTCTCCAGCCCCGTTGTGTTGATTGTCGCCTGTATCAAGCACAGCACCTCCGTTACGCTCATAACAGTACCTTGCTGGGTGTCTGCATTGGCTTGAGATGTGTACAGTAGAGCGAGGAAAATAAGTATCTAACCATTCCTGGATTAACTTATAGGCTGACCAAAAAAGATATATACGTTCGCGCATCCTTAGTAAATAACTTAATGTAGGTCTACATACAAATATATGACCAATGCTGCATTAATCGGCAGTGTTAATGCACTAAGTATATACCCAACGATATAACCATGAACGCGGCCTACTATGTGGTCAATTGGTGCAATGTAACTAGCTACAAATGCAGCGACCATAAACAGAACACCATTAATCGCCGTGTAGTCATCAGAAGTTCCCACAATAAAGGCTGCGGGGATTATGCACAGCCACCCGCCCCAAGAGCCAAGCGCAGTCAAAGCGTTTAGTGTGGCGTTGCTATGCGTTCCTATAAGCGTAGATTTTTTAACCACGATACTATTATTAACAAGGTAGCTCATGATAGCTGCAATCACATAAATCATTATTACTTTCCATTCGCGAGTATTAACACTACCCTCACATGTAATCATATGAGGCTCTAAGTTTGTTTTAGTTAGCTAGAATCTTATGCTTTTCAGTATTAAACTCATCTTGATTAATGATGCCAGAGTCTAGTAGTTCTTTAAGCTTCTTTAATTGTGCATAGGAGTCGCTAGAGTCAGCCCCCACCTTTTCTACTTGCTTGACTTCAATAGTCTGGTCTGGAGTTTTCTTTAGTTTTGGGCGTTGTAGCTCAGCATCACTTGCACTTAGGCACATGAACTGAACCTCAGCTTTAGGGAAGTTTCCAAAGATGTAAGGTGGGCTAGCTTCATGAGTGTTAACTACCTGCATGAACTTGCCTTCTTTAGTACAGTATTGAGTAGCTTCTTGAAAAGCCTCAGCCTTCAGAGTACCTGACCCAGAGAAGCCAGTCGCTGCCTGACGTGACACCATGAAGGTATCTCGTCCTATTGGCATAATTCCTGAGTTGGAGGCGCAGCTGGATAAAGTAGCTGCCAAAGTAAGTAGTAATAACTCGTTGCGCATGATTTATTATTTATGAATTGATAAAGGGTGTGTAGGTTAAGTTTAACTTAACTCAAAAGCAAGCTGAAAAGTGTAAAAACTAACTCTTAGTACTTAAAGAGTAGTTATGAAACTAGAAGAGGTGTTTGCACTTAGGATGCGTAAAGCTAGGCTGGCGGCAGGTCTGACTCAAGAGGCTCTAGGCGTATTAGTTGGTATTGATGAAGCTACCGCTAAAGTACGCATGAATCAGTATGAGAGCGGCAGACATACACCACCACTTTCAATGATAGAAAAGATTGCTAGTACGTTAGCTAGACCCGTGACTTGGTTCATATGTAGTGAAGATACTACAGAGCTGCACTTGGCGTTAAACAAGCTAGACGAGATTAAGCGTAGTGAAGTTATCAGTAGCATGATTGAACTACTTGAAGCAGAAGCTACAAGGTAGTCACAGCGCTAGCTGTATCAAATAGCCTTTAGAACAAGGCTACAAGCCAATAGCTCAATAATATCGAATTACAGAAACGCGCTATAAACGATTATTCTTGATTAGCCTTAGCTTTGGTATCAGGCAAAAAGTCTACGCGCATAAGGTGCTTTAAAATTCGCAACATCGCTATCACTCAATCACTGAGACAAGTGTTTTATACAGCTTCAAGGTAACGATACAAAGATGTTCTGCTAATAGCTAATTTACTAGCAGTGAGTACTATTTATTCTTTGTATCGAGCAGCGCCTCCAATGCATCGAGCCTTATCCATTGCCTCTTATCACCTACATTGACGCGAATTCTTTTGTATTCACTGGTACCTGAGCCGCTTAAGGTTATTGGGTAAGTAGTTCCATTTACAACTAATTTGCTACCAGCTATTACTAATTCAGCCTTAAGCTTAAGCTCTCCGTTTAGAGACGTGAAATACGCTTGTACTCGCTTACGTACATCTGAGAGAGTCTTACAGTTTACTAGTGAAATCTTCAGACCTTCATCAGAGATGCGCTTATTAAGTAGGGTAAAAGTATAGCTTCTGAAAGTGCGTGTCCAGAGGTTTGCAGTTAGTTCATGGATGCCTGTAATGAATTTAACTCTCTCTAAGATGTCCTTTTGCGTCTTAAGTGTTTGGCCTCTATCAAGTAAGCAATCCATTATTGCTAAGTAAGTGGCTTTATAATTTATCCTGTTCTTATTCGCAGTGACTACCGTCGCATTAGCTATCAGCTTAAGCTGTGATGATTCTACAGGGTACTCTTTCGAGAACTCTAATAAAGCCTGCTGTTGAGCTTTGCTTACTCTACTTCGTAACTCAGCTCTTAGGTCACGGTTAGTCGCATAAGCTGCTTGAGGGTCAGTATCCGCTTGTCCGTGATTAGGTAGTTCGTCTTCAATACTGTTTAAGTAATCCACATATTCGTGTTTAGCCTCAAAGGCGTCTAACTCATCCAGTACGTTGAAGTCTATAATGAGAGCGGTAGTATCTAACTTCTGCCGTTCAGCTACGTAGCTAGGCTCTGGGTCTTCCTCAGAAAACTCTTCTACACCTTTATTTTCCATGTTTAGTTCTTTGTAAATTAGTACTTAATATTACGCAGTAATATAATTAGGATTTTGGTACAAAACTTATCTAATCCCCACTTATTGTATCGCGTACTCTGAGAATAGTCTGCCTGCTTGTTTTAAATCTACGGGCAACCTCAGATATAGAACTACCAGACTTGATTAATGCTACAACATCTTCTTTTTCATGTGCAGTTAATGCGCTAGGCCTACCGAACTTTTTGCCTGCTGCCTTAGCCCTATCAAGCCCAGAGTGCGTGCGCTCAATAAGTAAGTCACGTTCAAACTCAGCTACAGCAGAGATAACTTGCATGGTCATCTTACCAGCAGGGCTAGTGAGGTCTGCACCACCTAGTGCTAGGCAGTGAACCTTTACGCCTGCCTTTGCTAGCTTCTCAACGGTAGACCTAACATCTATAGCATTGCGACCTAAGCGGTCTAGCTTGGTTACTATGAGTACATCAGTAGCCTCAAGCCTCTCTGATAACTTCTTGAACTCAGGACGTTCATACGCAGCTACAGAGCCGCTAATCTTTTCTTCTACTATCCTATGAGGCTCTAACGCAAAGCCTGCATTCTTAATCTCTAGCACTTGATTCTCTGTTACTTGGTCTGTAGTTGATACACGGCAATATGCGAATACCCTAGACATGATGCTCTCCTGTACTTGTCCGAAATGGATGTACGTATATTACAATGTGTCCGAAAATAAAACAACTTACTTTCGTACATGCATTAAAGATATGTACGTAATGGGTCGTTTTCGTACACTGGAGAGGTAATGCCATCCCTGTGATATGAACGCAAGCCCAGAGGCCTGCAAGGGGGCTTCTAGGGTCTGCATATCATCGAGGTATGGTCGCGAAATTGTTTAATAAAAATTGATACTCTTCCTATAGGAGGTAAGCTGTTTTAAGAATAGAGCTACAGACTTATAGCTTGCACATAAGGAGCTAACCTAGCTTCTTAGCTAAACTCTGAGGGTCAGGATGATAGTAGCGCTGAAGCATCTTTAAGCTACGATGACCAGTAACTGAAGACAGCTCTAGTAAATTAGGTAATTTTTCAGCCATATTCGTAATAGCTGTGTGGCGTAGGTCATGAAAATGGAAGTCCTCCAATTTGGCTCTATTCTTAGCTCTATTGAATACAGGGTGTACACAATGGGCATTGATAGAAAATAACCTACCATCTGGAGTAAGGGGTAAGTTCTTAATTATCGCTACAGCAGCTAGTGACAGAGGCACATAACGACTATCTCCGTTTTTTGTCAGCTCTAGTAGCGCTACCTGTTTGTTGAGGTCGAGGTGCTTTATATTTAGGCCTAATAGCTCACCTCTTCGCATACCTGTCTCAAGAGCAAGTAAGATAAGTGGCTCTAGCCAAGGAACGCGATTATTAATCTGCTTTGCAGCTTGGAGCAGTCTTGCTCTTTCATCATCACTGAGTATCCTGCTCCTGCCCTGTGGGCAAGTAGGTTTCTTTACCAAACTAACAGGGTTAGTCATATTGATACCCCATTCACGTCTGGCATGGTTGATGATACTTGATAAGTAGGCTAGCTCTCTTATGAGGGTATTAGCTTTGATTTGAGTTAAACGCTCATCCCTATAAATAGCAATCTTACTAGGGGTTAAAGCTGTAAGGCTAAGTTTGGCAATCGACCTATGTCTGATAGCGTTGAGTCTTATCAAGTCCTCCTTTGCACCTCGTAGGGTTGGAGTAACTTCAAGCATGTATCTAGTAATTAGCTCTCCTAAGGTAGTTTGCTCTGCCTCGCTGGTGCTAACGTATGCTCCTCTATCCATCTCGGTCTCAATACTTCTAGACCATCGTTCAGCATCTTGCTTGGTTAAGAATGAGCGTGCTACAGGTGCGTGTCCTTTGCGAATTACTCGTGCTTGCCACTTATTGTTGCGATAACGTATTGACGCCATTTTCTATCCTTTAGTTGGACAGGATTTGGACGAGAGTACATTTTTAATTAATTTGTAGTGTTTATAAGTTAGTACTTACTATGGCGCTAACCAATCGCCCGATTTGCCGCCATGTTTTTCTAGCAGCTTGATTTCCGAAATTGTCATCGCACGGTCTACTGCTTTGCACATATCGTAAATGGTGAGTAAGCAAGCGCTCACTGCGGTTAGTGCTTCCATTTCTACGCCAGTTTTTCCGTAAGTTTCGGTGGTAACTGAGCAACTGATGCTAGACAATGTTTCAATTACCTCAAAACTAACGGCAATGCGCGTGAGTGAAATCGGGTGGCACAGCGGGATAAGATCTGATGTTTTTTTTGCGGCCTGAATCGCAGCGATTCTGGCGATACCAAGTACATCCCCTTTTTTACTGTTGCCAGCTTGGATAAGTGTTAGTGTTGAAGGCTGCATGCTAATGTGACCTGTTGCAACTGCTATGCGGTGGGTTTCGGCTTTTTCGCCGATATCGACCATATGGGCTTGGCCGTTTTGATCAAAGTGGGTAAGTGGGTTTGTCATATGTCATTCTCAGCGTGTTTGATTTAAGTGTAAAAATTGCTCAGGTTGGTGCGATATAATTTACGCAGCATTATGAAACATTCGACTGCAAACGTTATCATAGTAATAATGAAATTAAATTTATCCCACATTATATTATTAGTTGCTTCAATTATTCCGACTTCACTGGTCTCGGCGCCAATAGTTTCGACCTCGGTAGTTGCTACTACACTCGTTGTTGCTTCACTCGCATACACACATCAGGCGCTTGCAAATGAATTGCCAGACTTAGGCGATGTATCAGCAACGGTAATGTCGCCATTGCAAGAGCAGGAAATCGCTGAGCAGATTATGCGTCAGGTTGCTGTCAGTGATGATGTGCTAAGTGATGTGGAAGTCTCTGACTACTTACAAAGCCTAGGCGCACGTTTGGTGGCAAATGGGCCAGACAAGCGACAAAAGTTTAATTTCTTTGTGGTGCAAGATCCTTCAATTAACGCATTTGCCATGCCAGGTGGTGTAATCGGGGTGCATACAGGTTTGATTCTTGCCTCGAACACTGAGTCGGAGCTTGCGAGTGTGCTTGGGCACGAAATTGGCCACGTTACTCAAAGACATTTAGCACGTATGCTTGCTTCGCAAAAATATGACACGTTTAAGAACTTAGCGGGTATTGCTTTGGCTTTACTGGTTGCAAGGTCAAATCCACAGTTGGCTTCTGGCGCAATGACAACAGCATCTGCAATCGGTGTACAAAACCAGTTAGATTACACGCGTGACTATGAGCGTGAAGCAGACCGTATTGGTTTGCAGATTTTAGATTCAGGTGGTTTTGATGTAAGAGCGATGCCACAGTTCTTTAAAACTTTACAGCGCGGTTCTCGTTTCACCGAGCGTGGCGCACCTAGTTTTTTACGCACGCATCCACTGACCTCTGAACGGATTGCCGATGTCACTAATCGTGTTGAGCAAATGCCATACAAACAGGTGGCAGATGGTCTTGAGTTCCAATATGTGAAAGCAAAGTTACGCGCGATGCTGGGCGTTCCTCAAGTGGCGATTGATTTGTTTAAGCAAAATATTAGCGAACAACGTTATGCAAATGTAGCCGCCGAGCATTATGGTTTAGCAGTCGCTTTATTGCGAAAGAGCGCATGGACAGAAGCCGAATATGAGCTGGCTTGGCTTAAGAAAAGTGCTTCATCCCACCCTATGATTGAAAATTTAGCAGCGCGGCTTGAAGTGGCCAGAAATAAGCCTATCGCGGCAGCCGAGAAATATGCATCTGGACTGCAAGCTTTTCCAGATAACCGCGCTTTAATTCATGGATATGCAGAACATTACCTTGCCACAAAACAAGCCACTCAAGCGATTCAACTGATTAAAATGAAGCAGGGTTTTTATCCTGATGATGCTTATATGTATGACATGTTAGCTAAAGCTTACAATATGCAAAATAAAGCGTTGCTTAGCCACCAAGCGCAGAGCGAGGCCTATTATCGAAAATATGACCTCGCGCGTGCTATCGAGCAAATGGATTTAGCCGCAAAAGCCAATGACGGTGATTTTTATCAGCAATCTATTGTTGAAGCGCGTTTAAGGCAGCTAAGGCAAATGATGGGTGATAATAAAAAGCCTAAATCTTAGGAGGTATCATGCAACGTAGAAGTTTCTTATTGGGAGTACTCACTTTGATTGCATTAGCGCCTATCAAAGTATGGGCAGCACTGTGGAATCGCCCTGCTTTTGAAGCTGTGAAAATTGAGGTGCAACGCAACACTTGAATGTTAGTGAGGAAATACCAAGTAGCGACATTGTGATTGTTGCGCCAGAGCGTGCCGAGAATGGTGCTGTTGTGCAGATTGAGATCAGAAGCAATATTCAGAATACGGAGGCGATTGCTATTTTTGTTGAGAATAATCCAACGCCGTTGATTGCTAACTTTATGTTTGGTCATGGTGCAGAGCCGTTTGTGGTAACTCGCATCAAAATGGCAGAGACTTCTGATTTAAAAGTGGTGGTTAAAGCTGGTAGTCAATATTTTACGCATGCTAGAAACATTACGGTATTGGAAAATGGCTGTGGCTAATTTATCGACGTTAACCAGATGCAGATCATTAAGCCGCCCATTGTGTTGCGCGAAAAGGAGTTAGCATGGATAAAAGCATGAAAATGCGTGCTCAGATGAAAGGTGACTACACCGAGGTTAAAGTCTTGATGAGCCACCCGATGGAGACAGGACGCCGAAAAAATGATGCTGACCAGCTAGTCCCAGCTCACTTTGTGCAGTTATTAACGGCTACCTTAAACGGTAAACCTGTGATACAGGCGCAATGGGGCACTGGGATTGCCAAAAACCCATATCTCACCTTTAGATTAAAAGGCGCAAAACTGGGCGATATTGTGGAAGTGACATGGCATGACAATTTAGGTGAAACCGCTACGCAAAGCATTGCAGTTACATCTGCCTGAGGTACACATCTACTTGAGATAGTAAAGTATCTCAATTCGGTTTAGGATGTTTGTTTATAGATCACTATATCAAACTTTATCCTACGTCATATAAATGATAAATAATACTTATCATTATTATTTATATGATATATTGGATTTATTAAAATAACGCTCTATAATTCAAATCTTGAATTTATAGCTTTTTATAACCACTTTTTAACTACTAGATAGGAAAAAACGATGTCATTAATTAATACACAAGTACAACCATTTAAAGCGCAGGCTTTTCATAACGGTAAATTCATTGAAGTAAGTGACGAAAGCATGAAAGGTAAATGGTCTGTTGTGATTTTTATGCCAGCTGCATTTACTTTCAACTGCCCTACAGAAGTTGAAGATGCTGCGGACAACTACCCAGAGTTCCAAAAAGCAGGTGCTGAAGTTTATATCGTTACAACAGATACACACTTTTCACACAAAGTATGGCACGAAACATCACCAGCGGTTGGTAAAGCACAATTTCCATTAGTGGGTGATCCAACGCACCAATTGACACGTGCGTTTGATGTGCATATCGATGAAGAAGGTCTAGCATTGCGCGGTACTTTCGTAATCAACCCAGAAGGCGTGATTAAAACTGTTGAAGTACACAGCAACGAAATTGCACGTGATGTAAAAGAAACACTACGTAAATTGAAAGCTGCACAATTCACAGCAGCTAACCCAGGTCAAGTTTGCCCAGCTAAATGGCAAGAAGGCGCTAAAACATTAACGCCATCATTAGACCTAGTAGGTAAGATCTAATTATTGGCTTAGGCAAGGCAATCCTGCGCTAACGAGCAAACATCTCTTAGCGCAGATAAATAACAAAGGCATTATTCAAAAGATAATGCCTTTATTTTAGGTGAAGTTGGTTGCGTTAAATCACAACCAGATAAGAATTTAAGAAGAGAGCAATCATGGCATTAGAAACTGGTATCAAAACCCAATTGCAAACCTATTTACAGATGTTGCGTGAGCCTATTGTATTGGCTGCATCATTAGATGAAACCCCAGCTGCACAAGAGATGCGTGAATTGCTGGAAGAAATCGCGAGCATGTCAGACAAAATTACACTGACAATGGAAGATGACGCACGTAAACCTTCATTTGCTGTAAAGCGTGGTGCAACACATACCGAAGCACATAAAGCGGTGGGCGTGCGTTTTGCTGGTATTCCAATGGGCCATGAGTTCACCTCTTTAGTGTTGGCGCTACTTCACACGGGTGGTCATCCGATGAAGCTAGAGGCTGAAAAGATTGCACAAATCGCGGCTATTGAAGGTAGCTTTCACTTTGAAACTTACATTTCACTGAGTTGCCATAATTGCCCAGATGTCGTGCAAGCAATGAATATGATGGCGGCCATTAATCCAAACATTACCCATGTAATGATTGACGGTGCGCTATATCAAGAAGAAGTAAAAGCTAGAGATATTATGTCTGTACCCACTACTTACTTAAATGGAGAGGTGTTTGGTGCGGGTCGTATGGAGTTGGACGAGATTTTGCCAAAGATTGACGTTGGTGCAGTTGCGCGTGAGGCAAAAAAGTTAGATGCCCAAGCACCTTTTGATGTGTTGGTGGTAGGTGGTGGCCCAGCGGGCGCGTCAGCGGCAATTTACGCAGCACGTAAAGGTATACGCACAGGTATCGTTGCAGAGCGTTTTGGTGGGCAAGTAATGGATACGCTTGGTATTGAAAACTTTATTTCTGTGAAAGAAACTGAAGGACCAAAATTAGTGATGGCGTTGGAAGAGCATGTCAAAAGCTATGATGTGGATATCATGAATTTACAGCGTGCTGTTTCATTAACCGAGCCAGGTAAGCACGGTAACAAAAACGATGATTTAATCGAGTTAAAGTTGGAAAGTGGTGCAATCTTAAGAAGTAAATCTGTGATTCTTGCTACAGGTGCGCGTTGGCGTGAGCTGAACGTGCCAGGTGAAAAAGAGTATCGTGGTAAAGGGGTTGCTTACTGCCCACACTGCGATGGTCCGTTGTTTAAAGGCAAGCCTGTTGCAGTGGTTGGTGGTGGTAACTCGGGTGTGGAGGCTGCGATTGATCTAGCAAATTTCGTTGGGCATGTGACATTATTGCAATTTGATACTGAATTAAAAGCAGATGCAGTGTTGCAGAAAAAACTACGCTCATTGAGTAACGTCACTATTATTACCAGCGCGCAAACCACAGAAGTCACTGGTGATGGTAATAAAATGAATGGGCTGACTTATACAGACCGTGTCACTGGTGAGTCTAAACATTTAGCGCTAGACGGTGTGTTTGTGCAAATCGGTTTAGTACCCAATAGTGATTGGTTAAAAGGTACTTTGAACTTGAGTAAATATGGTGAGATTGAAGTGAATCATCACAATGCAACATCGCTGCCAGGTGTGTTCGCTGCTGGCGACGTGACGACTACGCCTTACAAACAAATCATTATTGCAATGGGTGAAGGTGCAAAAGCTTCACTTGGCGCATTTGATTATTTGATTAGGCAATAAAAGATGCAAAAAAGGCGGCTTTAAGCCGCCTTTTCTATTAGTTTTTGGTTTTGCAGGTATTGATACCTAATAAACCGTAAGCAGGGCAAAAATTAATAAGTCCTGTGGCTAACGGCAATACACCAATCCAAGCCCAAACAGGACCATTTGCGAACAATACCCACGCGATTAAAGCCAGCCCTGCAATAATACGTACTATCCGATCGATTCCACCAACGTTTGCTTTCATCATATAGCTCCTTTAAATGGACCTTAGCTGAAAAATCAGCAAATTCAGTGTACGCTTAAATTGTTGTGTATGAAAGTAGGTAGGCTTATCAGGCAACTGGTACAGATATGCCTAAATAATCAGCATGAAGTTTGATTAGCGAGTGCTACCAGCGATGCTAAGTGCTACTGCTTCAGCTACTTTGATACCATCAACGCCAGCTGATAAAATCCCGCCCGCATAGCCTGCACCTTCGCCACAAGGGTATAAACCCTTGGTGTTAATGCTTTGTAGCGAGTCATCGTCACGCTTAATTCGGATAGGGCTAGAAGTGCGAGTTTCTACCCCTGTCAGCACGCCATCAGCTAAATCAAAGCCTTTTACTTGCTTAGCAAACTCAGGAATAGCCTCACGGATAGCGGTAATAGCATACTCTGGTAGCACTGAGGCTAAGTTCGTGAGATGTACAGCTGGCTTGTATGAAGGTGTGACTTCACCAAACTGGGTAGATGGTTGGTTAAGCAGAAAGTCGCCAATTAACTGCCCAGGCGCATTGTAATTACTGCCGCCCGCGATGAACGCCTGACTTTCTAACTGACGTTGTAGTTCCATGCCAGCCAGTGGATGATCTGGATAGTCTTGCTCAGGCGTAATGCCCACTACAATGCCAGCATTTGCATTGCGTTCATTGCGGCTATATTGGCTCATGCCGTTAGTCACTACGCGGTTAGGTTCTGATGCCGCGGCAACTACTGTGCCGCCAGGGCACATGCAGAAACTGTAAACCGAACGACCATTTTTTGCATGATGCACAAGTTTGTAATCAGCCGCGCCAAGCTTGGTCAGTAAGTCCTCACTGTAGCTTTTGCCGTATCGTGCCTTGTCGATAAGTGATTGTGGATGTTCAATGCGGAAGCCAATTGAAAATGGTTTGGCTTCAATATAAATGCCACGTTTATATACCATTTCAAACGTGTCACGTGCACTATGGCCTACCGCTAACACCAAGTGATTCGTTGCAAGGCGCTCACCTGTTTGCAGTACGACCGCTTTCACTTCGTTATTCTCAATTTCAATATCGTCTAAACGACTCTCAAACCGAATTTCACCGCCTAATTCAGTAATCGTTTTGCGCATTTCTTCAACCATACCCACTAAGCGAAATGTGCCGATGTGCGGGTGGCTTACATACATAATTTCTTCTGGCGCGCCTGCTTTTACAAACTCCTGAATCACCTTGCGACCGTAATGTTTAGGGTCTTTGATTTGGCTATACAGCTTACCATCTGAGAAAGTGCCAGCGCCTCCTTCACCAAACTGTACGTTGGATTCTGGATTTAATGTACTTTTACGCCATAGCCCCCATGTGTCCTGCGTACGCTTACGTACTTCTTTTCCACGCTCTAATACAATCGGTTTAAACCCAGATTGTGCCAAAATTAGTGCAGCAAAAATGCCCGCTGGACCAAAGCCCACAATGACAGGTCTTAATTCGGGTGTGGATGTAGTTTTTGCAACATACTTATAACTAGTGTCAGGCGCAGGTTTAATGTGCGCATCTTTACGAAATTTCGCTAAGATTCTCTCTTCATTTTTGACTTCTACATCAAGGCTGTATACATACAAAATTGCATGCGATTTACGCGCGTCTACGCCGCGTTTAAATATATCGAAGTGAATCAAATCACTTTCTGGAATTTCTAAACGTTTAAGCAATGCGGCTTTAATTTCATCGGCTTGATGGATGAGCGATTGCGCGTTTTCAATCGGGAGTTTGACTTCAGTAATACGTAACATAGGTGGTTGCTTTAATAAGGGAAGTATTTATCTACCAATAGCATGATTTTACAGTATGTTAGCCAAGCGATAAATGGTGGGTAGTTGATTGCTATTTATCGGCTTGGTTTAAATCTCAAGATTCAATAATAATAGCTTTTTCAGCATCGGCACTGTCACAGGTTTTTTCTCAGTCAGCGACCAAACATCTAGTGCGTCCAATACTGCCATCAATGTTGGTAGGTCTCGGCGTAGGTAGCGCAAGCAGTAATCAACCACCTCGTCTGGCAGTTTCATGCCACGCTCTTTTGCATGTGTTCTAAGTGCTTGGGCTTTTTCTTCATCGGTGAGGGGATGCAGCTGGTAAACCAAACCCCATGCTAGTCTGGTGGCTATGTCGTCACGTAGGTTCATTTGTGTTGGTGCTGCAATGCCGCTGGAAATAAGGATGCCACCTGACGCGCGTAGTTGATTGAATTGATCAAACAGCGCGATCTGCGCTTCCTCATTTAATAAATGGGTATCGTCTGCAATAAATAGCGGTAATTCGGACTGTGCCGCAATGCGTTGGCAAGCTTGCAAAAGGTGGGATTTTCCACTGCCCTGTGCACCCCATAGGTAAATAAAACGCGCCTCTTCTGCATAAGTAAGTGCTTGCTTCAAGCTGTGTAGTGCTTCAGCACTTTGACCCACAATGAAGTTATCCAGCGTTGGCGGTGCCAAAGGCTGAATATCGAGCAATAATTGCTTGGTCGGGGATTGGTAATGATGGTCCGTACTGTTCATGCGGCTAACCTAAATAAAAGCTACTGCTAAGATATTGTTGTTTTGCGTGTCTGAAACCAACGGCAATTGCAGCTGATACTGGTAGTGCCAGTAGCACGCCAGCAAAGCCAAAAAGCTGGCCACCAGCCATTAGGGAAAAAATCACAACAAGTGGGTGAAGGCCGATACGATCACCTACTAGCCATGGGGTAAGTGCCATGCTTTCAACGAGTTGCCCCAAGCCAAATACCACTAACATTGGAATAAGATCCGCGAAATTGCCGAATTGTAAAACACCAGCAATCACGGCTAATGTTAAGCCTAAACCAAAGCCTAAGTATGGAATAAAACCCAGCAAGCCAGATAATATGCCGATAGGCAGTGCAAACTCTAACCCTGTCATCCATAAGCCAGTGGCGTAAAATATACTCATCAATACCATGACAGTGAGTTGACCACGTAAAAACTCAGCCAGCACAGCGTCAATCTCGCTGGCAATTTCTTGTGTTTTGGCAATCAGTTGGCGTGGCAGTAATGCGCCAATTTTTCGCATGAAGATATTCCAATCCAGTAGCAAATAAAACAACACGAGTGGAATGAGTATCAGGTTGCCGAGCCAGCCAATCACTGCCATGCCGTGATCGCTTAGGCTAAGCGCAATGCTTTTGGCAAAGTTTCCTGTCGTTTTCCAGTTTTCAGTGAGAATGGCTTGAATCTGTGCTGGATCAATTTCCGTACTGACGCCAAAATTCTTTTGTAACCAAGGTTCAAGGTTCGCCTTGGCAGCATTTAAGTAAACAGGAATTTTTTGTGAAATTTGTACAAATTCATGCTGCAATAACGGAATCATGATTAATATAATGATGATTAAAGCGGCCAGTAAAATCAAAAGTACCAGTAATGTGGCGATGATACGGCTTGGCTTAAACGAAAATTTGCTTAGACGACGGCCTAATTGAAGGGCTTCAATTTTATTAACTAAAGGATTGGCGATATACGCCAATATTGCGGCAATTAAAAAAGGCGTAAGGATTGGACCTAGCAAATAAATAAGGACGAAAACCGATAAAACAGCCACCAGCCAAACGGTGTTTGTGTGTTTATTCATTCTGCGCTTTCAGTAAAGTGTGGCTGATTTGGAAAAGCCTGCGTTTTCAGGCTTTCAACATTTCAGATAACTAAGCATTTCGGTTAAAATAGCATTATAACGATAGAACACACTTTTTGTAGAAAGCGAGAACCCCCTTGAGCGCCAATAATTCAGATAAAACTTCAATTAGCTACCGCGATGCTGGCGTTGATATTGAAGCGGGCGATGCGTTAGTTGAACAAATTAAACCGTTTGCCAAACGTACGATGCGCCCAGAAGTGTTGGGTGGTATTGGTGGTTTTGGCTCATTGTTTGCCGTGCCGAAAAAATTTAACGAGCCGATTTTAGTATCAGGCACTGATGGCGTTGGCACAAAGCTGAAGTTAGCGTTTGAGCTAAACAAGCACGATACCGTAGGTATCGACTTGGTGGCCATGAGCGTGAATGATATCTTGGTGCAAGGCGCTGAGCCGCTTTTCTTCTTGGATTATTTCGCATGCGGTAAATTAGAAGTTGGTGTTGCGGCACAAGTGATTAAAGGCATTGCTGAAGGCTGTGAGCAATCTGGTTGCGCATTGGTTGGCGGTGAAACCGCAGAAATGCCAGGCATGTACCCAGCAGGTGAGTATGATTTGGCAGGTTTTGCAGTAGGTTGTGTAGATAAAGCTAATTTGATTAATGGTACAACGATTGCCGCAGGCGATGTGGTGTTAGGCATGGCTTCAAGTGGCGCACATTCAAACGGCTATTCACTGATTCGCAAATTGATTGAGAAATCAGGCATTGATTTTGAGTCTGACTTTCATGGTAGAAAATTCAAAGATGTGGTCATGGCACCAACACGTATCTATGTGAAATCATTATTGAAACTGATTGAAGCAATGCCAGTAAAGGGCATGGCGCACATTACAGGTGGCGGTATTACCGAGAATATTCCACGTGTATTGCCAGAAGGTTTAACCGCTGAAATCAAAGCATCTGGTTGGGAGTTGCCACCGCTGTTCCAGTGGCTACAAGCACAGGGTAATATCGTACCGAGCGAAATGTATAAAACTTTCAACTGCGGTATTGGCATGGCGATTATCATGGCGAAAGACGACGCTGCTGCTGCAAAGGCATTGCTAGAGGCTGCGGGTGAAACAGTGTTTGAAATTGGTCACATTCGTGCACAAACTGATGGTGAAGCGCCAACCATTGTGGTTTAACCCACATGGTGATTTAAACCATTTTAGAAAAAAGTGGCTTGATGTGTAACAAAAGCTTAAGTAGTAAAAGCTTATTCTGTAACAAAATTAGGTCTGATGCGTTGAGCGTGATGTGTCTTAAAATTAAGGAATTTTAGTGATGAATCGAATCAAAGCATGGAGCTTGTTGTTTAGTTTGTTAATTGGTGCGGTAGCGTTGGCGCCACAAGTTGCTTTATCTAAAACGAAAGCTACTAAAGAAAATATTTCAAGCAGCCCTATACCTAAACGTATTCAGGCCACTTATGAAGTGACTAAAAATGGTGAGCCATTTGCTAATGTACACGAGCTATTTGTGGTCACTAAAAATGCCTATACGGTAGAAAGTACAACCAAAGGGCTGGGTGTTTATGCCTTACTTGGGGAGCGTAAGTTAACTAGCGTTGGCGTTATCACAGCAAAAGGTTTGCAGCCCACGCATTTTGAATTACACCAAGGCAACCATAAAAAGAAATCATTATTCACAGACTTTGATTGGGCAAAGCGCAGTCTGGTGATGACAATTAAGGGTAAGCAGGAAACGGCTGAACTTAAAGCGGGTACTCAAGATTTAGCGAGCTATGCTTACCAGTTTATGTTTATGCGTGCATCGTTAAAAAATACGATTACGCTGCCACTGACCACAGGTAAAAAGCTAAAGCAGTATCAGTATAAAGTGAACCCTGAGCAGAAAATCATTGATGGTGCGGGTGTGCAGTATAAAACCCTGCATTTAACATCAGCAGAGAAAGACGGGTCAGAAACCAAAGAGCTTTGGTTGGCAACAGAACATTATTACGTGCCAGTGCGCATACTGATGATTGATGATGACGGCCATAAGTTAGAGCAAACCTTAACGGAATTGCGTATCGAATAGTGAGGCTAATGGCTGGGCTATTTAAATAGGAACTAATTAACTAGTGACTAAACGCTAAGTCACTAATCTATAAGACACTAGTCTGGTAGCCAAGCAATTAAATCTAATCGTAATTAAGCCTTTAGTCACTACAATTAGTCACTAGAATTTAAGTAATAACAATTTAAGTAACAACAGAAAACAATACAAAGAGAATCAATATGACGCCTAATTTAATTCGGCAAGCTGCAATCGTTTTATCTAATCTACTAACCTTTAGTAGCCCTGCTGATGCGAAGTTAAGTGAATTTTTCCGTAATAATCGTGATTTAGGTACCAAAGAGCGCGCATTTGTGGCGGAAAGTGTTTATGGCGTGTTGCGCCGTTTGCGTTTTTTAAGCACGGTTACCGCTAACGATGAAAATGACCCTGATGATGCACGTAAGTTGATCTTAGCTTGGCTATTGCGCGTACAAGGCATGAGTATTCGTGAGTTAGAGCCGATGTTGAGCGAGCAGCAAAAAGAATGGGCACATCTCATTAAAGCTAAGTCTACAGATAATTTACCATTAGCTGTGCAAGCTGACGTGCGTGACTGGCTGTGGGATAAGCTGGTTGCACAATATGGTGGGGCGGAAGCTTTAACCATTGCACGTAGTATGCATGAGCAAGCAACGTTGGATTTACGTGTAAATACGATTAAAGGCACGCGTGATGAAGTGATGGCAAAATTTATTGCCGAAAATACCTCAGGCGAAATGAATGTGACTAAAACCCCTTATTCGCCGATTGGCCTTCGTATGCCAAATCGTTTGAATATTGGCCGTCATGTGTTGTTTACCGAAGGCAAGATTGAAGTGCAAGATGAAGGTAGCCAGTTATTGGCACATTTAGTGGCAGCTAAACGCGGCATGATGGTGGCTGATTTCTGTGCTGGTGCTGGTGGCAAGACTTTGGCCATTGGCGCGTTAATGCGTAATACTGGCCGTTTATATGCATTTGATGTGTCCGAAAAGCGCCTACATAATTTAGGGCAGCGTTTAAAACGTTCAGGTTTAAGCAACCTGAATGCACAAGTCATTAGCAGTGAAACTGACCCTAAACTAAAACGCCTAAATGGAAAATTTGACCGCGTGCTGGTGGATGCACCTTGCAGTGGTTTAGGCACTTTGCGTCGCAACCCTGACCTTAAATGGCGCCAAACGCCACAAGATGTGGCCGAGCTTAATGTTAAACAAACCAATATTTTAGCGCGTGCAGCTAAGCTAACTAAAGTGGGTGGGCGTTTGATTTACGCAACCTGTAGTTTGTTACGTGACGAGAATGAACAAATTGCAGAGCAGTTCTTAGCAACACATCCTGACTTTAAGCTGATGAATGCGGCAGAGATTTTAGCGCAACATCAGATTCAGCTTGATACTGGTGACTACTTGAAGTTATTACCGCACTTACACAACACTGATGGTTTTTTTGCAGCGGTTTTTGAGAAGTTAGATACCGCAAGTGTTACTAGCACTGATACTGTAGCTGAACAAAGTGCAACTGAAGAAGCACCTGATTTGGCGGTAGCGCCAGAAAGTGTGGAGGATGTAAGCGCTACAGAGGATGAGCCAGTGAAAGCTAAGGTTAAAAAAGCTGCCGTTAAAAAGACTACAGATAAAGACGCACCAGTTAAGAAGTCAGCAGTTAAAAAGACCCCAGTGAAAAAAGAGCCGAAAGAGGCTAAGCCAAAATCTGTAAAAGCCAGTGCGGCAAAAACAAAAGCGGTAAAACCGTAATAAGCATAAGTTATCAAGGGTAAGATTAAATCTTACCCTTTTTATTTTGTAAAAAAGCTATTGGTGGACTGTTGTCCGATATTGCAGTTGATGCTTATGGCATTAGTAACGCATCTGTATAACTATCTACATCGTATCAGCTATTGATGTCGTGTTAAGTGAGACATCGCTAAATAAAGGATTAAGATTCGTTGTCAGTCTGTTTTTACTAATTTTGAAAACGATATGGCTGAACTTCTCACTATAATTTTTTTAAGGCTTCGTTGTATGAAATTACCCAGCCTCAACTTCCAGATATTACTTGCGGCAATCATTGGTGTTTTAGTGGGGATGTATTTCCACACATTAGGCACTGAACATCAACTGGTGAGTGTCGGCCTCTATACTGCTGGTTTAGCGGGTACGTTCTTTATTGATCTGCTTAAAATGATTCTGATACCGCTGGTATTTTGCTCAATTTCAGTGGGAATCGCCAATTTACGCGCGCATCAGCAAATGCACCGTGTTTGGGTCACAACACTTATTTACTTTACAGCAACCATGATGATTGCGATTGGCTTAGGTTTGCTGGTGGCCAATTATTTTAAGCCTGGTAGTGGCCTACATATCATGATGTTTGCAGATGCCATGCAAAATTTTGAGGCTAAACAAGTACCCTTGTCTGCATTTTTTGCACAGTTTTTACATGGCTTATTTGTGAACCCATTTGCAGCACTAGCTCAAAGTAATGTGTTGGCGGTGGTGATGTTTGCGCTTATTTTGGGGGTTGCGTTAGTTGTCGGTGGTGAGCGTTTTAATCACCTTCGTAATTTGTTACAAGAAGCTTTGGATGTCACGATGTTAATTGTGGGTTGGATTATGTATTTAGCCCCATTAGGTGTGATGGCATTGTTGATTCAGCTTGTGGCGGTGCAAGACATCACGATGTTAAGTACATTAGTTAAATTTGTTACCGTCGTGATCGGTGTTTTGTTGTTGCACGGAGTGGTTATCTTGCCGCTGGTATTGTATGTGTTTACAGGTAAGACCCCATTGTGGTTAGTCCGTGGCAACCGAGAGGCGCTGTTAACGGCTTTTGCAACAAGCTCAAGTAGCGCAACTTTGCCTGTGAGTTTGCGTTGTGCCACTCAGCAGTTAAATGTAAAGCCAGAAATCGCTGGCTTTGTGCTTCCACTAGGCGCAACCATTAATATGGATGGCACCGCTTTGTATGAAGCGATTGCAGCGTTATTTATCGCCAATCTAGTGGGAATAGAGTTGAGTTTTGTGCAGCAATTGATCGTGTTTTTTACAGCGATGATTGCCGCTATGGGAGCGCCTGGCATTCCGAGCGCTGGGATGGTAACGATGGTGCTAGTCCTGCAATCTGTTGGCTTGCCAGCGGAAGCGATTGCGATTTTGCTACCTATTGACCGCTTATTAGATACTTTACGCACCACCGTTAATGTGCAGGGCGATATTGTGGGTAGCTTGGTCGTGCAAAAAATGACACTACAAACACCTAAGTCGCTACACACCAATACATAGCATCGGCTTATTGTATTAATCAGGCATTTATCATGGATGCTATGTTACTACTTGGTCTTTCTTAATACATATGTCCGCCACATATGGTAGTACTTTAAGAAGTCAATTTGTTCGACAATCTCAAATCCCGCTTGGGAAAACTCTGCTTCAATGGTTTTTGCAGGGATAACAAAGCGATTTTGGTATGTGCGTTGCGGGCGCTTTCTTTCAAGCGCCTGACGTGTTGCTGCTTTGATGTTGCCATCTACCCACATGGAGATAATGACGGTATCTCTAGTAACCCGGTGAAACTCTTTTAATAGCTTCAATCTATCTTCTGATTGACCTAAATGATGAATAAAGCGGATGCAAAAAATATTATCAACAGATTGATCGGGTACTGGTAAGTCGAAAGCGGAACCGTTGAGCGTTTTAATTCTTTTTGTAATGTTGATATCGCGTTTGATTAGGCCTGTATTGATCATGCTTTGGCTATAATCGCAAGCATAAACCTTACGGTCTGGATGTTCCGTCAACACATCCCAAAATCGCCCCGTACCACATGGCACATCTAACACTTCCAGTGGGTTACCAGCCGCCCGTAATGCAGTTCTTGCAATTTGGTGGTCACGCCAATTTGAGAGCATGCGCCAAATACCATCCTGATGTTTATCAAAATACTGTATTGCATGTTGATCGTTATATTTACTAGAAAACTCGAGTGACATTGCTTAATCCTGATACGTAAATATTTTAGATAACGCAATGTATATGCCATTAATTTCGATTCACGAATGGAAGGTAAGGTGGGTATATAAAATTATGTTTAGAAACAGTTGATTGCGAGGGTTAAATAAAAGTGGTGACTAGATGTTGAAAATAAAATAGATACTTTTTATACAGCTGGTGTATGTGTACTTCACAAAAATTGCAGGAAAGTCTCTGCAACTTTTGTGAAAATCAGGTCTTCATACTGCAAATGATGCAGAGCTTCTGATTGGTGTCGTGTAGCTGAATTTCTTTATATTTGAATAGTAATGGTAGTTAACTAACTGATAAGTATCAGATAAGCAGTGTTGCATATATTTGTTACGTCATATCAATATGACGGTGGCATGTGAATTGCCTTAAAGGGTGTGAGCAAGAAATGCTGACTATTTTTTAGGCCTAATTCGAAACACTCATGACAAAATTTTCTACTGCACAAAATCGTACCATCGTTCTGGTTTCATTATTTATCATGTTGACGGGGAATTATTCATTCTTTCGTCATTTTCTTGAAATTTATCTGCCTAGTTTAAACAATATTCTATTTATATTGTCAGTTAGCGTATTTTTCACAATGGCAAACGTGGCGTTCTTTCTACTCATTTGTAACGGAAAATCAGCAAAATGGTTGATGGCGTTGTACCTTATTACAGCGTCACTCGCCGCTTATTATATGGATCAGTACAGTGTGATTATCGATACTGTGATGATCGACAATATTGCGCAGACAGACACCCAGGAATTTTTAGGATTACTGAATGCTAATCTGTTCATTAGGCTATTTATTTTTGGTGTTTTACCCGCTTGGATCATCCTAAAATATGCACCAGTTGTTCATGATGTGCGATCAGAATTAAAGTCTAAACTCATCATCCTGTTACTTTGTATCATGACGATGTTTGTGGTGAGCGTGCCTTTCTCTGCAGGGTATGCGTCTTTTATACGTGAACATAAAATCACAAGGGCTTATCTTAACCCTACTTATTTTTCTTATTCTTTATTTAAATACATTAAAGAGCATATCACCGCTACGCAGGTGACCAGTCTGACACCTGTTGCGATGGATGCATTTGAGACTGAACCTAAACATAAAAATGAACTGATCATATTAGTGGTTGGCGAGACTGCACGGGCAGGTCGTTTTTCACTGAATGGCTATGCAAAGGAAACTAACCCTGCGCTTAAAAAACAAAATGTGGTTAGCTTTAGCAATGTTTCTTCATGCGGCACCTCCACTGGAGAGTCTGTGCCATGCATGTTCTCTATATTAAACCGCAAGGACTTCAGCCGAGATAAAGCCTTACATATGGAAAATGCACTGGATGTGCTTCAGCGTAATGGCGTCGAGATTTTATGGCGCGATAATAACTCTGACTCCAAAGGGGTGGCAATACGGATGCGCTATGAAAATTTTAAAAGCCCAACCATGAATACCGCGTGTGATTCTGAATGCAGAGATATTGGTATGTTAGGTGGTTTAGATGCCTATATTAAATCTAAATCTGACAAAGATATTTTAATTGTGCTGCATCAGATGGGGAATCATGGTCCTGAATATTATCGTCGATACCCTAAAGCGTTCGAGCGATTTAAGCCTACATGCAAAAGCAATGAACTGAGAAATTGTAGCCAGCAAGAAATAGATAATGCATACGATAACGCGATTTTGTATACAGATTACTTTCTATCAAAAGTGATCGACTTCCTGAAGCAATATGACGGTGAGTACGAAACTGCGATGGTATACACGAGTGACCATGGTGAATCACTGGGTGAGCATGGTATGTATCTACATGCTGCACCGTACATGATTGCCCCTAAAGAGCAAACGCACATCCCTGCAATTGTGTGGATGGGAAAATATTTTGATTTCAATATTGACCAGATTAAACCAATAAAAGATTATCCACTAAGTCATGATCATTTATTTTGTACCTTACTAATGGGGTTTGAGGTAGCGACCAAAACATGTGAGCTTACAAATAAGGTGCTACAGGATAACGCAACGTCAAAACTAGCTGCTGTTGCCTCTTTACTGCCTAAGAGATTAAGATAGACACTGCTGATGCGGATTGCTCAAAAACGGCATAATCCGTTGTTTGGTATTAGGGTGCGATGAAATTATTTCAGGTGCGGCTGTACCACCGTGACTTTTTTCTAGTTTTAGTAACAAAGTGGCAAATGACTGCGTTGGAATGCATGCCGCTTTAAGCGACTTTAGTGCATAGTGGTCGGCATCAAGTTCTAAGTCACGCGAGTAGCTCATGTTGAGCATTATCGCTGGCAGGCCAGCGGCAATGCTGCTTACATCGCCCGTGATGGCGATGACGATAGTGCCCGAGATGGTGCCTTGTAACGTTTGTCTTAACGCATGACGGCCTTTTACGTGGCCTAGCTCATGGGCCAGCACTGCGATAATTTCATTGTTATCTTTAGCTAGTGCAACTAGTTCATCTGTCATGATTAAATAACCACCTGGTAATGCAAATGCATTGGCGCCAATGGTAGGACTTTTTCTAAAGTTAAGCTGGTAGTTTGGGCAATCACCAGTCTTTAAACATAAATCTTTTAATGCTTCTTGGATTGCTGATTTTTTTGCATCAGAGAGTTCTGATGCAGTGAAGTAGCCTAGTTTTTGATGGTCTAAAGCTTCAAGTGTTTGCTTGCCTAAATCTTTTTCAATGCTTGGCGGTGTTGCTAACGCCGCAACTTTTGCCGCGACTGGCACACCATATTTCAATAATAACAAGCTTGATAGTACGATGCCAATTAGTGCAAAAATAACTATAAACAGGTGTGATTCTGCATAGTGGATTGCGCGCCAATATAAATGCGCCGACTTTCTCGGTAGATGATGTTCTAAATCCTGAAAATCAGTTTCTAGTCGGCCGCCATCAGGCAAATCGATAAGTCGCTTACCTCTGCCAAGCTTGGCTTGAATGTGACAATCGTTAATGTGAGCGGTGAGATTAGTTTGCGAAGTATTGTTACTGCTAGTCGACGTTGCACTAAAGGTAAATGCGTTATTAGTGATAGTCACCAGCACCCGCTGAGCACGAGGGCTGATGCCATCATAATAATCTGCATCAAACTGCATGTATGGTGAATTAACCAAAGGAAAGATCTACATCAAACATTTCGGCAATTTCTTCGCCCATGGCGCGCGACATTTCTTTTTTCTCACCCACAAATTTGTCCCAGTCTGTTTCGCCTGTTAATGCTAAGCGCTCAGCCCGATAACGCGCCATTCTGATTTGCACCCAAGGAGTGGCTAAACCTAATGTTAGGAAAAGAATAATCGTATTGGAGAAATACAACCATACTAAGTCGCGCATGCGTAGATTGCTGCTAAACGAAATATGTTCAAGCGAAGTGTTGTTCCAGATAAGGTTGGTAATTCTGGATTTTATGTAAGCGGTTAATAAGAAAATCATTGTCATATAAAGTAAGGCGATGCCCAGAACAATGGCATATATCATAGGCCCTAGCATTGCAGCATATGGGCCAAACATTTTCTCAATCGGATTTTCTTTTTTAACATTTTCACCCGCTTTGGACTCAGCCTCTTGGGCTTCGTATGCTTGCATTTGCGCCTCAAATTCAGCCCGATCCTCTGGGCTCAAGTCTTTGAGGTAGTCTGTTGTAGACTGGTCCTCTGCTACATATGCTTCATTGCTATATCCCTCTATTGGTGTTTCACCTGTATCGGCAACTTTGATAAAGCCGGCGGTTGCCGTGGTGGTATGTGCTTGTAGTAACTGCTGTTGCTTCACGCTGACAGTGTCATGTTTGTCACTACTGATTAAACTGCTCATCCCTAAATAGATGGCTAAACTAATTGCCAATATCACAGCGGCTAGTTTCAGGTAAACCATGTAAAAGTCTTTTACTAAGGCTTGCATTTGGAAGCGGCTCAGGCCGAACTTGTGGTGGTTAAATGCAAATTGATTAACGCGTTGTGCGACAAATGGTAAAGCGAGGCCTAATGTGAGCACCACTAAAACTGGATACACAATAAATGCGAGGGCAGCCTGAAGGTAACTGCCATCAAAGTCAAACCTTAAAACACGATGGCTAGCGTTACGCGCATTAAAGGTTAGACCGCGTATCACAATCCAAGGCAAAGCAAATAAAATAAAATAAAAATGCGACTAATAGAATAACTGCTGCGATTGGGCTAAAACCAGCGAATACTTGATAAAGTACAAACAGCACAACAGCGATGATGCGCCCTTTAAGAATCGCAATTGGGCTTGCATGATAATCAAAACCCACACCGTCAATCAGTGTGTTGTTATAGAAATATTTAATTCGACGTACCTTTGCCCATGCGGAATAAATACCTAAAGTGACGATGGACAATAGCAAATTGACAATCCAAATACCAAAGTACTCACCTGCTCTGCCTGTAAATACAACAGGCGTTTGACGATTTGACATTGATGCTCCCTTATTGATTATTTTTTATATGGACACATGCTTAATCTGTTGATTAAACCGATCACTTTCATAAGCAAGTAATACAAATGGCGGTCAAATAGTAGCATTCAACTTGTTGAATGGTAAAGACAAATGTCGTTAATTAATGATAATTAATCGGATAGATTTATGCTGACGTGGTTAATTAAATTAAGACAGCGGTGCCAGCAATTTTATTGTCTTTAAGAATTTTGCTCCGTATTGTGGTGGGCAGAACTACGCTGACTTATCCACCCGATGAGCAAGGAATAGGCAGCTGGAACAACTACTAAAGTGAGTAGTGTGGATGAAATCATGCCGCCTATGATGGCAACAGATAGCGGCTTATTTGTTTCAGAGCCAGCACCCAAGCCCATTGCGGCAGGCAGTAACGCTAAGATGATGGTGAGAGAAGTCATTAATACTGGGCGCAGACGCACAGGGCAAGCTTCGCTCAACGCTGCATTAATATCCACTTTGTTAATCATCTTGCCACTTTCTCTTACTTTATCTAACAGTTGGTTGGTTAAATCTACCAAGAGAATCGAATTTTTGGCCACCAAGCCTATGAGCAGAACTAGGCCAATCATGGAGTACATATTGAGGCTATCTCCTGAGATGAGCAGTGCAATCAGGCCACCGATAATGGCCAGCGGTTGTGCTAGCATCACAAGTAATGGCTGAACGAATGAGTTAAACTGGCTTGCGAGCACCATGTACAGTAAAACAAAGGCGAGTAGAAATACAAACTGTATATTTTTAAATGTCTTACCAAATTCCTCCGCCTGGCCTGTGAGTTTTAGGGTGTATTCAGGCGGTACGATAGTGGCTGCTGCTACTTTAACTAAATCTACGGCCTCACCCAGTGGCATATTGGGGTTAGCATAAAAATTAACTGCATACTGCAGGTCGTAGCGGCCAATCACGGCAGGGCCAAGTTCCTGATTAAATTTCGCAACAGCATCAAGGCGCACCAACTCACCACCCTCACTTTTCAGGTAAATCTTACTTAAATCAGTGACGTTAGTTAAATCCCCTTCGGTGGCTTTAATCCGCACGTCATAGCGTTGCCCATCCCCTGCGGCTTCATTGTATTTCGCAACATTCACGCCACCAGCATATAAGCTGATCGCCGAAGCAATCTCTTGTGCATTGAGCCCCAGTGTTGCTGCACGTACACGATCAATTTCTACATTGAGCTGTGGTAAGTCTAGTTGCACGTCTAAATCGACCCTACCCATTTCTGGATGATTGCCCAGTGATTGCTGTAGCAACTTAGAAATTCGACCTAGCTCTTGCAGGTTGTTCCCTGTTAGATTGAACTGTAGTTTCTCAGAACGTTGTCCGCGCACCACGGATGCGGGAGCAGGTAGTGCACGTGCGCCAGGAATCTGATCAAGTTCAACTTTAATTTCTTTGATTAACGCTTGTTGACTTTTTTCTCTCAACTCTTTGGGTTTTAGGCGTACGTTAACTCGCCCCTCATTGACTTGACCGCGCGAGCCAGTGCCTATTGTTGAGAAGTAGCTATCTACTTCATCAGGACGATTTTTTAATATAGTTTCAACCATCTGGAGTCTGGAGTCGGTGTAATCAATGCTAGAACCTAATGGTGTTTTCAGACTGATACTAAAGCTGCTTTCATCTGATTCTGGCACAAAGTCTTTTTCTACATATTTAAGGGATAGATAACCTGATACCACCACAAATACTGCGGTGAATATGAGCACAAAACCCCGATGATTCAGTGTTACCTTTAGTAGCTTTTTATATTGTGTATCTAGATAATCTAAGCCACGCCCAGTGAGGCGGTATGCAGCATTTTCCTTATGCGTGACGCTTAAATAACGCGAGCAAAGCATAGGCGTCAGTGTAAGTGAAACGAATAGCGAAACGAGCACGCCAAATGTCACCACAACCGCAAAAGATTTAAAGAACATCCCGATGACACCGTTCATGAAAATCACAGGTGCAAATATACATACCAGTGATAATGATGATGCCAGTACAGCAAACACGACTTCGTTACTACCATTCTTGGTGGCCTGAGAGCGGAATAAAGCCACTTTACTCGGGTTCTTTAGGTCAGCAGGGCTTAGTACCTCACCCACTTCTCCCGACATATGCCGCAGAATACTTTCACGTACCACGATTGCATCATCGACCACCACACCAATTAGCAGTAGTAGTGCAAGTAAGGTCATGCTGTTGAAGGTGTAGCCTGCAAAATACATCACTGCAATTGCACCTAATAGTGATACTGGTATCTCTAGGCAAATCATGAGGGTGGAGCTGAACGAACGCATGAAAATCAGCACAATTAAGGCCGCAAATAAAGTACCTTCTACTAAGTGCTCTTTGAGTGATGCCACCATTTGATTAATAAAGATAGAATCATTGGTCGAGATTTCTAGGTTGAGGCCAGGTGGCAGGTTTGGACGAATATCTTGTTCTAGCCTGCGCTCTACTTCTTTAATAATCTCTACCGTATTGGCATTGGCAATCTTAACCATCCCTAAGCCGACAGTAGGCTTGCCATTGTATCGGGCAATTTGGCGGTTGTCGGTGAGGCCATCTTCAATATCGGCCACATCTTTTAGCCGAATTGGCACGCCGTCTTTGGTGGTGATAATTAAATTGGATAAATCGTTAATATCATGAAACTCAAGGTCTAGCTTTAATAGCTGCTCAGCTTGTGAGCTAACTAAAAACCCACCTGGTAATTGAATATGCTCGCGGTTAAATGCGCTGATTAAATCCGATGCCGCAAGCTTGTATGCGGCCATACGTCCTGGGCTTACATTAATACGAATCACACGATCACGACGTCCACCGATGGACACCTCGCCCACGCCGTTAATGGTTTCAAATTTTTTCTTTAATACATTATTTGCATACAGGTTGAGCTGCTGGATGGTGCGGTCACCACTGAGGGCTAGCCAAATCACAGCGGCAGCGTTGGTATCCACTTTTTGCACCGATGGTGGGTCGGTGTCGTTAGGCAGGCGGCGCAACACCTGATTTACTTTAGCTTGTACTTCGTTATAAGCAACATCAATATCTTTGTCTAAAGAGAACGTGATGCTAATGCTAGAAACGCCAGGAGATGAAGATGACTGAATATGTTCAATGCCAGGCGTGGTGTTGATAGCAGATTCAATAATACTCGTGATGCTGGTGTCAACGACGTCAGGGTTAGCGCCACGTAATGTGGTCGTTACCATAATAATTGGGAAATCAATCGCAGGGAGGCGATCTACACCAATACGGTTATACGAGATCATGCCAAACAGCACGATGACGCCAGACAACATCCAAGCAAGCACATGGCGTTTAATAGAGAGTTCAGGGAGCGTCATGGGGTAAAAGTATCAATATTTATGGTGATGTTGCTATGGATTACTTGCAATTTTGACCGCTGCCTGATCGGTTAAGAAGCCAGCACCATCTACGGCAACGACATCGTTCACACTGATGCCATCAGTAATTTCAACTAAGCCATTTTTCTGGAACCCTGTTTTAACAATTACCTGATAGGCGATGTTGTCTTTTACAACGTAGACGACTTGCCCCGCTGGGCGTAATACCACGCTTTGCTCAGGTATCATGATTGCAGAAGCGCGCTCTGCCAAAATGACACTGGCATTCACGCTAGCGCCAGCTTGCCATCCTGCTACATTCTTCACGTCAGCAATTGCAATAATTGTACGATTACTTGCCGTAATTAATGGCTTAAGTTCACGAATGACGGTTTCAACAGAGGTGTTGCTTGTAGGTGTGGTGAGTCTTAGTTTTAAGCCAGCTTTTAACTGTGTCCCGACACGCTCTGGAAAAGGAATATAAGCACGCAATAGCTTATTTGAAATGATTTGTACTATCGGATCACCAACATTCACGTACTCGCCAGTGTCTACAATCTTATTCTCCACTACACCGTCCGTGGGTGCAAAGATTCTGGTTTTTCCAGTGCTGTTACGAATCGTATTGATGCGTGCTTTGGCTGCAACCAGTTGCTCTTTAAGTACACTTTGATCAGCCAAACTAGTATCAACAGCATTTTGTGAAATAAATTTTTTATCGACTAACGCTTGATTTCTAGCAACAGTTTTTGACTGATTATTCAGAAGTGCTTCAATCCGAGCCACCTCAGCTTGCGCTTCTCGCTCTTGTAAATTAAAAGCTGTAGGGTCTAGCGTGGCAATGAGTTGCCCTTGTTTTACAGTATCACCTGGGCTGACAAATACTTTAATAATACGTGCGGCAACCTCTGCTTTAAGCGTAGGGTCGACTAAGCCTTCCAGCGAGCCGATTCCCTCTTCCGTTATTTCAACAGGCGCATCTTGGACTGATGCAACCGTTACTAATGTAGGCTTTGGCCCATTTTTATTAGGTGCTTGCGCATTTTCATCGTTTGCCCCACAGCCGAAGAGTATGCTGGTGAACACGGTTAATAATAAAGTGAGGCTAAAAATTCTTTGCATAAATTGGTTATTTTTAATGATGATGGTGTGTTAATTTTTGCCAGTCAAAATATGGGCCAGGGTCAGTTTTTCGGTCTGGCGCAATGTCTGAATGCCCTACTATAGCTTGAATCGGATAGCTACTGTTGAGGCACGCCACTAATTTATTGAGCGTTTGGTACTGCGCTTCTTCAAAAGCTTCGAAGTCAGACCCCTCAAGCTCTATTCCGACCGAGAAATCATTACAACGTTCACGCGATTGCCAGCTGGATTTTCCAGCATGCCAAGCTCTATTCAGACATGATACGAACTGTATTAGTGTACCGTCACGTCTAATCAGAAAGTGTGCGGACACTTTCTGTGTATAAATGCCAGCGTAATAAGGGTGCTCATCGGGGTCAAGTTGATTGGTAAATAGCTCAATAATGCCATTACCCCCATATTGGCTTGGAGGTAAGCTGATGTTGTGAATCACAACTAAGCTGACCTCTTCTTCTGGTCGTGCGTCAAAATTAGGCGACGCAATTTGCTGCGCTTGCGCCACGAAACCATCATTATTGATAACGTAATTTTCCATGATTGCTAATTTTATGCTGAGTTCAGTTTAAAATGCCAACATTAATGAGGTAATACTTAAAATTAGGGAAAGCCAACATGGTATTTTTAGAGCTATTAGTGATGCTAATTGTAATTCTGATAGCGGCAGAGGTGTTTACCAATGCGCTTGAACATTTAGGTGAAAAATTAGGTATTTCCGAAGGCGTGACAGGCTCTCTATTTGCGGCAGTAGGCACAGCACTGCCAGAAACTTCTGTGCCTTTACTAGCATTGCTGGCAGGTACGCAGAACGCAGCGACCAATGAAGAGATAGGTGTAGGTGCTATTTTGGGTGCGCCGTTGATGTTAGCAACACTTTCTATTTGCCTCATGGCTGTGTCAGTTTGGCACCGCAGAGGTACACATGGACATTTAAGACCTGAGCGTACTGGGCTAGCGCGTGACCTTAACTTCTTTATTATTGCATTTAGTTTTGCTGCTATAGCCATGTTTGTACCACATAGCCTAGCCGTTGTTCGTTATGGCTTAGGTTTTTGCATGGTGATGATTTACTTTGTTTATGTCATGTTGACGTTGCGCGCATCAAAATCACTTGTTGAAGAAGGACACGCTACTGAGGCTGGTGGCGATATGTTTTTATGCAAGCTAGGTCTGCCAAACAATACGGTGGTCATCTCACTACAATTGTTTTTGGGATTAGCATTACTAGTAGGCGGTGCTAAAGGCTTTATTCATGGGGTAGAAGATGCATCTCAATTACTTGGCATTTCAGCCTTATTGCTATCTCTATTGATTATTCCCATAGCGACTGAGCTTCCTGAAAAAGTAAATAGTATTTTATGGATACGCAAAGGTAAGGACACACTGGCTTTTGGCAACATTACAGGTGCAATGGTGTTTCAGGGCACATTGCTACCAGCGATTGGTATTATGCTCACGCCTTGGGTGCCTCGTCGTGAGGTGTTACTCGGGATTGTATTAACACTTATAGCGGCAATGTGGCTACGCTATTTGGTACATAAAGGCGGCTTGCGCGTTTGGCACTTGTTAGTCAATGGTGCCATCTATGTCACTTATCTGGTGCTAGTATTCGCTTAAGCTTTTGATTGATAATGCTGTGAATAAATATCACAGCATCAGTTTTTTGATTTTCTAAAGTTGGAATTATAGCTATTCCACTAAACTATCAGTCATTCACACGAGATAGGGGGGGGATCTAGGTCGCGTGAATGCTAGCTTTTTTACAATAAACACCATTCATAACCGCCACCTTGGCTGGGTTCCCGCCTACGCGGGAATGACGAGGGTGAAGATAAGGATTGGATATATACTCGGATTCTTTTAAAGAATGGCTATAGTTATATTGATCTTTGGTTCTGTTGATCTTCAAGGTCTATTGCTTTTCAAGCTCTATTGATCTTCGGGGTCAGCTAAATCATCTATGTCGCTTTCTTTTGAGAGACCCAGTTTCGCAAGTCGATAACGTAATGTCCGAAATGTGACGCCGAGTAGTTTAGCCGCAGCGGTTTTGTTGTTATTGGTTTTATCCAGCGCTTGAATAATCGCCTTTTTTTCTACCTCTTCAAGGTAATCAGTTAGATTGACTTCACCAGAATGACTACTGTCAAACATTGCGCTTGAAGCATTGTTCTGTGTATGCGCGATGCCTTCAGTCAGCACATCCTCTACATTAATGGTTTGGCCATCACATAATGCTAGCGCACGTTCCAACATATTTTCTAACTCGCGTACATTACCCAGAAACGTTAGGTTTGAGATATACGCCTGTGCTTTAGCATCAATTTTAGGGGTTGCAATATGTTGAGCCTGACAAAGTTTGTTGAGTAACATTTCGGTGAGTAGTGGAATGTCTGTTGGACGATTGCGCAGGGCAGGTATCTTAAGTTGAATCACGTTCAGACGGTAATACAAGTCTTTCCTAAATTGACCAGCATCCATCATCTCCGTTAAATTTTTATGCGTTGCACTAATGATACGCACATCCACTGCATCTTCGTTTGTACCACCTACCATCCGTACTTTTTTTTCTTGAATCGCTCTTAGTAGCTTTACCTGCATCGCAAGCGGTAAATCAGCAACCTCATCCAAAAAGAGTGTCCCGCCGTTTGCGGCTTGAAATAGTCCTTCTTTATCCTGATTTGCACCTGTGAACGCGCCTTTTTTATACCCGAAAAACTCACTTTCCATTAAATTTTCAGGAATTGCGCCACAATTGACAGCGATAAACGCACCATCAACACGTGAGCTATTTTGATGAATCAGTTTGGCTGCTAATTCTTTACCACTGCCAGATTCGCCGCTGATGTAAACAGGTGCTTGGCTACGTGATACTTTTGCAATCATATTACGCACATGTTGAATTGGTTCAGAATTACCAATCATTTCTAAGGTATTGGGTGTGTTTTGGTTAGCCCCTGTGCTTAGTTTAAGTGCAGACTCAATCACGGGGCGTAGTTGTTTGAGTGATATCGGTTTGGCGAGGTAGTCAAAAGCTCCCGCTTTGAGCGCAGAAACAGCATTGTCAGCACTGGCATGGGCGGTAATCACTGCAACTGGCAAGCCTAGGTGAAATTCGTTAATGTAGTTAACTAGATCCAGCCCTGTGCCGTTTGGCATTTGCATGTCGGTTAGGCATAAGGCATAAGTGCGTAGTTTGAGCATGGCCTTAGCTTCTTCAAAGCTGCTAGCACTATATGTTTCAACATCCATGCGCTCTAGTGTCATCGCTAGTAGTTCACGGATATCTGTTTCGTCATCAACAATTAAGCAGCTAGGTCTTTGTTGCATACTAAAATATGGCCCTTATGGATTGCGGTATTAGTTGATCGTTTGTAACTGAAGTATAAATGCGCTACCTGAATCTAGCTTCTGGTAGCTTAGGCGCGAACCGTTAGCTTCGGCAAGCTCGCGTGAAATATAAAGGCCTAAACCATTTCCTGTTGTCTTGGTTGTGTAAAAAGGTTCAAACAGCTTGTTGCGATTTTCTTCTGCAACACCTTCACCATCGTCAATAACTTCCAAGTTTAAACCAGCGCGTCCATTTTTTGTACAGTTTAACTTTAAGCTGCCCATTTGTTTATGGCTATGCTCCCAGCCATTTTTACACAAATTCCATAGAATCTGCATTAAATGACGTTGGTCATAAGTAGCAAATAATGAGTCTTTAAATGATGTCATCTGAAAATGTGAAGGAGGTATTTTTTCTACAGCACAAAATTGCGTGTAAAAATCGAGAATGAATTGGTTAAGCGGTAATTTTTCTTGGTTAGTACGGTCGCGGCGATTAAGTTCTAGTACATCTTTAATAATTTGGTCGATGCGTTGAATATTGTCCGCAACGATTTCCAACATGCGCTTATTCTGCGAGCTAAAATCTTCTTCCTGCAATAACTGGTTAGCATGGCTAATCGCACTAAGTGGATTGCGTATTTCATGGGCGATATTAGCTGTCAGCCTTCCTAAAGCTGCCAGCTTAGATTGCTGTGCTGCTGACTGCATTAGGCTCCAGTCCTGAATAAATACAACGGCGCCATGAATGCGATTTTCCTGGTTAATTGGTTCGAACCTTAGTTTTAACTCTTTATTATTAATAGAAATAATGAGATTCTCATGGATGCCTTCTGCATGCATCCAGCGTGTAAATAATTGACCTATTTCCGTGACGTCATCACTCAATTGAAAAGATTCATCGCTATTATTTTTGGTTAAAGCGAGTAGCGACATTGCTTGTGAATTGTAGTGGCGGATATTCAGAGACTGGTCAATGACAATGACACCATCCTGCATTTCTTCAGTAATCAGTGCATTAACTTGGGCTAGATTTTCTAGGTCAACACCACGTGCGGAAGCAAGTGCTTCACTCTGCATTATTCGTTTAGCAAAGCTGTATCCTAGCCATGCGGTAGCAAAGCAACTTAAGCTCAGCATGGCAGGCTGGCTATAGACTGAAATTGGCAAGTCCCATTTTGCTATTTGATAGCTTTGCTCAAGCAGTAAGCCAATCGTTGCAATGGCGGCATAAAATAATGCTAGCTGGCCATTGCTGACCAAGCTCGCGGTAACAATGGTGATAATGAGTAATAGGCCTAAGCCGCTTTGTATGCCTCCCAACGCATGCATAATTAAAATAATAAAAAATATATCAATAATAATTTGTACTGGATTAAAAAAGACCAGTGCAGAAGACTTTAGTGGCGCAACAATCAGTAAGGTGAGACTGAAAAGTGAGTATGCTAAGGAAAGGCTAAAGAACAAGGATGCGGCTTGATTGTCACCCCAGTTTTCCTGACCTGTATATAAGGAGAAAAGTACAAATATTAAGCTTAATATGAACCTAAAAACATTAATAATACGAATTGTACGCGCTTGAAGAGATAGCTCGCTCTGCGCTGTAAGATTTTGAAATAGCGTATTATCGGCCATTGATGTTTTATTCGTTTGCTATGAACTTTAAAATTGAGAGGGAATTTTAGCTAGGATACATCCGATTTAATATGCGCTTTTGTGCAGTAAAATTTACCATCTACCAAAAAGGCCTCTGAGCGCGGCAAATGCACATGGCACTGATCACATTCCACCATATTTTCGATATTAGCTTCTTCCGAACTTTTGACCTCTGGGGAATTATTCTGATTGGCTTTTAACGCATACTTAGCCAACTTAATAATTAACCAAATGACGATACCCAAAAAAATTAACTTCCACATAATCTAAAGTTGCTCGTATGTAAATAATAAATATAGATTGTAACTAAAAGCGCTGGGTTCGTTTGATTTTTAATCAGCGTAAGTTTACCAAGGCTAAGCGACCTAACATTTAAGACTCATTCAATTAGTAAAGGTATGTTGATAATTTTTGCTAACGAACTAATTTGCTTATACATTACCGTTGGAAGCTAAGCCTTAGCGCTGTTAAGTTGCAAATTTAGCTCAAAATATAAACCTGATATACTGTGCCCCTGAATATGCTACTCAATTTAAGCATGTTATTTGTGTAACAGTATAAAATATCAATCTAAATATGGCGTTTAATTTCTAACATGGCAACACCCAAGGAACTCTCTGACTTTCTCGCAGCGATAGAGCGACGTGCATTTAAGCAGACCGCTTACGCGGTTAGAGATGATCATGCTGCACTTGATATTGTGCAAGATGCCATGATGAAGCTTGCCGACAAATATGGTGCTCAACCAGCTTCAGAGTTTCCAATGCTATTTCAGCGTATTTTGCAAAATACGATGCGCGATTACTGGCGTAGACAAAAAGTGCGCAATCTATGGACGACACTTTTATCATCATTCGGCGGCAGTGCTGATGACAATGAAGACCGTGACCCCCTTGATACAATAGACGTGGGCGATGATAGTGAGGAGCCTTCAGTTCAAATTGCACGTAGTCAAACCATCGCATTAATCGAACGTGCGCTAGAAAAACTACCGACACGTCAACGCGAAGCATTTGTGTTGCGTTATTGGGAGGAAATGGACGTAGCAGAGACAGCAGAAATCATGGGATGCTCAGATGGTAGCGTTAAAACGCATTGCTCACGAGCCGTGCATGCCTTGGCTCTGGAGTTGCGTAAGCAAGGCTTAGATAAGCTGGGCTTATCTAACGCTATATTAAATGGACCTAGATAATGGCTCGAAAAAATAGGAGCGAGCAATGAAAACCGATAAAATTAGACACGACAATATAGACCAACAAATATCTGTAGATGCAAACGTTGAAGATCAAATAGCGCACAATATCGTTGATTTGCTGGATAGTCGCGCTCAGGAATTATCTGATGAGCATTTAGTGCGCCTAGCCGAAGCACGCAGTTTAGCGATAGGTCGGCTAGTGAGTCAGGACGCGCAATTGGCAGGTAACCATAGATTGCACCGAAATGGGAATACGTTGCAGTGGTTTGGTGGACGTTTCGGACATTACTTTGAGCAGCATCGTATTTTTTCTACCTTATTGGTAGTTTGCGTGATGTTGTTAACCTTTTTCGCTGTACAACAGTTTAGTATTAATCATCAAATAGAAAATAGCGATGCTTTCTTGCTGGCCTCTGATTTGCCGCCGGAAGCATACGCAGACAAGGGATTTACTGCATGGCTGGATACCAATTGAGGTTTAAACATTTTATTTGTGTGTGTGTGTTGCTTATCTTTGGCGTTTCAGTCGTGAAAGCGGCTGATGTGACGTGGGCAGAGTTGAATGATGCACAACGACAAGTGTTAAATCCGCTAGCCTCTGAGTGGGATACGTTACGTCCATGGCAACGTGAGAAAATGTTGGACATTGCTGGTGACTATCCAAAGATGAGTGCGGAGAAGCAGGCGTTAGTAAAAAAACGCCTGACTAACTGGAGTCGAATGACCCCTTACGAGCGTGAAAATGCACGAAAAAGGCATCAGCAATTTAATGCTTTATCCGCAGATAAGAAAAGTGAGCTGCGCAAGAAGTGGCTAGGATATCAACAATTGTCTGAGTCAGAGCGTGCTAAGTTGCGCGCTGAATCTCCAGATGCCTATACCGATGCGGACTTGAATTAAAGATTCGGTGCTATTTTTTTAAATAATAGTTTTTAAACACTATTTAAAAAATAGTGCTTAGATAGTCATGGTATGAGCCCTCAAAAACACCCCATCTCTTTGTCAAAAGACCACTTACCAAGTTTACTTAAACTATTTGCGTGCTTGGTCTATGAGCTACTTACCATTGTTGCCTTGTGCATTGTGTTTGCAGGGGTATTCTATGGTGTATTTGGAGATGCAACTGAAGGAATCAAGCGCTTATCGCAACAAATGTTCTTGTGGACAATTCTAGGCGCTTACTATGTCTTGTGTTGGACTAAAACTGGTCAGACGCTTGCTATGCAATCCTGGCATTTAAAGGTAGTTTCTCAAAATAATGCGCCGCTTTCTATGCAGATGGCTTTGATGCGCTATGTGTTAGCCAGTTTAAGCTTAGTGCTATTAGGGCTAGGTTTTTTATGGGTAGTGGTTGATAAAAATCGATTGTTTTTGCATGATCGATTGCTTAAATGCAAGATCGTCATTGCTTAAAACTAGCAATCCATACCCTTAAGATTTGATAGGGCATGATTGATTTGCTTACCTTACCTGCGATCTACGTGACGTAGCATTGCCAGACCTGCCAGCAGAAATAGTGCTGTCGGTGTAATCGCGCTAAATGCGGGTGCCCAGTCGTTTAATAGGCCCAGATGAACAAAAGTTCGGTTAAGAATCTGGTACAAAACTCCAAGCATGATGCCGATAAATATTTTGGTGCTAGCACCTGTTGCACGTTGCTGAATAAATGCAAATGGGAGCGCAAGAATTACCATGACAAGGCTGGCAAGCGGATAAATCAGTTTTGCCCATAATGCCATTTTATAGCGGGTTGTTTTTTGTTTGTTAATCGATAAGTGGTCAATGTAAGCGTATAGATCCCATGCAGACATTTTCTCGGGTAATACCAATAAAACATTTAATAGTTCTGGACGAATAAGCGAGCGCCATGTCGCCTTATCCAGATGTTTTACGTAGTTATTGTCTTTTTCAAAGTGCGTTTGTGACACAGATTTTAAATGCCATTGTTCATCTTCAAATAGCCCTTTTTCTGCATGGCTCACGGTGCGTAGGTTGAACTTATCATCGAACTCATATATATGAATGTTCAATAAGGTTGTATCCGCCAACACTTCTTCTACATTAACAAAGCTACGCCCATCTTTGACCCATAAGCCCGACATGAAGTCTTGCACAATCACAGAGTCTGTCGCTCTGATACGCAGACGCTGTGCTGTTTTCTCACTGAGTGGGGTAATAAGCTCGCCAATAAGAAACGTGATGAGTGTAAATATCAAACCTACTTTTAATAGCGTAGTGGCAAGGCTATAAAGCGAAATGCCGCTAACTCTTAATACTACTAGCTCAGAGTGTCGTGCAAGTTGCCCTAGGCTGTACATACAGCCAACAAGTACAGCGACTGGCATCACATCATACACATGGCCAGGGGCGCTAAGCATGACAAACAATACTACTTTACCTAGGCCGTAACTGCCCTGGCCTAGACTTTCAAGCTCTTGCACCAGGTCAAAGAACGAGAACATCGCAATGAGCGCTAATGTAATGAGCAACACATTGACAGTGATTTCCTTGAGTAAATAACGGGTGATGATTTTCATAAAAAGATAATTGGCTAACTTGTTAGCTTGATAAAGCCGATTGAGGGCGTTTTTTTAGCCAGCGCATTGAAAATACGCTTGGTAGTATCGGTAATTGGCGACCGCGTCGGTAGAACATGTAAATAGTTAGCACTAAAAAGAATAAGTGCACTGGCCATAAGCCGATAATGGTATTGAGTTTTCCCTGTGCAACCCAAGCCTGAAAAATGCTTAATAGATTGTTGTAAATGATGTAAATGATTAATGCGAGAACAAAATTGGCAGAGCGTCCTGCACGCGGGTCTAAAGCACTTAATGGAATGGCGAGTAGGCATAAAATCAATGCAGAGATTGGGATTGCGAAACGCCATTGTAATTCTGCATTGTTAGTTTTGTTGTGAGACGTAAGTAACTCCTCTGTCGGTTTTGATTGTGTACTTGGAGGTCTTTCTTTGGCTTCATTCGCTTCAATGCGGATGGCATACTTCTCAAAAGCCGTTGTCGAGAACTCGGCGCTACCCCTTGAGCCTTCATAACGTTTACCATTTTCCATCAGCACAAAGTTATCGCCGTTTTTCTCGGTGTAGCGGCTACCCTCGGCAGCAACAATCACACCTAGTTTTTGATGCTGTAATGTTTGCACAAAAATGTTTTTGACGACATTGCCAAGTTCGTCAAAACTTTCCATAAAAAATACCCGTTCTCCATTGCCTGATTCTTTAAATACACCAGGGCTAATGGTTGCCAGATCATCACGGGATTCAAGTTGTGTTCGGTAGAGTTCGCCTTTACTGGTCGCCCATGGCATTACAAAAAGACTAAGTGTCAAAATAAGCAGAATGACAGGGAAAATAAATGTGAGTACTGGGCGAATCCAGTAGTTAATGCTGAGGCCGCCACTAAACCAAATCACCATTTCTGAATCGCGATACCAGCGTGATAGGGTCATTAATACAGCTAAAAACAATGCGAGTGAGAGCACCATGGGCAGAAATTTCACCATGTTAAAACCTAGCATGGTGGTGATGGCATCGTTAGGCAGAATCCCTTTGGCGGCGAGGCGCACAAGGTGTCCTGCACGTTGTGCGATAACGATTCCAATTAAAATCAGGAAGGCTCCGGCTGCCGTTGAAATTAATTCTTTTATTAATGAGAGCCTAAAAAGCATAAGATGCACTGAAAACCAATTTATTTACGACTATGAATTACGTGTAAAACACGCGATAATTTAATCAAACTTAACATGATTGATGATTTAATTAACATTTGATTGAATTTATGCTGATTTTTAAAGCGCTATTGTAGAGTAGTTAACTTTTAATGCAGCGCTGAATCTGCATTTTCGGCAAATAATTTAATGTAATAACAACAATATCAAGGATGTAATACTATGGAATTTAGCATAAAAACGAGCGCAGCGGAAAAGCAGCATCATAATTGTGTTGTTGTTGGCGTGTATGAGGGGCGTGAGTTGTCAGATGCTGCACAAGCAATTGATGCGTTGTCAGATGGTTATCTGAGTAAAGTGCTTAAGCATGGTGATTTAGAAGGTAAGTTAGAATCAACTTTGATGCTACATCAAGTACCAGGCGTACAAGCTGATCGTATTTTGTTGGTGGGTCTAGGTAAAAAAGCTGAGTTTAGTGAAAAACAATACTGTAAAGCGGTGCGGGCTTCTGTGAAAGCCCTGAGCGCAATCAGTGCAGATGATGTGCTGACGATGTTGGCTGGTTTGCCTGTTGGTGAAATGACAACACGTAAAAAGGTATCGCATCTTGTAGAAACAAGCTTAGATGCCACTTATCGTTTTGATGCGATTAAGCGTAAAAAAGATGCGGCGGAAGAAAAAGAGCCGAAAAAAAGTATTAAAGCATTTAGTATCCAAATTGCAGATGCTGCTTATCTCGCTGAGGCTAAATCTGGCTTGGTAGATGGCAAGGCGATTGGTGCTGGCGTTAGTCTAACTAAAGATTTAGGTAATTTACCACCTAATGTTTGCACACCTACTTATCTTGCAGAGCAAGCGCAGGAATTGGCTAAAACTTACGGATTAAGTGTAGAAGTGCTTGAGCGAGAAGCCATGCAAGAATTAGGGATGGGCTCGTTTCTAGGGGTTGCGCAAGGCAGTGAAGAGCCGCCTAAATTAATCGTATTGCAACATCTAAAAGGTAATAAAGATCAAAAGCCTGTGGTGCTGGTTGGCAAGGGGATTACCTTTGATACTGGCGGTATTTCATTAAAGCCAGGCGCTGAAATGGATGAGATGAAATACGATATGTGTGGTGCAGCGACGGTACTCGGGCTGTTCAAAACAATCGCAGAGATGGATTTACCACTGAATGTCATCGGTGTGATTCCAACCTGTGAAAATATGCCAGATGGCCGCGCAACAAGGCCAGGTGATGTACTCACTAGCATGTCAGGCTTAACCATCGAGGTGTTAAACACTGATGCAGAAGGCCGTTTGATTTTATGTGATGCGCTCACTTATGCTGAGCGCTTTGAACCAAGTGCAGTGGTAGACATTGCAACATTGACAGGCGCATGTGTGATTGCATTGGGTCACCATGCGACTGGATTATTCAGTAATAACGATAGCTTAGCTAAAGAGCTGTTGCAGGCGGGTGAGCAAGCGCTGGATCGTGCATGGCATATGCCAATGTGGGAAGAGTATCAACCACTGTTAGATAGTAATTTTGCCGATATCGCTAATATTGGCGGTCGTGCGGCAGGTAGTATCACTGCGGCTTGTTTCTTGTCTCGCTTTACTAAAAAGTATGATTGGGCGCATTTGGATATCGCTGGTACCGCGTGGAAATCAGGCAAGGAAAAAGGAGGTACTGGCCGTCCAGTGCCAATGTTGACGGAGTTTTTAGTTGGCCGTACACGTCAGAAGCGCTAATTGCCATTAAATACGAAATCTTAAATCATGACGCGAGTAGAGTTCTTTTTTAATGTCCCAGACAAGATGGCTAAAGTTGCAGATATTTGCAGCAGGGCTGTTGTTAAAGGGCGTAAGCTCACTATTTTTACTCAAGATGATGCAATGTCTATGCGCATTCAGGATAGACTTTGGCAGCATTCGGCGACCAGTTTTTTGCCGAGTGCTTTTCCAGGCTCTACTGAGCAGCATGATGTTTCGATTGTTTTGGATAAAGATGGAGCGCAGCTTTTGCAAGATGATATTTTAATTAACTTAAAAGTAGAGCATCCGCCATTTTTTAGTCGATTTAAGTATTTGGTTGAGCTTGTTGGTGTGGATGAAGAAGATAGAGCTTCTGCGCGAGCAAGGTATAAGTTTTATCGAGATCGTGGCTATCAAATTAAGTCGACTGATGAATCTGTTGCTTAATTGCTAGCGAACAGGTGTGGCGGAGAGGACGTTAAATTACATGCAAGAACATGATGATATTCCACTGTTAACAGAGGTGCATGCTTTGCCAGCGCAAGCTTTGGCAAGTACATTTAATGTCACGCCAGATTTAATTGCAGCGATTGCAGCCGAAATTAGGCCGCAAATCGTGAGTGAGGTTGAGGCGTCAATCGCGCAAAAGATTAAAGACGATGTGCGACAAGCATTATTAGAGCACCTGCCAAGTCAGTCAGCTAGCATAGAAGCAAGTCAGGCAGATGTGCTGAGTGAATTAACGCAGCAGAATAATCAATTTATTCAGAAAGTTTTACAGTCGCAACAAGAAGCGGAGTTGACATTAAAGAGCCAAATAGATGTGGAGCTGATGAATGCGAAGCAAGCAATCATGGAGCAAACGTCTGTTTTTGTGGATAGAACGCGGGCTGATTTCGCAACAGAAATACCAAAAATGGTGCACGCCAATGTAGATATCATTAAGGCGGATTTGGCCCAAAGTTTAACGGAAATGCAATCGCAAGTGGTGATTGATGTGCAGCAAAACTTAACTGCTACATTGCCTAAACTTGAGCAGACTTTAACCGATGAGTTACAGGCAGCATTACAAAATTTAGAAAAAACGACGGTTGAAAATGCTACACATGAGTTGCATGGTAAAATCACGAGACTACATGAAGATATACTTGCGCAACATAAGGCAAGTTTGGCACAGGAGTTGGCTGGTATTTATAAAGAGCTTACGCAACACACGCAGTCTGAGCTAAATATTTATTTGGATGCGATTCAATTGCAGTCTCAGCAGGCACTACAGCAAAAACTAGGAGATACTTTTCCTGCACTTTATGAAGAACTGTCTAATCAGTTAACAGCAACGCTAAAAACAGATTTTGTTGCCCTCGCAGAGCGTGCTAAAAATGATTTTATACAGGGCTTAAATGCAGAGTTGCCTAGTACAGAGCAAGCTTTGGTCAATAAGGTGCTAGAGGTGCTGTCAGCGGAGATGCCAAGATTAGAGCGTGAATTAGCTACTAATATCAGGGCTGAATTTGAAGAGGCTGTTGGCTCTGTGCGTTTGGTGTTCTCTACATCTTAGTTTTCTAAGCTTTAAGTTGTCACGCTGTGTCCATATTCAGCATGGATACATCATGAGTAGTCCACTTGTAATAATAGACATTAAGCTGGCTAGATTAAATATTAAGATTTAATGAGCGCTTCATAAGCTTCAGCAGATAGTAGTTTTTCTGTGTCGGTGTCTTTGTCAGCTTTAAACTTGAATATCCACGCTTTATAAGGGTTGTCGTTAATTTGTTCAGGCGAGTCAACGACTGACTGATTCACCTCAACCACCTCTCCGTTAATCAAGGCGTGTAAGTCTGAGCCAGTTTTGACTGATTCGACTAGTCCGCATGGATGCTCCGCGGTTAAGCGCGTGCCTACGGTCGGCGCTTCAACAAATACAATGTCACCGAGTAGGTTTTGTGCATAATCGGTAATTCCGGCTTCCCATAGGCCATCTGCTGTAGATTTTATCCACAAATGTTGAGGGCTGAATAACAAAGATTGCGGTGTTTGCATGCAAGTGACTCTATGATTTTTTAATTGATATTTATCCAAATTCTAACGTAAATTGCGTTGAAATTGATTTATTTTTAATCGCTGTGATAGATAACTGAAATATCATAAAAAATAATGATGACAAAGCTAAAGTTTTTATATAGTATTGTGCTGTAACTCTATGAGATATAAGCTATTATGAAAACCACGATGCGAAAATTTATTCTACTCTACGTCAGCTTGGCGCTAAGCTTGGCGCCTGTAGCCGCGGACGCAGCGACTGAAAAAAATCATAAGCAGACGAAGTCTTCAAATAAATATAGTGCGGTCAAATATAAGCCTAGTTCTACTCGGGTCAAAACTCGCTTGCCTGCTCGCAAACCGATTGCTTCCGTTGATCATTATGATGGTACAACTCCATTACAATTAGCTTCAGCCAAAGCATTGGTGATCAACCAGCTGACTGGTGAGGTGTTGTTTGCTAAAAACACTCATTTACCAACCCCAATTGCATCTGTGACTAAGTTGATGACTGCGATGGTGATGTTGGATGCGCATTTGCCAATGGATGATTTGCTTTATATTTCTGATGAAGATGTAGATTATCTTAAACACACCACTTCAAGATTAAGTATTGGCACAATGTTGACGCGTGGTGAGTTGTTGCAATTAGCTTTAATGGCTTCAGAAAACAGAGCTGCTTCAGCTTTAGGCCGTAATTACCCTGGAGGCGCTCATGCATTTGTAAAAGCGATGAATCAAAAAGCAAGATTATTGGGCATGAATTCGACAAGATTTGTTGATGCAACAGGTTTGGATAGCAATAATATATCCACTGCACAAGATCTTGTGAAAATGGTGGATGCTGCTTATCACTATCCTGAGATCCGTCAGGTAAGTACGCTACCGTCTCAGGAAATTACATTATATGGACGCCAGAACCCGCTTAATTTTGTAAACACGAATGCTTTAGTTCGTGGGGGTAAGTGGGATATTGGTCTATCAAAAACGGGTTTTATTAATGAAGCTGGCCGCTGTTTGGTGATGCAAGCTGACATTTCAGGCCAGCCAGTCATTATTGTGTTGTTAGACTCAGCAGGCAAACTCACAAGAATTGGTGATGCTAATCGTATTCGTAAATGGGTAGAAAATAACGAGGCGGGTTCTCTTGGCACGTTTGTTAGTGGCTAACCAATTTAGCGTTAGAGGTTTAGGATGATAGAGCCTTTGGAGTAGCTGAAAAAAATGCCAGTCATTGACTGGCGTTTTTTTATGGGCTTAAGTGATGGGAGCGTTGTACGAAACCATCACGAACCATCTATAACTATTCCACTAAATAATCCTACTACCACCTAGTCATTCCGTGCATGACACGGAATCCAGTGACTTAAAGACTCTGGACACCGACTTTTTCGGTATGACAATTTGTGCGATGAGACACATCATGGAATTATTTGATGGAGTAGCTATAGTGTTTGTTAGTCTTTCGGCGGTACGTATCCGCTAGCTGTGTCTGCACCGTCACCGAAGAAGTATTTTTCAGTTTGCTCAGTTAAGTATTTACGTGCTGAAGGGTCTGCCAAGCTCAGGCGATTTTCATTCACGAGCATGGTTTGTTGCTTTAACCATGCGGCCCAAGCTTCTTTTGATACGCTCATGTAGATACGTTTTCCTAACTCACCTGGGTATGGAGGGAAGTCCAAACCATCTGCCTCTTTACCCAACTTAATACAATTAACAGTACGTGCCATGATTGTCCTTTGTTTAATCTAATCGTGATTGCTTAAACCGTTATGATAGCGCATGTTAAAATCTATGCATCAAACTATTAACAATTTAACGCTACATGATCAATTTTTTAGAAAGTCTATGATGTTAACACCTTCCAATAAGCCTAAAGACCAGTCGCAAACTTCAAAGCATTTAGCAACCAGCCCTTTTAAAGGGAAAACGGGTATTCGTCGCTTGATAAATGCTTTTGGATACTCGCTTGAGGGCTTTAAAGCTGCTTTTGTGCACGAAGATGCTTTCCGCCAAGAGGTTTTTCTGGCGATTGTTTTGGTGCCGCTTGCTGTGTATTTGGGCAAGAGTCCAGTTGAGCAAGCTTTATTGATTGCCAGTGTGTTGTTGGTATTAATTGTTGAGTTGCTTAACTCTGCGATTGAGGCGGCGGTGGATCATACCTCTACTGAGCATCACGCGCTTGCAAAGCAGGCTAAAGACATTGGTAGTGCTGCGGTATTTATTGCTTTGCTGATTGTGGCGGTGGTTTGGGGTTTGGTGCTATTTGCTTAATCAGTTAAAGAAGCGCAAACATAAACTATAAAATTTTCATTATGTTTGCGCTTTTGTGATGCGCTAGGATTGACTAGAAATCCCCACGTAGTCCAAATAGTATTGATCGTTGACCTTGAACTGAGATATCCTTCAGGAACGATGCATGCTCGCGAATTTCTTGGTTAAGTAGGTTATTAGCTTTTGCAAACAGTTCTAAATTCAATTTAGTTGGTAGTTTGTAAGAAACTAGTGCGCTGACATTGGTGTAGCCATCAGTTTTTAACTCATTTTCGGCAGTTCTATCTTGCCCAAATGCTTTGAGTACATCTAATCTTGCACCAATACTGTTGTGTTGGTAATGTAGCCCTGCACCTACGCGCAATGGTGCGATTCTAGGTAGATACTCATTATTACGTTTGTCTTTAGCATGCACGTAGTCACCCAGTAAATTCAAGTTTAGATGGTCTGTCATGCTAAGTTTGGCTTCAGCTTCTAAGCCTTTAAATCTAGCGGGAACTGCCCTGAATTGTGCGACAGGTAAGCCATCTTCAATATCTCCCGTTTCAAACAGCCCAATAAAATTGCTAAATCTAGTGTAATAAGTACCAATGCTGAAAGAGTTCTTTGCATCTTTCCAGCGTAGTTGCGCATCAACGCCTTTGGAGCGTTCTTTTCTAAAGTCGGTATTGCCGATTTCAAACTGTCCTGTGGCAACATGGGCGCCATTAGCATACAGTTCAAAATAGCTTGGCGCACGTTCGTTATGCGATAAGTTACCAGTGAGTGACCAGTTGTTATCAATGCTATATAAGCCGCCTAGTGCAAAGCTATTTGGGTTAAAGCTGTTTTTTTGTGCACTAGGGAAATTATCACTGGCTTTTGAATCTACTGTTGCGTGACCTAATCGTCCGCCGAAAGTAAGCTTATGTTTGTCGATAGAGAGTTCTTCATACACATACATTGCATGATTTTGTGTGTTGACGCCAGGCACAAAAGCTTCATCGCCTAAAGCTTCAAAATTGGTGTTGTTAAACTGATAGCCGATGACACCGTTTAATTGTCCAATTGTGCTGTGGCCTAATTCAATGCTACTTTCTAAACCTCTATTTTTAAAGGTAGTGCCTACCTCACCATCTTCTAATTCACGATGCTCATAGTCTGTATGGGCGATGCGAAATTTAACGCGGTTGATGATGCCACTTAAATCTGTAAATTCGCTTGCGATATCCCATCGGTCACTCTGCATGTCGATACGAACATCTTCTTCTGCAACGACACCGTAATTATTGCTTAACGTAGAAAAAGAGGCGCCGATATAGCCGTTGTCAAAGGTTAAGGCTGCACCTAGCGCGCCACCATCACCCTTTGCGCTACTGTTGGCTAATGTCCCGCGATTTTCGCGGGCAGGACCACCTAGTTGTTCACTTTTTCGACGTGAGACTGCGTAGCCTGGAATGTCTAAATCACTGGTTTCACGGGTATATGCATCTGCATGAATCGCAAATTGACCGTTGCCGATGTCAATGACTGCGGCACCATTTCGGGTGTTGTCTGGGCCACCAAACCTTGTTTCTGCGCGACCAGTAACACCGTCTAACTGTTCTTTAGGAATGCGATGGTCAATCGCATTGACCACGCCGCCCATCGCGCTGCCACCATATAGTAATGCTGCTGGCCCACGTACGACGTCTATTTGTTCGATAATGAGTGGGTCGATACCTACCGCATGGTCAAAGCTTAAACTTGACGCATCTAAAATACCAATACCATTTTGCATGATGCGCACACGCTCACCATCTAGCCCCCGAATGACTGGGCGTGATGCATTTGGGCCAAACTGTGTTGCACTGACCCCAGGAATGCCATTGAGTGTTTCACCTAAAGTGCTTTCTCGTTTTAATGATAACTCTCGTCCGCTGAGCACTGATACTGGCACAACTAATGAGTCAGAACTCACACCTAGAGGGTTGCCTGTTACTGGCACGGTTGGTAGGTCTATCGCCGTATTGGCGTCTGCGGCTATGGATGGTGATGCAAGTGTCATTGCTACCGCAATAAATATAGGTCTAAACACAAATGCGTTAAGCACTTGTACATTAGGGGAGTAATGCATATTGATAACCTCAAAAATTAAAACGAGTAATCAGCAGGTGATATAACAGCCTGCTGTGATTTATAAATTAAATGCTCGTTATTTGAGGTGGGGCTCTTGCTGCGTAGGGGCTGGATGAATATTGTTGAAAAGATACGAGCAGGCTTAGCGTTGAAGCTAAACTGGTCTGGTTGATTGGTGCTGTCAGAATGGCTGGCAATAAACCACTGGCGATTTTTGCATAACTAATACATTGGGCGCATTGTTCGGCAACCGTATTTTTTTGTTGTGAGTTTTCATCACTCTGCGAATGCTTGGTGCTATCAGTGATGTGACTGATTTCATGCGTAGCAACGCCTATTTGCGTAAATGCAAATAGCAGGATAAGCGTTAAGTGAATGAATAGTCTTTGCAACATAGTTGCGTATTTTAGCAGATTTTTAGTTTTTGGATAGTTAAAAAATTAATGTGCTGTGAAAGATTCAGACTCACCCATTTTTAGGCAATTTATAAAGCGTAAGAAGTAAGCCTATTTTTGACGTGATTGCTTCATCTGTTTTTAGCCTAAGCCTTGAATATTATTACACCTTAATTTTAAACATACGTTTATAAAACTATTTAACTTAAATACAATCTATTTATACTGTTGAGTAACATAACAATAACTAAAAGAGATTTTTGATGATGAGCCCAGAAACTAGCGTGACGCCTAAGACCATTTACCTAAAAGACTATACGCCTGCTCCCTATAAAGTAGCGCACGTTAATCTCTCTTTTGAATTGCTAGAAGACAAGACAATCGTGCAATCGGAGGTGCAATACATTAAAAACCCTGATAGTGATTCAACAGTTCTCGTCTTAAATGGGCAAGATCAAACGATTATCTCTGTTGAGATAAATAACATTCCATTTCATAGCTACAAAGTTGCTGACAATAAAATGACAATCGCCGATGCGGGTGATAAGTTTACTTTGACGATTCGTTCGGAAATTGATCCAGCCTCTAACACTGCGCTGGAAGGGCTGTATAAATCTCAGGGAACCTATTGCACTCAATGCGAGGCGGAAGGTTTTCGACGTATTACGTACTTTCAAGATAGACCTGATGTACTAAGCACTTTTACCGTGCGCATTGAAGGGGATAAAAGTAAATATCCAGTACTGTTATCTAATGGCAATTTAATCGACTCAGGTGCGCTTGGTAATGGGCGCCATTTTACGGTTTGGAATGACCCATTTCCAAAACCTTGTTATCTTTTCGCTTTAGTTGCGGGTGACCTTATCCGCATCGAAGATTCGTTCAAGACCATGTCTGGGCGTCATGTTGATCTGCATATTTATGTTCGCGTTGGTGATGAAAAACAGTGTGATCATGCAATGCAATCGCTTAAAAAATCCATGAAATGGGATGAAGAAAAATACGGCCGTGAATATGAACTTGATTTGTTTAATATCGTGGCCGTCAGTGACTTCAATATGGGCGCGATGGAAAACACTTCGCTTAATATTTTTAATACAGCATTGGTGCTTGCGCATCAGGAAACCGCGACCGATTCAGACTTTATGAGCGTTGAAGGCGTGGTCGCGCATGAATATTTTCATAATTGGACTGGGAACCGCGTCACTTGCCGTGACTGGTTTCAGCTTTCACTTAAAGAGGGGTTCACGGTCTTCAGAGACCAAGAGTTCAGTGCAGACACGAACTCGCGAGCCGTGCAGCGTATTGATGATGTGAACTCCTTGCGCCGCCTGCAATTTTCTGAAGATGCTAGTCCACTAGCGCATTCTGTACAGCCTGATCAATTTATTGAAATTAGCAACTTCTACACTAAAACCGTGTACGAAAAAGGGGCGGAAATTATCCGCATGCAACATACGTTGCTGGGAGAAGAAAAATTCCGCAAAGCGACGGACCTTTATTTTGAACGCTATGATGGACATGCCGTTACCTGTGATGACTTTGTGCAGTGCATGGCAGACGCTTCTGGGCGCGATATGTCTCAGTTCTTTTTATGGTATAAGCAAGCAGGAACACCAACTTTAAATGTTAGCAGTGCATACAATGCAGCGCAGCAGACATTTACTCTCACATTAAAGCAATCTCAGCCTGATACATCAGGACAATCTAATAAAAAACCGTTGCATATACCTGTTGCGGTTGGGTTGCTAGATATAGAAGGTGTGCAAACGCATGCAACGCAAATACTAGAAATGACCGAACGTGAACAAAGCTTTACTTTCGATCATGTAAGTTCACGCCCTGTGCCGTCTATTCTGCGGGGGTTTTCTGCGCCTGTGAAGTTAGTCACAGACTTAAGTGATGATGACCTGCGTTTATTGCAGTTGAAAGATACCGATGGTTTTAACAAGTGGGAGGCAGGCCAAACGCTAGCGCTCCGTACCATTGAGCGAGTGATGGCAAACAGCGAAGCCAATCTCTCACAATATATAGATGACTTTGGCATCATGGTTGACCAAGGCATTAGCGGGAGCGGCGATAAAGCACTACTCGCGCGTGCGCTGACATTACCTGCTATTGCCTTTATTTCACAAACGCAGGATGTGATAGACCCTGCGGCCATCGATCAAGCACGCACGCATATACTCAAAGCAATTAAACGGGCACATAAAGATGCACTCGTGCGATTGTACGAACAGAATAGAAGCACGGGTGCGTTTGCAATATCACCAGAGGCCATGGGGCGCAGAGCATTGCAAAATACCGTGCTTGAATTATTGACCGTAAGCAATGGTACTGGATGTGCTACGCGCGCCAAGGCACACTATGACCATGCAGATAACATGACAGATATTGTCGCGGCGCTATCTTGCCTTTCAGACAGCACGCAGCCCGAACGGGATGAGGTGTTCGCAGATTTTTACCGTCGATTTAATGGCTATCCATTAGTCGTGGATAAATGGTTTTCACTACAGGCGATTGCGAACAGAAGTGAAATATTCGATGACTTTGCCAAGCTACGCCAACATCAAGACTTTAATATTAAAAATCCTAACCGCGTACGCTCGCTTTACTCGGCATTCGCCATCAATAATCCTGTGAAGTTTCATGATCCAAGCGGTCAAGGTTATGCGCTTTTGAAAGATGTGATTATTGAGCTGAATGAAATTAACCCACAAATTGCTGCACGTCAGGTTGCACCTTTGCGTGAGTGGAGGCGTTACACCCCTACATTACAGGCGCATATGAAAGAGGTGCTGCAGGCGATCATGGATACCCCGAACCTTTCTAACGATGTGTTTGAGGTGGTGAGTAAAAGTTTGCAGGGTTAACTGTAGGTGTTTATCACGACATTTGTAGCTTAGGTAATGTACTGTTTGCACCTGCAATTTACACGTTAGAAATGTCATGATATAAAATGCTTGAAACAGCATAGATTAATAAACAAAGACAGAGCGTAGCTAATGGCTACCTGTCGATCAATTGCATAAATCCCAGGTAGATAATTGAAAATTCCCAAAGCGACCATAGATGAATTAGCGCGGATCCAAGCCTTGGAGGCTTATCGTATTTTAGATACCGCGCCAGAAGAGGTTTTTGATAATCTGACTAAGCTCGCTTCAGAAATATGCGGTACGCCTATTTCTCTCATTACACTTGTTGATGAGTCAAGACAATGGTTTAAAAGTGCCTACGGACTAGCAGCTACCGAAACTAGTCGTGATATTTCGTTTTGTGGACATGCAATTTTAGACGAAACATTATTTGAAATTGACGATGCGCATCAAGATGAGCGCTTTAAAGACAATCCACTGGTTACTCAATATCCGCACATTCGCTTTTATGCTGGCTTTCCATTAATCACCAGCCAAGGTAATAAATTAGGCACTTTGTGTGTTATTGATCAAGCGCCTAAAACGCTTAATGATAGTCAGCGAAGTGCGCTTGCTCGGATTGCAAAGCAAGTGATGCTTGAGTTAGACAATAGAAAAGCATTATTAAAAAGTGTAGATATTTCTACTAAGTTAGCGAACGCTTCTATTTTTAACGATGCGTTATTGAATAACGCAGATGCGTCCATTATTTCTACCACGCCTGATGGTGTGATTACTAGTTTTAACCTAGGCGCAGAAAAAATGCTTGGTTACACTTCAGCAGAAGTGGTCAATCAATACACACCTAGTATTTTTCACGATCCAACTGAAGTGAATGAATATGCACACGCGTTGAGTCAGGAGCTGGGTATAACCGTGACCCCTGACTTTGAAGTGTTTGTTATTAAGGCTAAGCAAGGCCATCCAGACAGCAGAAGATGGACGTACCTGCGTAAAGATGGCTCAAAATTAACGGTTAACTTATCTGTGACCATGATGGTAAATGATGAAGGTGAGTTGCTTGGCTACATTGGCGTGGCTCGCGATATTACAGCTGAGCTAGAAGCACAAGTTGCAGTCAAAAGTTTAGCAAGTCTTCTTGAGCTCACTGGTGAAATGGCTAAAGTAGGTGGCTGGCAACTAGACCTGCAAAATAATGCGGTGCAATGGACAAAAGAAGTATTTAATATTCATGAGCTAGATACCCTTGCGCCCCCCAGTTTGGAGCAGGCGTTGGCGTTTTTCCCATCAGAAGCACAGGCTCGCATTATTGATGCCGTTCAAGAGGCTGTCAGCCATCAGATGCCTTGGGATATGGAGTTACCATTTACAACTGCAAAGGGAAAGTCTCTTTGGGTGAGGTCACAGGGCACACCAGAGGTTGCTGATGGTCAAGTTACAAAGCTGATGGGCGCTTTTCAGGATATTACTGAACGTAAAAAGGTTGAGATGGACCTTGCTTGGCTCAACCGCGCCTTGATGATGCTTAGCAAAACCAATCATGCAATTGCTCAAATGAGTGATGAGAAGGGTTTGGTTATCGAGATATGTCGTATAGCAGTGGAGGTTGGTGGCTATTGCATGGCTTGGGTAGGTTACGCCGAGCATGACGACGCTAAAACGATTAGTCCGCAAGCATTTTTTGGCGCTTCAGGTAAAAGCTATCTTGAAACTATTAATTTAAGCTGGGGTGATAATGGCGAGAATGCCCAAGCGCCTGCTGGTAAAGTAATCAGGACTGGTCAGCCACATGTGATTGAAGATTTATTGTTAGATGAGTCGTTCTACTACAAAACATTAGCCCAGCGACATGGCTATCGCGGCCTTGTAAGTTTGCCACTGAAAGAAAAGCATGAAGCTATTGGTATACTGTCTTTGTATACCACTGAGGCACGAAAATTTGCTGAGAGTGAGATTGCTTTGTTGCAAGAGCTCACTGATAACTTAGGCGCAGGCATCACCAATATCCGTGCCGAGAAGCAACGGCAGCGTTTAAGCGATGCTATTTTAAAGGTGGCTGTCAGTGTGACTGGCGCAGTTGGCTCTAATTTCTTTAGAGAGTTGGTCGTTAACATGACTCATACAGTAGAGGCTGACGCAGGTTACATTGCGCAATTACAGTCAACGCGGCCTTACAGAGCAACAATGCTAGCGGTATCGGTGGACAATAAGTTTGAAAAGAACTATGAGTACGATACTCCAGACGTGATTGCTCAAAATTTCTTTGGAGATAGTGATTTGATTGTTGTGAAGTGCGATGCGGATAAACACTTTCCCAATTTAACGATGATGCAGTTTTATCCTTACCAAGCTTTTGCTGGTCTGTGTTTGCGTGATTCCAAAGGAAATGACATTGGACTGATATTTGTATTCTTCAAAGAGGCAATTCAGCGCTCTTCAGAGGATTTGATTCGGTCTATTCTTAAAATTTTTGCTGCCCGAACGGCGAGCGAACTAGAGCGGCTTAAAGACGATTTAATCATTCAAGAGCAAGCATCATTGTTGGATAAAACGAATGATGCGATTGTAATTTATGACATGAATCTGATGGTCAAATATTGGAATAAAGGTGCTGAGGCGCTTTATGGATGGAGTTCAGAAGAGATGCAATATCAGTCTACACAAGCACGTTTGCATCAAGATCCCAAGATACTTAAAAAAGCCTTAGACACCTTGCTGAAAAAAGGTGAATGGAAAGGTAATGTCACTGAAAGACATAAAAATGGACATCAACTGGTAGTAGAAAGCCATTGGACCTTAATGCTAGATCCAAGTGGGAAACCTAAGTCAATTTTTTCTATTAATGCAGATATCACAATGCGCACAAGAGCTGAGGAAGAAATTCGAAAGCTTGCATTTTATGACCCTTTAACTTCGTTGCCTAATCGAAGATTACTACTAGATAGAGTGCAACAAGCCCTATCGTCTGCGCGTAGAAAGAAACAATTCGGCGCTGTCATTTTTATAGATTTAGATAATTTTAAACAGTTAAACGACACATTGGGCCATGATAAAGGCGATATTCTGCTAAAAGAGGTCGCAAAAAGGTTGAAGCTGTGTGTTAGAGATGGAGATACTGTTGCGAGGTTAGGTGGGGATGAGTTTGTGATTCTTATTGAAGACTTAACTGTTGATTTGAATCAGGCCAAATCTTATGTGACAATGATTGGCGAAAAGGTGCTTCATACTTTGAATGAAGCTTTTGATTTCGATGGCTATTTGCACATCAGTACACCAAGTATGGGCGTGGCAATGTTTAATAAAGATTCAAATAGCGTTGATGACATATTGAAACAAGCCGATATCGCCATGTATCAATCTAAAAGAGCTGGGCGTAATCGACTGTCATTTTATTAAAACAAGGTAACCTTCTAAACGTAAATTTTGAGCAATTTGTCACTATTTATAGATAGGTAATCTTAATAAATACGTAACTTCAAATTTGTTGTACATGGGTAACGTATGCGTATAAATATCAAAGATATCAAACTTTTGATATTGAATTATTCAAATGATAGATAAATCCTCAAAGCTGACGTTAGAACTTAGTAGTTAGAGATTACATTTAGGAAAGCAAATCAGGAACGAAAAGATTTTTTTCAATGTAATCAATTAGCAGTTTTGTTTTAGTTGGTAAGTGTCTGCGTGAAGGATAAACTGCGTATAAACATTGGTTTCTTCCAGGGGTAAATTCGGGTAATGCGAGAACCAATTCACCATTTTGTAGTTCATCATGCACCTGCCAGTAACAAATCATGCCAATGCCTAAACCATCTTTTACTGCTCCAACTAGTGCTTCACTATAATTCGTCTGAAAACTGCCTGAAACACGCTGGTACATCGTTTTGCCTGCATTTTTAAATTCCCAGCTGTAGCTTTCATTTAGCACGATACAGTTGTGATTAATCAGATCTGACGGACTCTTAAGCTGTGGTGCGTTTTGTAAATAGGCTTGGGTTGTGCATAGCACCTCTGGGGACGGTCCCAACTTTTTTGCGACTAAACTGGAATCATTCAACTGTGCGCCTCGTATCGCCAGGTCGATGCCTTCTGCAATGATATCTAGCACTTTATCGGATAGCTCAAAACTGATTTTAATTTTTGGATACTTTTTTAAAAATTGCATCATAAGAGGCATTAAGTAGATGCGCGCAAAAGATGCTGAAGCCGTTATACGAATTAATCCGCTTGGTTCAGTTTGTTCGCCCCAATCTTTCTCATAATCATCAATCGTTTCTAATAAATGCAGCGCTTGTGCGTAAAGACGCTGGCCCTCATCAGTTTGTTGGATGCTTCTGGTACTGCGATGAAACAACCTAGCACCGAACTCTTTTTCAATATTCATTAATCGTTTACTCATCATGCTAGGCGTAGTTTGGTTAACCTCTGCTACTAAGGTCAGGCTTTTCTTTTCATAGATTTGCACAAACAACCGTAAGTCTTCTACTGATTTAAACATACATACCTCGAATTGTTTCTCTTTAAGCACAAATAATATTCTCAATTAGATATTTATTCTAATCAATGAATAAGTCAATATGGTTTAAATGTTTAAGGAGAAAATGTCATGTCAGCGACCAATATGCAAGATTACGATGCGATTACGCAGTTGATTCAACACTATATCGATGGTGCAATATCTGGCAAGAGCAGCGATATGAAGCCAGCTTTTCATGATGATGCAACGATTTATGGCTATGTTGGACCTGATTTATTTGCTGGGACAATACAAGGTTTATACGACTGGAATGATGCCAATGGACCTGCCAAAGAGATAATTGCCAAAATTGTCAGCATCGATATTGTGGGTACAGTTGCTAGTGTTCGTCTAGAATCAGACAATTGGACTGGACATCGTTTTACGGATTTTTTTAATGTATTAAAAGTGGATGGGCAATGGAAAGTCATGAACAAGATATTTCATTTGCACGTTTAAATTTACATAGTTAGATTTTAGTTGACCCAAATTTCGGAGGAAAAATATGGCATCTTTATACTCAGCACAACACCGTGCACTACAAGAAGAATTCAATACAACAAAGTTGGCAGATTTGCTCGACAATGGCTGGGTCCACGAAACGATTTCTGAAGAAGAAAAGAAATTTATCAGCACGCGGGATATGTTTTTTCTTTCCACAGTCGACCCAGAAGGTATGCCCACGGTTTCATACAAAGGTGGCGGTATTGGTTTTGTTAAAGTCTTGGATGAAAGTACGCTGGTGTTTCCTGGGTTTGATGGGAATGGCATGTTCTACTCTGTGGGCAATATTGATGCACAAGGCAAAGTTGGCCTGCTTTTTATCGATTTTGAAACTCCACATAGAATACGAGTGCAAGGTACAGCGAAACTGGTGCGCGAACATGTATTAATGGCGGAATATACGGAAGCCAAATACTTGATTATGGTGTCGGTGACAAAGATATGGGTAAATTGCCCGCGGTATATCCACAAATATCAAAAAATAGACCAATCTAAGTATGTGCCTGAGCCATGCAAGGTAACGCCTATCCCTACTTGGAAGCGTATGGATATTGTGCAGGATGCGATTACGTTAGAAGAAAAAGAAATTGCTGAATCACAAGGTATTGTGAGTCTCAGCGAATATGAAGAAAAAGTGAAACGTGGTGAGGGGTAATTAAAAAACAATTACCAACATAAATCATCAATACTCACTTATCTTTATCAAAGCGTGGATACAAGTTAAGCACTAATTTAGTTCGAAATTAAAACTTCAACTTAATATCCACATAACTTGGAAATCCCCATTGCAGACATTTAAAATCAATAATTTCCAAATTTAAACAACTTCATTATTGATTAACAAAGACAAGCTTAATCTAGCTCTAAGTTTCCCCGCACATTTTCAACTACACAGATAAGGGTGGTTCATGTGCAAATGAGACATTACGGCGAGTTTAAAAAAAGCCCTAAACTGAGAATTTAGGGCTTTCTAAAGTTAGGTCTTTATTATTACTGCATTTCCAAAAGTTACGTATTTATTATGCAGAAATACTAATACGCGAGATTTAAGCAAAGTTTGCTGATGCGAAATCCCAATTAGCTAAAGATGCTAAGAATACTTCTACAAATTTAGCGCGTGCGTTACGGTAGTCGATATAGTAAGCGTGTTCCCATACGTCAATCGTTAGTAATGCTTTATCGCCAGTTGTTAGTGGTGTGCCTGCGGCGCCCATGTTAACGATATCTACAGAGCCGTCTGCTTTTTTAACAAGCCATGTCCAGCCAGAGCCGAAGTTGCCAACAGCAGAAGCTTGGAATGCTTTTTTGAATTCGTCAAATGAACCCCATTTTGCATTGATTGCGTCAGCTAGTGCGCCCGTTGGAGCGCCGCCGCCGTTTGGTTTCATACCATTCCAGAAGAATGTGTGATTCCAAATTTGAGCTGAGTTGTTATAAATGCCGCCAGAAGATTTCTTAATGATTTCTTCTAAGCTTGAGCTTTCAAACTCTGTACCTTTAATCAGGTTGTTTAAATTAGTCACATAAGTTTGGTGATGTTTGCCATAGTGAAACTCGATCGTTTCTTCTGAAATGTGTGGTGCAAGTGCATCTTTCGCGTATGGTAAAGCTGGTAGTTGATGTTCCATGATAGTCCTTTGTTCGTGAAAAAGTCTAAACCGTTATTTTGCCATAATAACACTGTAAATTAGTAGGGTATTATTGAATTTGGCTATTTTTTCTTGGCTCTAGGGTGTGCGTTGTCGTAAATTTTAGCCAGATGCTGAAAGTCTAAGTGGGTATATACCTGTGTCGTGCTGATGTTGGCATGCCCTAGCATTTCTTGCACTGCGCGCAAATCTTGGCTTGATTGTAAAACATGGCTTGCGAAACTATGGCGGAGTAGATGCGGGTGCATATTAGAGTTCACGCCTTGTTTAATCGCCCATGATTTAACTCTGTACTGTACTGCACGAGGTGTTATTCGGCGACCTTGTTGGGTGATGAATACCGCTTGTGCATCTTTTTCATTAATTGCAATCAGCGCGCGTTGCTGGAGCCACTTTTGCATGGATGTCGTAGCATGGCTTCCTAATGGCACGATGCGTGTTTTGTTACCCTTGCCAGTCACTTCAATCGTACCTTCGCTAAAGTCTAAGCTATTGATGTTGAGATTAACGAGTTCGGCCAGACGTAACCCTGACGAGTAAAATAATTCCAGAATGGCATGGTCTCGAATATCTAAAACACTGTCACCTTGAATATCAACAAATTTAACCGCTTGGTCCACAGATAACGCTTGCGGTAAGGTTTTTGCGGCCTTGGGTGCGCGCAACCCAGCAACTGGGTTCTGTGTAAATCCATGGTGGTGAATTAAGTAGTCATAAAACCCTCTCCACGCAGAGAGCGCACGCGCAATGCTTTTACTACTTAAGTCTCGCGCATGCATCTTGCCAATAAAGCGTCTGATTTGCGCATGATTAAGCTCGTTTAGACTAGTCTTTTCAGCAAGAGACTCTAAAAGCAGGATGTCTCTTGTGTAGCTTTTACAGGTGAGTTGACTGAGGCCGCGTTCGAAAGTGAGATGCTGAATATATTGGTTTAGGTGGAGCACGGTTTAATACAGATGCTGTTTATAAATTTAACGCAAACAAATGATTCAGCAAGGTTGCCGCGACTAGTTCACCAATATGCTCTAAGTACAGTGTCCCCATGCCGATCTTGAAACGATCTTTGTCTTCTGCGCCTAAAATGAGCACGCCAAACGGGCGCTGGTCAGCTGCTTTTGTGCCTAAAGGGATAATCACAAATGATTGCAATTTACTATCAAGTAAGTCACCAAGAATTTCAGGTTTAGTGCCACAGTATGGCTGGGATAAGGATATGACCCATTCGTTAAATGCTTCGCTTACATGGGTGAACGTGGGGTCTTGCACAATTGCACTGTTACTTGGTTTAACCCAAATGCGTATAAGTGAGTCTGTGACGGCGAAATCAAGTTTTAAGGTTTCTGCTATCAGTTGTTGTAATGCTGTGTAGCTTTGTTGGTTAAGCAGTTTGACACTAAACTGATGCACTTTTTCACTAGTGGCATCATTTTCTTCTGCATGCACAATCATTTGTGCCATCATGGCTTCAATCACACGAATTTTGTCACGCTGTGCTAGTTGCTGACGCTCAGTCAGTGATATGACGCCAGTGCCGTGAGGGTTGGGTAGCGTAATCTCAGTGAGTAATGTGGCATTCTTTTCGAAAAAGTTCGGGTGATTACGTAGGTAATCTTTTACTTGTTCCGCATAAATTGTCTCATCTTGATTGCTTGTCATTTTCGGGCTTTCTTTTAAGTATTATTAATTAGATAGCGTCTAAATCTATTTCGCCTGTAAATACGGTGACTGCTGGCCCCGTCATCATCACTGGTGTATCAGTACCTTGCCATGCAATGCTAAGCTCACCGCCACGGGCAGATACGCTAACGGGAGAGCTTAAGTGACCTAGCTGCATGCCCGCGACTGCTGCGGCACAAGCGCCTGTGCCACATGCAAGGGTTTCACCAGAGCCGCGCTCAAAAACCCTTAATTTAATATGGTGCGCATCAATGATTTGCATAAAGCCAACATTGACACGCTCAGGAAACCGAGGATGGTACTCAATCGTGCTCCCCAAAGGCAATACAGGTGCCGTTTCTACATCATCAACAACCAGTACCGCATGGGGGTTGCCCATGGATACTGCTGAGATGTCTAGTGCCTGGTTGTCGACTTCAAGCGTATAGCTATTGGCGACTGATTCTGCAATAAACGGAATTGAGTTAGGGTTAAATCTTGGCGCACCCATGTTCACGGTGACTAGGCCGTGTTCTTCTAACTTAGGGGTGATGATGCCACTGGCCGTTTCCACGCTAATTTCACGTTTGTTGGTCAGGCCTTGATCAACCACAAAGCGCACAAAGCAGCGCGCGCCATTTCCACATTGTGAAACCTCGCTACCATCAGCATTAAAAATACGGTATTTAAAATCAGCGATGACTGAGCGCTCAACCAGTAACAACTGATCAAAACCAATGCCAAATTGGCGGTGTGCTAGTTTTTTAATCATGTCGGGACTGAGCGTGATTGATTGTGTGACGCCATCAATGACCATGAAGTCGTTACCAGCACCTTGCATTTTTGTAAATTTAATCATTTTAGCCATGTGTTTATTGTAATGAGAATGTATATCCAGAGGTGAAAAATTAGCAGCTTTTATTCTGCAGTTTTTATTGAATATCACCATTATTGAGATTTGACTTAATATTTTTAATTGATCATATTTTTACTGTATTTAGCGGGGTTGTCTTTAAAAGGAAGCACATGTAATAGACGTGTAATGTTAAATTTAATGAACTAATTGTTTTTTCACATCACGTATAGGGTTGGTAATGTGTTGATAATAAGTAATTTTTTTCATGTAATTGCTAATTCAGGTACAATTCACCACCCTCAATACTTGCTTCAGCCTTTAGTAAGTATCTTATAAACTTTTTTCTTTTCAAGGCAGATGAATGAACGAATATCTTTTTACTTCAGAATCAGTATCTGAAGGCCATCCTGACAAATTAGCAGACCAAGTATCAGACAGTATTTTAGATGCAATTTTGGAACAAGATCCAACCGCACGCGTAGCTGCTGAGACTTTAGCGAATACTGGTTTAATCGTACTAGCGGGTGAAATTACCACAACAGCGAATGTCGATTACATTAAAGTGGCACGCGACGCAATTAAGCGCATTGGCTACGACAATACAGAATACGGTATTGATTATAGAGGTTGCGCAGTGCTGGTGGCTTATGACAAGCAATCACCTGACATTGCACAAGGTGTGGACGGCGCGCATGATGATCCATTAGACCAGGGCGCTGGTGATCAGGGCTTGATGTTTGGTTATGCGGTAGATGAAACGCCACAGCTCATGCCATTGCCAATTTGGTTGAGCCATCGCTTGATGGAACGCCAAGCGCAATTGCGTAAAGATGGTCGTTTGCCATGGTTGCGTCCGGATGCTAAATCACAAGTGACTGTGCAATATGTAGATGGTAAGCCATACAAAATTGATACAGTATTGGTTTCTACACAACATGCGCCAGAGATGAGTTTAGAAGCTGTGCGTGAAGCTACGATCGAAGAAATCATCAAACCTATGTTGCCTAAAGAGCTCATCAAAGGTGATATCAAGTTCTTGGTCAACCCAACAGGTCGCTTTGTTGTCGGTGGCCCGCAAGGTGATTGTGGTTTAACAGGTCGTAAAATCATTGTTGATACTTATGGCGGTGCAGCACCGCACGGCGGCGGCGCTTTCTCAGGTAAAGATCCATCTAAAGTAGACCGTAGTGCTGCTTATGCTGGACGCTATGTTGCTAAGAATATTGTTGCTGCAGGTTTAGCGTCACGTTGCCTAGTGCAAGTGAGTTATGCCATCGGTGTTGCAAAACCAACCAGCGTGATGGTAGAAACTTATGGTACTGGCAAGGTATCAAATGAAGTGCTGACGCAATTAGTATTAGAACACTTTGATTTGCGTCCAAAAGGTATTGTGAAAATGCTTGATTTGTTACGCCCTATCTATACGAAAACAGCTGCTTACGGTCACTTTGGTCGTGATGAGCCTGAGTTTACGTGGGAGCGCACTGATAAGGCTGCTGCGTTACGAGTGTCTGCTGGTTTTTAGCTGACTTTAAGTTCACTCAAGCCTTTAAATGCAAACCCCATCATGTGTAAAGCAAGGTGGGGCTTTTGTTAAAAGCCAGCTACATATTTCTTAAAAAATTACACAGTAATTAGGGTGTTAGTTGAAACTAATAAAACTATTTTAAGTATAATAATGTTAACTAATTGATTGTTGCCCCATGTTAAGAGTAGTTTCTACAAAGCAGGTGCGTTTGGGTATGTTTATTCATGAGCTTAAAGGTTCTTGGATAGATCATCCTTTTTGGAAAAAAGCTTTTAAATTAGAGGATTCAGCAGATTTAAAGAAGCTACAGACTAGCGCAATTAAAGAGGTTGTGATTGACACTTCTAAAGGGCTGGATGTTCTGCAAGAAGCTGCATTAGATAAGCCTAGCGAGCTGCTGGCGCCTACTTCCAAACCGACTGAAGAGCCGCAGGTTATTCATCAAACTGCCGCTCAGGTTAAACGTGTGACGGCAGCTGAAGAGCGAGTGCGTGCTAAACAAGTCATTTCTGCTTCAAGAAAAGCGGTCACCTCTATGTTCAATGATGCACGCATGGGTAAAGCCATCAAGGCTGAAGCTGCGATGCAATTCGTTGATGATATAGCCGACTCCGTATCTAGAAACGAGGGGGCGCTCATCAGTTTGGTGAGGCTGAAAACTAAAGACGATTACACTTATATGCACTCAGTAGCCGTCTGCGCATTAATGGTCGCTTTAGCTAAAGAGTTGGGTATGTCAGAGCCTGATGTTAAGCAGGCAGGATTAGCTGGGCTATTGCATGATATTGGTAAAGCCGCGGTTCCGATTGATCTCCTCAATAAGCCTGGCGCATTGACTGATGACGAATTCTCTATGGTTAAATTGCATCCAGAACGTGGGCGCGAGCTGTTAATTCAAGCAAATATAACGGACCCTGTCACGCTAGATGTGTGTTTGCATCATCATGAGAAAGTAAACGGCACAGGGTATCCACATCGTTTGCAAGGAGATGCGATTAGTTTGTTTGCCAGAATGGCTGCTGTCTGTGATGTATATGACGCCGTGACTTCAAACAGACCTTATAAAGATGGCTGGGAGCCAGGCATGTCTCTACAGCGTATGGCACAGTGGGCGGGACACTTTGATGATCTTGTGTTTAAAGCCTTCGTGAAAAGTGTTGGTATTTACCCTATTGGCTCTATGGTGAAGTTAAAGTCAGGGCGTTTGGCCGTCGTGATTGATCAAAGCCTAAAATCTTTATTAACACCGATTGTGAAAGTATTCTTTTCAACAAGATCTAAAACAAGGCTGCCAGTTGAGGTTTTAGATTTATCTAAAGGTAGTGCCAATGATGCCATTGTAGAGCATGAGGATCCCGTGTTTTGGGGCGTGCATGATGTTGATAAGTTATGGGCCGAGTAACAGTCTGAATCTCGATATAAAACAGATGCTTGATGTAAAGAATATTGCAGAAAATCCGCATTTGCGCTAAAAATAATATCAAGTATAATAAGCTTTCTTCTGAGGGGCGTTGCGAGACTTGTTAACCATACAGGCTCCCAGGCTCAGAAAGCTGCAGTAAACGACGCTCACCAATATTAACCGTGCCGGGCACGGGATATGGGTGAGATAGATTATCTTCCAATAAACACCCCTTCCCCCCGGTCACACATTCAAGGAAAACATATGAATACTGTGACTGATTTTAAAGATTACGTAATTGCAGACATCAATTTAGCGGCTTTTGGCCGTAAAGAAATTGCAATTGCCGAAACAGAAATGCCTGGCTTGATGGCGATTCGTGAAGAGTTCGCAAAAGCACAACCACTCAAAGGTGCTCGTATTACGGGCAGCTTGCACATGACGATTCAAACAGCAGTGCTGATTGAAACCTTAAAAGACTTAGGTGCTGATGTACGCTGGGCCTCATGTAATATCTACTCAACTCAAGACCACGCCGCCGCAGCAATTGCAGCTGGTGGTACACCTGTATTTGCAATTAAAGGTGAAACACTGACAGAGTACTGGGATTACACACACCGTATTTTCGAGTGGACTGATGGTGGTTACACCAACATGATTTTGGATGATGGTGGCGATGCAACTTTGTTGTTACATCTTGGTACCCGTGCAGAAAAAGACTTATCTGTGATTGCCAACCCAACTTCAGAAGAAGAAACCTGTTTGTTTGCCGCCATTAAAGCTAAGTTGCAAGCAGATCCAGCATGGTACTCAACACGTTTAGCACAAATTAAAGGGGTGACTGAAGAAACCACAACTGGCGTGCATCGTTTGTATCAAATGCATAAAGAAGGAAAATTGGCTTTTCCTGCGATTAACGTAAACGACTCAGTAACTAAATCTAAATTTGATAACTTATACGGTTGTCGCGAATCTTTGGTTGATGCAATCAAGCGCGCAACAGATGTGATGATCGCGGGTAAGGTTGCTATCGTGGCTGGCTATGGCGATGTGGGTAAAGGTTCTGCGCAAGCTTTGCGTGCCTTGTCTGCGCAAGTCTGGGTAACGGAAATTGACCCAATCTGCGCGCTACAAGCGGCAATGGAAGGCTACCGTGTCGTAACGATGGATTATGCCTGTGAACATGGCGATATTTTTGTGACATGTACAGGTAACTACCACGTGGTTACACATGACCACATGGCTAAAATGAAAGATCAAGCCATTGTGTGCAACATCGGTCACTTTGATAACGAGATCGACGTTGCCTCGCTCGAAAAATATGAGTGGGACGAAATCAAGCCACAAGTTGATCATGTGATTTTCCCTGATGGCAAAAAAATCATTCTGTTGGCAAAAGGTCGTTTGGTTAATTTAGGCTGTGGTACTGGTCATCCAAGCTATGTAATGAGCTCTTCATTTGCAAATCAAACGATTGCACAAATCGAGTTGTTTACGCAAACAAGTAAATACCCAGTAGGCGTTTATACTTTACCTAAACACTTAGATGAAAAAGTGGCAGTATTGCAATTGAAAAAATTGAATGCACAATTGTCGACACTCACCGATGAGCAAGCTGCTTATATCGGCGTGCAAAAGCAAGGCCCATTTAAGCCTGATACTTATCGTTACTAATAGATATTGCTTAGCAGTTTAAGCAAACAAGGAGCTGCCACATGAAGTTGTTATTGGTTTGGATATTAAATGCATTAGCCTTATTAGCTGTCGCATATTTGTTGCCCAATATTCATGTGGCAAGTTTTTTGACGGCCTTGCTGGCTGCCTTCGTGATAGGGTTAGTCAATGCTTTGATTAGGCCATTGCTCGTTATATTAACTTTGCCGATTACTGTCCTGACATTAGGGCTGTTTATTTTAGTGATCAATGGGGTCTTGTTCTACGCAGTAGGGCAATGGCTGCAAGGTTTTCATGTTGATACCTTGGGTGCTGGCATCTTAGGTGCTGTACTTTACAGCGTACTGTCATGGCTACTGACTGCAACATTGATTGATAATAAATAATTACTAAAAAGAATTAGAGATGAAACCGACCGCTAAAAAGTTTGACCTTAGTTTTGAGTTTTTCCCTCCTAAAACCACAGAGGGTATGGATAAACTGCGCGAAGCGCGTGCGAAGTTAGCAAAATTTAATCCAGAATTTTTTTCCGTCACCTTTGGTGCGGGCGGCTCTACGCGCGATAGAACCATGGATACAGTGCTGGAAATTCAGCGCGAAGGGTTTCAGGCCGCGCCGCATATCTCCTGTATTTCTTCTAGCAAGTCAGAAATTCGCGATCTGCTACATGCTTATAAAGCACAAGGAATTAAGCGCTTAGTCGCCTTAAGGGGCGACATTCCATCGGGTGAGGTGAGTGCTGGCGATTTCAAATACGCTTCAGAGTTGGTCGCATTTATTCGTGAAGAAACTGGGTATCATTTTAATATTGAAGTGGCGGCATATCCAGAGTTTCATCCTGAGGCGCGCACGCCAGCAGTCGACTTGTTAAATTTGAAACGAAAAGTGGATGCGGGTGCTAACTCAGCGATTACGCAGTATTTTTATAATGCGGATGCTTATTTCCGTTTTGTTGACCAATGTGACACATTAGGCATCAATGTGCCTATCGTACCAGGCATTATGCCGATATATAACATCACACAATTAGCGCGCTTCTCGAGTGTTTGCGGTGCTGAAATTCCACGCTGGTTAAAAATGCGTTTGGAAGAGTATGGTGATGATATGGTATCTCTACGTGCTTTTGGTATTGATGTGGTCAGTGAGTTGTGTGAAACATTGTTGGCTTGGGGTGTGCCAAGCTTGCATTTCTATACATTGAACCAATCAAATATCATTAGTAATATTATTGAGAATGTTCAAGACTAGAATATCTTGCAAGGCTGAAGCAACTTATTAGGTGGCTAAGCTTGATTAAAGATTGCACTCATCTTGTTAAGATTGTCTGATGAGTGCCTAATCTTTGGGTCTAAATTATTAGTTAAAAGTATTCGCATTAATGTAATGTCGGCTTTTGATCGTTGAGCAAAACATCTTCAATAAATAAATACTCTTTTGTTTTATCAGGGCCTGATTTACTGGCGCCCCATGTTGTCATCAGTACAATCCAGCGCATTTCTTCAATGCCAATCGTAGCTTGCGGTAAATTCATGGCGAGTTCTAATACTAGCTCTCGTTGTGATGTATTCAGTATCTTGGCTTGTACTAGAAATAAAATAAAGCCGATACTTTCACCAGAAATTTTCTTGAGCTCTATTTCCGTGAACACCCTACTATTGGCTGCATCTGCCATTTGAAACAGCTCTGGCTTGCCAGTCATGGATTCTAGCTGATTAAACCAATCGCATGCGCCATTAATATCTTCTTCGTCAAAGCCTGCAGCAAACAACTCTCTTGTTAACGTGTTGTTGTCAGGTCTAAATTGCGTATCAATGTAGTTTTCGAACATATAAACCAAGGCTTCAAACATAATTATTATCCTTTTTAAATGATTTACTTAAATGAAATGGTTTAACTAAATTTTGAAATTAAAAACTACATAATTTTTTGATATTGCCCTCCTGATAGACTAGCGATTTTCCCTTCGAGTTCCAGTAGCATTAGCATGGATGAAACTTCAGCGACCGTCAAGCCTGTTAGCGTAACAAGACGCTCTAAGGGTGCTGGATCAAAGCCCATGGTATCGAGCAGTAACTGTTCTGACGAGCCTGTCGTGGTGCCATCGGCTACCTGATGTTCTGGCGCATTTGAAGAAGTGACATCAATCCGAGTATGTATTTTTAATTCTTCAGTAATGTCTTGTAAGCAATCTACTAACTTTGCACCTTGTTTAATCAACTGGTGGCAGCCTTTAGACATAGGTGAGTGAATCGAGCCTGGAATCGCAAAAATTTCTCTGCCTTGCTCTGCTGCCATTCTTGCGGTGATTTGAGAGCCGCTTTGGATGTTTGCCTCTACGACCAGGCAGCCTAGACTTAGTCCGCTGATAATGCGGTTTCTCTTTGGGAAATTTTGCGGCTTAGATGGTGTGCCTAATGCAAATTCAGACACAATCAGGCCGTGCTCAACAATTTGGTGTGCGAGCTCGCGGTGTTTTGCGGGATATACAATGTCTAGCCCTGTTCCCACTACCGCAATTGTTGCGCCATTGGCGCTAAGGGCGCCACGATGCGCTGCACCATCAATACCTAACGCAAGCCCACTGACAATACATAGGCCGTGATGGCTTAAGTCATAAGCAAACGCCTCTGCATTTTTTTCACCTTGTACGGATGCGTTGCGGCTACCAACTATGGCGATACTCGGTTGGTTCAGCAGTGCTAGATTTCCTTTTGCATATAAATAAGGCGGCGGATCACTGATTTCTAGTAAGGATTGAGGATACTCTGCATCCGCAAGTGTCACGAGATGATTGTCAGGCGATGAAAGCCATTGCGCAAGGCTACTGAAATGCTCTTGATCAACACCTTTGTTAATCAGGGTGGCAATGTTGGCAGAAACAACTTCTTTTAGTTGTGAAAGGCTAGCGGCGTAGACATTAGCTGGGCTGCCAAAGGCTTTGAGTAGGTTGCAATAGGTTTGTGAGCCTACGCCAGAAATACTGCCCAAGCCCACCCATAGCGACTTCTCCGCAATCTCTTCGCGATTAATCGTCATGCCTTGCTATGGGTTATGTATAGAGTCTAATGTGTTAATCGGCTCATTTGCTTGCATGACTAATCCGTAAGAGATTCGGTCAAACACGCGGAAAACCATCATTAAGCCTACACGCTCATCTGGCAATTTAACGTAGCCTGGTTCAAGCGCTAAAGTTGTGCTTTCGTTTTTCTTTTTTTCGAAGTTAACAATAGGTTTGCCATCTTCTCCGCTAGAGACATCAAAGTTTAGTTCTTTTAGTTTTGGTTTCGCATCGGCTTCAGCTTTAGCAACTTTTTCTTTATCCGTCTTTGTTGGCTCAGGGTCTTTAATTATGCGGCCGTAACGACTAATTGCTAATACGTGCCCAACTTCTACGCCATCCTGTGAGCCACGATTAATGGAAACGATACTTTCTGGGCCAGCTTCCGCTAGGCCACCATAAATTCTAAGTAAGCGTCCTTTAATTGGTGTCTCTGGCGCTCGAGGGGTGAAGTTGGTAATCACTTCGTCGCCACTTGGTACCAGTCTATCTTTCACGAAAATTTCTTCTTTTGCTTTCACTATTTGTGCTGTTGCAGGATTTCCGAACTTTTTAACGCTTAGGTCGCCTAAGTAAGTGGCTTCAACGCCTAAGACTTCTTTGCTGTCAGGGTCGATTAAAGCGTCTCCTGGTCGATAAATGAACCAGTTGAGGTCAGAGGCCTCTTCAATATTGTTAATATAGACGCGTGTGCCTGTGCTTAATACGACACGATTGTCTGGCCCAGCAATGATTCTTGGTGAGTCAGCTAGCTGGTCTTTTTCTATAATCAGTGGTTGGCTTAAAAAAGGCGTGATGACATTGAGCGGGATGGTCGAAATAGCCGCTTGATCGAGTGGCTCGACAACAACGCCAGGCTCCAATGTGATGGTTTGGCGTAACAGTTTTAATTGAGGCTGCCCACTGCTTAAATCTAGTACGATTACATCACCAGGATAAATTAAATGCGGGGTTTTAATTTGGCTGCGGTTTAATTGCCAAACTTTTGGCCATAACCAAGGGTCTTTAAGGAAGCGGGCAGATATCCACCATAAGGTATCACCTTTGACAACAACATGGCGGTCTGGATGGCCTTCTTTTAGTGCAATTACCTGTGCATTTAGATTGAAGCTTAAGCAACAAAACATGAGCAGCGTTATAATATTGCGAAACATATGTTGATGACCTCGGTCTAAAGTGCTTTTAAAGACATGCGGTGGTGTACAAAGCGCGCCTAGCACACCGTGAATTTACGTTAAATTTATCACGTAATTCATTAAAGAATCAAGCTTTTATAGAAAAAGCTACGGATTCTGTTTTTTTTGAATTTTTGAATACGAAATATTAAAGAGTTTTTTATGGCAATTTTAGATATCCTTAATTATCCTGATCCGCGTTTGCATACGGTGGCTAAGCCTGTTAAAGAGGTGAATGCGACTGTGCGTCGATTAATCGATGATATGGCTGAAACCATGTATGCGGCACCTGGTATTGGTTTGGCTGCGACTCAGGTTAATCAGCATATTCAGTTGCTATTAGTAGACACTAGTGAGACCAAAAATCAGCTACAAGTGTTTATCAACCCCAAAATACTGGAACGTGATGGCGAGCAGGTTTATGAAGAAGGCTGCTTGTCTGTGCCTGGCATCTATGAGAGTGTCACGCGTGCAGAAAAAATCTTAGTAGAGGCTTTAGATAGAGACGGTAAGAAATTTACTTTAGAAGCCCATGATTTATTAAGTGTCTGTATTCAGCATGAGATGGACCATCTGCTTGGTAAGGTATTTGTTGAATACTTATCCCCGCTTAAGCGCAACAGAATCAAAAACAAAATGCTCAAGCAACATCGTGGCAAGTAGATTAATTAAAGGTTAATGCGTTGAAAATTATTTTTGCGGGAACTCCTGAATTTGCAGTGCCAGCGCTAGCCGCGCTTATTGCGGCAGGGCATGAAATTGTGATGGTGTTAACACAGCCAGACCGTCCAGCGGGACGTGGTATGAAGCTTAAGGCTAGTCCTGTTAAGGTGCTGGCAGAACAACATCAATTATTTGTATTTCAGCCTGAAGCTTTAAAGAATGAAGCTGTTCAGGCACAAATTGCGCAAACTGACGCAGATGTGATGATCGTTGCTGCCTATGGCTTAATTATTCCAACGGTGGTGTTGAACATGCCAAAGCATGGCTGTTATAACATTCATGCCTCGTTATTGCCGCGTTGGCGAGGGGCTGCACCTATACACCGTTCTATATTAGCTGGTGACACTGAGACTGGCGTGACAATTATGGAGGTGGTGCCTGCATTAGATGCGGGTGCTATGGTGAGTAAAGGGGTTGTGCGCATTACTGAAGCAGATACAACGCAGGGTTTGCATGATGCATTGGCAACTATCGGCGCAGACTTGATGGTAGATGCGATGCATGTACTAGCTCAAACGGGCCAATTGCCCAGTACGCCGCAAGATGAAGCTTTAGTCACTTATGCACATAAGTTAGAGAAAGCTGAGTCTGCTATTGATTGGCGTAAAAGTGCTACCGAAATATCGAGGCAAGTGCGTGCGTTCAATCCGTTTCCAGTTGCGCAAAGTTTTTTGCATGGGGAGGTTTGTCGCATCTGGATGGCAACGGATGCTTCAGCAACAATAAGTGCAGATAGCTTGCCTAGTGCCGCCCCTGGTGAAGTGTTAGGCGTGCATGATGGCATTTTAGTGGCATGCGGCGAGGGTGTGCTGCGCATCTCTGAGTTACAGGCGCCGGGCGGTAAGCGCATGAATGCTCAAGTATTTGTACAAGGGCACACGTTAAAAGCTGGCGACCGATTTACAGCGGCCTCCGAGGGTTGAATTTTTGATAGCCGTCTCCACTTTATGTAGTAAGCGTACATAAAATGAGGATGGCAATATGCTAGGAAATTGGTTAAAAACTGCGGTCTTAATGGCCGCGATTGTTGCTTTGTTTGGTATGGTTGGCGCAGCAATAGGTGGGGCAGGTGGCATGATGGTGGCCTTGCTTCTAGCGGGTGCGATGAATATCTATGCGTACTGGTTTTCAGATAAAGCCGTACTCAAGATGTATGGCGCGCAGGAAGTGACTGCAGATAACATGCAGTTTCGCAGCTACTATCAAATGGTGCGGCAGTTGGCAGAAAGCGCACAGTTGCCGATGCCTAAAGTCTATGTGATTAATGAATCGCAACCTAATGCTTTTGCTACGGGACGTAACCCTGAGAATGCTGCCGTTGCGGCAACCGCAGGCATTATGCGCATTTTAAACGAGAGAGAGTTGCGCGGTGTGATGGCGCATGAACTCGCGCATGTAAAAAATCGAGATACTTTAATTTCAACAATTTCCGCGACAGTGGCTGGCGCAATTGCCTCTATTGTCCAGTTTGGCATGTTATTAGGTGGGGGTCGTAATAGCGGTGGAGAACGTAATTTGAATCCAGTGGTTGGAATATTGGTGATGTTGTTAGCGCCATTGGCCGCTTCGTTGATTCAGATGGCTATTTCGCGAGCGCGTGAGTTTGAGGCAGATAAAGCAGGCGCTGAGATTAGCGGTGACCCAAAAGCGTTGGCAAGTGCGTTAGAGAAGATTCATCATTACGCACATCAGGTGACAAACCAAACGGCAGAGGCTCACCCAGAAACTGCGCAGATGATGATTATTAACCCATTGTCTGGTATTTCATTTGATCGCTTATTTAGCACACACCCAAGAACTGAGGAGCGAGTAGCAAGATTAATGGCAATGACTAGTAGCTACTAGTCATTGCCATCGGTACATTTTGTATTGGTGCAAATGACCGCCAATACAAAACCAGGCTAGCTAGGAGCTAGCTAAGTAAGAACACTTTCACATTCTAAATAATAATTAACGGAGGTTTGAAGTCACTTAACTTCTTACCTCCGCTAACCCCTGATTAGTCTTTGCCTTTACCCTTGCCATTACCCTGCTTGTTGTCGTGTTTATTTCTACCGTGGTCATCGTGGTCACCTCGGTGATTGTTATTGCCATGGCGCTCGCGATAGCGCGGTGCGAAGTCATCACGATACCAACCGTCTTGAACAAAGTAGACTTGGCGACCACAGGCATTATATCGGTTGCAATAACGCTTCCAGTTTTTATAATGGCCTGGTGGAACTCGCATATACATAGGTTCATACACTTCTACATGCCGATGAACAATAATAGGCTCTCTATAGATGACGCGCGGTTGGGGATATGGATAGTCACCAATGTCAATCTGACCATAAAACCCAGGTTGTCCAACGCTGATAGACACACCTACATCAGCTGCAATGGCTGCGTTAGCAGCAAGAAATAAAGCCCCAGCAAATATAGTGCGCTTTAAAATACTAGTTTTGTTCATGAATAACTCCTTATGAATCGAAATCACTTAACGCACGAGGGTGTCGTTAAGATGACAACATATCAACAGCTTAACCCTAATATCAGGATATCAAGTAAAATCAGTTTTTAGCAATTATGAATAGAAACTAATTTTGTATATCTCTCAACAAATCGCTGCAGACGCTGTTTATCAAGTATTTTCAGGACGAAATCTTACTACAGCGCTACCTGCATCACTGTCTAACTTCCCGAATGCTACACCGCAACAAAAAGGCGCTGCGGCCGATTTAAGTTACGGTACATTACGCTTCTATGGTGAAATTGATGCTTATTTAAGGGCTTTGCTTGAGAAGCCGCTAGACGATGAGCGCATTCACGCTTTATTGTTAGTGGCGATTTATCAGTTGACGCACGATAAAGCGGATGCGTTTACGATAGTCAATCAAGCAGTGCATGCGGTTAGTCAGCTAAAGAAACCGCCAGTCAAGTCTTGGGCAAAGGGTTTAGTGAATGCAATCTTGCGTAACTTTTTAAGACAAAAAGAGCAATTAGCCGCCAAGTTGAAGAATAATGAAGTCGCGAGTTATTCCTACCCTCAATGGTGGATTAGTAAACTGAAAGCTCAGTATCCTAATGATTGGCAAGAGATGTTAACGGTAGGTAACCAGCATCCACCGATGAGTTTACGTGTGAATGTACAAAAGATTAGTGCCGTAGATTATTTGCAATTGTTAGTACGCAGTGAAATTGATGCTGTGCAAGTTGGTGCGCAGGCAGTGGTTTTGACTAAACCAATTGCCGTTGAAAAGATACCTGGATTTACTGATGGCGTAGTGTCTGTGCAAGACTATGGTGCGCAATTAGCTGCACATTTAATTGATGCTCAGGCTGGAATGCGTGTGTTGGATGCTTGCTGTGCACCAGGAGGTAAGACAGGACATATTTTAGAACTAGCGAATGTGCAGATGACGGCTTTAGATAGTGATGAGGTGCGTTTGCAGCGGGTGCAGAGTAATTTGGCGCGCCTTAATTTAAATGCAAATCTGCTGGTTGGCGATGCCTCTGCAACTGATTGGTATGATGGGTCGTCTTTTGATAGAATTCTTGCAGATGTGCCGTGTACCGCCTCTGGTATCGTCAGGCGTCACGTTGATATCAAATGGCTAAGAAGAGAGGCTGATATTGCCTCATTTGTAGCTCAGCAAGCTAAAATTTTACCTACGTTATGGCAGATGTTGGCAAAGGGTGGTAAATTACTTTACGTTACTTGCTCTGTTTTTAAAGAAGAAAATCAAGATCAAATAGATCAATTTTTGCAGAAAAATTCAGATGCAGTTCAGTTGCCTATTCATCACATGCTCGATACTACGCATCAGAATATTACACATATGCAAGGTCAGCTTATTCCTTCTAACTCACATGATGGTTTCTTTTATGCACTACTGCAAAAAAATTAAGGTCATTTTTTGCGTGGTCGCATTGGTATTGTTTTCAAGTTCAGTGCTTGCTGAAGGCAGTAGCCTACGTCTTAGAAGTGCAAATCTAACAGTTTATGAGGATGATTATTTACTTAATGCGGATGCGGAAATCAACTTTGGCTCTGAAATAGAGAAGGCGATTCTTAAAGGATTTGTGTTTAATTTCTTGATTGAGTTTCAGTTATTCACACCGAACAAGTATTGGTTTGATAATGAGGTCGTCACCACCGTACAACAAGTGAGCTTAAGTTACCACGCGCTTACTCGCCAATATATTGTGATGCGAAATGATCAGCAACGTGCTTATGCTACCTTGGATGAGGCGCTTGAAGATTTGTCGATTATTCAGGATATGAAGGTGTTTCAAGAGGCTGATATTGAGAAGGGCGAACGATATCGAGCGGCTTTGTTAATGCGGTTGGATCAAAAGAAATTACCTAAAGCCTTACAAATTGAGGGAATGACTTCAAACGAATGGAAAATTAGTTCGCAACGTTTTGAGTGGGCACCTCATTTATTCAAATGAAATACATTGTATTCACAAGTGCGCTACTGGGAGGCTTGCTGCTCTATTTGCTATCAAACGCAAGTGCTAATACGGCTGCGTCTGGAGAGCACTACACGCTCTTAGTCGCATTAAATATTGCTTTGGCGGTATTGTTGGTTCTTTTGATTGGTGTTCAGCTATTTAGTTTGTACCGTAATATCCGTCAGCGTGTGATGGGTAGCCGTTTCACGCTTAGACTGTTAGGGTCGTTTGCGCTGATGGCGATTATTCCTGGCTTGATTGTATACCTGGTGTCAGTTAACTTTTTAACCAGATCGATAGAGTCATGGTTTAACGTCAAAGTGGAGACTGCTTTAGAGGGCGGGTTGAACCTTGGGCAGACAGCACTTGAAATCATGTTGGCTGATGTCAAGGAGAAGGGCGAAAGCATGGCGACTAGCCTAGCATTTCAACCAGCAAATATTCATTTCTCTATGCTTAACGATTTGCGTGAGAAGAGTGGAGTGCAGGACGCAGCGCTATTTACACCGCAAGGTGGAATTTTGGCGGTATCTAGTGGAGACGCGAGCAGCTTTCTGCCAGATCTTCCGAGTGTGACGCAACTTAGACAGGCGCGCCAGCGTATTTATGGCAACATTGAGCCAATTAACGGTAAAGGTTTGTATCTGCGCGTGTTGATTCCCGTCAGTGTGCAGGATATTTCAGGCGAAATGCGTATTTTGCAGTTACTCCAGCCAGTGCCTAAGTCCCTAGCAACAACGGCAGAAGCGGTGCAGGACGTGTATCAAGATTATCAGCAATTGTCATATAGCCGTACTGCACTAAGAGAGGTGTTTGCGCTGACATTAACGTTGGTCATGATGCTGGCGATGTTCACGGCTGTGGCGATTGCATTTGTGTTGAGTCGCCGTTTATCTGCACCACTCACTGTGCTGGCTGAAGGTACTAAAGCGATTGCTAGCGGAGATTACAGTACGATGTTGCCTGCACATGGTAAAGATGAGTTAGGTGTGCTGGTGCAGTCATTTAACAGCATGACACAGCAGTTGGGCGACGCAACGAAAGCGGCGGATAGAAATCGCGCGCGAGTAGAAGCTGCCCGAGGTTATTTAGAAACTATCTTGGCACATTTGTCCTCAGGTGTTTTGGCATTAAATGAGCGGAGTGAGTTGCGTACTTTTAATGAAGCTACTGTGAATATACTGGGCGTGTCTCTAGAGAGCTATGTTGGTTTTACGCCAGAGAAAATCATAGAAAAACAGCCCAACCTTGCGAGCTTTTTCCAGGCCATTGCTGTGAGTATTCAGCAAGAAAATCCGCAGAAGAGTGTGCAAAAAGAAGAGGTACAAGCACAGGTTGAGTTGGTCACGGCACACGGAAAAAAAATTATTACGTTGCGAGGAACACGCTTGCCAGATGGCGGGTATGTTGCTGTGTTTGATGATGCTACTGCAATGGTGCAGGTGCAGCGTGATGCTGCATGGGGTGAGGTGGCGCGCCGATTAGCGCACGAAATTAAAAATCCACTTACACCGATTCAGTTATCTGCGGAGCGGATGGCACACAAGCTACACAGTAAGTTAGAAGAGGCTGATGCTGAGATTTTGCAGCGCTCGACTGAAACCATCGTGAACCAAGTGGATGCACTTAAAAAAATGGTGAATGAGTTTAGTGAGTATGCGCGCTCACCAACGCCTCATCTGGAAAATTTAGACCTTAATGCATTAATTCGAGAGATTGTTTCTTTTTATGATGTGCCAAAAATAAAAGTTAAGTTAGCGCTCACAAACAAAGCTTGTCCGATTAAAGGTGACAGCACGATGCTACGGCAGGTGTTGCATAATCTCATGCAGAATGCGCAAGATGCATTGGCATCTACGTTAATGCCGATGATTCAAATTACAACCTCTGTTGATGACGGTATGTTGATATTAACTGTGCAAGATAATGGCGGTGGTTTTCCTGCCGAGATGATGTTGCATGTGTTTGAGCCTTATATGACCACCAAGCCACACGGTACAGGGTTGGGTTTGGCGATTGTTAAAAAAATCATCGAGGAACATAAAGGAAATATTAAAATTGAAAATGTATTATCTGACGAAGCAAATGGCTCGGGTGCTATCATTACGATCAGCATCCCGCTATTACTTAATTAAACAACACACTTATTAATCAAAACGAATCGTATGGCATCAAAACATATTTTAGTGATTGACGATGAAATAGGGATACGCGAACTCTTGCGTGATATTTTGCAAGATGAGGGGTACCAAGTTCAGTTGGCAGAAAATGCCGCCACCGCGCGTGAGATGCGTATGCATGAGCGCCCGGACGTGGTGTTGCTTGATATTTGGATGCCTGATTGTGATGGCATTAGCTTACTGAAAGAGTGGGCTAATGGTGGGCTATTGACGATGCCTGTGGTGATGATGTCAGGACATGGCACCATTGATACGGCCGTAGAGGCGACGCGTATAGGTGCTTTTGATTTTTTAGAAAAGCCGATTGCACTGCAAAAGCTGCTTAAAACCGTTGCTACTGCATTAAAGCATAGCGAGCAACTGCCAAAATCCGAAATGAACCTAGTTAGTTTAGGTAAAAGCCCAATTGTGGTAGCGTTAAAGGAGCGGTTGGATAAAATAGCTTCAAGTACGACGGGTCGCTCACCAAGCCCTGTTCTGTTGATTGGTCCTAAAGGTTGTGGTGCAGAGCTGTGCGCGCGTTTTTTGCATAATGCAAATACACCATGGTTTGAGTTGCTTGAGTTTAGCCAGCTTGTATCTGCGCCGCTAGATATTTTAACTATGACTAATGATGGTGTGGTTTACCTGCGTGAAATTGCAGAACTCAATAAAACCGAACAAAAAGGTTTATTGTTTTTGATTACAAAAGCAGAAAAATATAATGTGCGTGTGATTTGTGGGACTAGCCATAACTTGCAGAAGTTGCAGGCAGAAGGTTTGTTTGATCATAATTTACTACAATTGCTATCGGCAGTTTCATTAAGAGTGCCTGCGTTAGAAGAACATAAAGAAGATATACCAGACTTAGTGATGACGATAGCAAATTTGCAGTTTGAGCTTGCAAATGTACCTTACCGTGAGTTTGATATTGCTGCATTAAATGCATTACGCAATGCTAGTTGGCCAGGGGATATTGCACAGCTGGATGCTATAGTGCGCAATCTGATTCAGACTAGCTTAGGTGATAAGATTGCCTTAGATGATGTAAACAGGGTGATGCATCAGTTTGATGTTGGGCTGCAATCAGAAACTAAGGTCGCTGTTGCAACTAAATTGAATGGTGCAGAGCATTTGACTCCTGAAATAGAAACCAACCTTGATCAGCCCTTGCGTGAGGCGAGGGACGATTTTGAGCGACTCTATTTCAATTATCACATTAAATCAGTCGCGGGAAACATGAACAAGCTGGCTGAGGTTTCGGGTCTGGAGCGTACACACTTGTACCGTAAACTTAAGCAGTTAGATGTCAAAATCAAGGGGTAAGTTTCTAATTTTCTAGCATTGAATCATATGCAGGCAACGCCATGATGATGCTACCAAATATTTTAGGATGCTTGGTTAATCATTGTGGCGGGTTCAATCATGACAATCATGCTCACGTTAGCGTTAATAAAATAATGGCAAAAGAAAACTTACAACACATCCGTCAGTTAGTTGCACAGCAGGCCGCACGCATGATGGCAGAAGATGGTATATCGGATTATGCCTATGCTAAAAAGAAAGCTGGGCGGCAATTAGGTGCATTGGAAACTAGCAGCTTGCCGTCTAACGCCGAGGTGGAAGAGGAGCTTCGGCTTTATAACGCATTGTTTTTAAGTGAAGAGCAGCCAGAAAATTTACGTGACTTACGCAAGAGTGCACTGTTTACAATGCAGATGTTAGAAAGGTTTAACCCGCATCTCACTGGGCCAGTATTGGATGGTACAGCAGGCTTGCTATCAGAAACCCATATTCATTTATTTGCGGACAGCATCAAAGAAGTCGAGATGTTTCTGCTTAACCAGCAGATTCCCTTTGATGTAAACGAGAAATCTTATCGTATTATGAATGATGGTAAGCGTGATAAAAGAGGCGATGGTCGAAAAACCGTGCCTGTGTTTACACTGGAAATGAATACGGGTCTGATTAAGTTGAGTGTGTTTGAGGTGGATGATATTCGTGTGCCGACCAAGCGTGCAACAGATGGCAGTAACGCTGATCGGGTCGGCATAGACGGACTAAAGGCTTTGATTGCTACAAGTTAAGTAAGCGCTCACCTACGTGGCGTTACTTAACTTTAACGACCGAACTTGAATGACTGAAGTTACTAGTTTTTGAGCGTTGCTAATTTTTAAATTTTCTTACTTTGAATTTGCTATTTTGCAATTGCTCACATTTGCAATGTAAGGCTCTTTAGGAAAATTGCTAGTCCTTGAGCCAGCGAGCAACATCCATCGCAAAGTAAGTTAAAATACCATCAGCACCCGCGCGTTTAAATGCTAGCAAACTTTCTAGCACGCATGCTTTTTCATCCAGCCAGCCATTTTGGGCGGCAGCTTTTAACATCGCGTATTCACCGCTAACTTGGTATGCAAATGTAGGTACGCCAAACTCATCTTTAACACGTCGTACAATATCTAAATATGGCATGCCAGGTTTCACCATCACCATGTCTGCACCTTCTGAAATATCCAAAGCAACTTCTTGCATCGCTTCGTCACTATTAGCAGGGTCCATTTGGTAAGTGTATTTATTGCCTTTGCCTAAGTTAGTAGCAGAGCCAACCGCATCACGAAACGGGCCATAAAACGCAGAGGCGTATTTAGCAGAGTAAGCCAGAATTTTGGTATGGATATTTAGCGTGCTTTCTAATGATTCGCGAATCTGGCCAATGCGTCCATCCATCATATCGCTAGGTGCAACCACATCCGCACCTGCATTGGCATGAGAGATGGCTTGTTTGACTAAGACTTCAATGGTTTCGTCATTAAGTACGTAGCCTGAGTCATCAATGAGTCCATCTTGCCCATGCGTCGTGTATGGATCTAAAGCAACATCTGTAATCACACCCAGTTCAGGGTAGGCTGCTTTTAGCGCAATCACGGTACGTTGTACCAAACCTTCTGGGTTATAGGCTTCTGCGGCATCTAAGCTTTTAAATTGCGCATCAACTACTGGAAATAAGGCGATGGCTGGAATCCCCAATGCGACACATTCGCCAGCAGTTTTAAGCAATACATCAATACTTTGGCGCTTTACACCAGGCATAGAGGCTACTTCTTCAATGCGGTTTTCACCGTCTAACACAAACACTGGGTAAATTAAGTCGTTGCTCGTCAGTACATTTTCACGCATCAGGCGGCGTGAAAATGCATCTTTACGCATGCGACGTGGGCGAGAATAAGGGTAGCTCATGTTTAAACCTCAGTGAAAAGTAACTTTGCCATCAGTATGTTCGGCAGTGTTCTTTGTTGTATATGTATTCTAAATAATTGTCTTAAGCGAACACTTTTGCAAGCTCGGCGCCTGGGTCTGGTTGTCGCATAAATGCTTCTCCCACCAAGAAAGTGTGTACATTATTTTTACGCATTAGCGCGACATCTTCTTGGGTGAAAATACCTGATTCAGTGACGACGATTTTGCCTTCGGGAATTCGTGCCAATAGGCCTAGGGTCGTATCTAACGTGACATCAAACGTACGCAAATTACGGTTATTGATGCCAAGTAATGGCGTATTGAGTTGCAACGCAAGGTCTAATTCCTCACCGTTATGGACTTCTACTAAAACCGCCATACCTAAGCTGTGGGCAATTGATTCTAGTTCACGCATTTTAGCTAAATCAATGGCTGCAGCAATTAGTAAAATACAATCAGCCCCCATCGCCCGTGCTTCGTAAACTTGATATGGATCTATCATAAAGTCTTTGCGTAGCACTGGTAACTGACAAGCAGCGCGCGCTTGTTTTAAATATTCTGGAGAACCTTGAAAGTACTCTACGTCAGTAAGTACTGACAAACAGGATGCGCCGCCTTGCTCATAGCTTGTAGCAATTTCGGCTGGTTTAAAATCTGCACGTATCACACCTTTAGATGGGCTGGCTTTTTTGATCTCAGCAATCACTGCAGCTTGTTTGTTCGCAATTTTTGTGCGGATGCTACCAATAAAGTCTCTGACTGCAATTGCAGACGTGGCTTCTGCCTGTACGGCCTCAAATGGTTTTTTGATTTTTGCGGCGGCAACCTCAAGCGTTTTAGTTGCAATGATTTTATTTAGAATGTCTGACATATGCTTTCGCTATTACATTAATAAATGAATTGGTAGTAAATGTATTGGTTTTGGAGCAAAGCTCCTAGCGTCTTTATTGGTATTTCTGGTTATTGTGTATTACCCACCCGCCCTCATGGTCGCCTCTAGGTGCATGGTGGGTCCAGTGCATAACCCCACCTTTTGGATTATATACATACTCACCATTAAACGAAATTGTATCGCCTACTTGTAAAGGCACCCGTGGGGCTAGGTCTATATTATGTGCAAATAACAAGGTTTGCTTAGCATTGATTTTAACTAGAAATTTTTGGTGTTTTGCGCCTTTGTTGTCGTCAGGCAACAGTTTGATGACAACCCCAGTGCCAGTGACTTGTACATCACTTAGTTTTGAGGCAAAAGCTTGTTCAATACTATCATTGCTGACCGCAGCTCGGTCTATATGTTCTGTTATCGAAAGTTGCTGAGTATCGCTGGCGCTTGGCTGATGACAGGCGCATAAAGTAAATACTAAGCCAAGTGCGATGAGTGAGTATTTAGCATCAACTCTCATGCGTTTGACTTACTGATCAGCGCCTGTAGTTTTTCCATTGCTTTACTACTATCTAACATGGCAGCGGCAGTTTTAATGCCATCTGCTAGCGTAGATGTGATGCCTGAAACATAAATTGCAGCGCCTGCATTAAGCAATACAATGTCTCTGGCGGGGCCTGTTTTTCCAGCGAGTAAATCTAGAATCATGTCCTTAGATTCTTGTGCATCATTCACTTTAATACTGCTTAGGTCGTGTAAATCTAAACCAAATTGGGTTGGATTCACGGTGTATTCATGCACTTCACCATTTTTAAGTTCAGCCACATGGGTGTTGCCTGTGAAAGAGATTTCATCCATCCCGTCGGCGCCGCACACCACCATCACATGCTCACTACCCAGTTGCTTAAGCACATGTGCTAATTTAGCGGTTAAGTCTGGTGAGAATACACCCATGACCTGGCGCTTAGCGTTGGCAGGGTTGGTGAGAGGGCCAAGTAAGTTGAACAGCGTACGAATACCAAGCTCGCGACGTACTGGTGCGGCATGCTTCATTGCGCTATGGTGATTGGGTGCGAACATAAACCCTAAGCCCACTTGATTAACTGAGTTGGCCACTTGCTCAGCGCTTAAGTTGACATTAACGCCCAGCGCCTCTAATACATCTGCGCTACCGCAAGTGGATGAGACTGAGCGGCCACCATGTTTAGCGACTTTTGCGCCAGCGGCTGCCGCAACAAACGCACTCGCGGTAGAGATGTTAAAGGTTTGTATGCCATCACCACCTGTACCACAGGTGTCCACTAGATGATTAGTATCTTGAATATTCACTTTAGTTGAAAGCGCGCGCATCACACTGGCGGCTGCGGCAATTTCATCTACTGTTTCACCTTTAATACGCAATGCAACCAATAAGCCAGCAATCTGTGCTGGCGTCAGTTCACCAGCCATGACTTGATGCATTAAGCCTTGCATTGCCTCAAAGCTTAAATGTTCGCCGTTGATTAATTGGTTTAGCGTTTGCGCATAACTCATAAGGATTAAGCTTTCAAGAAGTTATTTAAAAGCGCGTGCCCATGTTCGGTAAGTATAGACTCAGGGTGGAACTGTACCCCTTCAACGGCAAGCGTTTTATGGCGAACGCCCATAATCTCGCCATCATCCGTCCATGCTGTAATTTCCAAGCAATCTGGCAAGGTTTCTTTTTCAATCACTAATGAGTGATAGCGTGTAGCGGTGTATGGGTTAGGAAGCCCCTTAAACACACCAATATCTTTATGGTTGATGAGTGAGGTTTTGCCATGCATCAATTGCTTGGCATGGATGATGTTGCCACCAAACGCCTGACCAATACTTTGATGGCCTAAACAAACGCCTAACAAAGGTATTTTTCCTGCAAACTCTTTGATGAGTGGCACGCTAATGCCAGCCTCGTTAGGGGTGCATGGGCCCGGTGAAATCACAATATGATCAGGCTTAAGCTCTGCAACTTTAGCTAAATCAATTTCATCATTACGGTAAACTAATACTTCTTCACCAAGCTCACCTAGGTATTGCACCAAGTTGTAGGTGAATGAGTCATAGTTGTCGATCATTAGCAGCATATTCTGTCCTAATTTACTTGCTGGCTTCACATTCGTGAAAGGCCTTGTATTATCAGCGCTATTTTACCAACGCTTAAAATCTACGTATAGGTAAATACGCCAAATTACTGAAAAGAAATCATATATATTTGCTTACTGATTGTACGTCACTTTATCAGTAAGGCTTGAGCTTGTTTAAGTTAGTGAGCGCAGGCGTAAGGTGTTGCGTCTATGCTTGGTTTCTCTTCTGATATGATGGCTGCAATTAATTTTGCACTGGCTGGCGCCATGGTAAGCCCGTATCTAAAATGACCAGTGTTTAAAAACAGATTTTTGATAGTCGGATGAGCGCCTATGGTTGGAAGGTTCTCAGGGGCCCCTGGGCGCAGTCCGCTCCAGTGCTTGATAATGGGCTGGCCTTTTAATTCTGGCATAATGGCTTCAGCTTTTATCCGTAACTCTTCGCGCACGTCTTCTGTCACGCCGTTATCAAAGCCAACATCTTCAAGTGTACTTCCTGCCAACAAATAGCCATCTAAGCGAGGAATCATGTAGAAGCCTTCTCTATACACCATTTGCTCTAGATTTTTAGCGGGCTTGTAAAGCAGTATTTGTCCACGCATTGGCTTGATGTTGAGCTTTGCGCTGGTTTCTTTCAGTAAATCAAAACTCCATGCGCCAGAGGTGACCACAAATTGATCTGCGCTGAGTTTCTCACCGTTTGTTGTTTGCCATTCGTTCAGTTGTTGTGTCTCTTCTAGAGGCATAAGTTGAGTATGTTCAAGCATGGTCACATTGTGTTGTTCTAGCCATTTACGCATACCTTGCATCAAGTAAGGTGGGCGAATTTGACATACGGTAGGCAGCCATAGTCCATCTTCGCCGCTTGACGATTGCACACCAAAAGCTACAGCTTTTACTGGTTGGAAACTAAGTTGGTTCTGCTTACACCACGTTTCAGCGGCGTTAAGGTCAAATTGTGGCAGCAATAAAAAGCCAGACTGTGCAAAATCGGTTGGAAAGCCTGTTTCGTGTTCTAGTTGTTGCGATAATGAACGGTAAAAATTAGCGCTGTTGTGCGTTAGTGTGTTTACTGCTTCTGAATACAGCCATGGTAGTAATGGAAAAATAATGCCGCCGCCTGCCCAAGATGATTCGCCTGAAGTTTGGCTGGCAATTTGATTGCGCTCAACGATGGTGACGCGGTGACCTCTGTTAATTAATTCCATTGCGGTCATGCAGCCTACAATGCCGCCACCGATAATCATGCTATGTTGTTTAGACATTAGATCCTCTAGATTAAACCTTTATTTATTAGCGATACGCCCCATTAGCAATGCATTTTCTGCATTGGTTAAACCCGTCGGCTGACCTAGCAGCACAACCACATCACCTTCGGCGAGTCGGCTTTCGTTAGACATCAGAGCACCTTCCGAATTGGGGCGGCGAATGTTTTTAATGCTGACATCAAAGCTATCCAATTGCATATCATCAAGACATCTGCCAATCGCATATGCGCCTGCGGTGATGATGACCGAGTGAAGTCTAACCTCTTGCTTAGTGATGCTTTCATTTTCAGTGTCTGAAATCCCGTGAAAGTAGCCTTTGAACATACTGTAACGCTCTTCACGGAACATTCTGATGCGTTTAACTACACGATTTAATGGTACGCCAAGCAACATCAGCGCATGCGATGCCAGCATTAAACTTCCCTCTAAAATCTCAGGCACCACCTCTGTTGCGCCTGCCTGACGGAGTATTTCCATATTGGAATCATCCACAGTGCGGACGATGACTGGCAGTTGTGGATAACTTTCTTGGGCAATGTGTAAAATCTTCATTGCGGCACGGTTATCTGCATAGCTAATAATCAGGGCTTTGGCTCTGGCAGCGCCAGCGGCTTCTAGTACAACACGTCTGGCAGCGTCACCAAACATCACGTTTTCACCAGCGGCGGCGGCGTCTAAAACTCTGGATGGGTCAATGTCCAGTGCTACGTAGGGGATGTTTTCCTCTTTCAGGAAGCGCCCAAGATATTGGCCGCTACGGCCATACCCGCAAATCACTACGTGGTTGTGCAAGTGCTTACTGCCTTCATCTATTTCTTCTATGATTTGACTACTGTTGCGGGTGTAACTGCGTGCCAAACGGCGTGCAATGCGGCCATTGTATTGAATAAGAAACGGCGCAATGACCATAGAAAGCAACGCGGCAGCTAAGGTCACTTGTAGTACGGGGCCTTCGATTAGTTTTTGTTCTGCGCCTAACGCTAGAATCACAAAGCCAAACTCACCAGCTTGTGCCAAGATGATCCCCGTGCGTATTGCCACGCCAATTTCATAATTAACAAATCGAACCACGGCTGTCACGATGATGGCTTTGAATAGGATAAATCCAAACAGAATCAGTAAGATCAGCCAAATGTGGTTAATGATTTCTGTAATGTTGAGTAGCATACCAACGCTGATGAAAAACAACCCCAGCAATATGTCGCGGAATGGCGCAATGTCAGACTCCACTTGGTAGCGATATTTGGTTTCGGAAATCAGCATGCCAGCGACAAAAGCACCTAAAGCATAAGATAGCCCTGCTGTTTTGGTGGCAAAAGCAACCAATAAAGTCACCATCAAAACATTCATCACAAATAGTTCGCGTGAGCGTTGGTTGGCAACTAGGTTAAACAAGGGGTTAATCAGCCACTTACCTACGGTGAATAGGAATAACAGCATGCCAATGGCTTTAAGTGTGGCTAGTCCAAGCACATCAAATAAATTGGAATTTGCGGCACCAAGCGCAGGGATTAACACTAAGACTGGTACAACGATAATGTCCTGAAATAACAGTACGCCAATACTTAAACGGCCATGCCTTGAGTTGAGGTCAATGCGTTCAGCCAGAATCTTTGAGACAATCGCCGTGGATGACATGGTCAGGGCAGCCCCAATCACAAAGGCAGCGGGCCAACTGACGCCAGCCAGTTTCGCAATACACATTGTGAGGGCTAGGGTAATAAATACTTGTGCACCACCTAAGCCTAATACTTTTTTTCGCATTGCATATAACTGAGGTAAGCTGAATTCTAAGCCAATGCTAAACATGAGGAACACAATGCCGAATTCGGCAAACTCGCGACTTGCTTCGTCATCTGGAAGCACGCCAAACGTGTGAGGGCCTAGTGCTAAACCAACTAGGAAATATGCCAGCATCGCAGGTAGTTGTAACTTGCGGAAAAGCGCAACAGCAAGCACCGAGCTGATGAGCAACATTAGAATTAAAGGAAGTGTGCCTGACATATTGCCTTTATAAGGAGCTGTTTTTTTATTGTTGAATTTTTAGTTTATCTATTGTTTCATAAAGCTCATCAAAACTAGAAATATCTTTAGTCGATTTTACTCAATTTTTTGTAAATATTGTTGATCGATAGCAAAAACTATGCCTGTAGTGAATATTTTTTGTTATTTTTGGCAATATTGGCATATTCGTCATGCTTTAGGCTTTATCACTAAAGCATTCCCTTTTATACTAGCTGCTTAATGCTTTAATTGTGACGAAGTCACTCCATCAATAATTAAAGTGTAGATAAAATTAGAGTGTAGATAATTTATGGTGCAGTCATCACAGGTTAAAGCGTCGCGTGAGCCGCAATCGGCAGATCAAACGCAGACGCTTACATTGGCAAAAGAGATTCTGCAATTAGAATCAAGTGAGATTGATGCATTAGCGCAGCGTTTAGATCATCGCTTTAGCGAGGCAGTCTCCTTGATTTTGCAGTGCAAGGGGCGTGTGGTCGTGAGCGGAATGGGTAAGTCAGGACATATTGGCGGTAAAATCGCCTCTACACTGGCCAGCACTGGGACACCTGCTTTTTTTATGCATCCAGCGGAAGCGAGTCATGGTGATTTGGGCATGATTACCGCAGGGGATGTCGTGATTGCGCTTTCGAACTCTGGGGAGAGTGATGAGGTTTTAGCCATTATCCCTCCCCTTAAACGATTAGGGGCGAGCATTATTGCCATTACTGGAAATGATGCATCAAGCTTGGCAAAAGCAGCAGATATTCATTTAAGTGCACATGTGAGTAAAGAGGCTTGTCCTCTCGGCTTGGCGCCAACTTCAAGCACGACCGTTGCGTTAGCGCTAGGCGATGCATTGGCACTTTGTGTGCTGGATTTACGTGACTTTACCGCTGAGGACTTTGCAAGGTCACACCCAGGTGGCAGCTTAGGGCGCCGTTTGTTAGTGAGAGTGAGTGACTTAATGCGCACGGGTGACGATGTGCCTCATGTGCCTGAACAGGCTGGCTTGGCAGAGGCTTTGCTTGAGATGTCACGTAAAGGTTTGGGGCTGACAGCTGTTATTGATGCAGATAAAAAGCCGATTGGTATTTTTACTGATGGAGATTTAAGGCGTGCTTTTGCGCAAAATTTGAATGTGATGACGGCTAAAATTTTAGATGTAATGCATTCAAACCCAAGCACGATTCATCAAGATCAGCTCGCAATCGCAGCCGTTGAAGTCATGGAGCAACGTAAAATTAATGGGTTGTTGGTTGTGGATGATGATGGCTATTTGGTCGGCGCATTGAATATGCATGATCTTCTATTGGCAAAGGTGGTTTAGGTGAGTGTGTCACAAAATAATATAGCCTTATCGGAGCGATTAAAGAATATTCGATTGTTGGTGCTGGATGTCGATGGTGTAATGACTGATGGCGGGTTGACGATTGGTGACGATGGTCAAGAGTACAAAACGTTTCATGCACATGATGGTTTGGGTATGAAGCTATTGAAAGCTACTGGTGTTAATTTGGCTATTATTACAGGGCGTACTTCAGAGGTTGTGAAGAAGCGTGCGGAAAGTACTGGAGTTGCACATTTTTATCAGGGCGCAGAAGACAAATTGGCTACGTTGCAAGATTTAATGAAGTTGAGCGGTTTAGAAGCTGCTCAATGCGCCTTTATGGGCGATGATGTTGTCGATCTGCCGCCGATGTTGCAATGTGGTCTAGCGATTGCCGTACCAGACTCACCAGATTTGTTACTGAAGCACGCCCATTATGTGACACAAAAGCAAGGTGGCAGAGGCGCCGTGCGTGAAGTGTGTGAGTTGATTATGCAGGCACAAGGCACATTTGATGGGCAAATGGCAAGATTTTTAACACAAGCTAGTATTTCCAACTAAATGAAACAGCATCTGCATGATTAAGCGCTTAACACAATCTAGCCTCAATGGCGCGGGTGTCTAGGTATGCAACTTGGTACAAAATCTGCGATTATTTTCCCTTTAGCTTTGTTGCTATTGTTAGCGTTGCTTACATTTTGGATTGATAAGTCGGTGCAGCAGCAGGCGCCTAAATTAGATGGCAGTAGCCGTCACGACCCAGACTATATCATGAGTAATTTTGAGACAACGAAAACCGATGTCAACGGTGCCTTACGATACAAACTTGCGGCAAGTGAGATGAGGCATTTTCCTGATGTGGATAGCACGGATTTGATTAAGCCACGATTTACACAGTTTGCAAAGGATAAGCCTTATACTAAGCTGCAAGGTGACACAGGAAGTGTTTCCAGTGATGGTGAGCAAGTTGAGGTGTTTGGTAATGTGCTAGTGTTGCGAGAAGCCTTTGGCGACAAGGGCGAAATGACGGTAGAGACGGATTACCTTAAAATTCTACCTAATGAAGAGTATGCGACCACCGATCGTCCTGTGGTGATTAAACAGGCGCCAGGTACAGTTGTTTATGCGACTGGGCTTATTTACGAAAAACAACAGCAAACAGTGACTTTATTGCATAAAGTGCGTGCGCATTATGAGCGGCCAGCTGCGAAAGCGAAGAAAGCTAGGGCATCAGATAAAAAAAGTAATCAGCAGTCTAAGGCAGATAAGCCCGCAGTGACGGTTCAACCAGACAAAACAGATAACAATGCGCGCATTCGGAGACGCTATGAATAGGCAGTTTTTCATGATTAAAGTAAATACATTATCGCATTTATTGTTATGTAGCTTTTTGTTGTTAGGGGCGCATAGCCAAGTGTGGGCTGAGGCGGCGGATCGTGACAAACCGATCGATCTTGAAGCCGATACAATGAAGGTGGATGATGCAAAACAAATCAGCACGTATGCGGGCAATGTGATTTTAACGCAAGGTACCTTGGAGATTCATGCAGACAAACTGATTGTGCGCGAGGATAAAGAAGGTTTTCAGCACAGTACTTCGTTAGGTAACCCTACCACTTTTAAACAAAAGCTTGAGGGTAAAAATGAGTATATTCAGGGTAGTGCGCAGCGGATTGAATATGACGGACGCATGGACAAAGTGCAGTTGTATACTAAAGCGTGGGTGAAGCGTGGTGAAGACGTCGTGCATGGCGATTACATTATGTATGATGCCAATGCTGAGTATGCTGAGGTGATTGGTGGAGGTTCGCAGAATGCGACCTCTGGCTCAGGGCGTGTTCGAGCAGTGATTCAGCCTAAAAACAAAAAAGCGCCAGTCGAGGTTAAACCAGTCGCACCAGCTACTAAAGCGAAGCCAGATAGCACTAGTGATAGTGGTAGCATTCCAACGGTAAAAGACTCAAGGTTTAGCCGTACTTTAGAAGTGAGTAAAAACGCGGGCAATGCTCAATAATTTTCAAAATAATAACAGCATGATAAGTGAATGATAATGAGCGAGCTGATTGTAGAAAACTTACGAAAATCTTACGGTGCGCGTACTGTTGTGCAAGATATTTCCTTGTCAATTAAAAGTGGCGAGGTGGTCGGTTTGTTGGGTCCTAATGGGGCAGGTAAAACAACTAGCTTCTATATGATTGTTGGTTTGGTTGCTTTAGATGCAGGTCGAATTGGATTGGACGGGGCGGACTTGAGCCGTATGCCGATTCATATGCGCGCGCGAATGGGCTTATCCTATTTGCCACAAGAAGCTTCGATTTTTCGTAAGCTCACTGTCTCTGAAAATATTTTAGCAATTTTGCAGTTACAGGACATTTCAGAAGAAGAAATGTCTGAGCGCCTAGAATCTTTGCTGGAAGAATTGCATATTACGCATATACGTGACAGTGCTGCGGTAAGTTTATCTGGTGGCGAGCGACGTCGTGTAGAGATTGCCCGTTGTTTGGCATCTGACCCCAGCTTTATTTTATTAGATGAACCATTTGCAGGGATTGACCCCATCGCAGTCATCGATATTCAACAAATTATCCGTTTTTTGAGTTCGCGCAATATTGGCGTGTTAATTACTGATCATAATGTGCGTGAAACATTGGGTATTTGCGATCGTGCTTATATTGTGAATCAAGGGCATGTATTCGCATCAGGTGTTCCAAGTGAAATCGTTGCGAATGAAAGCGTGCGAGAAGTGTATTTAGGTAAAGATTTTCGCCTATGAAGCAAGGTTTACAACTTAAGTTTTCACAGAATTTATCGCTCACCCCACAGTTGCAACAGGCAATTCGTCTGTTGCAACTTTCAACATTGGAGCTCAATCAAGAAATTGATGTGTTGATGCAAACCAATCCATTGCTGGAGCGGGGCGATGATACAGAAGATGAGTACGGTAATGAAGTCGAGTCTGTGGTTGATAGTGCAGATTCAAACTCTCAAAGTGTAGAGGTTGTTGCTGACGCAGATAAAGCAGAACCTGACAGTTTTGATGTGGAGTATTTGGAGTCTGGCAATGAGTTTAGTGGCTTGGAATCTTCCGTATCCAGTGTAGCAGAACAAGCGGAGCCTTCAGAATTTGACGTAACAAACGCTGAATATGCCGATACTTTTTCGGCTGAGTTCGGTGATGAGTTTGATGAGTTTTCAAATGGTAGTCGCTGGGATGAAAATACCATGCCAGCGGATGACGACAGCGACTTTAAACCGCAAGAAACATTGCAGGCGAGTTTGCGTGAGCATTTGCTCTCTCAGTTAAAGTTGATGCCCTTGTCTGAGCGCGATCAGTCACTAGCCTTAATGTTGGTGGATAGTATCAACGATGATGGTTATTTAGAGCAGTCACTAGAAGAAATTGCTGAGTTAATGCCAGAAGAGCTGGAGATTGATGCGATTGAGCTACAAACCGCATTGCGCCATGTTCAGCATTTAGATCCTGTAGGTGTTGGCGCACGCACGCTAAGTGAGTGTTTACTCTTGCAGCTTGAGGTGTTGCCAGAATTTACGCCACATTTAGCTTTGGCCAATTTGGTGGCCGAGCATCATCTACAAGCATTGGCATCGCGCGACTTTGTGAAGCTGCGTAAAGAGCTGGGTTGTGATGAAGCAACGTTAAAACAGATTCAGCAATTAATTACCAGTTTAAATCCTCGCCCTGGTAGCGCGTTTAGCCATATAGGCTCTGAGCATTACATCCAGCATGAAGTGATTGTAAAAAAAGTAAAAGGTATTTGGATCGCAAGTTTGAATGACAGTGTGATTCCTAAGCTTAAAATCAACCAGTTGTATGCAGGCATTTTGAAACGCAACCGCGATAGTTCTAGCCAGTATTTGCAAAGCCAAATGCAGGAGGCTAAGTGGATGATTAAAAACATCCAGCAAAGGTTTTCTACCATATTGCGCGTGTCGCAAGCGATTGTGGATAGGCAGCGTAATTTCTTAGAGTATGGTGAAGTCGCCATGCGGCCACTGGTGTTAAGAGAGATTGCAGATGAGCTTGATTTGCATGAGTCAACAATCTCGCGGGTGACGACCAATAAATATATGCTGACGCCTCGTGGTATTTTTGAGCTTAAATACTTTTTTGGCAGTTCGGTTGCGACAGACACTGGCGGCACTTGCTCTGCAACGGCAATTCGCGCATTAATTAAGCAGTTGGTCGACCAAGAAAATCCTAAAAAGCCCTATTCAGATAATCAGATTACAGACTTATTGGCAAAGCAGGGGATTGTTGTCGCACGACGCACGATTGCTAAATATCGAGAGTCAATGAATATCGCGCCTGCGAGCTTAAGAAAATCACTATAGCGTGATAGTTTAAATCTACGTAAAAAATTGTTGTAATCCTTGCCACAGACCTAATGAAAAGTTGTAAACTGAAACTGTTCTGTAAGTCTTAATCACGAATCTCTAACAATTAATATTTGCGGAATATTTTCAAAAGGAGCAAGTCATGAATTTACAATTAACAGGTCATCATTTAGAAATAACACCCGCTTTGCGTGATTATGTCACAAGCAAATTAACTAAAATCAGCAATCACTTTGATCATGTGATCGATGTCAAGGTGACCATGAGTGTCGAAAAGCTAGCTCAAAAGGTTGAAGCTACACTGCATGTGCCTGGTAATGATTTACACGCAGAATGCCAAGATGAAAATATGTATAGCGCAATTGATATGTTGACCGACAAGTTAGATCGTCAAGTGGTGAAACATAAAGAAAAAAATGCGGATCATCACAAAGCGAATGGTGCAGTTAAGCATCAAAACATTGACTGAGTTTTTTAGTATTTAATTGTTTTTGTTACCTTAAATATGGCTCAATTCAACGTCGCTGAGCTATTCAAAGAAACCCGCCGTAGACTCAAGTTAAGTTGGGTTGCAGGACTCAACGGCGGGTCAAATACTCTCACTAGCGAAACCGTTTCTAAACCATCTTTGGCATTGATAGGCCATCTTAACTTTGTACATCCTAATCGAGTGCAAGTGCTAGGCTGTGCTGAGATGGACTATCTTAAAAACTTGCCCACTGCAGATGCAGAGCGTGCAATTCATAATTTATTTTCCACTGACTTGGCGGCAGTTATTGTTGCTAACGGTGAAAAAGTACTTAATATGTTGTTGGTAGCTGCCAATCAGCATAATGTTCCGTTATTTACCTCTACGTTACGTAGCCCAGAGCTTATGGATATTTTGAGCCACTTTTTAGCGCAAGCAATGGCTGAAACGCTCAGTGTGCATGGCGTGTTTATGGAGGTTCAAGGCTTTGGTGTACTCATTAAGGGTGAGGCAGCTATCGGTAAAAGCGAGCTGGCTTTAGAGTTGATTTCTCGCGGACATCGCTTGGTTGCTGATGATATTGTTGATTTTTTCAGAATCTCGCCTGAACGCATTGAAGGGCGATGTCCTGCCTTGTTGCAAGACTTTCTGGAAGTCCGCGGTTTGGGTATTTTAAATATACGCGCACTGTTTGGTGATAACGCAGTGAAGCCTACTAAGCCGCTGGATTTAATTATTCAGCTAGAGAAAGCAGATCTGCAAACTTTGCAGATGTTAGATCGACTAAATATTAAAACGCAGCATGAAGAAGTGCTCGGGTTAAAAGTAACCAAGGTACATATTCCGATTGCGGCAGGCCGAAATATTGCTGTGTTGGTAGAGGTTGCCGTGCGTAACCATATTTTGCTGTTACGTGGCGTCAATGCAACAAAGCAGTTGATGCAACGGCAACAACGCGCAATGAAGCAGCACAAGTAACTCTTCTACTAGGGCTCATCAATAGTATGAAACAATTGATTATCGTCACAGGTCTTTCTGGATCGGGAAAAAGTATTGCACTACGTGCGCTTGAAGATAGCGGCTATTACTGTGTTGATAACTTACCAGCGACCATGCTGGCCACGATTGCCGATCATTTAGATGCTGACCATAAGCGCATTGCAATTAGCATTGATAGCCGTAGCATTGCCATTGAGGCGCTACCTGTACATATCAATCAGCTAAAGTTGAAAAATATTGATGTACAAGTGTTGTTCTTAGAGTCAAATGTTGAAACCTTGGTCAAAAGGTTTAGCGAAACAAGACGTAAACATCCGTTGAGTAAAGACGCGATTACCTTGGCCGAGAGTATCGCCTTTGAGCGTGATTTACTTGGCGGGTTGGGTGGTCTTGGGCATGTGATTGATACTAGCTATTTAAGTGCTAATACCCTGCGCGGCTGGGTGAAAGAGGTGGTGTCGATAGAGCATGCTGGGTTAACGCTTTTATTTACCTCATTTGGTTTCAAGCATGGTATTCCGTTAGACGCAGATTTTGTGTTTGATGTGCGTTGCTTACCTAATCCACATTATGACCCTGCTTTACGTGACCTCACAGGGAGAGATGAAAAAGTGCAGGACTTTCTTAAAGACCATGCAACTGTGAACGATATGATGCATGATATTAGAAATTATGTAGAGAAATGGTTACCCTCTTTTGTGTTGGATAATCGTAGTTATCTCACGGTGGCAATTGGTTGCACTGGCGGGCAGCATCGTTCTGTGTATTTAGTTGAGCAGTTAAGTCAATATTTTCAAGATAAACAGAAAGTATTAACTCGACATCGCGAATTAAAATAAAACTGAGCGTTAAAAAAATCAGGAACTAAAATAAACAGGATTGATTGTAAACGATGATAGGCATTTTGATTGTGACGCATGGCGCATTAGGTGAGAGCTTAATCTCTTGTGCAACCCATGTGTTGGGTGAGGCTCCTGCCCAAATTGTGTCAATGGCAGTCGGAGGGCAAGATGATCCTAATATTGTCTTACCAAAGGCGCTCAGTCTGATTGAGAAACTAAACAGCGGTGATGGTGTGTTAGTGCTGTCTGATATGTATGGCGCAACACCATGTAATATCGTTGTTAAGCTCTTGCAGCCTGGTGTGGCTGGTGTGGCTGGTGTTAGCTTGCCTATGTTGGTGAGAGCTATATCCTACCGACATGAGTCACTAAGTGTTGTTGTAGAAAAAGCTATCAGTGGCGGTCGTGAAGGTGTGGTGCAGTTTACTAGCCAGCAGTGCGAGCGCTATGAGCAGGGTTCCTCCAATTAATAGATGTTAGAACAATAACTAGGTCCAATAGCATGATTAGTAAAGAGCTGGAAATTATTAATAAATTAGGGTTGCATGCACGTGCATCTACCAAACTTACGCAAGCCGCTGGTAAGTTTGCGAGTGAGGTGTGGATTACGCGCAATGGTCGCCGTGTGAATGCAAAAAGTATTATGGGTGTAATGATGCTGGCAGCGGCACAGGGCTCTATTGTTACTTTGGAAGCGAATGGTGGCGATGAGGCTGCTGCAATCGATGCGCTGGTGACGCTGATTAATAGCCGTTTCGGTGAGGATGAATGAGTAATTTGACAATACCCAGCTTTAGCATCCATGGCGTCGCTGTTTCTAGCGGTATTGCCATCGGGCAGGCGCACCTTGTTTCTAATGCGTTGTTAGAGGTTGTCCATTATCAGCTACCTAAACATTTAATAGAAACCGAAATCAATCGGTTTAGTGAAGCGATTACAAGCGTTAAGGCCGAATTAGAACAAATAAATCATAGTCTACGTAAAAATGCGCCAGCAGAATTAAGTGCGTTTGTGGGTACGCATTTGATGATGTTAGAAGATAAATCTTTGACGCAAACGCCTAAAGAAATTATCAGAAACGAGCAATGCAATGCTGAGTGGGCAATCAAGCTGCAAATGGATGATATCGTTGAGCAGTTTGAGCAAATCGAAGATGTGTATTTTCGTGAGCGTAAACAGGACGTCGTACAAGTCGTTGAGCGTATTATTAAAGCCTTGTTGGGGCACCCTAGCCAACTAAGTACCGAAAAACAAATGAGTGCGGTGAGTCAGGAAAGAAAGCTGATTTTAGTCGCACACGATATTTCACCAGCCGATGCCATTCAGTTTAAGCAGCATCAGTTTGCTGCATTTATTACAGATGTGGGTGGCGTGACTTCACATACTGCTATTTTGGCGCGTAGCTTAAATATTCCATCGATTGTAGCTTTGCAGCGTGCGCATGATTTAATCAATGATGGTGAACTGATTATTGTCGATGGTCATTTGGGCATTGTCATTGTTAATCCGTCAAAAGAGATTTTGGCCGAGTATAAATTACGTCAAGATCAGTGGGAGTTAGAGCAGCAAAAACTTAAGCGCATCAAGAGCGCAAAAGCTGTCACTATTGATGGTGTCAGTATCGATTTGCTGGCAAATATTGAAGTGCCTGAAGACGTTGCCGCAGTGAAACTTGCGGGCGCAACTGGCATTGGCTTGTATCGAACAGAGTTTCTTTTTATGAATCGACACGATACGCCAAATGAAGAAGAGCAGTTTGTTGCGTATAAAAAGGTAGCAGAGGCGATGAAAGGCGCGCCCGTCACCATTCGTACGTTAGATCTGGGCGCAGATAAACAGGTTAACGCTGATACGGTGGTGAACTGCGCAAACCCAGCCTTAGGTTTACGTGCAATTCGTTACTGCTTATCTGAACCGCAAGTCTTCCATACACAATTGAGAGCTTTGTTACGTGCTTCTCATTTTGGCAACATCAAAATTTTAATCCCCATGCTTTGTACGCTTTCTGAATTGCGTCAAACTAAACTATTGCTTGAGCGCGCAAAACAAAGTTTACGTAAAGAGAACATTTCTTTTGATGAAAATATTGCGCTAGGCGGTATGATAGAGATTCCAGCAGCAGCCATTAATGCAGAAGCGTTTGCAAATGAGTTGGACTTTTTATCAATTGGCACCAACGATTTAATTCAATATACTTTGGCGATTGATCGGACTGATGATGCCGTCGCGCATTTATATAATCCTTTGCACCCATCTATATTAAAATTGATTTCTATGACGATAAAAGCAGGTGCGAAACTTGGTAAGCCAGTATCTGTTTGCGGCGAAATGGCGGGTGATGCAAGATTTACTAAGTTGCTTTTAGGGATGGGTTTACAACAATTATCGATGCATCCATCACATATTCTTAGTATTAAACAGCAAGTGCTACATAGCCAACTTGCAGAGCTAACAGTGCAGGCACGTAAGGTACTAGGTTTAACCGATATAGAAAAAATTGAACTCAGCTTAGCTAAATTTAATCAGATTCATTAATGAGAGGATACTGAAATGAATAACGTAATAATAGTACCAAGTAATGATGATAAGAACATCGCCACTATTACCCACTTAAGTGGGATTTTGTTTTCGTTTATTCCCTCTTTGATCGTCTGGCTACTCAAAAAAGATGACAATGAGTATTTGTCGGCACAGGCGAAAGAAGCTTTGAATTTTCAGCTCACTATTTTGTTAGCACAATTCGTTGCAGGTATCTTGATTGCAATATTGGTTGGTTTCTTGCTGATAGGCATAGTTTGGTTATTCAATATTGTTTTATGCATCGTTGCCGCCATCTCTACTAGTAATGGCGAAACCTATCGCTACCCATTGTGTCTACGTCTTATCAATTAATGTTGTACTAAATTAACGCTGTGCTAAGGATTTTTGTGTCAAACCCATTATTACATTTTGCAGGCTTACCTAAATTTAACGAAATCAAGCCTGAGCATGTCGACCCCGCAGTCGATACTCTGATTGCCGAAGGACGCGCTTTAGTCGAGCAATTAGCTACCAGTACAGAGACACCAACATGGCATAATTTTGCGATTAAGCTTGAAGACCACAGTGAAAAACTTGGTCGATCATGGAGCCAAGTCGGCCATATGAATGCGGTGGTAAACAGCCCGGCGCTACGCGAAGCGTATAACGACAATTTGGCAAAACTCACCGATTTTTATAGCGATTTATCACAAGACGAACGTTTATACGCGAAGTTTAAAGCGATTCAAGCTAACGCAGAATTTGCTAACCTCACCCCTACACAACAAAAAATTATAAATAACGAGGTACGTGATTTTAAATTAGGCGGTGCTGAGTTACCTGCTGAGCAAAAAGCACGTTTTAAAGAAGTCAGTGAAGCCTTGTCTAAGCTGAGTAGTCGGTTTGAAGAAAACATCATGGACAACACCAACGATTTTAAACATATCGTTGAAAATGTTGCTGATTTAGCTGGCTTGCCAGAAGATGCAATCGAAGCCGCCAAAGAAGCAGCAACGGCTGATGGCAAAGAAGGTTACCAGTTTAGTTTGCACTTTCCATCTTATATGCCAGTGTTGCAGTACGCAGATAACCGCGCATTACGTGAAACCATGTACCGTGCTTATGCCACACGCGCTTCAGAGTTGAGCAAGCCAGAATGGGATAACACAACCTTAATTAGCGACATTCTCAAACTCAAACGAGAAGAAGCGCAAATGCTTGGCTTTAGCAACTTTGCAGAGTTATCACTTGCCACCAAAATGGCAGACAGCCCGAAACAAGTCACCGAGTTTTTAAATACATTGGCTAAACGCGCCAAGCCTTATGCGCAACAAGATATGCAAGCGCTGACAGAATACGCCAGTAAACTGGGCATTGCCGACATGCAAGCTTGGGATGTGGCCTATGTGAGTGAAAAATTGCGTGTTGAAAAATATGCATTCTCAGACCAAGAAGTTAAACAATACTTCCCAGAAAATAAAGTGTTGGCTGGTTTGTTTAAAGTCACTGAAACCATTTTTGGCGTGCAAGTGCACAAAGTAGATGCTCCTGTATGGCATGCAGATGCAAGTTTTTATGAAATTACAGACAGTGCTAATCAGCCAGTTGCTTATTTCTACTTAGACCTCTATGCACGCAACCATAAACGTGGTGGCGCATGGATGGATGAATGTATTAGCCGTCGCCAAAAAGAAAATGGTGTTGAGTTGCCAGTGGCGTATCTGACCTGCAATTTCTCAGCACCTGTTGGAGGCAAACCTGCGTTATTCACACACGATGACGTCATTACCATGTTCCATGAGTTTGGTCATGGCCTGCACCATATGCTAACGCAAGTGAATGAATATGGCGTGTCTGGTATTAAAGGCGTGGAGTGGGATGCGGTAGAATTGCCAAGCCAGTTTATGGAAAACTTCTGCTGGGAATGGGATGTTTTACGCCATATGACGGCTCATGTAGAAACTGGCGCTCAACTGCCGCGTGAATTGTTCGACAAAATGGTGGCGGCTAAAAACTTCCAGGCTGGTATGCAAACCGTTCGTCAAATCGAGTTCTCACTGTTCGATATGCGCCTGCATGGCGAGTTTGACCCTAATGGCAAACTTACCGCCCTAGATTTAATTGAACAAGTGCGTGATGAAGTAGCCGTAGTTCGCCCACCAAAATGGAACCGTTTCCCTAATAGCTTTAGCCATATCTTTGCAGGTGGCTATGCCGCAGGTTATTACAGCTACAAATGGGCAGAAGTGCTATCAGCAGATGCTTACAGTTTGTTTGAAGAAATGGGCGTGCTTTCAGGTGAGGCAGGTATACGCTTTAAAAATGAAGTGCTGTCAAAAGGCGGTTCACGTCCTGCGATGGAGTCATTTGTGGCGTTTAGGGGTAGAGAGCCGAGTATGGATGCGCTTTTACGCCATAACGGCATGGCTTAGACGATCCCTCGTCGCTTACGCTGTTGCTTCTGTATTAACTTCTGCGCTTAAATATCATCGTAAACTAGGCAAGGCCATGTGGCGTTTTAAAAGTCGCTGAGCCTTGCCAGAGTTAGATATTAGTGGTTTCATTTAAAATTGATTACATGCCTCACGCTAGTTGAGCGCAAACTTTTTGTTTTTATTCCCTAGGCTATGAATAAAAAATTCGTTTTTATATTATCTTATATTGCTCTATTCACATCGATACCTGTACACGCAGACTTTGTAGAAGGCTCGGCAGGATTAGGTAGTTCAGATCCACATATCCCAGAGCCACTACTTTTTGATTTAGTCAGGCCGCTAGGAGCTCGAAAGGGTGAATTAGAGGTTAATACACTTGCACAAAGAAATGTGAGTGGTGGCACTTTAGAATGGGCACCTGAAATTGAGTATGCGTTTGCGGATGGACTCGCTTTTGAGTTTGAGCTGCCAAGTGAAAACTCCAAGCTTACTGATTATAAAATAGCACTTCAAGGTACGCTCAGCCATCATTTTAACAATCCAAACTTGATTCAAGGATGGCAAGTGATTGTTAAAAAGAATCGTGATCTAGGTAAATATTCTGCAGATGCACTATATATCAATGGTTACCGCTTCAATTCAAAGTGGAGTACGCTCAATATGCTAGGGGTTAGGAAAACAGCATTTGGCGGCGATGGTAAGCTAATGACATTGATGAATAACAGTGTTTTTTATGACCTAAGTCCGAAACTGACTTATGGTATTGAGTTTAATCATGAGATTGATGCATCTGGCCGTTGGCGCTACAGCTATACTCCGCAAATACATGCCGATATAAATGGGCATTTCACTATACAGGCTGGTTTGAGCTTTTCAAGACTAAATGAACATAAAAGAAATGAAGAAACTTTTGCATTAAGGGCTATTTATGCCTTTTAGCTCAGTCAGGTAGGGTGGGCAACTTGTTGCCCACGCGCACGTGTTCTCACCAAAGCGTATTTTTTGCATCTAAACCCATCAAATCAATAAAAACATTCATCAAAATTATCTTTTTCATCAATTGCGTCACGTAACGTTTTGGGCAATTATCATTGCGAAAAAATAACGCGTTGTTGCTATTGCGTATGGTGAAGAAGCAGGTTGCTTCAGGCTGGCTTGACTGGCGATAATGCGCTATCGTGTAATTTTCCTGGCTTATAAACGTGTGGGAAAACAAGTTGCCGACCCTACGAGAATTTAATATGCATGTAGACTTCTGGCACCAAAAATGGCAAAAAAACGAGATTGGTTTCCATTTGGATGAAGCTAATCCGTTATTAATTGCACACCTCCCCAGCCTCAATCTAAAGCAGGGTTCACGAGTGTTTTTACCTCTCTGTGGCAAAACCTTAGATATTGCTTGGCTACTTGCACAAGGCTATCGCGTTGTCGGTGCCGAACTAAGCGAAATCGCCATCCAAGACCTATTTGAAAATCTAGGTCTGATACCAACCATTAGCCAGTTAGGTGAGGTTACACAATACAGCACCCTTAATCTCGATATGTTTGTAGGTGATATTTTTCATGTATCGCCCGATATGCTGGGGGGTGTGGATGCTGTGTATGACAGAGCGGCTTTGGTGGCACTGCCTGCGGAGATGCGTAAAGATTATGCTGCGCATTTAATGGCGCTTACCTATCCAGTGCCTCAGTTGTTGGTTTGTTTTGAGTATGACCAAGCCTTGCAGGCTGGCCCGCCGTTTTCTATAGGGGCAGATGAGGTTAAGCGGCATTACAAAACCAGCTACGATTTAACCTTGCTTGCCAGCGCGGATGTTGCTGGTGGATTAAAAGGTAAATATGCCGCTACAGAGCATGTTTGGCATATGAGGCCTTTAAATTCGGTTTAAGAAATCTAACAAGCTATCGACCACTTGGTGGCTGTGTTTGCTGACAAACTCACTAGGCGGTATTAAGTCTGGCACTACAACTACTTTTAATCCTGCGGCAATTGCCGCGCGAGCACCTGCCTCACTATCCTCAAAAGCAATACATTGTTCTGCTTTAAAGCCTAATCTTTCAATTGCTAGTAGGTAAATATCTGGGTTAGGTTTGCCTCGCGCCACTTCTTGCCCACTGGTGATGTGGCTAAAGTAATTGATTACCCCAACTTGGCTTAAGCGATGGGTAATATGGTGCGTAGCGGATGATGAGGCAACGCTACAAACAATATTATTGTCTTGGTAATGTTGGAGTAGCTTAAGGGCGCCTTGCTTGAGTGGGAAGGTATGGTTTAACTTTGCCAGTTCTGCATCCAAACCTACCATTACTTGATTAAATCGTTCAGTACCACCTAATTGCGCTGTCATTACGCGTGTGGAGTCTGGTCCTGCAAGGCCAATTAGTTCAACATATTCAGTTTGTGTGTAAGTGATGCCAACTTGTTGTGCGGCAGTCATGCAAGCTTGCATGATGATACGTTCAGAATCAATCAGCAAGCCGTCCATATCAAATATTGCGGCTTTAATCATAGGCTTGTTTTCTAAAAAATTTACTTTACCATCATCACTTAAACTGAATGCATACGCTAGACATTTATTGAAAAATTAAGGCATAAGAAAATGCATTGAATATTTTCAGGCGCATGGTTTTCATGCATAGTCAGGTTTTTGACCCATGTGATGATGCGTGTTAGAGTTGCGCACCTTTATATACAGTCATTTTCACACTTTTTTAATATCATATTTAATATCATAGGCCTATGAAACTAGCTAGTTGGAACATCAATTCTCTTAATGTACGCCTGCCACACGTGGTGGACTGGTTAACGGCTAATCAGCCAGATGTACTCTGTTTGCAAGAAACAAAGCAAGAGGATAGCAAGTTTCCTTACGAGGCGTTGCGGGAACTGGGCTACCATGCCGTGCATATTGGTCAAAAAACCTATAACGGCGTGGCAATTATTAGTCGTTATCCTATTCTTAACGTGCAGCATAATATTCCTAACTTTGATGACGACCAGCAGCGAGTCATCACCGCTGATGTTAATGGAATACGTATAGTGTGCGCTTACATTCCTAATGGTCAGGCAGTAGATTCAGATAAGTATCAATATAAAATGCGCTGGTTATCTGCGTTAAATAGCTGGCTTAAAACAGAGCTGGTACAGCATCCAAAACTAGCGTTGCTGGGTGACTACAACATTGCACCTGAAGACCGTGATTGCCATGATCCAGCGGCTTGGGAGGGGCAGATACTGGTTTCCCCATTAGAGCGAGAGGCATTTAATCGTTTAATTGATCTTGGCTTACATGATAGTTTCAGGTTATTTGAACAGCCTGAAAAGAGCTTTAGCTGGTGGGATTATCGTATGATGGGATTTAGACGAAATTTTGGTATGCGCATTGACCATATACTGGTAAGCGACACACTTAAGCCGCTATGTAAGGCAGCGTACATAGACAAAGTGCCACGTAAGCTGGAGCGCCCCTCTGATCACACACCAGTAGTGCTAGAGCTTAATGCGGATTAAGTAGCTGTTGAACCTGATCATGTGTTGTGGTTTTATTGCTAGGTTCAGGTTTTTTAGTTTTCGTTGGTTCAGCCGCCTTATTTGCTGCCAAATCTTTGTTATTGGCAGCGTCAGTAGGCTTAATTATTTTTACAGCGCTAGGGTCTTTAAATTTTGATGGTTGCTCTGGCGTCTGGAGGGGTAAGCTTCTCGGTTGAAATATGATATCAGGTTGTAGCATTTGCTGAGGTTGGCTTAGCGGCAGTGACTCCTCTTCTAGCATGCTAGGCAAAGGAATTTCAACTTCAGGCGGAGGATTCTCATGATAGAAGTACTCATAAATACCATTCTCATCATTGTCTGCTCTTATCCCCGTCGCAGGGTCTACACGTAGCGCCATTACTCCATCAGGTACTGGCATGTCAGTTTCAGGGACATTTCTTAATGCAGTTGCCATGTACTTAATCCAAATGGGTAGAGCCGTTGTGCCACCAGTCTCATTGCGACCAAGGCGTTTAGGTTTATCAAACCCAACCCATGTCACTGCAACTTCTTTCGGGCTATAACCAGTAAACCATGCGTCAAAATGGTCATTTGTCGTACCAGTTTTACCCGCCAAATCCCTACGGCCAAGCTGTAAAGCTTTGGTTGCAGTGCCGTACCGTACAACATCCTGCATCATAGAGTTCATGATAAAAGCATTGCGCGCGTCGATGACGCGAGGTGCATCATGTTGGGCTGTTACAAATTTATTTTGGGAAATGACCTTACCATTGTTATCTACAATTTTAGAAATTAAGTAAGGGTTAACTCGGTAGCCACCGTTTGCAAACACCGCATAGGCGCTTGCCATCTGCATGGGCGTTGTTGAGCCAGCGCCCAATGCCATTGTCATATAAGCGGGGTGGTTCTTTGCAGCAAATCCAAAACGAGTGATGTAATCTTGAGCATAGTCTTTGCCTATGTTTTCTAATACACGAATCGCCACCATGTTCTTAGACTTTGCTAAAGCTTGCCTGAGTCGAATCGGACCATCGAACGTCGCGTCATAATTCTGTGGGGTCCACGCTGTATTGCCTGTTTCCTCTGATGAAAAACTTAATGGCTCATCTTCAACAATTGTTGCTGGAGTATAGCCCTTCTCTAAAGCGGCTGAATAAATAAAGGGTTTAAAGCTAGAGCCTGGTTGGCGCCATGCTTGGGTGACGTGGTTGAATTTGTTACGGTTGAAATCAAAACCGCCTACCAAAGCGCGAATTGCACCCGTTTCAGGGTCGATAGAAACCAATGCAGATTCAACCTGTGGCAGTTGAACCACCCGCCATTGACCTGGTTGAGTAGATGGCGATGCATTCAGAATACGGATCACCGCCCCCACTTTTAATAAGCGTTTTTCGGGTTTTTTCTCATTGAGCGTCCTATCAATTAACGCGAGGCCTTTACCACTAATTTCAATGTCATCTCCATATTTTGTATGTACGGTAATGGATTTTTCAGCAATCTCAGTAATAGCAGCAGGAATTAGCCCATTTGAGACCTCAATATCACCGAGTGCTTCTTCAATGATTTCTTTGTCTGTCTCAGGGCTAGTCTGGCTTAATTTAAGAAGCTTCTCTGGGCCGCGATAACCTTGGCGCGCATCGTAATCCAAAATGCCATCCCTGAGCGCAATATTCGCCGCTTCTTGGTTTGCTTTGCGCACGGTGGTATAAACTTTTAAGCCGCTACTGTAAATTTCGTCTTGATAAGTTGCGTACAAGCTTTCTCTGACCATTTCGGCAACGTAGTCTGCGGATAAGTCACGAGATTGCCTAGAGGCTTTAAATTTAAGTGGGTGAGCAATCGCTTGATTAAAAGCAGACTCCTCAATAAACCCATAACGATACATATCGCGGAGTACTTCGTTTTGGCGGGTGGTTGCACGCTTAGGATGCGTGTAAGGGTTGTAACCAGATGGCGCTTTGGGTAGGCCCGCCAGCAAGGCGGTTTCAGCGAGATTTAACTTTTCTAAAGGTTTGCCAAAGTACACTTGTGATGCGGCTGCAAAGCCGTATGAACGCTGACCAAGATAAATTTGGTTAATGTACAGCTCAAGGATCTTATCTTTGCTTAAATTGTTTTCAATTTTAACAGCGAGTAAAGCTTCATTGATTTTTGTGCCAAGCGTACGTTTGCCATTGGGTTTGGTAAAAAAGTTCTTGGCAACCTGCATGGTGATGGTGCTAGCACCTTCGTGGCTAACCCCAGTGATGTTGTTCTTAATGGCACGAATAATGCCTTTGGTATCAATACCGCCATGCTGGTAAAAACGACGGTCCTCAATTGCAAGCACGGCATCTTTCATGCTTTTGGGTACATCGGTAATTTTGACATAAGCGCGTCGCTCTTCACCAAACTCCTCAATTAAGTAACCATCCTCAGAGTACACACGTAGGGGTAGCTTAGGGCGATAGTCGGTAAGCGTTTCAAGTGATGGTAGGCTAGGGTAAATGAGTGCAACAGCAATCCCTACAAAAGCAATAGCTGATAGGCCGCTAACAACAATAGTTAACAAAAGATAGTGCCACCATTTGTTTGGAATCATGGGTGATTTATTTCTTTAAACTAAAAATGTAACGCTATTATAAGTTGCTATGCAAGTTGACGCGAATAATCTAACAATAAAGTTAAATATTTGAATAAATGAAAAATTGCTTTACAGGGTTTAAAGTTGTTGCTAGGATTTAATGTAAATTATTAGAAATGTTCGTAACTAACGAAATCAGAAAAGGAATTTCAATTTGAAATTCAGCTTTTTTACAGAATCGGTACCCCCGCTAGTAGGAATAGATATAAGCTCAACCTCAGTTAAAATGGTTGAGCTTATTAGTGATGGGCGTGGTGGTTACAAACTTGAGAACTATTCAATCTCCCCCCTTGCAAAAGATGCTATTTCTGATGGCAACGTTGGCGACTTGGAAAAGGTTGCTGATGCTGTCAAGCTTGGCTGGAAACTACTTGGCTCGCGCGAGAAACGCGTCGCATTAGCTTTGCCATCCTCTGCGGTTATTGCTAAAAAAGTTTTCATGTCTGCTGACTTACGTGAAGAAGACATGGAGATTCAAGTTGAGGCTGAAGCTAATCAATACATCCCCTTTTCACTCGAAGAGGTGAATCTCGACTTTCAAGTACTCGGCCCAGCCCCAAATAACCCAGATGAAGTTGAAGTGCTCATCGCTGCTGCACGTAAAGAAAAGATAGAAGATCGCGTTGCTGCTGCTGAAGGTGCTGGTCTAAAAGTGATCGTCATGGATGTAGAATCCTATGCCACTGAGGCCGCATATACCTTAGTCGCTGGTCAACTTCCTAATGCAGGGCGTGAGCAAACTGTCATGATTGTTGATATTGGGGCGACCATGATGCACGTCAACGTGCTACACGACAACGTCCCAATATACGCACGTGAACAAAGCTTTGGCGGTGCGCAATTAACACAAGAAATACAACGTCGTTTTGGGCTGTCACAAGAGGAGGCTGAAATCGCCAAGCGCAAGGGCGGCCTGCCCGAAAGTTACGAAAGTGAAGTCTTGCAGCCTTTTGTACAGCTATTGGCGATGGAAGTCGCTAGGGCATTGCAGTTTTTCACCAGTTCTACGCAATATAACCGCGTTGATCACATCGTGTTGGCAGGTGGGTGCGCTTCTATTCCTGAGATTGACTTAACGGTTCAAGACCGTGCACAGGTTAACACTATCGTTGCAAACCCCTTTCATAGTATGACTGTCAGTGCAAAAGTCAGGCCGCAACAGGCAGCAATAGATGCCCCTGCATTATTGATTGCCTGTGGTCTTGCCATGCGAGGGTTCGCTATATGATACGCGTCAATCTATTACCACATCGCCAAATAAGGCGCGAAACAAGGCAGCGTGAATTTGGTTTCATGGCATTGTTTAGTGCTATCGCAGCATGTGCGATTCTATTTATGGCTTATAGCATCATCAATAGTAAAGTTGAGTCTCAACTTGAGCGCAATCAGCGCCTTAGTAATGCGATTACAAAGTTAGATAAAGAAATTGCTGATATTAAAAACTTGAGAGAGCAAATCAGCGCAATGCTTGAGCGCAAGCAAGTCGTTGAGAATTTACAGACCAACCGAAGTCAGGCCGTCATCATTTTTGATGAGCTTAGCCGCCAACTTCCAGAGGGTATGTATATAAAAAGTATCAAGCAGGAAGGTAAAGTGATCACCCTTGAGGGTGTCGCTGATACAAATGCTAGGGTGGCAACATTGGTGCGTAATTTCAATCAATCTGAGTGGATGGAATCCCCTATTTTGATAGAAATTAAAGCGATCACAGTAGGTGTGCAGAAACAAAACCTATTTACGCTCAAGGTGAGCTTAAAAACGCCGATAATAGAGACAGATGATGCAGGTGCTAAAGCGACAGCTGGAAGTGCGAGAAAATCATGAAGTTAGAAGATTTTAATAACATCGACATCAATAATGCTGGTAATTTGCCTGCACCAGTTAAGGCCGTGCTACTGGGCGTGGTGTTCTTCGTTTTGCTTGCGCTTGGCTACTACTTTGTGCTCAGTCCTACTTTAGACGCGCTTGATACTGAGCGAGCTAAAGAAGAGGAGCTTAGAGGGGTGTATTTTGATAAAAAAAGTCAGGCAATGAATTTAGAAGCATATAAGGCGCAAATGGTGGAGATTGAAAAGACCTTTGGCGCTTTGCTTAAACAGTTGCCAGACCGCTCACAAATTGATGGTTTACTAACTGATATTAATCAGGCAGGTTTAGCGCGAGGTTTAGAGTTTGAATTGTTTAAGCCTGGACAAGAAACGCAAGCCGAGTTTTATGCAGAAATGCCGATATCGATTAAAGTCACAGGCGCTTATCACGATTTAGGGGCATTCGCGACCGATATATCTAAGTTATCTAGGATTGTGACGCTAGGTGAAGTGTTTGTGGTTAATAAAGATGCTGCAAATAAAGGTAAAGATGTAAAGCCAAATGCTGGTGATAGCACCTTGGTCATGGAGGCTGTTGCTAAAACGTATCGTTATTTAGACGCTGCTGAGATAGCCGAAAAGCGTAAAGCTGAGAGTGAGAAAGCAAAGTCTAAAACTAACAAGAAAGGCAAATAGTAGCCGTGGCTGATATTATCAAACGAACATTTACCTTGTCTGTTGCTATGCCTATTTTGATTTTTGGCATCTTCAGTGCTGGGTTATCTGGCTGCAGCTTTGAGGAAGGTGATGACCTTGATCAATACATGCGAGATGCTACTAAAGATGTTAAGCCCAGAGTTAAGCCCTTACCGGAAGTTCAGCCATATATGGCTTTGCAATATAACGCTGATGGCACACTAGTTGATCCATTTCGCGCTCGCAAGGCTGTTAACAAGACTAGTGTTTTACAGCCTAATTTGAATAGACCCAAAGAGCCGATGGAGGCTTATCCATTAGAAAGTTTAAAGTATGTTGGTCTGCTGTCTAAAAGCAAGTTAACTTATGCGTTACTAAAAACACCTGATGAGACAGTTCAGCAAGTTAAACTGGGTAGTTATGTTGGTCAGAATTTTGGAAAAGTTACACAAATTACAGATGGTGAAGTGCTGTTAACTGAGATTGTACAAGACGACCTCACTGGTGAGTGGGTTGAGCGTATGTCCAACCTGGTTTTGCAAGAGGATTAACCAGTTATCACCGATGGGCTTGCCAATGCAATAAGCGTTGATGTGAATGATGTTAGGTTTGTTAATGAGTGGTGGTTAGTTTGAATGCGGTCAATTTTATTGTAATAGAGCATTAAATCCTGAAAGTTTTTATATTTTTAGGAAGTAAGATTTAAGGTGAAATAATGAAAATGAACCATTGGATGTCGAAACTTTTGCAAGCAACTATGTTGTTTGGGCTAATGCTGGGTACAGTAACGTCCAATGCTGAAGATCAGTCGGCCTTAACTAATAAAATTGAGAGTCTTGATTATTCAACGTTACCAGGTGGTCGAGTCAGTATTCGAGTAAAAACTACGCAGCCATTAGCAAATCCCCCTGCTGGTTTTACATTAACGAGTCCAGCGCGTATTGCATTGGATTTCCCTAAGGTTGGCAATGGGCTGGCAAAAAATAATATCCCAGCAGATGCGGGTGCGTTAAAAAGTGTAACCCTTGCTCAAGGTAAAGATCGAACCCGCATGGTGCTTAATTTAACAAAAAATGTTGGATATAGTGCATCTGCAAGTGGCAATGAAGTGACTATTTTGTTACAGGCGAATGAAGTGACTAGTGAGGTTAACGTAGAAACTAAGTTTTCAGAGCCTGTTCGTGGCGCAAGTTCTGTGGCCATCAATAATGTAGATTTTGCACGCGGTAAAAATGGTGAAGGACGCATTATTGTTGATTTATCGGATCCGTCTGCAGGTATCAATATTAGGCAAAAAGGTAAAGTAATTGAAGTCGATTTTATCAATACTGATGTGCCTGCCAATTTGCAACGTCGCTTGAATGTGACAAATTTTAATACACCAGTGCTCTTTGTAGATACGATGAAGCAAGGTAATAACGGTCGTATGGTGATTGAGCCTAAGGGTAACTGGGAGCAATCCGCTTATCAAGCAGATAAAAAATTCATTATTGATGTGCGTCAGGTAATAGAAGATCCAAACAAGCTGGTGCGTGGTTCAAAACCAGGCTACGCGGGTGAAAAACTTTCTTTAAATTTCCAAAATATTGAAGTACGTTCAGTGTTGCAAGTGATTGCCGATTTTACTGGGTTGAATATTATCAGTAGCGACACAGTGACAGGAAACCTGACATTACGTCTGAAAGACGTACCTTGGGATCAGGCGCTTGAAATTATCATGCAAAGTAAAGGTTTAGATAAGCGTAAAAATGGCAACGTAATTTTGGTTGCGCCAGCAGATGAGTTGGCTGCAAAAGAAAAAGCAGAGTTAACGGCTCAGTTAGAGAAAGAAGTGCTAGAGTCAATACGAACAGAATCATTCACGCTTAAATATCAAAAGGCTGAAGACTTTAAAACTATCCTGAACGGCGGTGTTTCGAACGCTGGCGGCGGTGCTGGTGGTGCGCAAAGAATGCGAAATAGAGTGTTATCTGAGCGTGGAACAGTCAATCATGACGCAAGAACAAATACGCTGTTTGTGCAAGACACTGCTAGAAAGCTTGAAGAGATTCAGGCCATGATTAATAGAGTGGATGTACCCGTTAAACAGGTGATGATTGAGTCTCGCTTGGTAATTGCTGATGACAAGTACAGTAAGGCATTAGGTGCTAGGTTAGGTATCACACAAACTGGAAGACCTGGCAGTAATACCAATGCAACGCTGAGTGGAACTTTAGGTAACAGACCTACCGCAACTACTGCTACAACAGTAACGCAAGGTCAGCACAATGGCTCAGTACAGACAGCACTCACAAATGGTAACGTATTTACCAGTTCAGATGGTCAGCCAGATTTAATGTCGAATTTAGCGGTTGCAAATGCTGCTGGTTCAATTGCATACAGTATTTATAATGTAGCTGCTGGGTTGTTGCTCAACTTAGAGTTGACTGCAATGGAGACGGATCAGCGCGGTAAAATTGTTTCTAGCCCTCGTGTGATTACAGCCAACCAAAGTAAAGCTAAAATTGCAGCGGGTACTGAAATACCGTACTTGCAAGCATCTAGCAGTGGAGCGGCCAACGTAGCTTTCAAGCCAGCGGTATTGAGCCTAGAAGTAACGCCACAGATTACGCCTGATCAGAAAATCATCATGGAGCTAGATATTAAGAAAGACAAAGTAGGCCAAATATTTAATGGCGTGCCTTCAATCGATACGCAAAATATCAATACGCAAGTGCTGGTAGGTAATGGTGAGACGGCTGTACTTGGCGGTATTTTTGAGCAAATTGAACGTAATGATGTTGATAAAGTGCCATTCTTTGGTGATTTGCCATTATTCGGTAATTTGTTTAAGCGGACTACTCGCCAAAGTGATAAAACAGAGCTGCTAATTTTCATTACACCGAGAATCGTCGACGAACGCTTAACGCTGCAGTAGTCTGGTTTAGTGCTAGTGTAATAATTGCTAAGCAGATAGTTTTGATAAAATGCCCATCCAAGAATATGATGGGCATTTTATTTTGAGGGTAACTCTGCAATAGCGCAGTGGCGAAAGCCTCATACACCATATAATAAAAATGTTGCCAAGCAACAGGGGTGGTTTTAATTGAATAATATCTACTTTATAGGCCTAATGGGTGCTGGTAAAACAACAATCGGCCGCATGCTATCTAAGCAATTAGATAAAGAGTTTTATGACTCTGATGTTGAGATTGAGCGTAAAACAGGCGTGAAAATCCCGCTCATTTTTGAGTTGGAGGGTCAGGATGGGTTTCGTAAACGGGAAAACCTAGTTATTGAAGAGCTATGCCAGTTGAATGATATTATTATGGCAACTGGCGGTGGCGCTGTGTTGATGCCAGAGAATCGAGATTTGCTGAAAAATAGCGGGAAGATTATCTACCTACGTGGCAAGGTAAACGATTTGTATCAACGCACACGGCATGACAAAACTAGGCCGCTGTTGCAAGGTGGAAACATGAAGCAGAAATTGGAGCGCTTATATATAGAGCGAGATCCTATCTATACAGGGTTGGCGGATTATATTGTAGATACTGGCGCGCAATCTGCGCTAGAGATTACTAGTTATATTGAAGAATTGTTAAAAAAATAAATTGTGAAAAAGTAAATTGAGATGCAAACATTAAAAGTAGAATTAGCAAATAGAAGTTATCCAATTCATATCGGACGCGGTCTCATCTCAAATGCAGACCTAATCTTGCCACATTTAAAACGTAAGCATGTCGCTATCGTCACTAACACAACCGTCGCCCCACTTTATCTCGAGCAATTAAGTTCCGCATTAAAAGCGGCTGGTGTTACGGTGATTTCAATAGTATTGCCTGATGGAGAAGCCTACAAAAATAGTGAAACGCTTAATCTTATCTATGATGCTTTACTTCAAAATCGCTGTGAGCGCAGCACTACTTTAATCGCACTTGGCGGTGGTGTCATTGGTGATTTAACAGGGTATGCTGCCGCTACGTATCTACGTGGTGTGCCATTCATACAAATCCCTACCACGTTACTTTCTCAGGTGGACTCTTCCGTTGGGGGTAAAACAGGCATTAATCACCCACTTGGTAAAAACATGATTGGTGCTTTCTATCAACCACAACTTGTATTGGCAGATATCGACACATTGCAAACTTTACCACCGCGTGAGTTTTCTGCTGGCATGGCAGAAGTCATTAAATACGGGTTGATCAGAGATCCTGATTTTTTTGACTGGTTAGAAGTAAATATCAACCAGTTGATGGCGCTAGATGAGTCTTCAATTAGTGAGGCTATTTATCGCTCATGCCAAAATAAAGCAGAGGTGGTCGCGCGTGACGAGCATGAAACTGGTGAGCGAGCATTGTTAAATTTGGGCCATACATTTGGGCATGCAATTGAAAATGCAATGGGCTATGGTGTTTGGCTACATGGTGAAGCCGTTGCTGCGGGTACGATGATGGCGGCAGATTTGTCCTTACGCATGAGCTGGCTAAGTAGTAAAGATGTTAAGCGTATTCATGATTTATTAACTGCGGCTAAGCTACCTTTAGAGGCGCCGAAGTTAGGGGTAGAAAAATATTTAGACTTGATGCAGATGGATAAAAAAGTGGCAGATGGCAAAATTAGATTAGTGCTACAGCAGGCGATTGGAAAGTCTGTGATTACCAGTGATTACGATGCTGAAAAACTTAGAGAGACACTATCGTTAGTCTAGCTTTTTGCTATATTCTAGCCTGTTGCTATATATCGAAGCTTTACTCATAAGCAAAGAATTCTTGGTTAAGAAGGTAGTCTATCGGAGTGATTAAATAGCTTGCTAGAAACTATTGATATTAAAAAGTGAAAATATGACCACACTTGCCGCCTACGCAGCTAATTCAGAACAATCAATTGGACGACACTTTGATGAGCCAAGCTCCTCAACACGTAATGCGTTTCAACGAGACCGCGACCGCATTATTCACTCCACAGCCTTTCGGCGACTAGAATATAAAACCCAAGTGTTTGTGAATCACGAAGGTGATTTATTTCGCACCAGATTAACGCACAGTATAGAAGTGGCACAAATGGCGCGTGGCATTGCACGAACGCTACACCTGCATGAAGACCTGACAGAAGCCATTGCGCTAGCGCATGATCTTGGCCACACGCCATTTGGACATGCAGGGCAAGATGCGCTTAATGACTGTATGCGCGCGTTTGGTGGCTTTGAGCATAACCTACAATCGCTACGCGTTGTCGATCAATTAGAACAGCGCTACGCAGACTTTGATGGCTTAAACCTGACATTTGAAGTGCGCGAAGGCATCCTTAAACACTGCTCAATTAAAAATGCCAAACAGCTTGGTGACGTGGGGGAGCGTTTTATCAATAAAACCAGCCCAAGCCTAGAAGCGCAACTCACTAACTATGCAGATGAAATCGCATATAACAACCACGACATTGACGATGGCTTGCGATCTGGCTTAATTACCGTAGAACAACTATCAAAAGTAGAGCTGTTTGCGCAAAATCTAGCTGAAGTCAAAGCTAAATATCCAAAATTAGAACAAAAACGGCTGATACACGAAACCATACGCCGCATGATCAATACGCTAGTTGTGGATTTATGTACACAAAGTGCGCACAACATAGCGCAACATCAACCTGCCAGCGTTGCCGAAATTCGAAAATTACCACAGTTAATTGGCTTTAGTCGCGATATTGCAGAGCAAAACTTAAAGCTCAAGCAATTCTTACGTAAAAACCTATATCAGCATTATAAAGTGAACCGCATGAGCGCCAAAGCGGTAAGAATAGTGCGCGAATTGTTCACAGGCTTTTTTGAAAACATTGGGCTACTGCCTAACGAGTTTCAAGCATATGCAGAAATAGACAAAGCGCGTGCAGTAGCAGATTATATTGCAGGGATGACAGATAGATTTGCCATAAGAGAACATCGCAAGCTGTTCACGGTTGAAGAGTATTTGTAAGGCATAGGAAGTTTTGCTTACAAAGCAATATAGCGAAAATTGATAAGGCCAGCTCTCTGTAGGAGCGGTCACCGACCGCGAAAGGGATGGTGAAGTTTAACCTGATCATTCATTAATCTAACACTGCCTCAACTTGATAGATTTGTTCGCGGCTAATAGCCGCTCCTACAAGGGCCGCAAGCAAGGTCAGTTCTCTGTAGGAGCGGTCATTGACCGCGAAAGCTCAGGTGACTACACTTGACGATTAAATAAAGCCGCAGGCTATTAGTTTGATAAGTTTTTTGCCGCGGCTAGCGGCTCATACATACGACTTTGTAAGCGCTGTAAACAGTTTTTCCCAGGATGTGAATACACATAGAGCCATTATTTTTATGCAAATTAAACATCAAAAAGATTTACGCAAAGGCCGCATATCACTACCAGAACAGATTTATCACATTACGACGACTACGTTAAATCGTCAGCCAATTTTCAATGATTTTTTAACCGCCCGAAAAGTGGCAATCACATTAAAGCAATCTGACACCTTAGGTTTCACAAAAACGTTAGCTTTTGTGGTCATGCCAGATCACATACATTGGTTAATGCAATTAAATGAAAATGTAAAGTTACCGCGCGTACTCAAAAATATAAAATCACAAAGTGCAAAGGCAATAGGAGGCAATGTATGGCAAGCAGGCTACTATGACCATGCTATACGTAAAGATGAAGATGTTGTGAACATTGCACGTTATATCGTTGCTAACCCGATACGTGCAGGGCTAGTCACTAAAGTAGGCGATTACTCTCATTGGGATGCCGTATGGCTGTAAACTTGTACCATGGGCACTCCGATTTTCTACCCGCAAGGGGCATCACCACCAATGTAAGCTGCTAAAGCAGCAACATTGGTGCGATAAGAGGTGAACCTCTTGAAAAGTCGTATGTAGGAGCGGCTATTAGCCGCGAACAAACCTATCAAGTTGAGGCAGTGTTAGATGAATGATCAGGTTAAATTTCACCAACCCTTTCGCGGTCGGTGTCCGCTCCTACCAAGAACCGAACTCTGCATCCATTGTAGGAACGGCTATTAGCCGCGAACAAACCTATCAAGTTGAGGCAGTGTTGGATTAATGAATGATCAGATTAAATTTCACCATGTATTCCACACAACATTATTTTAATTAACCGTCAGGTGAAGTTTCACCAACCCTTTCGCGGTCGGTGTCCGCTCCTACCAAGAACGATAACCTTTGCGCCCTTTGTACCCTAGCCGGAGTGTCTAGGTACAGAATATCAATTACAAGTGGTAGATGTGCAATTTACAGTCTAGATTTTGCCGTATTATAAACTTTTAACTTATCTCGTTTGCCAACAGCAAGCACCGTCACAAACAAAATATCACCTTCCACCTGATAAATAAGTCTGTAACCAACATGTAAAAGCTTAATTTTGTAACAATTTGGCATCCCTAATAAACGAGCAGCTGTGACATGGGGAAACTCAAGTCTTTCGATTAGCTTCCTTTTGAGGGGCTCTCGTATGCTGTTGTCTAGCTTTTTCCACTCAATCAGCGCTAATTCGTGAAACCGGAGCTTATAGGTCATCAATCGTAACCTCAATAAACGGACCATTAGCCCGTTCATGAATCATTTTTGTGTCTTCTAAATCTTCCAGGCGAGCGATAAGCCGTTCGTAATGTGCAGCAGGCAACAAGTAAGCCTCAGGTCTGTTGTGGTTAAGGATTGCAATCGGGCAATCATCAGCTTGCTTGATAACACCCGCAAAGTTACGCTTTAATTCAGTAACGCTTACGGTCACGTTGCTGTAGATGGTGTCCATGGAAACCCCTTAGTATAAATTAATATCTTATAAGATGCTTAATTTAGCATTTAATTTAGCATTGGTCTATGATTTTGCAGTAGGAATAACGTTTCCTGTCGTATTGGATCATATTTAAAAACAGTAGAACACACACACAATGTTGCAAATTTACAACAAATGTAAGTAATTGTGACAAAAAGCCCAACTTTTAGTTGTAAGGGCAAAATTCTTTGTGCATACTACGCCCTACCTTCTTAGTGAATGCTACTTAAAGTAGTAAACGTTGAGAGAGTTTGCAAACTTTTACATTCGCCTTAGTGCTTTAGCACTTAGTAAGAATGGGAAAGCCAAATGCTGGCTTCCTTTCTATCTAACTAAGGTAGATTAAGTTAATCGAGAAATAAAAATAGTAATATTTTTTAGGAGATTTATATGAAAACAACAATTAAATTAGCAGTTGCTTCAGCTTTAGTAGCTGCAGCTTCAAGCGCACAAGCTGGTATCACAATCCCAGCTGGCGATTGGACATTAGACATCGGTGGCGTTGTAAACGCTTACTACACATCAACATCATTCTCAGGTGATGATGACACTGCTGGTGAACGCGGTAACGGTAAATCAGTAAGCAACATCACAACTGGTTTGTTACCAAACTACCTATCAGTTTCTGGTAAAACACGTCAAAACGATTTAGATGTTGGTTTCACAATCAGCATCAACCCAGGTGCTTCTACAAAACAAGCTGGCATCCAAACAGCTCAACAAGAAAACCGTCAAGCATTCTTGACATTTGGTGACAAATCATGGGGTTCTATCAAGTTAGGTAAAGATCTAGGTATCTACGCATCTGACGCTATCTTGAACGACCAAACATTGCTAGGCGTTGGTTCAGCAGCTGGTTCATTAGCTGGCAACACAACAACATTGGGTCGTATCGGTCGTGGCTTTATGTACGCTGACTGGAAATCACAAGTGGCTTACTCATCACCAAACTTCAATGGCTTCAGCTTCACAGCTGGTGTGACTCAATCTTGGAATGCTCTTAGTTCATTAGATGCATTAGAAAATCCAATCAGCGCTGGTTCAAACCAACGTGGTGGCAACTCTCCTGCATTTGAAGGTAAAGCTTCATACGAGTGGGCTGGCGATGTTTCAGGTAAAGTGTGGACTTCAGCAATTACACAAAAAGTTAAAGGTTTAGACGCTGGTGGTTCAGACCGTGCTACAGCATGGGACATAGGTACAGCAGTGAACGTTGCTGGCTTTGGCTTAGTAGGTTACTACGGTCAAGGTAAAGGTATCGGTCAAACAGTTCAACTATTGAACGGTTTTGATTTGGATGGCAAACGTCGTGATTCAGATCAATGGTACGTTCAAGGTTCATACACACTTCCAGGTGTAGGTACTAAATTGGCTGCTTCATACGGTGAGTCTACATTAGATGGTAACTCAGGCGAAGATTTCAAAGAAATCGAAAACAATATGTGGGTAGTTGGTGCATACCACCCATTAACAAAACACTTAAACTTAGTTGCTGAGTACTCAGTTGCTAAAGATGAAGTGAGCAACCGTAGCGCTGCTAATACAGACCTTAAAGCAAAAACTGTTTCTTTAGGCGCAATCTTATTCTTCTAGGATAAGGCAGGCTTTAGCCTGTTGTAGTTTAAAGTTATAAATTAAAAACGGCATCTTCGGGTGCCGTTTTTTTTGTAAGAGAAAAATGGGGTCACACAAGAGAAAAATGCACAACGAAAAATGGGGTAAAGAAAAATGGGGTCATGAAGTAAATGGGGTCAGACACGATTTAATCATGAATTTAAGAAAGATAAAATATAACGGCAATTTTGGTTACCGATTTTTTATTGCTTAAAATTTATGAGTAACTTAGTATGATGTACTGAATCTATTTAATTGGCAAGTAAATGGGGTCAGACACGATTTAATCATGAATTTAAGAAAGATAAAATATAACGGCAATTTTGGTTACCGATTTTTTATTGCTTAAAATTTATGAGTAACTTAGTATGATGTACTGAATCTATTTAATTTGAATGTTGC
>JAUXNQ010000020.1 GCA_030682715.1 Methylotenera sp. | reverse complement strand
TTGGGGTGCCGTAGTCAGCGCCTGCTGTCGCATTACCACCTACGACGTAGCTGTAGCTGCTGGCTTGGGTGGTCGCTTCGCTTAGGGTCACTGTGTAAACTAGGTTGTTGCCTTCAACGACTGCGTCGTCACCAACCACTTCCACTTTGATAATAGTCGGTGCTGGGACTGCCGTATCTACTGTAGCAGTGTCCACTACAACTGGATTAAGAATATCAACTGGAGCACCACTTAGCTGCTCATCACTTGTGCCAACTTCAGAAGTGAAGTTGAAGTTATTTAAATCATCACCGCCAATTCTCAACAAATCTACAAAATTAAAGCCATAACTATTTGATGAACCACCTGGACCAGCAGCGGTTTCTTCTAACACATCACCGATGTCACGACCTTGTTCAATTGCTTCTACAACCGTATCAATGGTTGCAACATTCACAGCACTATCTGATGCGGAAGGCGGAAAAATATCTGCAAACTCATCACCAAACGCTAGTAATTGATCAGCACCAATATGAATCACCTGACCATTAGCTAGTTGCAAATCAACCTGAACACCTTGAGTGGTTTTGATAGTGTCTGCGCTCTGAATATTGTCGCCAACTTTCAAATCACGACTATCTCCGTTGTTTGATAACAGAGAAGCCGTGCCAGTCATCGCTATAATTTTTCCAATAAGTGCCATGTTACATCCTCGATAATGTGAGATTTTTAGTTCTAAATATTACATATTGATGCTATTAAACACCTATATATATTTAAAACATACTGTACTGATGGCCAATATATAGAATTACTTTTGGAAGATGAGGTTACAATAGCCTTAAGCAAGATTACAGCTTGATCTGTAGCGCATTCAGACTTGATGAGAATAGTGCATCAATTAATAAATTTTTAATAAACTTTGGAGCTTAAGTGCAAGTAGGCTTTAGGAAAAATTCAAGTATACCTAAATTACGATTAGTTATCGTGATTTTTGTATTGCCATTTTTCTTTACGTGCTTGTGGGCTGAAGGATATGATTTCAACAAGCTGGCAACCTTAGCTCAACAAAAATATGGCGATGAAGCTCATCATCATTTTATAGAACTCAAATTACTTACAAATAAGCTAAAAAGTACATCTGATTTAGAAAAACTGACGCAAATAAATAACTTTTTCAATCAAAATATTTTATTTGCTGACGATATTGACATATGGGGTCAGTCAGATTACTGGGCAACTCCGCTTGAGTTTGTTGGAATTGGTGCTGGAGACTGTGAGGACTTCAGCATTTCAAAATATGTTTTTTTAAAAGCTGCTGGTGTGCCTAACGAAAAATTAAGATTAACCTATGTTAGGGCCGAAATTACTGAAAATTTCAATAAAAAGATTAGAGCGCATATGGTACTTAGCTATTATGCAACTCCTCAATCTGAACCCCTTATTCTAGATAATCTAGTCCCTCAAATATCCGCCGCATCTAATAGAAAAGATTTATCACCAGTTTTTAGCTTTAACGACAAAGGACTTTGGGTTGGTAATAGCACAAAACCAAAGTCTGACTCCCAATCAAACCTATCTAAATGGCGTGATGTGTTAGCACGCATGCGCGCAGATGGAATTGAATAAATGAAAGTAAGGATGAAATTATGTCTCTAATTAAACAACTATGGCTGGCCATTATTTTAATACTTGCACTAGCTTCTAGTGGCAGCTTTATATTTAGCACCCTATCCAGTAAGCAGTATCTGGAAAAACAGCTGCAAATGAAAAATAATGATAATGCAGTTACGCTTGCTTTATCAATGACGCAATTAGCAAAGGATCCTGTCACGCTAGACTTACTGCTTTCTGCACAATTTGACTCAGGTCACTATCAATACATCACATTACTTGACCCAGACAACAAAGTACTTAGCGAGCGCATCAACAATAATAGTCAAACTTATGCCCCAAAGTGGTTTGTTAATTTAATACCGTTACAGGTTGGTGCAGGAATTGCTGATATTCAAGATGGCTGGTCGCAATTTGGCACGTTAAAATTGGAAAGCAACAAGACCTTTGCTTACAATGAACTTTGGGATGCAACATTAAAAATTGCGCTTTGGGTATTGTTAATAGGACTAGTGAGTTGCTATTTAAGTGGTCAAATTCTTAAAAGAATTCTCAGACCACTTGATGATGTAGTTGAGCAAGCCAAGGCAATTGGTGATAGCCGCTTTATTATGATAGGAGCGCCTAAAACTAAAGAGTTTAAAGCTGTTGTTAATGCCATGAACACTCTTTCAATTAGAGTGAAGAAAACAATTAGCGAGGAATCTGCACGACTTGATCAACTTAGACTTGATAACAACTATGATCACATTACTGGGTTAATGAATCACGATTATTTTGTTAAAAAAGTTGATGCCATCATTAGCGACGAAGAATACTTTAATGAAGGTGTAATGGTGATCACCAGAATACTTAACATTGGTGAAATTGACCAACTGATTGGCTATAAAGAAACTAACAATTTACTACAAGCTATTGGTGGTGCGTTAAAACATGAATGTGAAACTGACTCCGCTCTTTGCGCTAGCAGAGTAAGTGGGGCCGACTTTGCTTTATTCTCGAATCAGCCAATAGACACTTATCAACTTGGTACTAAGGTAAAGAGTTTGTTTGAGAAAGTTAGTAAAATTACTGACTGTAATCTTACTGCAAGATTTTTTACAGTATCAACGAGTGTTATTAGACTAGACTCAGCAGAACAAATCATTAGCTCCGCTCACCGCGTACTCGATGACATTGGTAGCGAGGTTGATTCTGGTTTACATGTCATCAACTCAGGCGAATTGGATAAATATCAGGATAATAATATTCAAGAGTGGAAAAATTTACTCACTTCTTCTCTGGATAATAGAAGGATTAAACTGGAAAGCTATCCTGTCGTTAATCAAAATGGTGAATTAATCCATTACGAATCTCCTGTAAGGATGCAATTAGTTACAGATGGCAAATGGTTCTGTGCTGGTGAGTTTATCTCATGGGCAATCAAATTAAACTTAATTAGTCGTGTAGATGAGCTTGTATTGCAAACAGCTATAGATTCGCTAGTGAATGGTGCAATGCCTATTGGACTTAATATCTCGGCAAACGCAATTTGCAATCCAACATTTGTGGACAATGCCACAACAAGCATAAGAAACCAAGCTCAAATTGCAAATAAATTATATTTCGAGGTCCCTGAACAAAGTGCGTTTGATCACCTAGCTGATTTCCGTAAGTTCTGTATTGCCGTTAAGGCGCTAGGCTGCAAAGTTGGCATTGAGCATGTTGGTGCGCGCATTTCACGTCTTGGTGAGTTGCACGACATTGGTCTGGACTACATAAAAATCGATGCATCAGTGATTCGTGATATCAACGTCAACGAGGCCAATAAAACGCTACTGAGAGGCTTATGTATGATTGCTCATTCTATTGGTGTAATTGCCATTGCCGAAGGTGTACAAAACGACGATGAAATTACCACATTGAAGCAAATTGGCATTGACGGAATGACTGGCCCGAAAATTACAGTTCAGAAACGTTAAACAGGTATGTAAATTCAACAAACCAAGAATATTTTGACTGATGAATCAACAGACTGGATTTATAGCTGCCACATCAAATAATCCGACGTATAGCCAAGCCTCAATGTAATGCATCAGGAAACTGATAAGCACTACTAAGCCAGTAAAACTGGCAAGTAGTGCTAAATGGAGTCGAGGGGTTATGTTACGTGCCTTTGATTTCGCTACGCCTGTCCTGAGCCTGTCGAGGTGGCTGCATCAAGGCTACATGACTGAGTGCCAGCCTTTCGTGCTTCCACTTGGCACTTTAGTGCTAAGTGGAGTGGTGAAGCCAAGCACTGGCTCACGGTATTGCTGGTATGATGGATTATTTAGTGGAATAGCTATAAAACAAAAAATTATCAACTAAAAATTTTGATTAACATACTAATAGCATGTTAATTTCCAGTTCATAATAAATACTGTTTACCCCTTATTAAGCATCAAGGCTAACTGCAATCTATCTTTAGCTCCCAAACGATCAAATACCGCTGCCAAATGAGCCTTTACAGTACGTTCAGTAATATTAAGTGTCCTAGCCACTTCTTTATTACTTAGACCCTTCGCCACCTCAATAGCAACGTCTTTTTCTCTAAGGGTTAATTGCGAAAGCAAATTATTCACATAAATTGACTTATTACTAGTTAATTTAGTTGTAGTCTCAATCAACTTCTGAAGCAACTCTGCCCCTAGCCATATACCACCATGCGTAATCACTTGCTTAACTTCACGCAATACGTCTGGTGAAGAATATGCATGAACATAACCAACAGCACCCGCCTCTAAGGCAGAAAAGCATTGAGTATGACTAGGTAAATTTGTGAGTACTACAACTTTAACTGAGGGAGATTCTTTAATAATTTTGTTGATTGTACTTGCCAACCAATCAGGTTGCTCATCATTTATATGCAACCAAAAAACCGTGGATTCATTACTATATGCAGAGGTGTTTATATTACAAACAATTTCAGAAATGATATTTAACTCTGGAAATGCTTGAACCCAACTTATAATGGGCTCAGCTAATTTACTAACAAAAGTATCCTGCATTTATCTCTCACTTAAAGCATATGATTTTGCTTTTAATACTGGTTTTAACAAATAAGAAAGTACGGTTTTTTTACCAGTCATAATATCAACTTGTGCAACCATACCAGGAATAATAGGCAATCCCTCACCAAGACTAGACTTCAGAGTTCGTACTCTAACAATGTAATATGCATTTCCCTTCTCATCGACAATTGAGTCTGGCGAAACATGCTCAACAACCGCATCCAAAGTGCCATATATTGTGTAATCATATGCTGACAACTTAACTACCGCTGGTTGCGTTAGGCTTATAAAAGCAATGTCTCTAATTTGCACTTTCGTTTCCAGTATTAGTGCATCATCGGTGGGCACGACTTCAAGAACTTCTTTACCTGGCTGAATCACACCGCCAACCGTATTATTAAACAACCGACTAACTTTGCCATTAACTGGAGACTTTAAAGTTGACTGACTAACTTTATCTTTAAGAGATACACTAACTTCTGACAAACTGTTTAAGCGAGCCGTCACTTCATTCAACTCAGTTCTCACTTTGCTTTGAAAAACTTGTTGAACCTCTGAAACTTTACGTTTAGCTTCACCAATAGCACTTTGAATACGGCTAATTTGAGCCTTGGCCTGATCGATATCTCCACGCGCTTTGTTAGTTTCACGCTCTAACTTTAAAATATCAATTTCTGAAACTGCTCCGCTTGCTAATAAAGGCTTATTTGCGGCAAGTTCTTTTTTTGCTGACTCATAGTTCTTCTCAGATATCTCTTTCCGAAACTGTACTTCAAGCAACTCTTTTTCACGCTGCTCTACTTGATCTCGTGCAATTTCAATAGCCGACTGCAACTCATTCTTACTTGACTGATACAGTGCATATTCTTGATCATAAGTCTCTGGCACATTTTTCAATACCTCTTCTGGAGGACTATATGGTAGACCCTCAGCTAATGCTTTCAATCTGTACTGTTTAGCCAAATAGGCCAAATACTGAGATTGATTTTCTCTCAGAGAGGATATTGCTCGTGTTTCATCAATGCGAATAAGTGGTGTTCCAATTGATACTGTCTGCCCTTCACTAACGAGAATCGCTGAAACAATACCTCCATCCAGAGATTGAATCACTTGCACTTGTTTGGATGGAATAACACGGCCATCACCTCTAACCAACTCATCAACCTCAGCAAACCAAGCCCAAACCAGTAATAACAAAACAGCACCTGCAATTGTATATAACAACAACCTTGCTCTGAGGGGCGACTGCTCAAGCATTACCACCCCCACCTCTTGATCCCAAGTTAAGTCTTCTTTTGTTTCTGTTGGTGTCCATTTATCCAATAAATAACTAATAGGCTTTATAAGCCAAGTTTGTTTATTAAGAAAATGATTAACCTTACTGAGCTTATTGAATAGATATTCACTCATATTGCTTTACCTATTTTCCCGCTTCTTAATGCATCCATTACTTGCTCTTTTGCCCCATCTGCAACAATTTTACCTGCATCAATAACGACAATCCGATTCACTAATTCATACAAAGAAGATCTATGCGAAATTAAAACTACCGTCTTATTATTAGTATTGTCGGCCAGACGCGTCTTAATTGCTTCCTCACCTGAATGGTCCATTGCACTTGTAGGTTCATCTAGTAAAACAATGGAAGGGTTGTTAATAAAAGCACGAGCAACACCTACACCCTGACGCTGTCCGCCAGATAATGTTTCACCACGCTCGCCCACCAGCATGTCAAAACCATTGGGGTGTGAATTTACAAAATCATTAACACCTCCTATGTGTGCTGCTGCAATAACGGCGGCATCATCAACATGGGGTGCAGAAATAGTTAAGTTATCGCGCATAGACCCATAAAAGAGTTGCGTATCCTGTTGTACATAGCCTACACAGCGACGAAGTTCAGCTGGATCAATCTGACGCGCATCAACTCCATCGATCAAAATTGCACCTTCTGTTGGTTGATATAAACCCAATATTAATTTATGAATTGTTGATTTCCCTGAACCCATTCGCCCAAGTATAGCAACATGTTCACCCGCTTTAATTTTAAAAGAAACTTTATTAAGAGCTTTTTGTTCAGATCCTGGATAACTAAAAGAAACCTCTCTAAATTCAATGTCACCATTAAAAGCTGGCCTAGATAGAAACGTGCTATCTGCTGGACGCTCCACTGGTCTTTGCATAATTTCATCAAGAGAACTTAAAGACGTTGCCGCGTTATGATACTGCGTTAGCAAACCTGCTGTTTGCGCAATTGGGACTAATGCTCGTGAAGCAAGCATCGTACAAGCAATTAAACCACCCATGGTAAGCTCACCATCGATTACAAGGTAAATACCAAGAATCACCAAGCTGACAGTAATTAATTGCTGCATCATCGTTGCACCGTTATTAATCGATGACGATAACAAACGTAATTTACTAGAAACTTCTGTTAAAAAATGTGCGCTACGTTCCCACTTGCGTTGCATCTGCCCCTCAATCCCTAACGCCTTCACCGTTTCTAATCCAACCAGACTCTCAATTAGCGTAGCATTTCTGATTGCACTAGCACGGTACATCGTTTCAGATAGTTCATGCATTTTGGTTTGCACACTAAATGAATAGATAAGTATTACTACTGCCCCTAATAAGACAGGAATAATCATCGGCCAAGCAATCCAGCCAATCACGCCGACAAAGATCAAAGCAAAAGGAATATCAATCAAGGTGGTAATCGTTGCTGAGGTTATAAAGTCGCGTACCGTTTCAAACGAGCGCAAGTTTGATGCAAAAGATCCCACAGAGTTAGGTCTTTGTTCCAAACGAATACCTAACACCTGCTCCATAATGCGCGCGCTGAGCTTAATGTCTATTCTAGTGCTCGCCCAATCAAGAAAATAAGCACGCATAGTGCGCAGCACTAAATCACCAATAAATATCAGTGAAATACCAATCGCCATTACCCATAACGTTTCAGTCGCCTGATTAGGCAAAATACGATCATAAACATTCATCGTAAACAATGGCATAGCCAACGCAAATACATTAACTACAAACGCCGCCACCATAACATCTCTATAAATACGACTATTTTCTGCTAATGACCCCCAAAACCAATGGCGCACAGTAACCTTACCAACGCTAGGTGCGCGCTGATCAAAGGTAAACTTAAGCTTAGCAACAATAAAATAACCCGCACTTCTGGCCATTAAGTCATCTAATGGCTCAGAGACTTCTACATCGCCTAACTCAGGATAAATAACACCAACTAACTTAGACTCAAGATTAATACTGGTAATCACACAAGCTTCATCATCTTTTAGCAGCAAAATAGCTGGTAAAAATTCTTGCCTTGTTTTATCCAGTGATTTTTTTAAAATGGTTGTTGCTAATTGCACACGGCTTGCGGACCGCTTGACCAATGCTGGCGTCATTTTGCCATCACGAAGCGGCAAGCCTGCAACAAGCGCATCACGAGAAGTCGCTACGCCGTGCATACGACAAACTAACAGCAAACTATCTAGTAACGTATCAACAACACCCTCGCTAGTTAACTGGCTCACATCATCCTGACGCATCGATTTACTTTCTTAGAATCAACTTTGGCTACATTACGCTACTAATATACATATATTACTAAGTTTTAGGCAATTACCACAATAAAAATAATGTTAATAGTAGCAAGTCTTAGACAAATGCGCACCTAGCCATTTGGATGATTGACATTACTAGATTGTTTATGTCACAAATGTCTCAAGTAAAAAATACTGCACAAAATACAAGCTATAAGCTTACTAACGGCATATCCTACGACTTTTTCCCTTACAGCCTTCAAACAACCAAGCTTCATCTTTCTCAATATAGTAAGCGTCAGCATTAAGCATGACATATCGATTGTTATGAATAATTGAGGTGGAAACTAATAATTCCACTCCAGTCTCTCCTGGGTTAACTGCCCTGTATCCATCATATGAAGCTGCAGCAACGACAGAACCTAATCCAAGATTTGTAGTTGACCAATATTTCAAAGCATCGCGTAATACCCAAAAACCAACCACTCCTCCTGTGGCCATTCCTGGTTTATAACCAAAAAAGCTTGGTTCAAATGATGATGCATGTCGAATAACCTGTGCCTCATAGCCAACTTCAATTGCACCCTGCTTTGTAGCAGATACCGTATAACCCGCATCAATCAACCCAGCAATCATGTACTTGCGAAATGCACGGCCAAAGTCAGTGCTGCTATTATCTGAAACGTATAAAGGGCTGCCGTTTAAAGTGGCTTGCTTAGCTAATGCTAACTTGGTCCGTTCAACAGCATCGGTCGCAATCATTCCCCAATGTTGGGCTGCCATTGCTTTTTTCTGCGATGTAGGTTCAAAGTTTTTAGCTTGTGGAATATTCGTAGCACAAGCAGTTAAGAAAACTGATGAAACAATCAAAAACAAACCAGCTAATTTCATATTATGTCTTTCAAATTTAATTTAAGGCACATCATTACCACTCCTGTTCTGTCATCGGCTCCATGACATCCCTAGTGATATCATCAGATTCAGAAGCAGTACTAATAATATGTGGTGTAATTAATAGCACCATTTCCGTACGGCTAGTCACATCTTTTTTACCTTTAAATAGCTCACCTAATAAGGGAATGCTGCTTAATATAGGCACTCTTGTATCAACTTTGCTATCACTGTTTTTAATTAATCCACCAATCGCCACAGTAAGCCCATCTTTAGCTGTCACAATACCGTTAATCGTTGCTACATTCAAACCATCAACAAACTGCTGCGTCAGGTTGCCAGTGGCATCTGGAACTAACACCTGAGACAAAGCACGCACAATACTGGTAACCGACTGATCAATTTCCATTGTGACCGTTCTATCCGCGTTAATTTTCGGAGTAATCGTCAACTTTGGCCCAACATCTTCCACTGAAGTAATGGGAGTAGGCGCTACAGTTGTTGGCGCTCCATTTGCTGGCGTGACTACAGTACCAGGATTGAACCCTGTCGTAATTAAATTCTGCGTACCTACAAACAGCTCTGATTTACGGTTGTTCGAGGCTAACAGTACGGGCGAGCTAATCGTTTTAACTTTATTTTTTGTTTGCAACAACTGTATTCTTGCGCTGATTTTATCGCTTAAAAACTGATAAACCAATGAACCTGCGCCCAATGTTAAATTCTTCGCATTGCTAAGCGCTCCAGCTGGCAGTGTTGGTTGTGCTGTTGAAAATACGCCAGGCCCTTTAGTCTGATCTCCCGTCCGATAATTAAGATCAAATAATTGTTCAAAACTATCGCCAGTTGATAACTCAAGAATTTTCATTTCTAACAAAACCTGCGGAACAGGCCTGTCCATTTCTTTAATCAAATATTCAATGTCTTTAATGGCAGCATTGTCACTCGTTCGTAAAATAATCAGATTATGTTCGCAATTTACACTCAAAAAAATGAGAGGCTCACTACTGCCAACCTTACTTAAACTCTCTGAACTTACCACGTTGCCACCAGCATTTTCAGTGGCATCTTCAAGCATCTGTAATTGATCAGGTGTCAATTGATCATTGACACGACTTGAAAACGGATTATTCATTCCTTGGTTACGCCCATTTCGACCTGAAAGTAAGTTACGATTAGCTTGACCACCTATACCACCTATACCACCTATACCACCTACACCACCTCTCCCACCCATGCCACCCATGCCACCCATGCCACCCCTACCGCCAGCATTTCCTGTAGCACTACCACCTAGCTTTCTTACCGCGCCAGCATCGCATAGTTGTGAAATAATTACGCGTTGATTATAAATATCACGAATGACCGTGGCCACTTCAGTCGGGTTGGGGTGCAATAGATTAAAAATTCTTGTTGTATCTTCTCTATACACCACCACATCACGCTGATATTCATCAGTTGTCATAATACGAAAGGTTTTACTAACCTTATCCTGCCTATGCCATAAACCGCTGTTTTTGGTAATGGTATCTAACGCATCTTTTACTGAAATATTTTGCAAGAATACGGTCACGTTTTTCTTCGCAGCCTCTTCAGTCGCAACGATATTTAAACCTGACATATCAGCAAGAGCACGCACAACATCTAACATATTGGCTTGCTTAAACTCCAACTTACTAATGACAGCATCCTCACCAGCTAATGGCACCCTTAATTTTGGTTTAGCAGTGCTAAGTGGCAGAGTTGCAGCAATAGGTTTGGTAATAGAAGGCATCGCATCCACAGAGGGTTGCTCTGTAGTAGTTTTATTTTGTTGTTCTATATTCGGAACATCAATTACTGCAACTTTCATAAGATGCTTTTGTTCTGGCAAATCTTTCAACACTGGTACTTTACTGTCTCCAAAAGGATATTGAACAGAGAGAACATCTACACTTTTAGGTAACGCTTTTTCCAAAGCACCATCAATGTTATTAACTAAACTATTACTCGGTGATATCTCATCTACATGCTGTCTTAAATTTGGCGCTAATGCAGAAACACTGATAGGTAATGTCAATAGCACACCACCACCCAAGAGACATAGTCTTAGATAATTTCCTACTGATCTAGTATTTGAAACATTTTTAGTCACAATATATTTACTCGCCTGAAGATGTACTATTAAAATTTTTTAGTATCAAAATTGTTTGTTAGTTACTGCACAAGAATCACTTGATTTACTTGGCCTGTTTGTACCCGTACACCATTGATATCCACCTTAACAACTTTGACTACAGTGTTCTGCCCAATAGCTTGCAAACCAATTTCGTCGCCCTCGGTTACCAAGTAAACACCTGCACCCTCAATTTCTAATAACGCAACCATTTTTTTAGTACCTTTATTCATAAAGCCTTTAAGGCGCATTTTTGGGGCATTTTGTGGGCCATAACCAGCAACAAATCCTTGTCCATTGCCTGAACGCATCGCCGATTGACTAGCAGTTTCAGAATACATGCGGTCACTCGTGGTAAAAGGGTCTCTAACTGAGCTAACCTGAGGCTGTGTCGCTAATGTATAGTTATTACCAGTAGCGCCTGCAGCGTTGGACTCAACAGAAATTAACGCGGCGCAAACAAACAACATAAAACACAAACTCACTCTACGTAAATTTAAATCTAGCTTTTGAAAACACAAAAAACAGAACCTAATATTTTTCAAAATTAACTAACCTTTCGCCAGTGAAAACATTGCCTGAAAGAACGAGTAATAAACAAAGCCAACAATTCCGCCTATCACAAGAATTAGTGCGGGTTCAATCATTGCGCTTAATCGCTTAATACCTACTTGCAACTGCGCCTCATAGAACATGCCTAACTCCATCAACACATGATCCAAAGTACCTGTACGCTCACCAATAGAGATCATTTGGGTGACTAAATCTGGAATAGATGAATGTTGGATACTTGAGGCCATATCCTTACCTGTCAAAATTAACGCTGAGGCAGATTGCAACTTGGTTGAAATAACACGATTACCGATGACATTCGCACTGATTTTTAAAGCATCAAAAACAGTTAACCCACTACGTAGCATCATAGAAAGTGACCATGTAAGCTCTGCAATAGCGCCATGAGAAAGTAGCTTACCAATGACAGGTACCTTTAATAAAAATCCATCAATTTTTAACCGTCCAATAGGCTTTTGATACGCCACTGCTATTGCAATCACAATCGCAATCAAACAGCCAAAAATATACAAACCATACTGTGTTGCAAAATTTGAAGCATCAATCAAAAACTGGGTAGATGGTGGTAAAGCATTACCTTTACTCGCCAAAAACTTTGCAAATGCAGGGATAATTTTTGTCACGAGAAATGTCACAACCCCCATTGCCACTAACATCACCACACCAGGGTAAATAAGCGCGTTAATCGTTTGAGACTTCAATGCAACACGTTTCTCTAAGTGTGTTGCCAAGCGATCAGAAATCGCATCAATTTCACCAGTAAACTCGCCTGCTTTCATTAAATTTACTGCAATTAACGGAAACACATCTTTATGAACGCTCATCGCCTGCGATAACTGACTACCAGACTCAATATCGGCAATCATCTTACCAATCACATTACATAAGCGTTTACTGGAAATTTGCTTGTGTGAAAGTTGCAACGCCTGTATTACTGGCAGACCAGCGCGTAACATAAAAGAAAGTTGCTTAAAGAAAAAGACTAAATCCCTCGTTGGCACTGAGCGCATATCACTCAAACTTGAGAAGCTAATCTCTTTAGCTAACCCAACTTTATCTGCCGACTCTCCGTCTGCAATTTGATTAATTTTGACGACAAATAAATTTTGCTGCCTTAATTGTGCAACAGCCGTACGTGAGTCAACAGCCTGTACTGACCCCTTATTTTCCTTACCTTTATTGTCAACAGCCGTATATTTAAATGCTGGCATACTTAATCTCTTTTGATAGCCACGGTTTGCAGCTCATCAATAGTCGTAGCACCAGCTAGTACCTTAACTTTGCCATCATCCCACATAGCGCGTAATCGGCTACCTGCCGCAGAGACGATATCATCCTCAGTGCATCCTCTTGCAACAAGCTTACTCAACTGCTCATCAAACCATAACGTCTCGAACAGACCCAATCGACCACGATAACCAGTCCCTTGGCAATATGCACAGCCTTTTGGGCTATAAATAATGGCTTCTTTTTCTTTTACATCTAGCAAATTTCGCTCTTCAGCATTTGCAGGACGAGCAACTTTGCAATGCGGACACAATCGGCGCACCAAGCGCTGTGCAATAACGGCATTCATGGTTGATCCAATTAAAAATGGTTCACAGCCAATATCAATTAAGCGCGCCACGGTACCAACCGCAGTATTAGTATGTAGCGTAGAAAACACCAAATGCCCCGTCATTGCAGCTTTTAATGCAACGTCAGCTGTTTCAGCATCACGAATCTCCCCCACCATCAATACATCAGGGTCATGCCGTAATAACGATCTTAAAGCATCTGCAAAGCTTATTTTTGCACCTGTTTGAATTTGAGAAACTCCATCCATCACATATTCAATCGGGTTTTCTACCGTCATAATATTAATTTCAGGATGATTAATTTCCTGAAGGGCTGCAAATAAAGTGGTGGATTTTCCACTACCAGTTGGACCAGTCAATAAAATCATGCCGAATGGCTTACGAATCGCCTGCCGAAATTGCTCGAGGTCATCTGCCAACATCCCAAGGTCAGTAAGCGTCAATCCTTGAGATTCCTGTCCCAACAAACGCATGGTCACGCGCTCACCTAATCTTGTTGGCGCTGTAGCAACGCGAATATTAAACTCACGATCGATAGGTGGCGCTAATTTATAGCTAAAACCACCATCTTGTGGCTCACGTTGTTCCGCAATATCAAGGTTAGCCAATACTTTAACGCGCGACACCAAGCCAGCAGCAACCATCGCATCTGCCTCAACAGGATAATCACGTAACCTACCATCCACACGCAAACGTACTCTTAAGCCATTTTCTTCAACCACCATATGAACATCAGAGGCGCGGTTAAGATAAGCTTCCCGCAAAATATCATCTAACATCTGTACTAAATCTGTTTCTAGCTTAGCGAGAGGTGCATCGTTCACAGCTAGCACTTTTTCAATATTGATTCGCAATGCTTGAGGGTCAACCAAGACTATCGGCAAATGCCGCCCCACAGCACGTTGCACAGCATCCACAGTCGTACGATCATCTGGATCAGAAAGCGCTAACATTTGTAGGCCCGACGCATTGGAAACTGGCAACACCTGTTTACGGCTAATTAAACTATGTGGAATCTTTTTAAGTAGCTCTAAAGGAAAAGTATACCCATGTGCAGCAAGGTCTATATAATCCATTCCTCGTGCTTCCGCATATGCACGGTATAGCGCAGATACAGGAAATCGATAATGTGCGGTCACCATAGCAACAAGCCCTGAACGCAACTTGCGTGCTTCACCCCGTAACCGATTAAGCACCTCTACTTCAATTAAACCACGCTGCACAGCAGCATTGATCAAATGATCTTCGGTTAACGCCATCTCTGGTTACCTTTAAAAAAACGAATCTGACAGAAGTTATGCAACTGAAAACTCACAATGCAAGTACCAATTGCGCGCTCAATGGCTGTGCTATACCAGGCGGCATATCAGCAGCAATCACAGCAATATCAAGCTTTACTACTGTCACCTGCCAGGGCAACTGTTCTAAACCACGAATAAAATTGCGAATCCCCTGAAAGTCCCCCTCAACACTGACGGTTTGTAAAGGTCTATGGAAAATGCTGCCAACTTCAAGGCGTGCTAGCCAACCTAATGCCTCCGATGGAATCACAATTTGCTGTTGTACTGCCTCTTCTTTTTTTACTTCTACTTTCGCTGGGGCTTTACCTGCACGCGCTAGTCTTGCAGCACGCTCTGCCTCCCTTTGCGCTTTTCTGGCCGCACGTTTAGCATCAACCTGAGGAACAGCACCGCCACTTGCGGCGCTCTGACTACTTGCTGATGCTTGAAAAGCCTCACTTACTCGAATACGCACCCCATGTTGCCGCGCTAACTCTGAAATACGCAATCTAAGCTCTTGAGAGTCTTCTGGCGCAAATCTAGACTCTATTGTTGCAGAACTCGCCTTAAGCAAATTTACACTTTGGGTCAGGTCATTCAAGCGATCTTCCATCTCATCAAAATCTTCATCTGGCATCTCTGGAATCTCAGTATTTTGCAGATTTGTCTGGGATTTTAAAATAGCCGCCTGCATTACAAGCGTTGCCTTATAAGCTGGTACAAACCTCAAAAAACTATACCCGCCAACGATAAACACGATAAGCACCAAAGCTGAAAGCACTTGCTCTCTTAAACTCAATTTTTGTAAATTCACCGAGCACTCCCATCTTGGTTCACTGCACCATCTTTAGCCGCTATGCCCTGTGATTTCTTAATCAAACGCAAGCGCACAAGATACCCATCCAGCTTAAGTCTGCCGGGCTGAACAGTCACATGAATATCATCTACGTCCATTTTCCAAGGCAATATTGCATCTTTAATTGCCTTAATAAATCGCTGAGCAGCCTCCTCAGTCAGCGCCCATGCCGTCAGATTAAAGCCTATCTGCGGTGATGCTGCTTGAGGAGTCAACTCCTCAATCCTATCAATCACTACACTTTCAGTGACTGTATTTTCTAATGCAGCAAACAAAGCCTGCACAAATACAGAGCGATCAGGTAAGTCTTCTGCAAAAAAACGTAAACGCGCCTCAAGTCGCAAACGTTCATTTTGCTGTGTTTGTAATTGACTTTTTTGCCCGTTAATTCGGTCAATCACGGCCTGAACCTCTTTCACGGCTTCGTTTAGTTTCTTTTCATCTGCGCTAACACGTGCATATACTTCGCCAATTTGCATTTGCCTCACAAAAAGAACGGTTTCAGCAATTAGTATCAGTACCAGCAATGTCGCTGCAAAAACACTCGCCCTAACCTCAACACGCTTAAACAATGGCTTGCGTGGCCCTGCCGTTGGCACATCGCAACACGGTGCATCAGCCGCAACACCCAGTGTATGCATTGCGGCACCAAGCATGCCCGCTGTCATCTGTGGCAAGTGCTCGCGCATCTGCGCATCTGGTAACAAATGAACATCCACCCCTAATGCACTACCTAACCTTGTTTGTAGCTCATCTGCAGCCCGTCCAAAATAACCTAGCCAAACAGCAGAAGTAACAGAGTAAGGGATAGCATGATAGTTTTCTAAACACGCCTGTAGCGGGTCACTCGTTTCGCTAAAATGTGTTTGTACTGTTGCTACCAAACCACCATATACACCTATCAGCGTAGAGGCTCCATTACTTACCTCCATTGCAACTGCATCTTCATGAGCAGGCAACAACGCAACACTACAACCTAACAAAGGGTAAATTGATTGCAAGCGAACTGACTGACGAGAAAACGCAGCCACCCAACGTAACTGTAACGGTCGGCTTAGGGCACTGGCCATCCAATGAAAACCAGCAGCATCTTCACCCTTAGGGCCTGACTGTGCCAACCAGTTGCAAGACAACTGCTCTAAATCGCCCTTTAGCCACTCTTGCCGTAACAAAGACTCATCTAACTGCGTTCGGGTGATATAACCAAGATCTAACGCAATATCACCAAAAATCTTATACGCATAAACCTCAACGGTAGTGCCGGCAGGCTTACCGCGCCCTTGCTGTGTGTCATGCACAGCCTGCGCCTGCTCTTGCGTTAAATAACCCAAAGCCACCAGCATACGCCCTAAAGACCATTGCGCAGATTGCTGCATGAGTTGCGGCTCTATTTCCCAGTGCACCAAATCATGCATTTGTGATTCTTCACGTGGGGCTTTAGGGTCAACTGGCAACTCAATTAAAGCCTGCGTAACTGCTGGGTTTAACAAAATAGCATTATTATCTTTCCAGCCTAACGTCCGCAGTTGCGCAATTAAATCTACAACCGCTGCTTCTAAATCTGGCAAGCTTGACTCTGCAACATGCAATACGCTAAGTGAATGTGCCGCGCGCGCAACTACAACGCCACGTAAAGACAAACCATCGGTTTCGCATACCAGTAATGAATTGGCACTTTTAAAAAATGGTAATTTATTACGTAAGTCAGAAAAATTCATTGATTTCACTACTTAATAGTCCAAATTAGAGGATTAGGTTTTAATGGCGCCGCTTGGCGTGGGGCTAGCTTAAAGCTATAAGGCTCATTCACAGGAGGGTCGCTTAGGTCAACATCACAATTTCCATCATAACGTTTAGCATCATATTGATTACCGACCTTGTTACATAAGATTGTTAAACTATGTACACCGACTGTTGCAGCTAAGTTATCGCTTTTAATTCCTACATCAATTGGGGCAACTAGAGATGCTGGCACAAAAAAACCTCCAGCCTCCAACGTTAGCGTATTGCCAGCCAGCGCCGAGCCAGCAGGCACAGAAACCGCCCCTGCTTTAACAGGCAATATACAGTCCTCTAAGATACAAGGAGCTAAATTCACCCTGCCTGCGCTAAACGTTAACACGCCATCAGCAACTGTCAGGGTTGTAGCATCCAAAGACGACCCCACTGGGATGGTCATCGTACCTGTAGTAACAGGAATAACACCTGTGCTTGGAATTAAAATTAAATTTTCCTCGGGGAACGTCAAACTAAGAAAATCCTGCCCGTCACGACCCGCATCTGTTGCAAGCATGGTATTGATAGCACCCCCATCAACAGCATTAAATTTAAGTCTTAATAAATCTATTTCAGCAGTCTTCACTGCACTGCTAGCATTATTAAAACGTAAGTTAAGCGTATTCCAGCCCATGAGATTAACCTCATAATCATGCTGATTGATTTGGATACTCACATCAGCAGTGTAATCTTCAGTGCTTGCACCAGTTGCGCCATCTTTACCAACACTAGTAATCGTCAACTCACCCAACACTGAATCATCATAGGCCCAACCAAAATTACTAGCATCCTCAATAGCATCCGTATCCTTATTACCCCATCCATCACGAAAAACAGAACTAGTCGCAACATCAAGGTATGGGCCACGCCAACCAGCCCACAACCCTGAAGCAATATTCAATGTCCATAATGGTGGTATAGGGTCGCTATCCTCACATTTACCATCCACTAACTCTCTAATGCAAGTTGGCAATCGCCCCATATCTGCCACAAAGCCACTAATTTCAAGCTCTCCATTTAAGGTTCTATTTGCATTGCCCACAATCGCATGCTTAATCATGGTCAACTTGTTTTTAGTGTTTTCATAACGCGCCTGATCATCTGCACCATCCACTAAAAACAAGGACGTCAGCATGACGGTACCCATCAAAAATAACACCAACACCAGTTCTAACAAACTGAATCCTGATATTGCCTTTTTACAAGGCGATTGATCAATGAATACCAAACGGCTCATCATTTTAGACACACCACCAAATCATCTCCATTTTGCGTACAACCTGAATCAGTAAGCTCATCTGCCTCCAATACGCCATTTTCACCATGGCTAACTAAACCAATGCTGTCAGTATTAATGCCACGTAAGTAATAAGGCCGTCCAACCACACACTGTTTATTGCTAGGGTCAGCACAACCGTTCCAAACATAATCGTTACCAATAGGCTTGTGTGGAAACGTATCATGCAAACCAAACATTTCGTCTATCCCGCCAATATTAACCATACCTAAACTTTGCTGCGTGAGGTAAGGGCCACGCCAACCACGTGCACTGTCAGGGTCCCATTGGTTAACAGGGTTACTAGTAACATTAGCTGGATCTTGCATCGGGTTCTTAAATAACATCCATAAGTTAGCGGGATGTTCACACCATGCTATTTTTTCAGCAGCACTTGCTAATGTATTTGGAAAGTAAAAATTGGGGTTAAGTGTCGCGCCGTCTGCACACTGATATTGCCCCTCACCTGGGTACCAGCCTGTATCACGCTTAAACTGACGTATTGCGGTGGCAACCTCAGCCATCTCTGCGCGCGTTACCTGATAAGCCGCATCATCTTCAATGCCATCTAAGGCACTCAGCGTGGTCACTGCCAACATGCCCAGCAAAAATACAATCAATAACAGCTCCATCAAGGTAAAGCCTGTCATCTTATTATTATTGCGTGGCAACACGCTTAAACTTAAATTAACCAAACACACTCCAGATAGTTATCTGCAAGACCTTGCAGTTCTCATCTCACTTAACACAGTCACTCAAGAAAATTCAGTGAACAATTTCAGCATTTAAAATCACCGATGAAGCCCTAAACTTTCCTGAAAAACCGCTTACATAAATTAACACGCACCAATCATGCAGAACGGGACAGAGCCTATTTCAGACTCTGCCCCGTACTTTTTTAAAACGTCACAACCTTACGATTGTTTTACTTAGTTTGCTGTAGCAGCTGCAATGTTTACATCAATAGGTCTACCTAATGTATCAACAAAACCAATCAATTTTGGACGTGAGAAGAATTCCGCTTCTGTAATCGCTGTTTGTGAAGTACTTTTACTAGTTGTACGTGCAACGTGGAACAAACCTACATAACGTGTGTAGTTAACAGCTGGGTTAAGTACACCACCACCACCAAAAGTAGGTGCAGCAACGATTGAAGCTGAAGAACGTGATGTGCTGCTTGCCGCATCACCACCAAAGCCTAACGCTACTACTAAATGACAACGCTCAATACCCATTGCATCGCTCATTGCGTTTAAGCGTTGTGCAAGTGGTAAGCCATTAGTTGCGCTAGCTGTGCCTGCTGCAAGGGCAAATGTCTGACTAACTGTTTGACCACCAACCGTACAACCTGTAGCTGGGTCAGCACCGTTTACAGTTGGTACAATTGAAAGATAATCAAAATCGAAGTTATCAGTTGAATCCAACACAAATTCTGTTTCTAGCGCACCTGTAGTTGTACGATCACCCACATTTGAACCTTCATTATGCATTTTTCCAGGTGCTACATCAGGATTAACAGAAAGCACGTGCTGAATCTCTTCCATACCCCATACATTTTTAATTACGTTTGAAAATGCGGCTTTAACCGGAGCGGTTGCAGCATTTACATTCCAAGCACCAAAAACATCTCTGGTTTCATCTGCAATAAATGAACTAGCAACACCGCCAGCAGGTGCGTTAGCAACTGTTGGGTGTGCTAAGTTATCCCATTGGTCAGGGTATGCTTTCTCAACTGCACGGTAGTTACGTACTGCACGGTCTAAAGATGCAGTGTTGAACGCTGTTGCTGTTGACTCAGCATTTTCGCCAATACCATCATAAGCCACTAGCGCACCTACTGCTAACACTGCTAGCAAGGTGATTACCACCAATAGCTCAAGCAAGGTAAAACCTTTTTGTTTCATCATTATTATTTCTCCTAAATTTAGAGTTTTTTTCAAAAAATTTAATTACTAATTTAATTACTTAGAGTTTGAGTTGATTTATAAGTTAAACATACCAAAATTAATCAGGCGCTTTTAAGCAACTCCCAACCGATTGATACCAGTAACACAGCTCATTCCATATTGCTTACCTGAACCCGTTATTAACGAGTTGCTTTCGGGAGGGATCAGGTATCCCCGGCACACAACAACTAGTGACTACCCGATGCGCGCAGACCATATAAGCAACAGGTGTGCCAACAAATTGTTTCAACCTGTAACTAATTGTATATATTGTTAATAATTAATTGATGAGCTTTAATCTGCTGACCAATAAGCGCTTTAATATGGTTTCTTTCAACCACACATTGGTTGTTACAACCACCATTTTTAGTGATTTACAACCAACTTCAACCACCTATTGCTTCGGCTCGATGATATTTTTCGATGATATTTTTCGATGATATTTGAAGTCCGTTCGCATTGAGCATTTAGTAAAACTTCCCTGCAAAGCAGGGTTAGTCGAAATGTGAATGGATACAATGCCTTCGACACGCTCAGGGCGAACGGATTCGGGTCTGACGGTCATGGCACTCGGTTAAGTGAGCGTAGCCTTGATGAAGCTTAGCGGAATCAAGGGTTCACACAGCACCCTCGATTGCATTTCATTCCATCGAGGCTACTCTGACTCCATTTTTAGGGGTAAAAAATCCTTAACCGAGTGCCATGAGGGTTGGGCGGATATTGATACGAGATTGTCCATTAGCCAGATTCCCGTTCGCCCTGAGCTTGTCGAAGGGTAATTCATGGTTCGACACGCTCACCACGAACGGGTTTTTGCGTATATTCTCGTCTAATGAACAATCTCGGTTGATACTTCATCGGGCGTATCTAAAGCTGTTATTCTAAATAATCCGATGTCGTCATTCCGTGTTTGACACGGAATCTAGTGGCTTAACGACGCTGGATACCGACTTTTCGCGCTTCATCTTGCCGCTTTGACGTATGAATAATGCACTTTAGTGCATTTATTCTACGGGCAAGCCAAATACTGGCTTAGTGGCTTAGATGAGCGGTGATGCCAAGCACTGGTACATCGGTATGACGATAACAAGAAATTTTTATATCATCGAATGTTTGATGTAACAGCTATATAACGCCCAAAAAATAGCTGCTAAATCCAATATGTATACTGCCTGGCATTTAGTTTAAATTGAACCACCTACAGGATTTGGCGTTAATTTTAACGTCGGTTTTTCCTCAACCACCGCTTCGTTCTCATCTTGATCCCTAAGTGCTTCAATCGCTTGTACTAGTGGGTAAAGGGCAATATCACCCTTAAGCGTAAGACGTACCACCTCTGACCAATAATGGTTAATCACACCAGGATGCCTTGTATAAACTTTTTTCAGATGTGCAGTTGCCTCATCCATGCGGCCTTGCATCGCTAAAACCGTACTGTAATGATAAGCATGCCCAGCGGATGGCAACCCTTGCAACACCTTGCGTAAGGCCTTAGCCTTAAACTCTAGGCCATCTCTGTTGATTGGCAATGCATATATGACGGTAGCATCTCCATACGCCGCCAATGGTGAGTAATGCCGCACTGACCGCATATGTTTATCCATGAGTTCAAATTTATTTTCGTCAAGCTTATCTAGCGTAGGCTCATTAAACCAATACTCAAGCCTGATATCATCACGCAACAACTGAAACAGGCTCACTAGTGAAATAGCAAGCACAAGTGCCACTAATAACGGCGCTCCTTGTAACGGTGCTCCTTGCCATTTAATGGCATATGATTTTTCATCGGCTACGCCTAATATAAATGCCGTAGGCGCTAGAAAATAGGCATACCACAATGGATACTCCAGCATGCTATGGGTAAACATAATGATCAGCAACATTGCCACAAACCAGCGCTCTGGGCTGAGGCTTGCCTTTTTAAAGGCATGGCACCAATAAATTAATGAAACAACTAAGATAGTCAAGCCAAGTAAGCCAGCTTCAGCAATAAGCTGAAAAACAAGGTTATGAGTATTGGCAAAGTTACCACGCAAGCTCGGCACTAACTCAGCCAACTGCAAATCATGCCAAGCTAACTGTGCAAAGCCAACACCGAGCAAAGGCTGGGTGGTAAATACATGCCATGCACTTATCAGCATATTTAATCGAATAGGCTCACCATGTGCCATAGACACCATACGCTCTGAGGGCATAGGCGGCAATGCAACACTCATTAATAGTGGCAACAGTGACTGCACCAGAAAAAACATCAGCGGTAAAGCCAACACAACCGGCAATAATGATTTTAACGGGCCACCAACAGGCATATCCCTGCGCATTTTAAGATACTTGTAAACAACAGAAACAACAGGAATCAGCAATACATACAACCAAGCTGAGCGAGCGCCAGTAAGCGCAAGGCCAAACAATAGTACAAACGCAAAAACCGTAGCCACCCACAATTTAATGTGCTGCTGCATATAATGATAAACCAGCGCGCACAACGCGATAGCTAACAAATTAGCCTGATGATTAGTTTGCCCGACATTACCTGAAAATCCGCCAGAATTGTGCTGCATTACAAAGTGATTAAGTGAAATACCATACGCTTGAAGCGTTGCCAACACCACACTCAGTAGGCCAGCCAATAAAATTGCGCCAGCAAAAAAACTAACCGTACGCTCAATGCCTAACTGCTGACGCAACATTGCGCCTAGCACGACAAGTACCACCATTAAAAAAAAGTACTGTGCAATTAACACATGTTGCTGCCAGTAGGCAATATCGCCAAACGTAACTTGCAGCGCCAACAAAACCATAAAGGCTATAGGTAAAAATATGATTCTTGGGACAGTGTAAGGTTGCCAGCGTTGCTTATACATCATTGGCACAATAGCCAACATCGCAAACATTGCAGTAAGCCACTCGCCAAAAAATGATGGAATTGGTTGCCTATGGTGCGGAAAAACAAATGGCACCACTAACATCAACCCCAGCATCAATAAACTAACATTGGGTGACATCATCATGCTTAGAATACGAGGAAACATTAAAACTCCTTTATTGCAACTTCACTAAACCCATAAAAAAACGTCTCCACTAGGGAGACGTTAAACTCGCAACTTATTAGAGAACAACCTTAATACAGAGACAATAAAAATTACAAAATCAACTAGTTACAAAATCCACTAATGACTTTCAAAGTAATAACAAGCACATTTCATTCCAAAATATATATTCATAATAAATCAATAGGTTAGAAAATAAACAAGAAATGTTAATCAAAATAATGGCTGAAAACAACCACCACTATGCAAGATGTCAACCAACTGACATAAACCATTTTTTTTTACCGCCTAAATTAAGAAGCTCAGCATATTTTTAGGCAAGATCATTATTGTACTTTTCTCTGAAACGCACCGAGCAAAAAAGCAACCAAACCAAGACATATACCAAACACCATCGGGAAATTTACAATAGAAGTAATCAATAGCGTGAAAAACACAACCACAAAAAACCATGCCTCTATATCAAATTGATGCGCTTTAAACTGCTTAAGCCACAAACCTAAGCCAACCAGCAATAACAACAATATAGACGCGCCTTCAAACTGCAAAACATTTGATACAGCAACTACCTGTGTTATTGGTAAAGCCAATTCATTATTAGCCAACGGTGTAATTAGCCCACCCAAAACAAAATACAAGGGCAATATCAACAGCGCAACACGTACTAAACTTCTAATACTGGTTGATCCAGTTCTCTGCTTAATAGCTGCAACCTGCATGGCAATGGCTAACAAGGTGATGGTTAAAGGGTAAATCCACACATTAGCACCACCTACAAAAACATGCATAGATAATAGAGGCACCAATAATACAAAGAAAAAAGTGATGGTTAGCTTGCGCTTAGCATACAGATATAGCAGCGCTATTGTGGCAAAGGTCAACGCATAAACAAAACGATGCGACAGCCCTGATTGAGCAGACATATCACCGATACCTACAAGCAATTGAACCCCAAGTAAACCACCACTTAAGTAGTTAATCAATGCAAGAAAAATAACCAGAAAACCACTACCCAAGGCAAACCAAGATAGTGTAGTTAATAACTTTTCGGCACCCAACATATGTACTAAATGAGAACCCAAGCAAACACACATAAAACCAAAGCTCAAATATGCAAGCAAAGTGATTAAGGCATTTATCGATAACGGCTCACCAAACAAAATAGGCAATAACGCAACAACACCTACTCCAAAAACAATAAACGAGAAATTAGGAATATTAAAAGTTCGCAAAGACCTAAAACTGAGTAATGGCAGTATCGCAAGGATAGCAAAACCAAGTAAAACCCAATGCATCTGAGGCAACAATATTAAAAACCCAAAACTCCCATTAAGAAGCTGTAAAAAAATTGCTGACAGTATCAGATACAAGCTAGTTGAAACTGAAAAAAAATTATTATACAAACGTCTAAGCACTCGCACTCCTACGATTTAATTATGTTTACAGATAAGGGATATTTTTAAAAATCAGACAATACATAACGGCTTATTAAGACGTACGTATGTTGAGGTTTATTTCTCTAGAAACTCAACCCATAGAAACGAAAGTATTAAGCAAAAAGAATGGGGGAAACACACTACCTTAACCAGTTAAATGATACGCAAAGGCAACACAAATCCCCCAAAGGCAGTGACATAAATTTCACATCAGGGAAATTTATGAAAACAAAAATGTTAACTTAATGATTCATAGAGATAGAAGCATTAAAAATGCCAACTATTTACCATTTACAATAAATTTTAATTTAACTATAAAATACAATTACATACATTATTTAACTTTTAAAATAAACGATTATGCTCCTAAATAAAAAATGAATATGGCTGAATACAACCACCATTAATCGGTTATTTTTAACCATTTTTCATCTACGCATCGGGAAAAAATGTATAATTAGTTTGCCTGTGCCTAGGCAGGTGGCTAAACTGGTTGCCAAAATCAGTGGTCATCATATAAAGGAAGTAAAATGAAAAAACTCGCAATGTTATCTATTATTGTTGGCGCATTTACTGCAACCAACGCTCAAGCGGCAGAGACCGTTTTCCCTAAATCAAAAGTTGGGTTTGAAAAGTGCTTAAGCGCTGCACTTGCTGCAAAACCTGGCAATGTCGTTAAAGTTGAATATAAACTTGAAAACAAAGTACCTGTTTATGAGTTTGATATTGAAACAGCAGACGGTAAAGCATGGGATGTAGAGTGCAACAGCAAAACTGGCAAAATCACTGAAATTGAAGAAGAAGTTGCTAACGCAGACGTACCAGCATTTAAGGCTAAAGCTAAAGTTTCAGAAGCAGATGCTAAGAAAACAGCACTTGCTGCATTTCCAGGTGAAATCGTTGAAACAGAATATGAAATTGAGCCTGATGGCGCTGCTTCATATGAATTTGACATTAAAACCAAAGACGGTGAAATGAAGGTTGAAGTAGATGCAACCAGCGGTAAAATTGTTGAAAGTAGCAAAGAGCTATATCAAATCGGTAAAGAATAATTAACGCGTTTTACTGGTTAATTTAATGCAAAAGCCCTCTATGAGGGCTTTTGCATTTTTAGGCTTCCATACTTCTCCACACATGAGGAAGTTACAAGTTAAGTACAAAAGTCAACTCAAGGCCATGCCTCATTTACCCTTTAGCTATTGCATATACTCATCCCAATTACCCACTAATTCTCATAATATCTGACCAATACAATTACTTAAACTCACAGATCATTCCTATTTCAGTAACAACATCTAAAAGATTGCTTTATGCCTTGACACTCACATTAGCATGTTTATACTTGCGTTTATACATTATGCATGGAGAAAGTCATGATTGAAGTGGAGTTAGACGTTAAGCAATGGGGTAATAATTTAGGTGTGCGCTTGCCTGCGGCAATTGCGCGTGAATCACACTTGAAAGCACATCAAC
>JAUXNQ010000004.1 GCA_030682715.1 Methylotenera sp. | reverse complement strand
CCAACGACAATGCCAAACAGGACACCGCCCACCACAAGCTTGCAATCCTTGCGGCACCGCCAACGACTGGCTTGTTCGCCTGGAAGTGTGGCCGTAACCAGATTCAGTAGCTAAATCTCGTGCAAGCTCACGTGAAATCGTACTGGCAGATCGGTTTAAATATCGCCCAACTTCACGCATGTTATTTCCTTCTCGTTGCATCAACATAATCGTCGCACGTTCTTCAGCACTCAAATGCTTGTATTGCTTTCCTGTTCTTTCCATCCCAACATCTTAACCTCTCTAGGTGTTGTAATTGGTTTTTGAGCGCGCCCTGTTAGGGTAAATGATTGCACTTAATTACTTGAAACCGCTTTGTATTAAGTTATATGAGTGGTGATTTAGGGTTTGTTGAGCGAGAGGCTTTTCAGCGCAGTGATGAAATTTTCTAACCATGCCTTTGCATGCTGCTTTTGCTTCGCATCCGTTGTCGCGTGCAAGTCTGCAATTATCTCGCAACTGCCCTGTTTGAGTAGATTTGCGTAGTTTTGATATACCGAATTAGGGCTGTTTCTTAGACGTTCAAAGCCCTGTTCAACAAGCGCTTGTTGTTCGGTTTTATCCAAATTTTCTCGTTTTAGTGATGTCACAATTTGTAATGCATCTTCATTTCGCCTGAGTAACTCAGCGTAGCTAATCTCAGCTTGATAATTTGAGGTTAATAGCTTTTGTTTGAGCATGGTTTTTTGCAACTTGTTCAAATTACCATAAACTTTCTCGGCGTAATCTATGGTTTTTTTCAGGCGGGCTTCAATTTGCTCTTCTTGGGTATCTTGCAACCATTCTGATTTCCACTTTAAAGTACGTTTTTGTAGCATTTTCTGAAAATAGCTTAATTGTTTATCAGATAGCAACGGCGCTATCTCGATAACCATAGCGCTGGTTTCAAGTTGTATGTTCTGGATAACATCTTGCATATTATTCATGGTTTCACATACAGTGCCAGGCTCAATGGCATCTTTACTTAAATCGCTTTGAATCTTTTGCAGCATTTCAACATAGAGCGGCAGTTGTGTTTGGCGATGCCAATCATGCAACGCATTCAAAGCTGGTCTTAATTTGATGTTTTGGGATTCTGTGAAATCAAAATAGCCATCCAGCCACCAGTGCATGCCTTCAGGCGCGTTGTTGTAAGCCGTTTTAATTAGGCTACAACTAACAATATTTATTGCTAAGAGAAAAACAACCATTAGCTGAAATTTGCGCATACTACTTGGGACTATTCTTAAATTAAATAGTTTTAACGCATTGAGTAACAAAGCTGGTAAATAGTAATTTAAACAAACCGCTTATATTTAACATGCCATAGTCTGATGCTATATTTTTAAACAATAAACATCAAAACTAAATGCTTTGATTGATAAGAAACTGGCAGTAGCAAAGTTCATTTGCATCATTGCTAGATTTTGCAACAAAAATTAAGCCCAGGTTATCAAGATGAAAGTGTGATTGTTCAAGAGTGGAGTAACGTTAAATAGGTGCACTTAAATTGAAGTAGACCTTGTTTCTTCAGGATATTAAGGTCATTAATTGCAACAATGAATTAATTCAAAAAATATAGGCCTAATTTTTATATTGTGAATTCATATACGCTTCGATTATTAAGGATATTTTTTCATGGAACTACAAAAGCACCGAACACCTGAAGATTTACGTGACCATATTGCACTTTGTTTCACCAAATTTTTGCGGTTTTTTGCAGATACTTTTTTTAGTGGTCGATACGCCCACCGTGCTGTTGTATTAGAGACTGTCGCTGCAGTGCCAGGTATGGTAGGTGGTGCGCTACAGCATTTAAAATCCTTACGCACAATGCAACCAGACCAAGGATGGATAAAAATATTACTGGATGAAGCTGAAAACGAACGTATGCATTTAATGACGTTTATTGAAATTGCACAGCCGAATTGGTTTGAGCGGTTCTTAGTAATACTCGCACAAGGTATTTTTTATAATTTCTTTTTTGTTTTGTATCTGCTCTCGCCTAAAACTGCACACCGTGTAGTGGGCTATTTCGAAGAAGAAGCCGTGATCAGTTATACCGAGTATTTAGTTGGCATTGAAAATGGCACTTATGAAAATGTACCTGCACCGAAAATTGCCATTGACTACTGGAAACTTGCACCTGATGCCCGCTTGAGGGATGTTGTTATCGTTGTACGGAATGATGAAGCTGGGCATCGAGATGTGAATCACGACTTTGCAAATCAGCTCAGTTAGCACTTCATCACTCAGCTGAAGAGTGCAAAAAACTGAGTGTACAAATACGTGAGGGTTTGGTAATAAATGTTCTGCTGACCTGCTTCACGTTCATGTTAAAGCCGTGGACATAAAAAAAGCCCACATTTCTGTGAGCTTTCTAAATTCTGGTGGCCGGGGCCAGAATCGAACTGGCGACACGCGGATTTTCAATACACCGCAACCCCCTCATCACCAACTCAACAAGATGCAGAAAACTAAATAATTTTCTACACAAAATTCTACCACGGCCTTGTAACCGAACCATCATCCCGAACTTTGATGCTTGGTCATTTGCGCAGTAAGTCTGCTAAATTTGATTGAATTCATGTGGTTATGATTGACCGAATATGTTGAACTGAACGAACCTGATTGAACTGGTCTGTAATCAATAAATTTCCCCATCAAGGTTAACGCGAGATATTGGCAAGACGTAACTGCCGGGGTGGTACTACCCCCACAGAAACTAAAAATCTTTGGAGTATGGTTCACTGAGTGACCAAGGCGGAGCAGTTTTTGCCACTCACCTGAGCCACCCAGCAACCATTTTGGCACCTACCTCACCGCTTCAGCCAATACAGAAGCATCAGGTTTCATGCGCATAACATCTATCATTTTTGTAGTGACAGAATTAGCGGCCTCTAACAAAGTCTTTGCACTCAAATGAGAGTAACGGATCGTTGTCCTTGTATCGGCATGTCCTAACAGCTGGGAGACCTCAAAGATTGATCTTCCATTGTTAACACAATATGTCGCGTACATATGTCTAAGATCGTGCAAACGAAGGAAAGGCACTCCAGCTGGGTATTATGGCCCATCGTGACCAGTCAAAACGGCCTATCGTGACCACTGATTACGGTCTATCGTGACCAGCCAAAACGGTCTATCGTGACCGATTTTAGGGTAAGACCATAATCAGCGGTCACGATGCCATCATGACCTCAAATCGCATTGAAATGGTATTACGCATATTAGCCACCTAAGCGGGTACGCTTCCAGACTTTTTTGTCTGGAGACTGCATGCCCGTACTAAGGATTACTATGCGTAAAATAAAAGAAGTCCTGCGCCTGAAGCTTGAAGCCCAGCTTTCACACGCACAAATCGCTGCAGCCTTGAATCTTTCCAAAGGCGTTGTCACCAAGTATGTCGGGCTTGCGTCAACCGCAGCACTGGATTGGCCTGCAATACAAAGTCTGGATGAAGCGACGCTGGAACGGCAGTTATTAGCAGCACCTCAGAAACCACCCACGTTCGTTCAGCCGGACTATGGGCGCATGCATCAGGAGCTGCGCCGTAAGGGCATGACGCTGATGTTGTTATGGGAAGAGCACCGTGCCGATCACGCCGGCAGCCAAACTTACAGCTACACCCAATTCTGTGTGCATTACCGCCGCTTTGCCAAACAACTCAAGCGCTCCATGCGGCAGATCCATCGTGCCGGTGAGAAACTGTTCATCGACTTTGCAGGACCCACCATGGCCTTGACCGATGGCAGTCGCGCCCATATCTTCGTCGCTGCCATGGGTGCTTCCAGCTACACATTTGCCTGTGCTACGCCTAGTGAAACCATGGTCAACTGGCTTGAATCCACCGTACGCGCACTGCACTTTTATGGCGGCGTGCCTCAGCTCATCGTGCCAGACAACCCAAGAGCCATGGTGGCCGATGCCAATCGCTATGAGCCGCGCAACAACGATAGCGTACTCGACTTTGCACGGGATTACGGTACCTCAGTATTGCCGGCACGGCCTTACCATCCACAAGACAAGGCGAAGGCCGAATCTGCAGTACAGATTGTTGAGCGCTGGATTATGGCGCGTTTGCGCCATCAGCAATTCGCCAGTATTCATGAAGTCAATGCTGCAATTCTGCCGTTACTGCATCAACTCAATGCAAAGCTGTTCCAGAAACTGCCAGGCAGTCGTGCCAGCACCTTTTTAGCCCTAGATGCACCGGCACTGATGCCGTTGCCATTACAGCGTTACGAGATCGCACACTTCAAAACCGTCAAAGCCCATATCGACTATCACGTTGAAGTTGAGCGTCATCGATACAGCGTACCGCATGCCTTGGTCGGGCAAGTGCTGGAGGCGCGCATCACCACGCATGTGGTAGAGATATTGCATCGTGGCCAGCGTGTGGCTAGCCACGCGCGCAATCGCAAGCAAGGCGGTTTTACCACGGTTTCCAGTCATATGCCTGCCGCGCACCGTGCGCACATGGAGTGGACGCCAGACCGACTCATTCAATGGGGACTGAGTATTGGTCCCGCCACCGCTGAGGCCGTCACACAATTACTGGAGAAACATCGGCATCCTGAACATGGCTACCGCGCCTGCTTGGGCTTACTGTCACTGGCCAAGCGTTATGGCAAGCCTAGACTGGAAGTGGCTTGCAGCGTGGCCTTGCAGATCGGCACTTGCCAGTATCGTCATGTACGCGACATTCTGGCGAATAACCGTGATACCAACACCCCAGTCACCACAGGCGACTGGATCAGCCCCCACCACGCCCATGTGCGTGGCCCTGACTACTACCAATAAATGAGAAGAACACGATGATGATGAACACCACCCTTGCACAATTACGCACCTTAAAATTAGACGGCTTGGCCACCGGACTGGAAGAACAACTGGCTCAACCTGGGATGGCAGCGATGAGCTTTGAAGAGCGCTTGGCGCTGTTAGTCGATCGGGAAGTGCATGCCCGTAATGATCGTAAACTGGTACGCTTATTGAAGAACGCACATTTGAAATATGGTCAGGCCGCCATTGAAGACATTGATACACGACCCAGTCGCGGCATTGATCGACGCGAGGTAATGAGTATGGCGCTAGGCGATTGGGTGAGTGCCGGTCACAGCGTACTGATTACAGGACCAACGGGCGCTGGTAAATCCTGGCTGGCTTGTGCATTGGCACAATATGCTTGTCGTCGCGGACACTCGGTGCTCTATCAACGCGTATCGCGCTTGCAGGAAGAATTGCGGATACGACATGGCAGTGGCACCTTTGGTAAATGGCTGATCCAGCTGGCTAAAACCGACGTGCTGGTACTGGATGATTGGGGCATGGGTGCCATTGACAGCATGACGCGCTCTGATTTGTTGGAGATTATTGATGACCGCGCCTCTCACAAGGCCACGATTATTACCAGCCAACTGCCGATTGAACACTGGCATGCCTGGATCGGTGACGCCACGATTGCCGATGCGGTACTTGACCGCATTATGCAACGTCATCACCGCTTTAATCTGACAGGGGATTCACTGCGACAAACCACCACTAAAAATCAAATAAAGGAGAAAAACATCGACCTATCGTGACCGCACCTATACAATTTAAACGCGTAATATTATTTCATGCGCAACTGGTCACGATAGACCGTTTTGGGCGGTCACGATAGCCGTAATACGCAATATGTAATTGAGTGTCGCTCTTTAGCAACAATTTTTACTAAACAAATTCAAGATGTTAGAGCTAAGCCGACTTTTACTGTCCCGTAAAAGCGACAATCTCGAATCAAGCTTTTACAAATAATATCAATAACATACTGATTTTATTGATTAAATAAAGTTGGCACGCTATTCGCTAATAGTATAGGGCAGTAACTTTTTTATTTGCATATTAGGAGCTTAACATGAAATTCAATTCAAACTTAATCACTCACCCACTCTCAAGCAGCATCTTAGCGGCAATGCTACTTTCCAGTTTAAGCCTGACCGCATTTGCTGATAACGAAGCTGCGTTAAAAAACGCTGTGGATGATGGCACCAATATCGTTGCAGAAAATAGAACTCCCGATGCAATAGGTGCAGAGTCTCCAGCAAAACCTGCAGATGTTACTTTCAAGAAACTAGATATGAATCAAGATGGGAAATTAACTCCCAAAGAGGCAGCTAAAGATAAAACATTATCGAGCAACTTTGATGCATTAGATGTCAATCGCGATGGTGTAATCTCTATAGATGAATACAGTGCCTTTAGCACATCACTGCCAACAACATCTTCGACAAACTGAATGTATGTGTTGTAACTTGTAACACGCCCCCTAGTGTTACAAGCTTTGAGGTTGCGCTACCTAGTGCAACCTCATTCTATATTGTTCTACAAACTTTAAACTGCCACCTGCCCCTTAATTGCAGGGTGCGGGTCATACCCTTCTAATGTAAAGTCTTCAAATTTAAAACCGAAGATATCTTTTACATCTGGGTTAATACGCATCGTTGGCAAGGAACGCAGCTCACGTTGGAGCTGCTCATTTACTTGATCCATATGATTGGAGTAAATGTGTGCATCACCGAGTGTATGTACAAAATCACCCAACTGAAGATCACATACCTGTGCCACCATCATGGTGAGCAATGCGTAGGAAGCAATATTAAAAGGCACGCCAAGAAAGATGTCGGCACTGCGCTGATAGAGCTGGCACGATAATTTTGATCTTTGATCTGCCTCACCTGGCAACGCTGGCGCCACATAAAACTGAAAAAAAGCATGGCAAGGTGGTAGTTTCATTTGATCAACATCAGCTACATTCCACGCTGAAACAATCAACCGACGCGAATCTGGGTTATTTTTAATGGCATTCACCACCTGTGTAATCTGGTCAATATGTGTGCCATCAGGCTTAGGCCAATTGCGCCATTGGTAGCCGTACACTGGGCCTAAATTGCCATTTTCATCAGCCCATTCGTCCCAGATGCGTACATTATGCTCTTTTAAATAAGCAATGTTGGTACTACCCTGCAAAAACCATAACAGCTCATGAATGATAGATTTTAGATGTACTTTTTTAGTGGTAAGTAGCGGAAAGCCCTCTGCCAAGTTAAAACGCATTTGGTAGCCAAATACAGAAACCGTGCCCGTGCCAGTACGGTCTTCTTTTTTATTACCATGCTCAAGTACATGCTGTACTAAGTCGATGTATTGTTTCATTTTTTCTCCGTCATTCTGGCGCAGGCCAGAATCCAGTCAAGTAAGTTCATGATACAAATCATGCCACTCAGGATTCATCTGCTCAATAATGCGGATTTTCCATTGTCTGTGCCAGTATTTGAGTGATTTTTCTCTTGCTATGGCAGATTCCATGGTTGCATGTGGCTCAAACCAAACAAGATGATGTACTGCATATTTTTTAGTAAAACCATCCACGACATTATTTTTATGTTGCAAAACTCTACCAATTAAGTCTGACGTAACTCCAATATACAGCGTGCCATTTCTTTTGCTTGCTAGAATATAAACACACGGCAGCATATTTACCTTGCCTAGATTCTGGCCTGTCTCGTATGAATAATGTGCTTTAGCACATATACTCTACGGGGATACCAAGCACTTGCACGCCAGAATGACGGAGCTAAACATTCTTAACAATAAATGCCTTGATGTCATCTGCGCCTGCATTCATCACAGTAAATTTCTGAGGCAATGACTCAATGCCGTTTAATACAGAAGGACGCTCTGGTGCTTGACCTAACGCTTCTACAATAGCGTCTTCAAATTTAGCTGGTAAAGCAGTTTCTAATACAACCATTGGTGTGTCTTGCTCTAAATACGCTAACGCAACTTTAAGGCCATCGGCAGTGTGTGTATCAACCACTACATCATATTTAGCTTTGGTCTCACGTATCGTTTGCATGCGATGCTCATGATTACTGCTACCAGACACAAAACCATAATCAGCGATTTTTGCAAAATAGCCATCTGCATTTAAGTCAAAGCTATTGCCGCTATCAACGTTGCTCCAAAGCGCACGAGTCTTATCACCATCACGGCCTACCAAATCAAACACAAAGCGTTCAAAGTTAGAGGCTTTGCTGATATCCATTGAAGGGCTAGAGGTATGGTAGGTGTTAGCTGAACCGCGTGGGCTATACACGCCTGTTTTAAAGAATTCATCCAGCACATCATTCTCATTGGTGGCAACCACAAGCTTATCAACTGGCAAACCCATCATGTGCGCGATATGGCCAGCGCATACATTACCAAAATTGCCCGATGGCACAGAGAAGCTTACTTTTTGGCTGTTATTCTGCGTGACCGCAAAGTAACCTTTAAAATAATAAACCACTTGCGCAACGATACGTCCCCAGTTGATGGAGTTCACTGCGCCAATTTTATATTGCGCTTTAAATGCTGCGTCATTAGAAACAGCTTTCACCATATCTTGGCAATCATCAAACACACCGTTCACTGCAATATTGAAGATATTGTCATCTTGCAGGCTGAACATTTGTGCAGTTTGAAAACGGCTCATTTTTTTATGTGGAGATAGCATAAATACACGAATGCCTTTTTTACCACGCATTGCATACTCAGCCGCTGAACCAGTGTCACCAGAAGTTGCACCTAAAATATTGGTGGTTTTGCCTTCTTTAGTGAGCACATACTCAAACAAGTTACCTAACAACTGCATTGCCATATCTTTAAACGCCAAGGTAGGTCCGTTAGAAAGGCTCAGTAAATATAGGTTTTTATCCAGCTTTAGCGTAGGCGTAATGTCCGCGGCATTTTGCCCTGCTCGTGTAAAAGCATACACATCAGCACGGTAAGTTTTATCAATAATTGATTTTAAATCATCAGCTGGAATATCATCGACAAAGCGCGATAAAATTGCAAACGCCAAGTCAGCATAAGACATACCACGCATGGCAGATAAATCAGCATCCGTGAATTGCGGATAGCGCTCTGGCAGATATAAACCGCCATCTGGCGCTAAACCGCCCAATAAAATTTGGCTAAAACTTAAAGCAGGCGATTGCCCGCGTGTACTGATATATTTCATAAAATCTCTCAAACATTCTTATGTCATACCGACGAGGCGGTGAAGACCTTCACGGTCTCGTCGGTATGACAGGCTCTAGTTAAATAATACTTGGGTACAAATCATTCCAGTACGAGTTGAACTTCTCAATCAATTCTAATTTCCACTGACGTTTCCACTCTTTAATCTGCTTTTCTCGCAAAATCGCAGATGCCATATCATCAACTAACTCGTACCACACCAAATCATGAACTTTATACTTTTTGGTAAACCCTTCTACCAAATCATTTTTATGTTGCCATACCCGCTTAACCAAATCAGAAGTGACGCCAACGTACAAAGTACCATTTCGCTTACTCGCCAAAATATAAACACAGGGCTGCATGGTTGCTTCACTTAAGTTTATCTCGTGTAAACATCCTACTTTGACGTATAAGCCAGCATATTCTACCTAGAATGACATCGCTCTTATTTCGCAAGCTCTTCCATACGAATACGCACTACTTTAGCCGTAATCGCATCAAGTGCTTCGATAGCGGCAATTGCTGCATTCATATTTTTCTCAACAGTGATATGCGTCAAAATAACGATATCCGCTTCTGTTTCGTTTTCGTCAGGCTCTTTTTGTAGCATTGCATCAATCGAAATACTGCGATCACCCAAAATCTTCGTTACATCAGCAAGTACGCCAGGTTTGTCGCTAGCACGCAAACGTAGGTAGTAAGCACTTTGTACATCGTCAATTGGTAAAATCACTAAATCTTGCACCTGCTCTGGCTGGAAAGCTAAGTAAGGTACGCGTTGTGCATTAGTTGCATCAATCAAACGTGCAACATCCATCAAATCAGCTACTACTGCACTGGCTGTAGGTTCTGCACCCGCACCCGCACCGTAATAAAGTGTTGGGCCAACTGCGTCGCCCTTCACTACCACAGCGTTCATAGCGCCATTGACATTAGCCACCAAACGCTTCTCTGGGATTAACGTTGGATGCACACGCAACTCAACACCTTTGTCAGTGCGCTTAGTAATACCAAGCAACTTAACACGATAACCTAGCTCTTCAGCGTACTTGATGTCTACTTGCTCTAACTTGGTAATGCCTTCAGTGTAAGCTTGCTCAAACTTCATGGGCATGCCAAAAGCGATTGCAGACATAATCGTCAATTTGTGTGCGGCATCAACACCTTCTACGTCAAAAGTAGGATCTGCTTCGGCATAGCCTAAGCGTTGCGCTTCACCTAACACGTCGGCAAAGTTCAGACCTTTTTCGCGCATTTCCGTCAAAATAAAGTTAGTGGTGCCATTGATAATGCCTGCCACCCATTCAATGCGGTTAGCACCAAGACCTTCACGCAAGGCTTTAATAATAGGGATGCCACCAGCAACCGCAGCCTCAAAAGCTACGATGACATTATTTGCTTTTGCCGCTGCAAATATCTCATTACCATGCAAGGCAATCAGTGCTTTATTCGCAGTGACTACATGCTTTTTATTGGCAATCGCTTTTAACACAAGTTCACGGCTTAAGGTGTAACCACCAATTAACTCTACCACCACATCCACAGCTGGGTTGTTTACCACAGCAAATGCATCATCAGTGACATCAGCATCGGTAGCTAATGCTTTTGCATGGGCTAAATTTCTATCTGCCACTTGTACAACATTAATTTCTACACCTGTACGACGCGTAATTTCAGTCGCATTGCGTTTTAAAACTGTATAGGTACCACCGCCTACTGTGCCTAAGCCCAATATTCCAACATTTAACTGTTTCAAGCTTTTGCTCCATCTAATTTTGATTCATGCTTTTTTCTGTAATTTTCTAAGAACCTAGCAATACGTTTAATCGCCTCAGTTAGATCATCCACATTTGGTAAGAACACAACGCGGAAATGATCTGGCGTTTTCCAATTAAATCCAGTACCTTGGACTAATAGCACTTTTTCTTCTAACAATAAATCCAGTATAAATTTCTGGTCATCTTCAATTGGGTAAACTTTTGGGTCCAACCTCGGAAATAGGTACATCGCCGCCTGTGGCTTGGTGCAAGTCACGCCAGGAATTGCAGTGAGCATCTCGTAAGCAATATCACGCTGTTTACACAAACGCCCTTCTGGCGCGACTAAATCTTCAATACTTTGATATCCACCTAATGCGGTTTGAATAGCCAATTGTCCTGGTACATTGGCACATAAGCGCATTGAGGCCAGCATGTTTAGGCCTTCAATGTAGTCTTTTGCATGCTTTTTCTCACCACTTAAAATCATCCAACCTGCGCGATAACCACAAGTACGATAGTTTTTTGATAAGCCATTAAATGTAACAAACAAAACGTCATCTGCAAGTGATGCAATCGACGTATGCTCGTTACCATCGTATAAAACTTTATCGTAAATTTCATCTGCAAAAATCACTAAACCATGATGGCGTGCAATTTCTACAATCCCCTCTAAAATCTCACGTGGGTATAGCGCACCAGTAGGATTGTTAGGATTAATCACCACAATGCCGCGCGTGTTGGCCGTGATTTTTGACTCAATATCTTTAAGATTTGGCATCCAGCCAGATTCTTCATCACATAGATAGTGGCGCGCAGTACCGCCTGCTAATGTCACCGCGGCGGTCCACAAAGGATAATCTGGCATTGGCACCAATATTTGGTCACCATTATTCAATAAGCCTTGCATCGACATCACAATCAACTCAGATACGCCATTGCCAATAAAGATATCGTCAACGGTCACGCCTTTGATATGTTTACTTTGCGTGTAATGCATAATGGATTTACGCGGCTCGAATAGACCTTTACTATCGGTATAACCACCCGCTTTAGCCATATTACGAATCACATCCTGTTGAATCTCTTCAGGCACTTCAAAACCGAATGAGGCAGGATTGCCAATATTAAGCTTGATGATGTGATGACCGTCTTCTTCCATCTCGCGTGCGCGCTGCAACACAGGGCCACGAATGTCATAACAGACATTGTTAAGTTTATTAGATTTATGTAAAGGCTGCATAATGCGTAAATTGGCGCTTAAAAAAGCTTATTAGTGAAAGGCATTAGTTTACATTAGAATGAGGCTTTGATTCAATTAAGCCTCAGAGATTAAAGGCAAATTAGGTAATGAAACTACATTTAACCACCGCTGAAAATAACAACTTGATTACCGCTTACAGCGAAAGCTATATCGAAATCAACAAACAGCGATATGCACAAAACCTCATTGTCATGCCAGAGACCATTATTCTGGATTGGAATGCAGAAAATGTGAGCGCGTTGAATAACGACCATTTCCAAGAAATAATCAAATTAAAGCCAGAAGTTGTGCTGCTAGGAACGGGTGGAACGCATTTATTTTTACACCCTAAAAACTACCAAATACTGACTGAAAATGGCATTGCGCTAGAATGCATGACAACCGCCGCAGCTTGCCGCACTTATAACATATTAATGAGTGAAGGCAGGCTTGTTGCTGCTGCACTGATATTGTAAAAATATAAACCAATCTGATTAGCTTCCTATTAACACAATGAATATACATCCATCAACAGGACCGAGAATCTTCTGGATAACAACGGTGATTATGCTAACGATATTCATCGCACAATATTTTATTGAAGATAAGCGTTGGCTTGTCATTATTGACAACTTGCATTGGACGTTAGGACATGCCGCAGCCTTTTCAATGGCTTGGATTGGACTCACAGAAAACCAAAACGCACAGCAGTTAGCGGCAAGGCGTAGTTTTTTTATTGGTTTATCATTCTATTTAGTAGGCCAGCTTTTATGGAATTTTCAAGTTTATACTGGTGCAAATACATTTCCAGCACTTTCTGACATTGGATATTTAGCACTTGCTCCATGTTGCCTTTGGGGGTTTGTATCCTTTAAACGACTCACACCTACAGAGCATGGTTTTCATGTGCTATTACTAGACTTCATTATGATGAGTGTTTCAATATTAGCGCTCACGCTTATCATTTATATAAACTACTCGGCCGCAAGCGACCGAGTTTTAGAACAAACCCGACTGTTGGCTACTTTCTTCACCTTTGCTCATTTCTGCAAGCTGGTTTTGAACATATTCTCTGATTACTTCTTCGTTGGCGTTGCCTATCGTTTCC
>JAUXNQ010000062.1 GCA_030682715.1 Methylotenera sp. | reverse complement strand
GCTGATCTGGAGCTGGGTAGAGAACCCCTATTGGCAACACTTCATGTGGTGAAACGCACTTCCAACATGAGCCGCCGATTGATCCGTCCTCACTCACCCGCTGGCGTAAGCGTATCGGTGAAGCCGGGGTTGAGCGCTTATTAAGTGAAAGCATCGACGCGGCGCGGCAAGGTGGTGAAAGAAAAGAGCTTCGACAAAGTCTCGTCGGTATTACGGTTTTGTGCGACGGGGGCCCAGCATCGGGTTATTTGATGGAGCAGCTATAATATTTTTGTTATAGAATCAAGCTGACATGTATAGAAAAGCCACTTAATTTAAGTGGCTTTTTTATTTCTTAATGCTAGCGCTTATCTTTTTCTATTAACGCATAGGCTGAATGGTTGTGAATGGATTCAAAATTTTCAGATTCAACGGTATAGGCAATAATACGTTTCTCTGCGTTTAGTTGCGCGGCAACATCGCGCACCATGTCTTCAACAAATTTTGGATTGTCATAAGCGCGTTCAGTGACAAATTTCTCGTCTGGACGTTTCAATAAGCCGTAAAGCTCACATGATGCTTGTTTCTCTACTAAGTCAATAATGTCTTCTATCCAGATAAAGTCATTAATCAGGGCTGTTACTGTGACATGTGAGCGCTGATTATGGGCACCATAGTTAGAGATTTTTTTACTGCATGGGCATAGGCTAGTGACTGGCACCAGTACTTTCACCGTGATTTCAAATTTATCGTGATGGATTTCGCCAATAAAAGTGACTTCGTAGTCTAACAGGCTCTTTACGCCAGAAATAGGCGCGGCTTTGTTAACAAAGTAGGGGAACGTCATTTCAATGTGGCCAGATTCCGCTTCAAGCCGCTTTACCATTTCACGAAGAATCGTTTCAAATGACTCAACAGAGATTGCATGCTCATTCATGTTGAGAATTTCAACAAAGCGAGACATGTGAGTGCCCTTGAATTGTTGCGGTAGATGGACGTACATGTTAAACATGGCAACCGTATGTTGCTCACCGCCTGTTTTGTCTTTTACAACAACTGGATGGCGAATCGCCTTAATACCAACTTTATCAATAGCCAAATGGCGTGTATCTACCGTGTTTTGTACGTCTTCAATCGGGGTTTTATGCGTAGTCTGATCCATGTATATTTTCTTAAATTTTACAAATATTAGTTGAGTATATCACTAGGTTATTAGCTTCGCAATTGCAGAAACTATCCCATCAGCGTCTAGACCGCAATTTGCGAGCATAGTTTCATGAACGCCGTGTTCTATAAATTGGTCTGGTAAGCCTAGGCTTAGTGTTTTAATCGTATGTGGGATATTGGCTTGTATAGATTGCAGCGCCTCCATCACGGCAGAGCCTGCGCCCCCCATAATGCAATTTTCTTCTATGGTGATAATGACCGTATGCTCTTGTGCAATTTGTGCAATAAGGGCATGGTCAATCGGCTTAACAAAGCGCATATTAGCCACTGTCGCATTGAATGTTTCAGCGGCTTCCAGTGCTGGTGCAAGCATAGAGCCAAATGCCAAAATCGCAACTTTTTCACCTTCACGCGCTATCATGCCCTTACCGATTTCTATCGGTTCGAGTTTGCTGCTTACTTTAGCGTCAGTACCACTGCCTCTAGGGTAGCGCACCGCAGCTACACCATCGTACAAGAATCCAGTTGTGAGCATTTGGCGGCATTCATTTTCATCACTAGGGGTCATGATCACCATGTTAGGAATACAGCGCATGTAGGTTAAATCAAAACTACCAGCATGTGTGGGGCCGTCCGCTCCCACTAGGCCTGCGCGGTCAACCGCAAGTAAAACAGGTAAGTTTTGTAAGGCAATGTCATGAATCAGTTGGTCATAAGCACGTTGTAAAAATGTACTGTAGATAGCAACTACTGGTTTTAACCCATCGCAAGCCATCCCTGCGGCAAATGTAAGCGCGTGCTGTTCTGCGATACCTACATCGTAATAGCGTTCTGGGTATTTGCTGGCAAACGCATTTAAGCCTGAACCATCGCACATTGCGGGAGTAATGCCGATGAGCCTGTCGTCAGCACCTGCCATGTCAACAAGCCAATCACCAAAAATTTCGGTATATGACTTAGCTGATTTTGCACTGATGGCGTTGCCGTTGAATGGGTCAAATTTACCTACACCATGAAACTTATTAGGGTTTTCTTCGGCAGGTTCAAAGCCTTTACCTTTTTGCGTTACGATGTGTAAAAACTGAGGGCCACTGAGTTGTTTAATATTGTGCAGGGTATCGATAAGGGCATCTAGGTCGTGGCCATCGATAGGCCCGATATAGTTGAAGCCAAATTCTTCAAACAACGTACCAGGGGTGACCATGCCTTTAACATGTTCTTCTGCACGCTTGGCAAATTCCATCATGGGCGGTAACGCTGATAGCACTTTCTTCCCAGATTTTCTAACGGTACCGTAGAAGCGGCTAGAGAGTAGCTTTGCTAAATAGTTATTGAGTGCGCCGACATTGTTAGAAATGCTCATGTCATTGTCGTTGAGCACAACTAACAGGTTTGCATCCATGTTGCCTGCATTGTTCAGGGCTTCAAATGCCATGCCAGCAGTCATGGCGCCGTCACCAATAATCGCCACAGCTCGTCTCTCGCTCCCCGCTTTTTGCGCGGCGACAGCCATCCCTAGTGCTGCAGAGATTGATGTGCTGGAGTGTCCAGTGCCAAAAGTGTCGTATGCGCTTTCATTGCGTCTAGGAAAGCCAGCGATCCCTTGTGGCTTACGCAAGTTTTGCATGGCTTCACGGCGGCCAGTCAATATTTTATGCGGGTAAGTTTGATGCCCAACATCCCATACTAGTTTATCATCTGGTGTGTTAAATACATAATGCAATGCAATGGTGAGTTCTACTACGCCAAGGTTAGACGCTAAATGCCCACCAGTTTTAGCGACACTGTCTACCAAAAATAAGCGTAACTCTTGTGCAAGTTGCGTTAATTCCCTACGTTCAAGTAACCGTAATTGTTCGGGGTAGTTAATAGTGTTTAATAGAGGGGTCACGAGCAGAGTGTCATTAATTTAATGTGGGTAGGGTTAAAAGCTACGGTGTAGAATAAATCCAGCTAACTCGCGCAGGCGTTTTGCATCTTCACCAAATGGCGCTAATGCCAAAATGGCAGCTTCATATAGTTGGTCAGCCAATTTTTTTGCGAGATCTAACCCTAAAATGGTGACATACGTAGGCTTGCTACTATCGGCATCCTTGCCAGCAGTCTTTCCTAACGTGCTAGTGTCTGCTTCAACGTCAAGAATGTCGTCAACCACTTGAAATGCCAGCCCTATATGTTCTGCATATGAAATCATGGCAGACATTTGCTCATGCGTGCCGCCTGCTGCACCCAACAATGCCGCTGCCTGAATCAGTGCGCCAGTTTTTAGCTTGTGCATGGTTTCTAATTCAGTTTGCGTGAGTGGTTTGCCAATTGAAGCTAAATCAATGGCTTGCCCTCCAGCCATGCCTAATGAGCCAGATGCCTTTGCCAAAATATTGAGCATGGATATTTGCTGGTTAGCATTTTCACAAAGTGTAGGCGTGGAGAGTATGTCAAAGGCTAAGCTTTGCAGGGCATCGCCAACTAATAGTGCGGTGGCATCATCATATTGTTTGTGACAGCTAGGTTTGCCGCGGCGTAAGTCGTCATTATCCATGCATGGCATGTCATCATGGACTAATGAGTATGCATGGATCATTTCTACGGTACAGGCCGCCGCATCTGTGACCTCAGTATTTGTCGCACATAATTCTGCGGCTGCATAACAAAGTAAGGCTCTTACACGCTTACCACCACCTAATAGGCTGTAACGCATAGCCTCATGCAATGTCTCAGGAGCGGTTGTTTCACTAGGCAGTGCTTCGTCGAGTACCATTTCAATATGGTCTTGCTTCTCTTTTGCCCATATTAAAAAATCAACTTCTGACTTATCTGTCATATTGGTATTAGTCATTGTTGTCATTGAACGGCACAAGTTGTTGACGTTCATTTAGTATTTTTACTTGTTGTTCAACATCAGCTAACGATTGTTGGCAAAACGTGAGCAGTAAGTTGCCACGTTTGTAAGCTGCTAGTGAAGCTTCTAGCGGCATTTGTCCTGACTCCATTTGCGCTACGATGCTTTCTAGCTCGCTAAACGCTTGCTCAAAGCTAAGCGTTGGCTCGAGTGCATCTTTGTCGCTAGTGGCAGTATTTTTTGTTTTGGATGCAGACATCGCGTCTCAGTAGCTATGATTAATCAATCCGCTATTCTACCAAACCTTAAGACAAATCTAAGGACAAAACTTGTTTTAAAAAGCTTTGAATATCGATTATTTCTTGATCACAAAGTGAATGTGCCATGTTGTATTCACGCCAATTGACGGAATATTGACAGTTTTGTAGTAAATCGCGCGATTTTGCTGCTATTTCTAGTGAAATAACATCATCATAAACACCGTGAGCCATCAAAATTGGCGTATTGCTGTTGACTGTGCTTGCTTCTTTACTTAATAGCGTATGCAGTGGCAAGTAGGTGGAAAGTGCCAGTACGCCAGCCAACTTTTGCGGGTAACGCAAGGCGGTATGTAGCGCAATCGCGCCGCCTTGTGAAAAGCCTGCAAGTAAGATTCGCTCGGATAAAATTCCTTTGTTAATTTCATTATTAATCAATGTGTTGATGTATTCTTGGCTTGCTTTAATCCCAGCCTCATCCTCTTGTGTAACAGGGATGTTGCCATAGATATCATACCAAGCTGGCATGATATATCCATTATTCCTGGTCACAGGCATTTCGGGTGCATGTGGCAATATAAATCGTACCGTGCTAAATAATGGATTTTCTAAAAAGCGCTCAACAATCGGTTCAAAATCATATCCATCTGCACCAAGACCATGTAGCCAGATAACGCTGGCATCGATTTTGCTATTATTTGTAGGGAAGCTTAGCTCAAGTGGTTGCTGATAAGTCATGGTGATGGTGGCGATTTTAAATGTTGGGGTAATCATAACATTGTACTAAAAATAGCCCGTACATGGCTTCATAAGTGGTAAAGATCATTATAGTTAATAAGGTGAATGTCGAAATGACACAACTCAAAGTGCTTGGCTGTAGCGGTGGGATAGGTGGAGAATACCGCACGACATCACTGTTGCTAGATCAGGATGTGCTGATTGATGCTGGCTCGGGTGTTGGTGATTTATCGATGGATGAGTTGCTTAACATTGGCCATATATTTGTGACACATTCGCACTTAGATCATATTGCATTCATTCCTCTATTGTTAGATGCCGTCATGGGGATTCGTACCGAACCGATTACCGTGTACGCGAGAAAAGAAACGCTATCTATTCTGAAAGAACATATTTTTAATTGGAAGATATGGCCAGATTTTAATGCCATACCCAATAGTGACACACCATTTTTGCGCTACCAAGAAATAGAACTTGGACAAAAATTAATGCTTGGTAAACGAAAAATCACACCATTGCCTGCTCATCATGTGGTTCCTGCGGTTGGGTACCATATAGAAGGAGAGCATCATAGTTTGGTTTATACTGGCGACACCACGACTTGTGATGCGTTATGGCATGAAGTGAACAAGATAAGCCGCCTTAAGTATTTGATTATAGAAACGGCTTTTAGCAACGAAGAGTTTGAGCTGGCAACGATATCTAAGCATCTATGTCCATCATTGCTTTCACAAGAGCTGGCTAAGTTGAACGTAGCGCATCTAGCAAGTGAGCTTGAAGTGTACATTACCCACTTAAAACCAGGTGAGGACGCGCATAATATTATGAACGAAATAGCTGAGTGGGATATGGGCTTGCCTATTACAGCGCTGAGTCGGCAACAGACTTTTGAGCTATAACATGAGGCTTTAACACGATATTATCTTTGTTGGTTATGTTTGTTGGAATTTTAGCCATATTCTGTTTCGTGCAAAGGTTTTTAACTTGATTAAGTAAACAACAGCCACTATAGGCCAAGCGTTATTGATGACCGTAGTGAATAAAAATAATGGCTAAAAAGACATATCACCTTAACTATTTATATATTGATGCAAAACATGACAGCCCCTGCACTTGCCTTATTAAATACGATAGAACCTATTGCTAAACTATCAGTAGGTCGAAAGCAGGAGCTTGCTGATTTGTGTTTTGTAGAAAAGGTAAGCAAAGGTGTTAACCCCCTGCGCATGAATGTAACGCATGTAAAACAGGCGGTCTATTTAATTAAGGGTGATCTTGAGTTAAGGTTCGTTAAAAATGGAAAACTGCTCTTACGTTGCGATACGCCTGCGGCAAAACATCCTATTCATTGTGATCAAAACTTAGTGGAGAGTGTAGCCCTTACCGATATTGAAATACTGCGTATAGATAACGACCTGTTAGATATCATGATGACATGGGATCAGTTATCTGCTGGTGAGGACGTTCTCAAAAATCTGCATCACAAGGCAAGCGATGGCAAGCCTAATAGAACTCCTGTTGAGTGGATGCGTGACACAGGTGTTTTTAGTGTGGCTAAATTACAATCTGGCGTATTTAGTAAAGTGCCTGTTGCTAATATTGAAGCCATGTTTAAACGTATGGAGCGAATAAACACGGTTGCAGGGCAAGTGATTATTCAGCAAGGTGCAGAAGGCGATTACTATTACCTCATTGAGCATGGCACCTTACTGGTTAGTCGAGCTGATGGCGTGAATGCGCCATCAATTTTAGTTGCAGAGTTAAAAATGGGGGGTGCTTTTGGTGAAGAAGCGCTAGTCTCTGATAACAAACGTAATGCAACTGTCACCATGAAAACAGATGGACAATTATTGCGGCTTAATAAACATGACTTCGTAGAGCTACTTAAATCGCCTATGCTCATGCAGGTGAGTATGGCGGATGCAGAAGCTCAAGTAGCCAGTGGTGCAATTTGGGTGGATGCGAGATTGCCCTCTGAGTATCAATACGAGCATATTGATGGTGCAATTAACTTACCTTTAAATGAGATCAGGCAACTGACATCAAGCTTGGATCGTAGTAAAACTTATTTAGTGTATTGCCAAACTGGGAGACGTAGTTCAGCCGCAGCGTTTATTTTGGTACAGAATGGGTTTAATGCGGCAGTGTTGGATGGTGGTACTGGGCAAAAGCATTTGTAGTCTCGATGTAACGAAGTGGAATCGAGGAAAGCCATACGACAAGCGTAAGAAAACCATCAAAGATGAGCTTTAGTTATTGTAGCCGTGATGAAGCGAAGCGATAATCAAGATACTTGTTACATTGCCCCTCGATTTCGTTGCACTACATCGAGGCTGCGGTTAGACTTTAATGCATGGTGCAATATAGACGCAATTTAGTAGCAGGTGGAACGTATTTCTTCACGGTGACGTTGATCGATCGCGACTCTGATATTTTAACGCGCCACATTGATGCATTGCGAACATCAGTTGAGAAAGTAAAGCAAAAGCACCCCTTTGAAATTGTTGCTTGGGTGGTGTTGCCAGATCACCTGCATGCAGTATGGACAATGCCAACAGGTGATTGTGATTACGCTAACCGATGGCGGGCGATTAAATCACATTTTGTTCGTAGCCTTAAGCGTCAAGGTGTGTCCATCAGGATGCGTCCTGATGGATCCGCACTGTTATGGCAACGTAGATTTTGGGAACATACCATAAAAAATGAGGACGATTTATGTCGTTGTGTTGATTACTGTTATATTAATCCTGTAAAACATGGCTTGGTAAAAGCCGTAACAGATTGGCCGTATTCCAGTTTTCATCGAGATGTTAAGCGTGGTGTTTATCCAAGTGATTGGGCTGGAGGTGGAGATAACCATGTAGATAGTTTTGGTGAGCCATCAATAACAGTAGCCTCGATGTAACGAAGTGGAATCGAGGAAAGGCCATGCAATAGACGTAAAAAAAACCTCATCGTAAGGAGGGTTTTGGTTTTTGTAGCCGTGATGAAGCAAAGCGAGAGTTGAGGAAGCCAACCCATGTAATGGACGTAAAAAATGCCCATCAATTGACGGGCATTTTATTTTGTAGTCGAGATGAAAGGGTTAGAATCAGGGGTTTGTTACATTGCCCCTCGATTCCATTTCATTGCATCGAGGCTACGCTTGCTTGCTGGAGGTGGAGATAACCATGTAGATAGTTTTGGTGAGCCATCAATAACAGTAGCCTCGATGTAACGAAGTGGAATCGAGGAAAGGTCATGCAATAGACGTAAAAAAAACCTCATCGTAAGGAGGGTTTTAGTTTTTGTAGCCGTGATGAAGCAAAGCGAGAGTTGAGGAAGTCCAGCCCATGTAGTAGACGTAAAAATGCCCATCAATGAATGGGCATTTTGTTTTGTAACCGAGATGAAAGGGTTGGAATCAGGGGTTTGTTACATTGCCCCTCGATTCCATTTCATTGCATCGAGGCTACGCTTGCTTGGTGAGTCCCCCGGCAAAGCCGGGGGTTTACCTTATTAAATTAATTTACCCCTCAATGAGATTCGACAGCTACTGTCAAGTTTAGATAAAAGCGTTACTTATATTGTCTATTGTCAAACTGCTCGGCGCAGTTCTGCAGCGCGTTTATTTTGGTGCAAAATGGGTTTGATGCGGTGGTGCTGGATGGAGGTACTGGGCAGAAGCATTTGTAATGGCAATGCTATGAAGTTAAGCCGATGAAAGATTATGCATTGATGTAAAAATGCCCATCAATGGATGGGCATTTTATTTGTAGTCGAGATGAAACGGTTGGAATCAAGGGTTTGTTACATTGCTCCTCGATTCCATTTCATTGCATCGAGGCTACGCTTGCTCATCGTAAGGTGGGTTTTAGTTTTGTAGCGTGATGAAGCAAAGCGAGAGTTGAGGAAATCCAGCCCATGTAGTAGACGTAAAAATGCCCATCAATGAATGGGCATTTTGTTTTGTAGTCGAGATGATAGGGTTGGAATCAGGGGTTTGTTACATTGCCCCTCGATTCCATTTCATTGCATCGAGGCTACGCTTGCTCGGCGCAGTTCTGCCGCCGCGTTTATTTTGGTGCAAAATGGGTTTGATGCGGTGGTGCTGGATGGAGGTACTGGGCAGAAGCATTTGTAATGGCAATGCTATGAAATTAAGCCGATGAGATATTATACATAGATATAAAAAAGCCCATCAATTGATGGGCTTTTTATTTTTAGCCATGAGAAACGAGAGTCAGGGTTTTTACATTGCCCCTCGATTTTACTTCACTTTATCGAGGCTCCAATTGCTTTGATTTATGGTGCTGGTACTGGTAATGTACAAACGCCTGTATCCACTTCGCACGTAACGGCTCTGGTACCACGAGGACTAGCAGCAAAAGTTAATTGAGATCCTGGTGCCGGTAGTGTGTTAGCTGCAACGCCACCTGCGTCACCGCAAGATGATGGGACTACAACAGGGACTAAAACTGGATCATTGTTAGCAACTGCAGCTGCAACACCACGTGCTACACCTGTTGCTTCAGCTAAACAGGCTGCGTCAGCAGATCTTTCTGTGTATGCTCTATACTGTGGTAAAGCAACTGCTGCCAAGATGCCGATAATTGCAACTACAATCATCAATTCAATTAACGTAAAACCTTTTTGTACTTGTTTCATTTTAGTTTCCTTTGGTAAAAATAAGTGTTTCCACACTATGCCTTAAATGGTAATGCTCGATTATTAATAAGCAACTGCTGTGCCAGTTTTTAATTATTGATGCATGTCATTGCAGTATTGGAGTGGTTTTAGCTGAAATGTAAAAGAGTTTAAAGCTATTTTACAAAATGTTATTTATTGTAACTATATGTATTTAAATTGATTTTGTACTTGCTTGGATTTATTTTAAGTTGATAACAATCAATATGCTGGTTTTAACAAGCTCAATATATTTAATTGGATAGCAGTATCAATGCTAATCAATTGGCAATAAAAAAGCGGAACATTAGGTTCCGCTTTTTTATTAAAGTGACAATTTTTTGTATTTTCTACCGCTCAAACTGTCAAAAAAGGTCACGTAACCATTGCATCAGTGACCAATTTGTAGAGGCTTTATTTTGAGAGCCTTCGCGGTTATCTACTTTGACGATTCAGCAGCCTTTTTTAAACCTGCTAAACCTGTATCAAAAATACTGTTGATTGTATTTAATGCAGTTTCATCATCTTGACCAGCCGGAATAGGTGGGTTCAATTTGTATAGGCGGTAAAAGCGACCAACCCATTGCACTGTTGTTTCACTATCGTTTGCACCTTTTTTAACCACCATGTAAGCGTTGTAGTCTGTTAATGGCAAACCGCTTGAAACAATTTCGTAGCGGATTTTCATGTCCGCATCATCTGCACTACGCAATTTCTCAAGAATTGTACCGCCATCTTTAAGTGTTAGCGTTCTAAATGTATCTTCGCCTTTTTTCTCTGATTTTGTGCTTACTACAGCAGGGTGCCATTTTTGCAGGTTGCCAAAATCTTTCACCAATGCCCATACTTTAGCTGGCTCAGCTTTGATGGTGATCGATTTATCCACTTTTAGTGGTGATGGACCATGTGCTGATGCGGATACAGAAACCAAGCTTGTAGTTAAGCTAAGTGCGATTAACGCTAGAATTTTTTTCATTCATTTTTCTCCAAAAATCTCAGTAATGAGAGGGACTGTTCAAAAACAACGAGCCATTATAAAGTAGAAACAGAGCTTATGAGAACCCGAATCTTCAATTGTATGTTAGTTTGTGTTGTATTTAACGATGTGAAATAGGCTTGGTTGACACTGTTGCACGATTGGCTATGATTGATGCTAGAGATGAATTGAGAATCAAGTTTATAGTTTTTAAATCAAGGACATTCGCAATGTGCGATTGATGGCAGGGTTTTGAGTAATAAAAATTCATAACGAGTCAGATCTAAAAATCTGTCGTGATATTGAATGCGGTTCGCTAATGCATCCAACACAAAGTTCGAGGTACTCTTTGCTGGTTTAGCCACATCAATACGGTGTTCAGTCCGTCGTAAAATTGCTTTTACACGGGTGACGACCTCACGTGGGCTAAACGGCTTGGCCACATGATCATCCGCAATAATTTCTAAGCCAACTATTCGGTCAATTTCGTGGTTACGTGCAGTGAGAAAAAGCAGTGGAATTTTTGAAGTTTCACGGATTTTTTTGCAAACATCAAAGCCAGGCATATCAGGTAAGCCAACGTCTAACAACACAAAGTCATAAGCGTGTTGATTAAGCTCATTGAGCGCATCACCGCCCAATGATTTATGTGTGGCTTGCATGCCCATTTCTTGAAATGCGTAAATTAGCGTTTCCGCAATGGCAGGTTCGTCTTCAATAATTAGTACGTGTGACATGCAGCTATTTTAGATGAGAAACTTATTTTCATGTGATTTGAGTTGTTTTTGTTGGTAGAATCAATCTGAGCATACCTCATGCTTATCTTGCCCTTAATATAATCAAAAAATCATTTAATCAAACATCTAACTTAATTGTTAGTACAGTAGAGATGTAAAAATCTATGGAACACAACGTAACGCTCATTACTACTATCGCTGCTGGATTTGGCCTTGCCTTAATTTTTGGTTTTATTGCAGAGCGTTTTAAACTATCAGCATTGGTAGGGTATCTTATTGCTGGTATTTTGATCGGTCCAGCCACCCCAGGGTTTGTTGCAGATGCACATATTGCGTCTCAATTGTCAGAAATAGGCGTGATGTTGCTTATGTTTGGCGTCGGTCTGCACTTTTCAATTGAAGATTTAATGTCTGTTAAACGCATTGCGATCCCTGGAGCAATCGTACAAATGACCATTGCTACGCTACTTGGCATGTATGTCGCTAGTACGTGGGGATGGACCTTTGGTGAAGGGCTTGTATTTGGTTTGGCATTGTCTTGCGCAAGTACTGTTGTGTTACTAAGGGCGCTAGAATCAAGAAACTTGATGAAAAGTATCAATGCCAAGATCACAATCGGTTGGTTAGTTGTAGAAGATTTAATTACGGTGTTGGTACTTGTGCTTTTGCCTCCGTTAGCAAGTTTGCTGGGTGGTAATGCGTTAGGCAATGAATCAGCGCCGATTTGGCAAACCCTAGGGTTAACGTTGCTACAAGTTGCAGCATTTATCGTGATTATGCTGGTGGTAGGTAAACGATTCTTGCCGTGGTTGTTATGGCACATTGCAAAAACAGGCTCACGTGAGCTTTTTACACTTGCGGTGATATCTGCTGCGATAGGCATTGCTTATGGCGCTGCAGTGCTTTTCAGCGTCTCGTTTGCGCTTGGTGCATTCTTTGCTGGTATGGTGATGCGTGAGTCGGAATTTAGCCACCGTGCAGCTCAAGAATCACTTCCATTAAGAGATGCGTTTGCAGTGCTTTTCTTTGTGTCGGTTGGCATGTTGTTCCAGCCATCTATTTTGATTGATAAACCAATGAGCGTGCTGGCAGTAGTTGCCGTGATTGTGCTCGGCAAGTCTGTTGCCGCAATGGTGATCACATTAGCGTTCCGCTATCCGCTTAACACTGCGTTGGTGGTTGCGGCGAGCCTTGCTCAAATTGGCGAGTTCTCTTTTATATTGGCAGGTTTAGGCGCTACTCTTGGCATTCTTCCTGCAGAAGGCATGAGTTTAATTCTGGCAGGTGCATTAATTTCAATTGCAATTAATCCGCTGTTATTTTCAGCGATTAATCCATTTAAAAAGTGGTTGGTTGGATTATCAAGCTTTGCTAGTGATTTAGAAAAAAGAGCAGATCCTTTTGCGGAGTTGCCAATGAGTACTGAGCGTAAGTATTTAGAAGGGCAGGTTGTATTAGTTGGCTATGGCAGGGTCGGGCGCAGAATCGCTCATGAGTTGACAGCGCATGACATTCCTTTTGTGGTTGCAGAGCAAAACCGAGAGGTTGTTGAAGGGTTAAGAAAAAAAGGGATACCTGCGGTTTCTGGCAACGCATCAGAGCCGAGTGTGTTAATTCAGGCCCACATTGCTAATGCATCCATGCTGGTAGTTGCAACGCCCGATACCATTGATGTGCGTAAAATGGTGGATACAGCGAAAGCACTGCGCCCTGAAATTAGCATTGTATTAAGGACGCATAATGAAGATGAGTCTGAGTTATTGCGAAAAGATAATCTAGGGACGGTATTCTACGGTGAAGAAGAGTTGGCTAATGGTATGTGTAAATTCATCGTGAGCCAATTCGCACCAAAATAATGGTAGCTGATGGTGTGATATAAAATAACGATAGTTTATTGATGCGATATAGGGATTAATCAAATAAAAGGCCGCTTTAGGCCTTTTATTAAGCACCATGTAAAACCTGTTATTGCATATTTGCAATAATTTCGTCACCAAATTCGGCAGTGCCTACTTGTGTAGCGCCTTCCATTTGGCTTGAGAAGTCGCTAGTCACACGTTTGCTGATAATTGCATTTGCAACACCCTTAAGTACTAAGTCTGCAGCTTCTATCCATCCTAAATGACGAAGCATCATCTCGGCAGAGAGTATCAATGAGCTTGGGTTGGCGATGTTTTTTCCAGCAATTTTTGGCGCAGTACCATGCGTTGCTTCAAACATTGCAACGGTATCACTTAGGTTGGCGCCTGGCGCAATCCCAATGCCGCCTACTTGTGCTGCCAAGGCATCGCTCATGTAGTCGCCGTTCAGGTTAAGCGTGGCAACCACATCATAATCTTGTGGATGCAATAAAATTTCTTGTAAGAAAGCATCAGCAATACAGTCTTTGATGATAATGCCATTAGGTAATTTGCACCATGGGCCACCATCAATCTCAACCGCGCCAAACTCTTGCTTCGCAACTTCATAGCCCCAGTCTCTGAAGCCACCTTCTGTAAACTTCATGATGTTGCCTTTATGGGCAATCGTCACTGATTTACGGTTATTATCAATCGCGTACTGAATCGCTTTGCGCACTAAGCGTTGGCTACCATCGACTGATACTGGCTTGATACCAATGGCAGATGATTCAGGGAAGCGAATTTTTTTACGCATGCCCATATCACTCAAGAAATTAATGACCTTTTCTACTTCATCTGTGCCAGCCGCCCATTCAATGCCCGCATAGATATCTTCTGTGTTTTCGCGGAAAATCACCATGTCCGTTTTTTCAGGATGTTTTACAGGGCTAGGTACGCCAGTGAAGTATTGCACTGGACGCAAGCATACATAAAGGTCAAGCTCTTGGCGTAGTGATACATTGAGTGAGCGAATGCCCCCACCAACTGGCGTAGTTAATGGGCCCTTGATAGACACAACATAGTCACGCACAGTTTGCATGGTTTCACTTGGCAACCATGTATCTTTACCTTCTTTGTCTTTACCGTATACGTTGACAGCTTTTTCGCCAGCGAACACTTCCATCCATGAAATTTTTCGAGTACCTGCATAAGCTTTATTCACTGCGGCATCTACAACTTTAATCATAGGCGGAGTAATATCGACACCTATGCCATCACCCTCAATAAATGGGATAATCGGGTTGTTGGGTACGTTTAGCGTATTGTCTGCATTAACAGAAATTTTTTCGCCAGCGCTAGGCTTGATAATTTTCGAAGTCATTCACAATTTCCTAAGATGATAATTTTATTTAATAAACCATTTAACGTCGTGTGCCAATTTAGCCCGCATGATTCGCCTGATCCTGATAAGAGGCACGCCACGTTAAAAGACTTTATACCGATTCCTGATGTATATGCAGCAGGACGTTTAGATACTGATAGTGAAGGTTTGCTTATTTTAACCGATGATGGGGCATTGCAACATCGTTTAAGTCACCCAAAGCATAAAGAATTTAAAACATACTGGGTACAAGTAGAGGGTGCACCGTCTGACGAGGATTTGCAACCCCTTAGACGAGGGATTGACTTGGGTGATTTTGTGACATTGCCAGCCGAAGCAGAGATAATTGATGAACCTGTGAGCTTGTGGTTGCGTAATCCACCGATTCGAGAACGTAAGGCGATACCGACGACATGGCTGCAAATAAAAATTGCAGAAGGTAAAAATCGTCAAGTAAGACGCATGACTGCAAAAGTTGGCTTTCCAACATTGCGTTTAATAAGATACGCAATTGGGCGCCATACCATAGATGGTATTGATGTTGGACAATATAAGGTATTAGAAACATGAAGCCAGTCGTTATATTCCGTCATTTTAGCTGTGAAGGCCCAGGCTATTTTTCTGAATTCTTAGATGAGCAGGAGATTCCTTGGTGTTTAATTAAGGTTGATGAGAGGGATGCGATCCCGACTTTAATTGATGCATATAGTGGCATGGTGTTGATGGGTGGCCCTATGAGTGTAAATGATGATTTACCTTGGATTGCACCTGTGCTTGATTTGATTAGGCAAGCTGTGGATGCTGATGTTCCTGTGTTGGGGCATTGTTTAGGTGCTCAGTTAATGAGTAAAGCTTTGGGTGCTGAGGTGACTAAAAATGCAATCAAAGAGATTGGTTGGGGCGAGGTTAAAGTAAGTCAAAATAATACTGCCCAACATTGGTTTGGCGAGTTAGAGAGTTTTAATGCTTTTCATTGGCACGGTGAGACATTTAGTTTGCCAACAGGTGCAAAACATCTATTAGCGAGCCCATTTTGTGAGAATCAGGCCTATGCGATTGGTAAGCATTTAGCTTTGCAATGTCATATAGAAATGACCGCAGACATGGTAAGCGAGTGGTGCATTGTTGGCGCAGATGAAATCGCGTCTGCGTTGGATAGTCCCGCGGTTCAGCAACCAGAGGTCATTCAGCAAACCTTACCATTGCATTGCTTTTTTCTGAATAAAGTGGCTAATCAAGTGTATACGCAGTGGATTAAAGGGTTGGTTAATTAAGGACACCTCTAAAAATCCAACTTCCGTTGCCATGCGGCGTTGCTCACAAAAAATTACTCCTTACATATCAGGCATATGCGGCGTCACAATTTTTTGCTCGTGCCTTGCCTGGCTTCGGCATTTGAATTTTTAGAGGCGTCCTTAACATGTTGCTTGGGTATGTTAAAATTACCCAACTTTAATTGAGGTCGTATCATGTCTGGCAATACACTCGGCAAACTTTTTACCTTTACATCATTCGGTGAGTCGCATGGTGCTGCAATTGGTGGTGTTGTGGACGGCTGCCCACCAGGCTTGGCTTTATGTGCTGAAGATTTGCAAATCGATTTGGATCGTCGCAAGCCAGGAACATCTCGCCATGTAACACAACGCCAAGAAGCTGACTCTGTTGAAATACTATCTGGAATTTTTGAGGGAAAAACCACAGGCGCGCCGATTGGTTTGCTGATTCGTAATACAGATCAGCGTAGCCAAGACTACAGCAAAATCATGGATACATTTCGTCCTGGGCATGCAGACTACACTTATACGCAAAAATATGGCGTGCGCGACTATCGCGGCGGCGGTCGCTCGAGCGCGCGTGAAACCGCAGTGCGTGTGGCTGCTGGTGCAATTGCAAAAAAATGGTTAAAAGAGCGCTTTGGTGTTGCAATTCGCGGTTACATGAGCCAATTAGGTGAAATTGATATTCCATTTGAAAGTTGGGATGTGGTGAACAGCAACCCATTTTTCTCACCTAATACAACCGTTTTGCCCGAGCTCGAGGCTTATTTAGACAAAATTCGTGCCGAGCGCGATTCAGTCGGCGCACGCATTACAGTTGTTGCAGAAAATGTACCTGTAGGCTTAGGCGAGCCGATTTTTGATCGATTAGATGCTGAAATTGCATATGCCATGATGAGCATTAATGCGGTAAAAGGCGTTGAGATTGGTGCTGGTTTTTCTAGCATCGCGCAACGTGGTAGTGTGCATTCTGATGAAATGACGCCCCAAGGGTTTGTTACAAATCATGCAGGCGGTATTTTAGGCGGCATTTCTACTGGCCAAGAAATTAGAGTGAATGTGGCATTAAAACCAACTTCTAGCATTCCACAAGAGCGCCGTTCGATTGATAAAAATGGAAATGCTGTGACCATGCAAACAACAGGACGTCATGACCCATGTGTGGGCGTGCGAGCAACCCCTATTGTAGAGGCGATGCTAGCGATGGTGTTGATGGATCATGCGTTGCGTAATCGTGGGCAAAATGCGGATGTCTTGTGTGACACTCCTAAAATCATCTAAACTTTTCGTCATTACTCGTAAATAATTATTAATTTTAAAGTCGGCCTTAGCCGACTTTTTTTATCGGTATGATACCCATATGCATACAGCGTTACATTATCGATTATCACGATTCTATTTTATCTATTACTTCTTTGTGGGGGCTTTTGTTCCATATTGGGGTTTGTATTTAAAGTCTGAAGCGTTTTCAGCGGCTGATATTGGGATATTGATGTCTTTATTCCAAATTAGCCGCATTTTTGCACCTAACTTTTGGGGCTGGCTTGCTGACCACACAGGCAAACGAACACCATGGATCAAGCTTACTGCATTTTTAGGATTGTGCGGTTTTGTGGCCGTATTTTGGGCGCATGGTTTTTTCTGGATGTTCTTTGTCATGGCAGCATTGAGTTTATTCACCAGCTCCACTTTGCCATTGGCAGAGTCGCTTACATTGGCACATCTTGCTACTACCAATGGCCATTACAGCCGTATTCGTATGTGGGGTTCGTCAGGATTTATTGTGGCAGCAGTGGTATTAGGTTTTTTGATAGATTCTGCTGGCATATCAAGCCTGCTGTGGTTTTTGCTCGCAGTGCAGGTTATTTTGTTTTTACTTACTTACTCATTGCCAGAACCAAAGCTTGCGGCACATCCGCATGATGATTTTTCAATTTGGCAAATAGTGCGGCAGCCTAATGTGATTGCGTTGTTAGTGGGTTGTTCCCTGATGGTGACTGCACATGGCGTACTTTATAACTTTTACTCTATTTATTTGAGCGAGCATGGATACAGTAAAACCACCATTGGGTTGCTTTGGGCGATAGGCGTAGTTTGTGAAATTGGTATTTTCATGATGATGCCAAAGATTTTGGCAAGATTTACGTTAAAAACGATTTTACTGGTGAGTTTAGTATTAGCTGTGATTCGTTTTGGGCTTATCGGTGTAGCCGTGGATAGCCTATGGTTGCTTGTATTGGCACAAACTTTACATGCGGCTACATTTGGCAGCTTTCATGCGGCATCAATTGATGTGATTACCCAGTTTTTTAATGGACGTCACCAAGCAAAAGGTCAGGCGATTTATAACAGTGTCGCATACGGTGTTGGCGGCACAGTGGGTGGTGTGGCTGGCGGCTATGCTTTGCAGTATTTGGGTGGCCAGCAAACTTTTGTGCTCGCGGCAGTTTTCCCATTACTAGGCTTGGCTGTGATAGCATTTGGGTTGAATCTTAGTCATCAGCTCCCAACTCAGCAAGGAATTTTTAAATAATGGTATATACCAATTTCCGCCAATGGATGTTGATCGCACTATCAGTTTTTTTGTCCTTGTTGTCAGCAACGGCATTTGCAAATACGCGAGTGAATATTGTGGGTTTATACAATAATAAGGCAGTTGTTATCATTAATAATGGAAAGCCCAGAACCTTGAGTGTTGGGCAAACGGTTGATGGCGTTAAATTGATTGCTGCGGATAGTAGCTCAGCTACATTGGTAATAGAAGGTGAAACAAAGAAGCTAGGTATGGGGCAAGCTGCCTCTGTGGCCGATGCATCAACTAACAGCATCCCCAGTGTGACTTTGTATGCAAATGCCCAGGGGCACTTTGTTTCTGAATGTAAGATTAATGGTGCTACCCTTAAGTTTTTAATTGATACTGGGGCAACCACCGTTGCATTGAACAGTGGTGATGCCAAGTTTGCTAAAATTGATTATAAAAAGGGTGAGCCTGTTTTAGTAGGCACAGCCAATGGAGTTGTTACGGCATATAAAGTGACTATCGCAAACTTGAAAATTGGCGGTATAACGCTACATCAGGTAGAGGGTAATGTCTTAGAAGGCGGATCACCTTCAATTGTTTTGATGGGAATGAGTGCTTTAAGTCGGATGGATATAAAGCAACAGAGTGTTGCCATGACATTAACTAAGAAGTATTAAACAATCAAAGATGAGTGAAAGCATAATCTTTATTTATGTATAGCTATTCCACTAAATAATCCTACTACCTAGTCATTCCGTGCTTTCGCATGTGAATAACCAGCTAAAGCTGGTATATTCCACGGTGAAGCACCTTTCACACTTTGCTTGCCAGTTTACTGGCGTAGCAAATTGGGGAAGCCAAGCACTGGCTCACGGTCTGACACGGAATCCCGTGACTCAAAGACTCTGGATGCCGATTTTTCGCGCTTCCACTTAGCACTTTAGTGCTTAGTGGAGCGGTGAAGACCTTTACGGTCTCGTCGGCATGACGTTTGTGTGATGAGACACAGCATCGGATTATGAGCCTGATTAATTCAAGCTACTCCATGCCATTGGGTCAAAGGGCCTACTTTGATTTCTTAGTTCATAATAAAGCCCGTTAGACTCATTCCCGCCAGTGTTGCCAACTGATGCAATCGTGTCCCCGCCTTTGACCATCTCGCCTTCTTGCCTTAAAACAGACTGATTATTTCCATATAGGCTCATGTACCCATCACCATGGTCCAGAATAATCAGGTTGCCAAAGCCCCTCAGCCAGTCGGCAAATACAACGCGACCAGATGCTACTGCTTTTACTTCTGCCCCTTCACTCGCTTTAATAAACAAGCCTTTCCATGAGATGCCGCTATCCTGCCTGATGGATCCAAAGCGGTTACTCACTTCACCGCGAACAGGTAAACGAAGCTTGCCTTTTAAGGCGGAGAAATTGGCACCAGTAAAATGATCACTCGGTAACTTTTCATTACTAATCGCAATATTAGTCTGGGGTGTTGTTTTAATAGCTTGTGATGATGGCTTTGCTACTTTTTTCTTTTTTGGAATAATCTTGGCTAGGCGACTTACCAGCTCTGATAGTCTCTTCTCGTCACGACTCAGTTTTTTAATTTGCCCACGTTGTTCAGCAATCTGTTGTGAAAGTGATTTTACAACTTTAGATTTCTTTGTCTTTTGAAGCTCAAGTATGCGCTTTTCATCCATTTGTTTTTGTTTGAGTGCTGTGATTTCTTGCAGCTTGGAAGCAGTTAGCTCGTTAAGTTTTGTAATTTTATTTAAGTTGATTTGCATTTTACTGATGAGGTCAGCGCGCGCTTTTGCAATGTATGAGTAATAATGCAAATCGCGAGCGACTTCACTTGGGCGCTGGCTTTGCAGAATCATTTGTACATAACTTTCTTGGCCATGGATGTATTGCTGATAAAGCTGCCCGCTTAATAGTTTTTGTTGCTTGCTAAGTGCAAGGTTGGTTGATTTTGATTCAGCTTCTAATTTGGCTAACTCTTTTTTATTATCAGTCTGTTGCTTGCTGATTTCATGCAGTTTTTTATTTGCACCGCTAATGGCAACTTCGCTCTCTTTAAGTGCGTCCGCAGCATCTTTGTGTTCTTCCTGTGCTTGGTCTAATTCTTTTTTTAATGCTTCCAGCTGTTTTTTTAACTGGCTGAGTTCTTGTTTCGGCTGCTCTGCTTTTTTTTCGGCAAAACACCATGATGCGTGAAGCAGTAGCGAGAGCATCAGTGTCAGCACTGATGTTATTTGCAAAATACGGTGGCGCATCATGGTGTTGAGGTGTTTTAGCTTTAAGCGTTAAATTGAACTAGGTTTTTACCCGTCATTTCATGGGGTTGGTCAACGCCCATCAAATGGAGGATAGTCGGTGCCAAATCAGAGAGTGCGCCATTGTTGTTTAGTTGGCCTTTTCTGCCAATGTAAATGAGCGGTACTAGATTAGTGGTGTGCTGTGTGTGGGGTTGTTGGTTCTGAACGTCGAACATTTGTTCCACGTTGCCATGGTCTGCTGTAATCAGTACTTCACCGCCAATACTCTGCATGGCGTTTACAACACGGCCGATACAAATGTCCAAGGCCTCTACAGCAGCAATGGCTGCCTTGAGGTTGCCTGAGTGACCAACCATATCGCAATTGGCATAGTTACAAATAATCACATGGTATTTTTTGCTTGAAATCGCTTCTTCTAATTTCTCAGTGACTTCATTGGCGCTCATTTCTGGTTGCAGGTCGTAAGTTTCAACTTTTGGGGATGGAACGAGAATTCTATCTTCACCAGCAAACACCTTTTCTTCACCGCCATTAAAGAAAAATGTGACGTGTGGGTATTTCTCGGTTTCTGCAATTCTAAGTTGGGTGAGCCCTTGTGCAGATAGATATTCACCGAGCGTATTCTTTACTTCCTGAGGTGGAAACATGACGGTCGCTTTGGTTTCTTTTTTGTCGTACATGGTCAATGTAAAGAAGCCTGCCAGTTTTGGCACATGGCGACGGTGAAAGCCATCAAACTCTTCTGCAAGTAGGGCATGTGTTAATTGACGTGCACGGTCTGAGCGGAAGTTCATAAACACAGCCAAGTCACCGTCTTCCATCTTGATTGGTGCTTCATTGGCCTGATGAATCGCTGTGGTTTTCACAAATTCATCATTTTCTCCACGTGCGTATGCATCTTGCAAACCAGCTGCGGCGGTTTCGGCGGTAAACTCACCAACGCCCTCTGTAAATAACTTGTATGCAGCTTCTACGCGTGGCCAGCGTTTGTCTCTGTCCATGCCATAAAAACGTCCACTGATTGATGCAATTTTACCAACCCCGACTGTTTTGCATTGCTGTTCCAGAGCATTAATATAGGGTGCGGCACTGATTGGTGGCGTATCTCGGCCATCTAAAAATGCGTGTACGTACACTTTACTAACGCCGTGAATTGCTGCCATTTTGATCATGGCATGAATGTGGTCTTGATGGCTGTGAACGCCTCCATCTGAAAGCAAACCAAAAATATGGAGCGCTTTATCATTGTTCTTGATGTTTACCAAGGCGGGTGCTAACACAGGGTGTTCAAAAAGCTCGCCCGTTGTAATGCTATTGTTAATGCGCTCATAGTCTTGAAACACAATGCGCCCAGCACCAATATTCAAATGACCCACTTCTGAGTTTCCCATTTGCCCATCAGGCAATCCTACGTAGTGTTCTGAGGCGTTAATTAACGTGTGTGGGAAATTTTTCCATAGCGCATCCCAGTTTGGTTTGTTCGCTTGTGCAATTGCGTTATCGGTGATTTCTTCGCGATAACCGAACCCATCTAGAATCAATAGACAAACAGGAGTGATATTTTTATTAGGGGACATATTTCGCCTCAATCTTTTGCATAAATTGTGATATCAATACGAGCATTTTAGCGCATTTACACGTAAAATCTGATTATAAATATGTAAGGTGTACTAGCTAAGCGCTGTATCAGTTCTTACAATTAAATGCGTAAAACTTTGAAAGGTAATCAGTGGAATTTATAAAAGATAATGCCTTATTAATTGGCTTGGCCTTTGGCTCTGGCATCATGTTGTTATTGCCCAGTTTTGGAAGAGGCGCCGGTGGTGTGCCTAACTTAGGAACGACCGAAGCGATCACGCTTATTAATCGCAACCATGCATTAGTGATTGACGTGCGTGATGATGCCGAGTTTGCAAACGGACACATTGTTGATGCAAAACACATTCCGCTAGATCAATTGGCTAATCGTTTGAATGAATTGGCTAAATATAAAGATAAGCCAGTGTTAGTTAATTGCCAGCGAGGTGCGCGCTCAGCAAAAGCATGCGATATTTTACGTAAAGCCGAGTTTAAGCAAGTGCACAATCTAAAAGGAGGCCTCAATGCATGGGTTGAAGTAAAACTCCCCATCGTGAAAGCGTAATCGTATGGCTAATATTTTGATGTACACCTCAGCGGTTTGTCCTTATTGCATCAATGCAGAGCGCTTGTTAACTAGCAAAGGTGTGAAAGAGATTAATAAGATTCGTATTGATTTGCAGCCAGAAAGACGCGATGAAATGATGCAAAAGACGGGGCGTCGTACGGTGCCACAAATTTATATTGATGATCACCATATTGGTGGTTTTGATGATTTGCGGGCTTTAGATTTAGCTGGCGGGTTAGACCCATTGTTGGCTTAAGTACTCGTTTTTGATGGTTAAGGGTATATTCACTATGATTTATAGCAGAGTCCGAAATTAAACTCTGCTAAAATAGGCGCTTAAGTTCTAATAAGCTTCATAAGTATCAAATGACTCGGTCACTGAGTACCCATTTTAATTAATATTTTTAAGTAGAAAATTATGGCACAAGAAGAAAACAACGTAGCACAAGAGCAAGCGCAACAACCAGGTTTCAGTATTGAAAAAATTTATGTGAAAGATGTTTCATTAGAAATTCCTCATGCACCACAAATTTTTACAGACCGTACGCAACCTCAGGTAAGTATTGAGCTAAGCAACTTAGCGCAGCAAGTTGAAGAAAACGTATTTGAAGTGGCAATCAAAGTGACTGTTACCTCTAAAATTGCTGATAAAACAGTATTTCTGGTAGAAGTAACACAAGCGGGTATTTTCCAAATTCGTAACGTACCTGCTGAAAATATGGAAATGATTGTTGGCATCACTTGCCCTAACATTCTGTTCCCATACCTACGCGAAAGTGTTTCTGATTTAGTAGTACGTGCTGGTTTCCAGCCTGTATTGTTGAACCCAATCAACTTTGAAGCTTTGTTTGCACAACAAAAGCAACAAGAAGCTGAACAAGCAGGTTCTGTGCAATAAGTGTAATGTCTCGACTTCCGAAAGTTGCTTTAATTTTCGCACTGATGTGGATGCCAATCACGGCATCTGCATTAGATTTTAGGTCTGTCGCCGTTTCCAAAGCCATCTTGTACGATGCGCCATCAATTTCAGCAAAAAAAGTATTATTGCTGAGCCATCTTTATCCTGTAGAAGTTGTGGTGAACCTTGGCGATTGGCTAAAGGTTCGTGATGCACAGGGGAGTATGAATTGGGTAGAAGCTAAACATTTGTCGGTTAAGCGTTCGGTACTGGTCACTAAAAGTCTGACCGAAATGAGAGCCCATCCAGATGTGGGTTCCGATGTCGTTGCAACATTAGAAAAAGATGTTGTGCTGGAGTTGGTAGAGGCTAAATCTAATAACGGATGGCTGAAGGTAAAGCATCGAGATGGTGTTACTGGGTACATTTTAGTGTCATCTACCTGGGGTTTTGATTAAATAGGGTTTTGATTAAATGGCAAAAATTGCAGTATTAGGTGCTGGCGCATGGGGAACGGCGCTTGCGATGAATATCAGTCAACGTCACCAGGTTTCACTGTGGGCACGTAATGCTGGCCATGTTTCTGGTATGCGTAAAGCGCGTGCAAACCCTTTGTATTTAGGTGATTTTAAATTTAATGACCAGTTGCAGATTGAGGATAATTTGCAAATTGCACTCGATGGTGCTGATTTGATTTTGTCTGTGGTACCTACTGCTGGCTTTAGAAATATTTTAAAAGACATTAAGCAACTAGGTAGTACGTTGCCGATTATCTGGGCGCATAAAGGCCTAGAACCACAAACCGCTAAATTACCCTATGAAGTGGCGCTTGAAGAGTTGGGCAGTGAGCAAAAGTGGGGCGCTTTATCTGGGCCGAGTTTTGCTGCGGAGTTGGTGCGTGGTTTACCTACTGCGGTTACCTTGGCCGCGAATGATGAGGCTTTTGCCAAAGAAGCTGCATTATTGATTCATGGGGCTAACTTACGTGTGTACGATACGACTGATGTGATTGGTGTGTCAGTTGGTGGCGCGGTTAAAAATGTGATGGCGATTGCTGCTGGTATTTCTGATGGTATGGGTTTTGGTAATAATGCACGTGCTGCAATGATTACTCGTGGTTTAACTGAAATGACGCGTTTTGGTTTAGCACTAGGCGCTAAGTCCGAAACGTTTATGGGTTTGGCTGGTGTTGGCGATTTGATACTGACGTGCACGGGCCAGTACTCTAGAAACAGAGAAGTAGGTTTGCAACTTGCCAGCGGCAAAAGCTTAGCAGATATTTTACAAGGGCTTGGTCATGTGGCAGAGGGCGTGAATACTGCGCGTGAGGTGATGCGTCGTGCTGAAACACTAGGGGTTGATATGCCGATTACCTATGAGGTTAATCAAGCGTTATCACATGGTAAAAGTGCACAGGAAGCAGTGATGGATTTATTAGGACGCGAGCAAAAACAAGAAGGCGTATAAGCTATTACTTAATGTTGCTAGCAACTGTTTGGTTTGGCTGTTTAGTATGAGTGTGCCAGACTTATATGCTGGCCTTAGCTGCCGCCTTCAAATCCAATTTGACGCCAAGCCTCATAAAGTAATACCGCGGCAGAGTTTGATAAATTCAAGCTACGGCTATTCGGTAGCATTGGTAAACGTACGCGATGCTCTGCGGTAAACTCATTGCGTACTTCCTCTGATAGCCCGCGTGTTTCAGGCCCAAATACAAATACATCGTCAGCTTTAAATGCAATATCACTATGTGTAGTGCTACCTTTGGTAGTGATTGCAAAAAGTCGCTTGCCTGCAAGTGCGGTTTTGCAGGCGTCCCAGTTTTCATGCACTTTTAAGTTGGCATATTCGTGATAGTCCAAGCCAGCGCGTTTCAGTTGTTTATCTTCTAAGCTAAACCCTAGCGGTTTCACTAAGTGTAATTGCGCGCCAGTATTGGCACATAGCCGTATGATGTTGCCTGTGTTTGGTGGAATTTCAGGCTCAAATAAAACAATATGGAACATAAATAAAATCAGTTTTCGTTAAGTTAGATTTGCGTCACGCTAATTATTGCTGTTTAGCATGGGATAGGGCGTTTATTTCTGTAACGTTCTTGCCATTACCCAGCATTCTACATGGGCAGCGCCTGCTTGTTTTAATGTTTTAGCGAGCTCATTCAAACTAGCACCTGTTGTCATCACGTCATCAATAATCGCAATGTTTAAATGTTGCAGACTCTGTTGGCAACTAAACGCACCCTTGATGTTTTTGATGCGGTCTTTTAGGTTTAGGCTAGCTTGTGGTGGTGTATGTTTGGTGCGCTGGCAGGCGGTGTAGTCTAGCTGTATGGTTAAAGCCTTGCTCAATAGCTTTGCAATTTCAAGTGCTTGATTGAAGCCTCGTTCCTTTAAGCGATTTTGATGCATGGGCATTGGGATAATGAGGTTGACTTCATTTTGCATCATCGATTGCTTGGATTGCGTGAGTTTTTTCTCTAAAAATAGCGATGCGAAAGTGTGGGCTAAATTTAAACTTGCGTTGTATTTGTAATGTTGTAATAACCCATCTACAGGATAGTCATAGGTGAGCAACGCTGTTGTGGCGTCAAAGCTGGGTGGTGTGCTTAGGCAACTGCCGCATATTGAGCCGTTAGTCATTAATGCACATTGAGGGCATTGTTGAGCGTTATGCCATGGAAGGTCTTTTAAACATGGTTTACATAGGCCTAAATTGTCACCATTGTGGCTTGCGCAAAGGATGCATGTTTGTTGCACACTAGGCATTTTTTGATTAAATTTTAATCTATTGTTCAAAATTTGCAGTCACTTTTATTGACAATGTATAATCACGCTTAAATTCTATCTCAATTTCACTTAATCACCACATTTGTGAAGATACCTTAGTAAATATACAAGGAAATACAATGCTCGAGTCATCTACCCATTCAGAAGTAACAGCACCTATTAATGAAGCGGTTATCAATGCAGATCACCTAAAAGCAGGTTTAAATAAATCATGTGGGTCGCACTCGCATGAAGAAAACACAGTCAATCGTTGGAGTGTAGCTGAGATTGTTGAGTTATTTGAGATGCCTTTCAGTGATTTGATGCATCGTGCGCAAACAGTACATCGTGCGAACTTTGATCCTAATGCGGTTCAGGTTAGTACCTTACTTTCGATTAAAACTGGTGGTTGTTCTGAAGATTGCGGTTATTGTCCGCAAGCTGCCCGTTATCATACGGAAGTTGAAAGTGAGCCATTAATGGCTTTGGATGATGTGCTGGCGGCTGCACAAGAGGCAAAAGACAATGGTGCCAGCCGTTTCTGTATGGGCGCTGCTTGGCGCGGCCCAAAACAGCGTGATTTAGAGCCTGTGCTTAAAATGATTGCGGAAGTTAAAGCGATGGGCCTAGAAACTTGCGCAACCTTGGGTATGTTAAAAGAAGGACAAGCAGAGCAGTTAAAAGACGCGGGTTTAGATTATTACAATCATAACTTGGATACTGCACCAGAGTTTTACGGTGAAGTGATTACTACGCGTACTTACCAAGACCGATTAGAAACATTAGACCGTGTACGTAGCGTTGATATCAACGTGTGCAGTGGCGGTATTATTGGGATGGGCGAATCACGTAATCAACGTGCTGGTTTGCTGGCGCAGCTGGCTAATATGGAGCGCCCACCAGAAAGTGTGCCTATTAACCTATTAACCCAAGTAGAAGGTACACCCTTACACGGAACTGAAGAGCTAGACCCATTAGAGTTTGTACGTACAATCGCGGCGGCTCGCATTACCATGCCAAACAGTTTTGTGCGCTTATCTGCTGGGCGTCAGAGTATGCATGAAGGCATACAGACATTATGCTTTTTGGCGGGTGCAAACAGTATTTTCTATGGTGAGAAATTGCTAACGACAGGTAATCCTGAAGCTGAGACTGATAAGCAATTATTTGCCAAACTTGGCATTAACAAGATTTAATACACACAATGTTAGTTTCTTTACAACGTGAACTCGACCAGCGCAAAGCCGATGGTTTGTTGCGCCAACGTCGTTTGTTAGATTCGCCACAGGCAGAGCATATTGTTGCAAATGAGCAACCGTATCTTTCTTTTTGCAGTAATGATTACCTAGGCTTGGCGAATCACCCTGATTTAATTGAAGCCATGCAAAAAGCCGCTGGAGATTCTGGTGTCGGGAGCGGTGCCTCTAATTTGATTACTGGGCATCATCGCTATCATGATGCATTAGAAAAGCAGCTTGCAGCATTTGTTGAGCTGCCTGCCGCGCTGCTGTTTTCTACTGGTTATATGGCAAATATTGGCGTGCTTGGTGCGCTGACAGGTCGAGGCGATGCAATATTCGCAGATAAGTTAAATCATGCCTGTTTAAATGACGGTGCTTATTTCTCACATGCCGAGTTTCAACGTTACCCACACAATGATGTTGCTGCGTTAGAAAAGTTGCTACAGGCTAGTACTGCTAAACATAAATTGATTGCTGCGGATGCCGTGTTTAGCATGGATGGCGACATAGCGCCTATCCCTGAATATCTAGCACTTTGCGAGAAATATGACGCTTATCTGTATTTAGATGATGCGCATGGTTTTGGTGTGTTAGGTGAGCATGGGAAAGGGTCATTGAGCCACTTTAAGATTAAATCACCACGTATCATCATGATGGCAACATTAGGTAAAGCCGCTGGCGTTGCAGGTGCTTTTGTGGCGGGTGAGCAAGTTGTGATTGATTATCTGATTCAAAAAGCTAAGAGTTATGTGTATTCCACACCTGCACCGCCAGCTTTGTCAGCCACGCTTTCAGCCTCTGTTAAGTTGATTGAGCAGGGTGATGATTTGCGTGCAAATCTTAATCGCTCAATCGCCTATTTGAAAAATAATCTTAAGCTCAATCAATGGCAGCTAATGGATTCTGATACGTCAATTCAGCCCTTGGTTGTAGGCTGCAATAAAGAGGCATTGGCGCTAAGTGAGTATTTACAAACTTGTGGCATTTTAGTGCCAGCAATCCGTCCGCCTACCGTGCCTGTGGGTACTGCAAGGCTGCGCATATCGCTATCGGCGGCACACACATTAGATGATATGAAGAAGCTTGTTGAAGCGATTCATCAGGCTGAAAGTGAGCTCACCGCATGATTGCTAACCACCTGCATGTTGAAGTGATAGGCACTGGCCCTAATCTTGTATTACTACATGGATGGGGAATGAATGGTGCAGTATGGCAGCCTTTGGTCAAAAAACTAAGCAAGCTATTCACGCTACATATCATTGATTTGCCAGGCATGGGTTTAAGCCGCCCAATAGAGCCGTTTCATTTACATGCTACGGCTGAAAAAGTGGCAGAAGTTTTGCCTGCCCATGCGGATGTTGTTGGTTGGTCTTTAGGCGCACAGGTTGCAATGCGAATAGCACTAGATTATCCAGATTTAGTACGTAGATTAGTGCTTGTTGGCGCTACGCCATGTTTTGTGAATAAGAGTTTTGATCAAGAAAGCGTGGAATATAAATCCACTTGGGATATTGGCATTGAGCCAGAAGTGTTTGGTAACTTTGCAGATAGCGTCAATGAAGATTATCACAAAACCATGACGCAGTTTCTAACCTTGCAGTGCATGGGGTCGAATGACGCAAGAAGTACCGTTAAATTATTGCGTAATAAATTTGCTGAGCGTCCAACGCCAACATCGCAAACCTTATATCGTGCACTGAATATATTGTTAGAAACAGATTTACGTGCAGAAATCGAACACTTAAGAAAACCTACGTTATTAGTACACGGAGACCGTGATACTTTAGCCCCTGTTCAGGCGGCGCACTGGATGATGAAAACGCTACCTGTAGGTTTTTTACGTGTGATGGCTGGTGCATCTCATGCACCATTTTTATCACATCAAGAGCAGTTTATTGATGCGGTTGTCCAATTTTTAGAACCCCAAGCGCAGTAATTAACATGACGGACGATATTTATCGCATAGACAAAGCGCGTGCGCGCGCTTCATTTGGCCGTGCTGCTGAAACTTACGATGCGGCTGCCATTTTGCAAAAGCAGGTGCGTGAGGAAATGTTAACTCGCCTAGATTTGGTTAAATTAAATCCGCAGGTGATCTTGGATGCTGGTTGTGGTACTGGATTAGGTAGTCATGCGCTACAAAGAAAATACCCAGCATCACAAGTAGTGTCACTAGATTTTGCATACCCTATGTTGCAACAGACCCGTAAGACATACTCGAGTATTGGCGTCTTACCTTTACTCAAGTCTCTAGTCGGTATCACCAAACAACGCTTGGTTTGTGCGGATATCGAGGCTTTGCCTATCACCAACTCAAGTATCAGTTTGGTATGGTCAAATCTAGCGATACAGTGGTGTAATGATTTAGATGCGGCTTTACAACAGTTTCACCGAGTATTGCAGCCAGAAGGTTTGTTGATGTTTAGTACGTTTGGCCCTGATACATTACGTGAGTTAAGGGTGGCAACTAGTGCGGCGAGTGGTAGTGAGTACACGAGTGTAAGCCGATTTATTGATATGCATGATATTGGCGATGCCTTGGTGCGGGCGGGCTTTAGTGCGCCCGTATTGGATGTTGAGCGATTTACGCTCACTTACGATGATGTGAAAAGCGTGATGCGTGATCTTAAAAATATCGGTGCGCATAATGCTACGGATGGCCGTGCCCGAGGTTTATTGGGGCGTAGTTTCTTTGCAAAATTAGAGGCTGAGTACGAGCAGTTTAGACAAGATGGAAAATTGCCTGCGACATTTGAAGTGGTGTATGGGCATGCATGGCGCGCGAAAGATAAAGAAATGTTGCCAGATGGTGCCGTACCCATTAATTTTACACGTAAGAAATACTAATGTTATTGGTGTTGTTGCCTAATTAATCAGCATGAAACAATCCTATTTTATTATTGGCACTGATACCAATGTCGGCAAGACCTATGTTGCTAGTGCGTTGGTCAAGCACTTTGCTACAAAAGGGCATCAAACAATAGGCATGAAGCCGATTGCTTCAGGTTGTACATTGACAGCCGATGGTGACTTACTGAATGATGACGTGCTTGCATTATCCGTAGCGAGTAATGTTGTTGCCCCGTTAGATCTGATTAATCCGTATCGTTTTGCACCAGCCATTGCCCCCCATATTGCCGCAGAGCAAGCAGGGGAGATTATTGATTGTGGAAAGATTAAGCAGGCATACCATGAGTTAACGCAATTAGCTGAGGTCGTGGTCGTAGAGGGTGCGGGTGGTTTTCTTGTGCCATTGAATAGGCAGGAGACCTTAGCCGATTTGGCGGTCACATTGAATATTCCTATTATATTGGTGGTAGGTATGCGCTTAGGTTGTATTAACCATGCCTTGCTCACGGTAGCGGCTATCAAAGCCTGCGGATTAACATTGGCTGGCTGGGTAGCTAATCAAGTGGATGCTGAGATGCCTGTTTTCGAAGAAAACTTAGCGAGCTTGCAGCAACGTATTGCCACACCATGTATCAGTGTAGTGCGCTGGCAAAAAGACGTACATTTCAACACCGATTTATTGATGGCAAAGTAATCGTCTTTTCTCAAAAAGCTTACTTAAGCAAATTTATTCTGTGATGCTGGCACTTTCAACGACGACTTTATACAAGTTGATCGCTTTGGCATCTGTAATTCGAGTCCCTACAGAAACCTGATTTCGTTTGCCAGAGGCAACCCCATTAATCCATAGTGGCTGACTCTGCCCAATCGCGCGTCCATTTTCGTTATATTGAATGACGCGCACTTGCACACGGCTTAGCGCTACTGGCGTATCATTTTGAACGACTGCAAATAAATTGCCTAAATTATCACTCTGTATGCCTGATTTGATGTATTTGGCTGGGTTGCGTGGCAAATCTAACCGTACCGCTCTGGCGATAGCATCTTTACCGATATCTGAGTTGGAACCAGCAGCTACTTGATAGTGCTGCAACGCAACCTCAGTTTGGCCTCTGCTTTCCGCAATTTGGCCTAATAATGCGTGTCCAGGTGCCGTCGGCAATAACTCATTGGCGCGTTTTAGAAACGGCTCTGCTTCTGTCTTTTTACCCATATTGAATAAGGCAATGCCGCTTTGGATGTGAGGCTTGAAGTAATCAGGCTGCATATTGATGGCTTTTGCGTAAAGTTTTAAGGCATCTTGTGGCTTTTTCTCTGTCAGTGCAATGTCGCCTAACAACTCCTGAAAGCGTGCCTCGCGTGGCTCACCTGCGATAGCTTGGTTAACCAGAGATTTAGCTTTATCAATATTTTTTTCACTAAGGGCTTTAACTGCATCGTCATAGGCTTTGTAAGCACCTTGGGTTGCTCTTAATTTAGCTGTTTTCTTAGCATAAATCTCTTTACCCCATTCTCCACCAGCGCCAATTAGTTTAAGCGTTTCTTTATTTGCATCTACACGGGCTTGTGAAGGCGGGTGGCTTGCAAACAGGCCTTCGATGAAATTACTTTTTCTGTCTGCGCTTAATCGTACAAATGTCTCTTGTAATGTGACGGCGGCAGATGGGTCGTAACCTGCTTTTTTCATATATTGCATGCCGTATAAATCTGATTCGCTTTCGGCATCACGACCATATTTACTATTCACCAATTGCGCACCAGCCTGTGCACCGCCCACAATCAGGTTTGCATAATCTGTGTTCTGTGCACCAATGCCAACGGCAATCATCGCACCTTGCAATAATACGCCACGCTCCATGCCTTGGGCGCCATGTCGAGCCGCCGCATGTACTAGCTCATGACCCATCACAGCGGCTAACTCTGCCTCACTGTTTAGTTCATAAAGCAGGCCGCGGTTAAATGCAATTTTTCCGCCCGGCATTGCCCATGCGTTAGGCACTGAATCATTTAACAGATTAAATTCATAAGGGAGTTTACGGTCGGATACCGCAGCTAATTTATTGCCAACACTTTGTATGTATGCCGTAAGTTCTGGGTCAAGTACATAATCACCACCCTGAGATTGGCGAGTAGGTGAATAATGTTGTGTGCCAATAGAAATTTCCTGTGACTCGGAGACAAATTGAAACTCACGTTTTTTTGTCACAGGGTTAACGCCGCAGGCGCTGACGATCAGTGATAGCGCTAATATAAAAGTAAGCGGCAGCCTTTGGTCAATATTCTTTAGATAGTATTTCATGGCATTAACTCGCATGGATAGGGTGTATGGAAAGCATCTTGAGTTTATGCTGATAATCATACATTGAGTTACTGCTTATTGGTAAAGTTGATGTGCTTGAATGTAATCAATCACGCTATCTGGCATTAAATAGCGTGCAGAGTTATCGCGCTGAAAGGCATCACGAATTGCGGTTGATGAAATATCTAACGCTGTAATTTGTCGCATCGTGATATGGCCTGCTGGGCTAGTGTGTAAATCATTACTTGTTTCTGTGTAATGGTTGTGCAGAAAGTTTTCTAGGGTTGATGATAGCTTGGGGTTAGGCTGTATTTTGCTGGTTTGAGGGCGTAGCACCATTGCAATATGGCATAGCGTGATGATTTCTTGCCAGCGATGCCAAGTGTCAAATTGTGTAAAAGCGTCGCTCCCCATCAATAATATGATGCTAACTTCATGCCCCAACTCATCACGTAAGTTTTGCAGTGTATCGATGGTGTATGAGTGACCAGTTCTTTTTAGCTCTTGATCATCTAAGTGGAATAATGGGTTGTTGGCAATTGCCAAATCCACCATCGCAGCGCGATGCGATGCGCTAATATTATGTGTGCTTTTATGTGGTGGGTTTGCAGAAGGGATAAAGCGTATTGAATCGATATTCAAACCCACTGCAAGCTCTTGCGCCATGCGTAAGTGCCCAAAATGAATAGGGTTGAACGTGCCGCCAAAAATGCCAATGGTTTTCATTTGAATTAAATCGATGGTTTTAAATCATAAGTGAGATAATTAAGTGAAATGCAAGGTGAAATCAGGGTGGCTCGCCGTGGCAACCCACCCTATGATTTCTTGAGCACTAAGCGCGGACGTGCCCATCACCTAACACAATGTATTTAAGTGAAGTGAGTCCTTCCAAACCAACTGGGCCACGCGCGTGTAGCTTATCCGTTGAAATGCCAATTTCAGCGCCTAATCCATATTCAAAGCCATCTGCAAAGCGGGTAGATGCATTTACCATCACGCTACTTGAATCAACTTCACGTAAAAATCTGCGTGCTTTAGTGTAGTTTTCAGTGACGATAGCTTCGGTATGTTGTGAGGAGTGCTGATTAATATGGGCAATAGCCTCATCTAAGCCATCTACTACCTTGCACGAGATAATTGCTGCCAAATATTCTGTATAGTAGTCTTGTTCTGTGGCAGGTTTTGCTTGGCTCACCAGTGCACAGGTTTCAGCACAGCCTCGAATTTCAATCCCATGCGATGTCAGCATCGCTGCTAGTTTTGGCAACATTTCTTTTGCAACTGAACGGGCAATCAATAATGATTCTGTAGTGTTACAGGTGCCTAGACGCTGCGTTTTGCTGTTTTCAAGAATACGCAAAGCTTTATCAAAGTCTGCATCATCATCAACATACACATGACAGTTGCCATCTAAATGTTTAATCACTGGGATACGTGCCTCATTGGAAATGCGCTCAATCAAGCCTTTACCGCCACGTGGCACAATCACATCTACATATTGTTTCATGGTGATTAACTCACCTACCGCTGCACGGTCAGTGGTTTCTACTACCTGTACTGCCGTGATTGGTAAACCTGCTGCGGCAAGGCCTTCATGCACTAGTTTTGCCAGTGCTTGATTGCAATGAATAGCTTCACTGCCGCCGCGGAGAATAGCTGCATTGCCTGATTTGATACATAGGCCAGCCGCATCTACAGTTACATTAGGGCGTGCCTCATAAATAATGCCGATAACACCTAATGGAACGCGCATTTGACCAATTTGAATACCACTTGGGCGATATTTAAAATTGCTCATTTCCCCAATCGGGTCGGCAAGGCTTGCAATCTGCGTTAAGCCTTCGGCCATTCCTTGTATGGATTTCTCAGTGATGGTCAGCCTGTCTAACATTGCTGCATCTAAGCCACTGGCTTTAGCAGCATCTAAATCGAGCTGATTCGCGGCCAGCAGTGTAGCTTTCTCACGCAGAATTGCGGTTGCGATTGCTTTAAGTGCGATATTTTTTTGATTGGTTTCGGCGCTTGCCATTAAGCGAGAAGCTTTACGTGCTTCTATGCCAATATTTTGCATGTATTGTTGTATGTTCATGATTAATTATACTTTTTTATTGCACCTATTTACTGCACCTGACAAAAAACATTTTTGTGGCACACGCATGTGTAACGGATAGGCACTGAGTGAAGTAAAGGTCTCACTATTGCTGAGTTAGCGGCTACGTACTTTCGCCAAGCCGAAACATAACCTAGATATTTCCAGCCAAGCATCTCCAGACATCACGCCTTTAGCCATTTTATCAATATCAGCTAACTTTTGCAGTGCTGCATCCAACTGACGCAAGCTTAAACGTGATAATGCACGCTTTACTAATGCCTGTTTATCACCATAAATGCGCGCATTGGTCATCGCGGTAGTGAGGTTAGCGCCACGCATTTCCGCTTGCTTAATGCGTACTAATGGGCGTAATACCCACATGAGCGGATTCATCACTGCAACGGCAGTTTCACCTTCATCTTGCAGGCCTTGCAGAATTCTTACAGTGCGCTCTGCATCGCCAGCAAGTACGGCCTCACCGAGTTGGAACGCATCGTAACGTGATACGTTAAGGACGGCTTCGCGTACGATCTCATCTGATAGTTCACCTTGTGGGTAGAGCAGGCTTAGTTTTTGTACTTCTTGGTTTGCTGCAAGCAGATTGCCTTCAACTTGATGAGCAAGAAACTCTAATGTTTGAATACTGGTATGCTGACCTTGTTGTGCGAGGCGGTTAGCAATCCATTTTGGTAGGTTTGCAGCCTCTACTTCATTGAGGGTAATGACTTGCGCATGAGATTCTAACGCTGAAAACCATGTACTATTTTTTGCATCCCGCTCAAGCGTTGGCAAAATGATGATCACCGTGGTATCTGGTAATACTTTAACAGCTAATGCTTGTAATGCTTTGGCACCTTCTACGCCAGGTTTTCCATTGGGGATATTTAACTCTAATAATCGGCGGCTGGAGAATAATGAAATCGACTGACCAAAGTTTTGGACTTGTTGCCAGCTAAAACTACGCTCAACGATTAAGCTAGTGCGCTCATCAAAGCCTTGGTCTGTGGCTGCAACACGAATTGCGTCCAGACACTCGCGTTGCGCTAAAGGCTCATCACCTACCAATACATAGATTGGCTGTAAGCCTTGTTTTAAATGAGGCTCCAGTTGGGCTTGGGTTAAACGCATTAGCTTGCTTTATTGAGTTGCTTCTTGTACATAAGGTGTTTTAGCAGAAAGATGACGCAATATTGCACTGATCGCTTCTTTTCGCATGTCGGTATTTAATCTGGTCTCTTCTTCTAATTTACCTAATAGTGAGTCATCGTTATATGAGAAGTCGCGACGAATTTGAATGGTTTGCGCTGTTCCCCATAATGGATTGCTTGCATAACGCGTTCTGAAATTAACTGTATAGTAAACTTCAAACTCTCTCACCAAGCCACCACCACTTAAAGAAAGAATGCGTTTTTCACTTGCTTCATTGAGTAAATCAAGCAACATTTCTGCATCTTCCGCTTGTTCAACGACCTTAACGCCATTGGTTTCAATGGCTCGCTTTAGATCTCTTTTAATACTGAGTTCTGCTCCTTGAACGTGCAGTTTTGTAAATGATAAAGGCGCTGTGCCACGCAATTGAAAGCCACACGCTGAAATCAGCATGGTGGCTAAAACGACCCAACTTAAATGACGTGTAAATGTTAAGTTCAGGTATTGCATGGTTTACCCCACAACGACATTAATAAGTTTATTTGGAACAACAATTACTTTACGCACACTCATATTTTCTTCAATATATTTTTGTACGTAAGTTTGTTCCAGCGCTAGTTTCTCTAAGTTTTCTTTACTCTCAGATTTTGCAACGGTGATGCTGCCACGTAACTTTCCATTGACCTGAATCACATACTCGATACTATCTTGCACTGTCGCTGATAAATCTGCAACTGGCCAACCAGCCTCAAGAATATGGCTGTTTGGACACAACTCAGCCCATAACGCCTGACAAATATGCGGCACAATAGGTGATAGTAACAGCGCTGCGTTCTGTAGCACTTCTTGGCGTACTTGGCGCGAGGCATCATCAACACCTTCGACTTTTGCCAGCGCATTCATTAATTCCATTACTGATGAAATCGCTGTATTGAAGCTATGACGGCGGCCGTAATCGTCAGCTACTTTTTCAATCGTTAGGTGTAATTGACGTCTTAAAGCTTTAAGCTCCGCATTTAACTCACATGAGGTATAAGCTGCAACTGTGCCAAGTGAGACATGGTCATAAGTCGCTTGCCACAGCCTGCGTAAAAAGCGATGCGCACCTTGAACACCACTGTCTGCCCATTCCAAACTTTGCTCGGGTGGCGCTGCAAACATCATGAATAAACGCGCAGTATCTGCACCGTAAGTATCAATCAGCGCTTGTGGATCAACCGTGTTACCTTTAGATTTACTCATTTTAGTGCCTTCTTTAAGCACCATGCCTTGCGTGAGCAAGTTTGTAAATGGCTCGTCGTTTTTAATCAGCCCTACATCGCGCATGAGTTTGTTAAAGAAGCGTGCGTATAACAGATGCAAAATTGCATGCTCAATACCACCTACATATTGGTCAACAGGTAGCCAGTAGTTAGCACGTTCATCTGCCATGGCTGTTGTGCTATCAAAGCTAGCGTAACGTGCAAAGTACCATGATGATTCAAAAAATGTATCTAAGGTATCTGTTTCGCGTGTTGCATTGCCACCACAAGTTGGACAAGTGGTTTCATAAAAGCTAGGGTCTTTTTTAATTGGGGAGCCCACGCCATCCATCACGACATCTTCAGGCAACACCACGGGTAGTTGTTCAGCAGGGACTGGGACTTCACCGCAGCTTTGGCAATGAACAATAGGAATTGGGCAGCCCCAGTAACGTTGACGTGAAACACCCCAGTCGCGCAGGCGGTACTGCGTGCGGCGCTTGCCTAAGTTTTTAGATGACAAGGCGGTTGCGATGGCAGTGCTTGCACCATCAAAATCTAAGCCATCAAACTCTTTTGAATCAAATAAGATGCCATGTTCAGTCATCGGCAATGTGTCGATATCACTATGTTTAATAACAGCTTTAATTGGTAAATTATATTTGCCAGCAAATTCAAAATCGCGTTCATCATGTGCTGGCACAGCCATCACAGCACCTTCACCGTAGCTAGCCAATACATAGTTAGCTACCCACACAGGCAATTGCTCGCCGTTCAATGGGTGCGTGACAAATAAGCCGGTTGCCATGCCTTTTTTCTCGGCAGTTGCAACGTCAGCTTCAGCTACGCTACCGCGTTTGCATTCTGCAATAAAGTCAGCCAATGCAGGGTTGTTTTGCGCTGCTTGGGTGGCTACTGCGTGTTCTGCCGCAACAGCAACGTAAGTTGCCCCCATTAATGTATCTGGGCGTGTGGTGTACACCTTAAGGTTGCCATCTTGGCCAACGATAGGGAACTCCACTTCGCAACCGTAGCTTTTACCTATCCAGTTGCGTTGCATGGTTTTTACTTGTTCAGGCCAGCCCTCAAGCTTATCTAAATCATTCAGTAACTCTTCGGCATATGCCGTGATTTTCATAAAGTACTGTGGAATATCGCGTTTTTCTACTAAAGCACCACTGCGCCAGCCTCGGCCATCGATGACCTGTTCATTAGCAAGTACGGTGCCGTCCACTGGGTCCCAGTTAACCGTTGAGGTTTTTTTATAAATCAGGCCTTTTTTGAAAAGCTCGGTAAATAACCATTGTTCCCATTTGTAGTACTCTGGCTTACAAGTCGCAATCTCTCTGTTCCAGTCTACACCAAGGCCTAATTGTTTAAGTTGAGCTTTCATGTGCTCAATATTGCTGTAGGTCCAAGCGGCTGGCGCAGTTTCGTTTTTAATGGCTGCATTTTCAGCAGGCAAGCCAAATGCATCCCAGCCCATCGGCTGCATGACATTGAAGCCTTTCATTTTATGAAAACGGCTTAATACATCACCAATCGTGTAGTTACGCACATGCCCCATGTGTAGACGGCCACTAGGGTATGGAAACATAGATAAGCAATAGTATTTAGGTTTGTCTGATTGCTCATTTGCTGCAAATGTTTGATTGGTTTCCCAATAGGTTTGCGCTGATTGTTCAATGTCTTTGAAAGGGTATTGCTGATGCATGAGATTTACTTAAGAGTTAATTTTTTAGATTCTTGAATTATACCTTGTAGGGTATGAATTAGCGAAGTGTCAAAGTGCTCATCAAATAGGCTGGTGTTAGATGAGGTGTGATTGGCTATTTGTCGTTATTTTTTAGCATGACTGAGCTTATTTGCTCAGAGGGACATGATAGTTAGACTCAACTATTCAGAATGCATAAGCATAATGTATGGTGCAAAAGCTTGTGAATTGTAATAGCTGTTTTAACGCTAGCTTTCTAGTGCTAATGTTACGACTCTTCGATTAATTTATCTCTCAACTTCCTTAAACCTTCTGGCATCTCCAAGGTTTCACGATCCCAGTTCTCGAGTGTGAGAATTGAATCTAAAGTGACCTCCATGCGCTCATGATTGACACTTACCGTCTCGGCAATTAGCTCATGTACTTTAGTGTTTAATGGGTTATTACTCAAGCAGTTTTGTTGATAGGTATAAAGTTGCCGCATGTCTAACAGTTCTTTTGCGACTTGTGCTGGGCATGCACACATGTAAATAAGAGAGGCCTCAATAATACGTTCGAGCATTTCATCATCAAATGTTTTTTTGAGCATAAAGACCTCTCCTATAGCTAATTTACTAATCTGTTTTAAAATCATTTATTACGATTGTTTAAGTTAACTTTTATACTAAAGCTGAAAAAATATTGTCGCGAATCACGTTCATATCACCTAATCCGTTTACAAATACATGTTTAGGTGCACCTGTTGTGCCGCTGCTTGCCCAGTCTGAGTAGTATTTCACTAATGGTTTGGTTTGGCTGTGATAAACCTCTAAGCGCTTCATCACGGTTTCTGCGGCGTCATCAGGACGTTGTACTAGGTCTTCACCTGTTACATCATCTTTGCCCGTCACTTTTGGAGGGTTAAATTTAACGTGGTAAGTGCGGCCGCTTGCAGGGTGCGAGCGGCGACCACTCATGCGCTCTACGATGGCTTCGTCTGGTACGTCAATTTCGACCACGTAATCAATACCTACGCCTGCATTTTTCATGGCTTCTGCTTGTGGAATGGTGCGTGGAAAGCCATCGAATAAAAAGCCATTGGCACAATCAGCCTCTTTAATACGCTCACTTACTAGACCGATAATCACAGCATCAGGCACTAAGCCGCCGCTGTCCATGAATGCCTTGGCTTCTAAACCAAGTGGTGTACCAGCTTTTACTGCGGCACGTAGCATATCGCCAGTAGAGATTTGTGGGATATTGAATTTCTCACGTAAGTGAGTAGCTTGTGTGCCTTTGCCTGCGCCTGGAGCGCCTAAAAGAATGATTCGCATTGTTTGGAAGTCCTTAATGGTAAGTTTGAATGTGGATTTTATCTTAAAAATAGCGTTCACCACAGAGTGCTCTGTGGAGATTGCTTAAAACTAGTTAAGGAAATGCGGAATAAGTGCCTGCGCAAGCAAATCGCTGCGTTGCGCGGTACTCAAAACCTCGCTGTATACTGCATACTATCTCGGCTTCTGCGCTCCGTGCGCCTTTGGCGTTAAGCCGAACTGCTTCAGCAGCCGTCTTAACGGACACGCGCCCCTTGCTGGTGCACTTTATCTCGCTCGGCGACTTATTCCGCGTTTCCTTAATTAAAGTTATTGATACCAAGGTGATTAATCGGCCCAATTTCTTGTTGATATTGATGATTTAACACTTAACTTCTCTGGCTTAGGTAGTTACTAATGTTGACGAATGCAGCAACGCTTAGGTTTTCAGCGCGAAGTTGTGAGTCAATACCTACCGCCTTAAATCCATCGTCATCTAATAAGCCTTTGAGTGTGTTGCGTAGCGTTTTTCTGCGTTGACCAAATGCAGCGGTGACTATTTGTGCAAATAAAGTTTCATCTTTTGCTGTATATGGTAAATATATATGAGGTACACAGCGTACAAATGCTGACTCGACCTTAGGTGCAGGGTCAAAGGCCTCGGGTGGCACTGTGAACAGATATTCCATTTGCAGGCGATATTGCAACATGACGCTGAGTCTTCCATAAGCGGCGGTAGAAGGTGCTGCAACCATTCGCTCTACGACTTCTTTTTGTAGCATAAAGTGCATATCAATGATTACAGCTACGTTGTCGAGTAGGTGAAACAAGATAGGGGTGGAAATGTTATAAGGCAGATTGCCCACCACTCTAATTGCGTTACCTAGGCTAGAAAAATCAAACTTGAGTGCATCTGAGTTATGGATGGTGATTTTGTTGTGAACATATGCTTTTTCCATCCAAGCAATGATGTCACGATCAACTTCTACCACATGCAACATATCCAGTTTTTGCATCAACGGTTTGGTTAATGCGCCTAACCCTGGGCCAATCTCCACCATGAGGTCATTTTGTTTTGGTGAAATGGCTTCAACTAGACTAGAAATGACGCCTTGGTCAGTCAGGAAGTTTTGGCCGAAGCGCTTTTTTGCAATGTGTTTCATAGCGTTAGTCGATGATAGGCGGTTTTTAGTAATAAGTGCATGTGAAATTTACAAACCGATTGATGGTTTGTTGTGAGTGAGCTGAATCGCTAATTCGATTGCTGCTAGTAAGCTGCCAATTTCAATATTGCCTGTGCCAGCAAGCGCTAATGCCGTGCCATGGTCAACTGAAGTGCGAATAATCGGTAAGCCTAATGTAACGTTAACACCTTCACCAAAGCTTGCATGTTTTAGCACTGGTAGCCCTTGGTCATGATACATCGCTAATACGGCATCTGCATTTCTTAAATGGTGTTTTGCAAATAAGGTGTCAGCGGGTAATGCGCCAATCAGGTTCATACCTTCTTCGCGCAGATTGACTAATACAGGATTAATCACATCTATTTCTTCACGGCCTAGATAGCCATCTTCTCCTGCGTGAGGGTTCAGCCCCGCCACTAAAATACGTGGCTTCTGAATACCAAATTTATTGACCAAATCATGATGCAAAATACGAATAGTCGATTCTAGGCTCTTTTTTGTAATGGCCTGCGGTACATCTTTTAACGCCAGATGCGTGGTGGCAAGCGCAACGCGCATGCTGTCTGATTGGTTGCCTGCGACTAACATCATTACTACTTGTGCGGTATTGGTTAACTCTGCCAAGAATTCAGTATGACCGCTGAAAGCGATACCAGCATCGTTAATAATGCCTTTATGAACAGGTGCAGTGACCATGGCATCAAACTCACCTTTGATGCAGCCTAAAGCCGCTTTTTTTAAGGTTTCTAGTACGTAATCACTGTTGATAGTATTTAATTGGGCTGCGATGACAGGGGCATTGATTGCCTGATCTAAAACGGTAAGGGATCCGTTTCCTGCGTGTACTTGATTGATGTTTGCATCATATGCCACAGTATTAAGGGTGAGATTAAGCGATTTAGCGCGTGCCTGTAGCATTTCTGTGTTAGCGACCACCACTAAGTGTGCATCAAGCGGTTGATGCGCCAACATGACACACAGGTCAGGGCCGATGCCAGCAGGCTCGCCTGCAGTTACAACAATACGTGCTAATGGTTTGGTCACTTTGGTCTAGTGTTGGTTTAGTGCTGTTAAATGAGTGCTGTTAAATTTAGTACTATTAAAACTTATCTTCAAGTCTGAGTTCTACGAATGCGCGATCTCGAAGTTCACGTACCCAATCTTGATAAGCTTCATCCGCTTTTCTTGTACGAATTTCTTGACGTGCTTTTAAACGCGCAGCCTCTTTACTCATGTCTTGTTTACGACGTTCTAGCACCTGAATCACATGCCAGCCAAAGGGGCTGAGTACAGGTTCGCTGATTTCATCTGGTTTAAGTGTATTCATTGCTTTCTCAAACTGAGGTACGGTATCGCCCGGATTGACCCAGCCTAAGTCGCCACCATTCGATGCTGTGCCATCTTCTGAAAATTGGCGAGCCAGTACTTCAAATTTTTCACCATTATCAAGGCGCTCTTTAATGCCATCCATTTTCTGTTTTGCGTCTTTTTCAGACATGATTTCAGAAAGCTTGATCAGGATATGACGCGCATGTGTTTGTTCAATGATGAGAGGGGAGCTGCCGCCGCGCTTGTCGTTCACTTTCAGAATATGAAATCCATTAGGACTACGTAATGCTGCTGAAACGTCGCCTTTTTGCATGGTTTTTAAGGCATCTAAAAATAAGGTTGGTACTTGCGAACCTGATTTCCAGCCGATACTGCCGCCTTCTAATGCATTTGGCGCATCAGAGAGGCTAGCAGATACTTTTGCAAAGCTGGTGCCAGCTTCTAGGGCCGCTGATGCTTCGTCTACTTTTGTTTTTGCCTTTTGTACATCTTCTGGGGCTGCATCTTCAGGCACGCGAATAAGAATATGAGAGATTTCATATTCATCTTGATTTTGATTGCTTGAAGCTTGCGTCGTTAAGTAGTTGTCGATTTCTGATTCGCTAACATTGACCCGGCTTTCTACTTCACGTTCACGCAATCTGGCGATGATGATTTCGTTGCGGATGTCTGCTCTAAACTTACGGATGCTAATGCCATCCTGATTAAGTGCATCGTGAAACTCACGAATCGTCATTTTGTTCTGTTCGGCGATACGCTCAATGGTTTTATCGAGCTGAGTGTCATCCACTTTAATACCTGTTTGTGCGGCATATTGCAGTTGGAGTGCATCGGAAATCAGACGCTCAAGAATTTGCTTACGCAGAATACTCTCTTCTGGGAGCTCAGTACCTTGTTTGCTCAATTGAGCGCTTAGCGAGGTAATGCGGCTTTCTAGCTCTTGTTCAGTAATGACAGTTTGGTCGACAACTGCAACAATGCGGTCCATTTTGACCACATCAGCAGCTAAGGCACTGTATTGGTTAAAACTAAATGCAATGAAGAATGAAATTTTAATAAAGTTACGCAACATAGTTACTCGTAATATGATTGTTGAGGGTTTTCAGGAATGAAGCCAGAGCTGACATAGCCAGGAACATTTCGTTTAATCACTGATAATGGGTTTGCACCAATGGAAGCGAGTCCGCCGAGTTCAAGTTGGAAGAATAATGCATAGTTTGCATCTGCTGTTGCTGTACTAACGCGTTGCACCACGCCGCGCGCTTGCCAGCAACCTGCATCATACTCTAAACCAGCAAGCGTTTCGATGATACTTTTCTCACGAAGAGAGTAGTTGACTCGGCCAATGCCATACCAGCCTTTACTCAGTGGCCATTGGCTTGAAATGTTGAATTGGTCCAATAAGTCTTTTCGATAGCTATAGCTTAAATTTAGCGTCTTGCCAGGTTCAGGGTTGTATCGCCCTGTCATGGTTGTCCTTACTGCTGATGAGTCATCAGTATTGTATTGCCAGAACGTGTCGATTCTCCAGCTGTTTTTTAATTGGCCTGTAATGCCTGCAATGATGTCTGAACTGTTGCTTTTGCGGAATGATGAGAGATTGTTGTAGTCCAGCGCAACCTCTTGGTCAGAAAAGTAATAGCGTTGACCAATCGAAGCTGATAAACGTTCGGTGCCACTGCTGCTTTCAATAAAGCGCGTAGTCAGTGCAAAGCTCAACTGATTCGCGTCATTGATGCGGTCATTGCCTGTGAATTGATTTTCATTAAACAGTGAGGAAAAGTTTAAGTCAGCTAAGCTGGTATCAAAGATTGGTGTGTTCGATTGTTTGCGGTCAGGTATGTAAACATAGAATAAGCGTGGTTCAATGGTTTGTGAATAACCTCGGTTAGCAATCTTAAAATCTCTATCAAAAAACAATCCGCTGTCTAGACTAAATATTGGAAGTGATCGCTGTTGCGAGCTCTGGTTAGCTGGAACATTGTCTAGATTGTAACTCGTATGATGAATGCCGAATTTAGGCGTGACGTAACCAAAAGGTTGTGTAAATGGTACGGTAACGCTGGGGTAAAGCGTGGCGCGAGTACCAGTTGGTCTGATAGAGCTGTTTTTATTGCTGTCGAAAGCAACTAGTTGGCTATATAGATTTAAATTAATATGACCATATTGCTTGTCACCTACTAGTGTCATTTGTGGCAGGCGCTCATATGGGTATGATCGATCGTCTAAGGTTTGAAACTTTTGGGCAATCGCGTTGAAACGCCAGGTGTCATCTGCATAATCAACGTTAAACTGTTGCGGTAAGTTAATACGGCTTGTCGTGACAATTCGTGTGGATAGCTCTGAAAAATATTCATTATCTGATACTTTCTCAAGGCTATAACCAGCAGACCATCCGTTACCCAGTTGGTGCCTGTGTTTTAGATTGGCGAAATAGCGAGTTTCATTACTTAGGCTGTCGCTAGGTAAATATTCCACACTGTTGGTACCAGAAAATTTTTCTTCTAAGTACCTGAACTCCCCTTGCAACTGCACTCCGCGCTTGCTTAGCGCACGTACCGCAAGGGTCGCATCCATATTGGGCGAGATATTCCAGTAAAACGGTGTTAATACCTCAAAGCCACTACGACTTGTACTGCCAATGGTAGGTGCAAGTAATCCACTTTTGCGTTGATTGTTAAATGAAAAATCTATCCATGGTGTGTATAAAAGGGGTACACCTTTAAATTCAATGTATGCATTTTTAGCACTGCCAGAATTGGTGTAGTTATTTAGCGTTATTTCACTTGCTTTGATATACCAGTCATCTGTGCCAACTGGGCAGGTTGTGTAGCGTGCGTCTACCAAGCGCTTTCTGTTCTCACCATCAAAATAAATGGCTTCCGCATTCCCACGAACATTGGACGGTCTTGAAGATAATTGATTTCCACTGAAATTATTAGTCCCTGTCTCGTCGTCTAAGAATGCATTAGCTGCGTTTTGACTCACAATGTATGGATTTTTCTTGCTACTGATTTTTGAAGTTGACGTCTGGTCATCTAATAGCTTGGGAGTAATGGGTTGCTTTTCCATGATGATCGATGCGTCACGCATTTCACCAATGCTTTCTGAAAGACGCATGCGTAGCTCAGGCCCTGTTATTATGGCATTGCCAACTTCAATGCGGGCATTACCTGTTACATGTAACTCATCGTTTTGTACGTTATATTCGATAGTATCGCCATAAGCGCTTTGATCGTCTTGATGGATGGATGCATTGCCGATGGCTCTCATCTTTCTATCAAGATGAAGTTCTAGTTTGTCGCCATCGATGACGATACTGCCAGCCTCTTGTTCATTAACAGGTAAGCTCTCTGATTGTGCAACCTCTGGCAGTACATTTTCGTTGGCGTGCGTTTGCAATGCGCATGCAAATACAATAGGAGAGATGGCAGCTAAAAAACGACTTTTTAGCATGAATAAACCATCGGGCGATGTATAGAGTTTAACGATGAAATTAGAAGCACTTTATATAGGTAAACTGTTTTATTTTATCAATGTTAAAATCTCACATATTGCAATTTTTGGCAATCAAAAAATTGTCCTTGCAATTAGCTGGGCTTGGGATAGGTACCCTCAAGCTTCGTTAAAAAATTTTAAGTTGTTCAGTATTAATCTGTAATTAAAAGCAAATTATACTTGGATAGAAGTGTTAACGATACATGGTCTCAAGATATATCAATATTTAGAAAGATAGATGTGAATAACGGTCAACAAGATGTTAGGCAACAGCAGTTAAGTGAGTGGTTAGCAACTACATTAAATAATACTGAATTTAGGCTAAGCACAGCGTCTGCCGATGCAAGCTTTAGGCGTTATTTCAGAGCGCATCTAGTTTCAGATAGTGGGGTAGACGAGACTTTAATTGCAATGGATGCGCCACCGCCACAAGAAAATTGTGAGCCTTTTGTGAGAATCGCATCGTTGTTTGGCGAGGCTGGTATGCATGTGCCAAAAGTGATTGCTCAAGATTTAGCAAATGGCTTTTTATTGCTGAGTGATTTGGGTGATGTCACTTATTTAAGTCAGTTAAATAAACAAAGCGCACCGACTTTATATCACGATGCCAATATGGCGCTGATTAAATTACAGTTAGCCAGTAAGTCAGATGTACTGCCTGATTATGATGCAGCACTACTCATGCGTGAAATGCAGCTTTTTCCAGATTGGTATATCAGCAAACACCTCAATGTTACGCTAGATGAAAAACAGCAAGCTGTCCTACATAAAATGTTTGAAATACTGAATCAAAACATTTTGGCACAAGGTAAGGTGTATGTGCATAGGGACTACCATGCGCGCAACTTGATGGTTTGTGCAGATAATCCTGGCGTGTTGGATTTTCAGGATGCGGTATATGGCCCGATTACCTATGATCTGGTGTCTCTGTTGAAAGATGCCTATATCGGCTGGGAAGAAGAGCAGATTATTGATTGGTGCGTACGCTACTGGCAAGCTGCACAAAAAGCAAACCTTCCTGTGCCTGACGATTTTAGTGAGTTTTATCGTGATTTCGAGTACATGGGCGCGCAACGCCATATTAAAGTGTTGGGTATTTTTGCAAGGTTGTACCATCGTGATGGTAAGGACGGTTATTTAAAAGATATGCCGCTTGTGATGACGTATTTGCGTAAAGTGTGCGAGCGCTATATTGAATTAAAACCAATGCTGCGCCTATTAGAGAGTTTTGAAGGCACGACACCGCAGGTTGGTTATACTTTTTAGTAGGCTATTTGCATTAAAAATAGATAATCATTAAATAGGTTTTTGACCAAAGGTGCTAATTTGAAAGCGATGATATTGGCGGCAGGGCGTGGAGAGCGGATGCGACCACTGACCGATCACACTCCTAAGCCGTTGTTGCCCGTAGGTGAAAAGCCTTTGATTGTCTGGCACTTACAACGCTTGGCTCAGGCTGGGTTTAAAGAGGTGGTGATTAATCATGCACACCTTGGTAGCCAAATAGAAGCAGCTTTGGGCGATGGTGCTGCGTGGGGTTTGCACATTCAATATTCGCCAGAGCATGTGGCACTAGAGACTGCTGGCGGCATTGCCAATGCGCTTGAGCTATTGGGTAGTGAGCCATTTCTTGTGATTAATGGAGATGTGTTTACCGATATTTCCTTTGAACATCTTGTATTGGCACCAAATAAATTAATGCATTTAGTATTAATTGATAACCCCCCACAGCATAGTCAAGGCGATTTTGTCTTTGAAAATGAAACAATTAAGTTAGAAGGTGATGCTAAGCTGACCTTTTCTGGGGTTGGTGTCTATCATCCAACTTTATTTGCAGAGATTACGCGTGGAGAACCCGCAAAGCTTGCGCCCTTATTAAGGCAAGCGATTGCAGATAATAAAGCGACAGCGGAACATTTCAAAGGTGTTTGGCACGATATTGGAACACCTGAGCGATTAATGGCACTAAATCAGCAATTGCTTGGTCTGAGTTGAAAGCTAAGAAAAGAAACTAACCTAACATGTTTAATTTAAACGAATTTAAAGCGCGTCGTCATCAGCTGATAAAAGCGATGGATGATGGTATTGCTATTATACCAACCTCGCCCGAGCTGATTCGAAACCGTGATAGCCATTATCCATATCGGTTTGATAGCTATTTTTACTACCTGACAGGGTTTAAAGAGCCAGAAGCTTTGTTGGTATTGGTAGCAGGAGAAGATAGTAAAAGTATACTTTTCTGTCGCGATAAAGATATTGAGCGCGAGATTTGGGATGGTTTCCGCTATGGGCCAGATGCCGCAAAGCATGAGTTTGGTTTTGATCAAGCATACAGTTTTAATGCCTTGGATGAGTTGATGCCTAAGTTATTGGCAAATCAACCTAAATTGTTTTATAGCTTAGGTGCCGATGTTGCGTGGGATGCTCGTGTCACTAGCTGGTTAAATCAAGTGAAAGCGCAAGCCAGAAGCGGTGCTAGTGTGCCTGATTGTGTTAATGATGTACGTAAGTTAGTAGATGAGATGCGGCTTTATAAATCTAACTACGAATTAGATCTTATGCGCCAGTCTGCCAAAATTGCTTCACGAGCTCATGCGCGTGCCATGCAGTATGTCCGTGCGGGCCAAATGGAGTATGAGGTTGAGGCGGAGTTTCTCCATGAATTTTATCGGTCAGGTGCACAGGCCCCAGCTTACACCAGCATTGTGGCTGGCGGGGCGAATGCCTGCACTTTGCACTACAACGCCAATAATGGGATATTGGAAGACGGCGATCTATTGCTGATTGACGCTGGGTGTGAGTTGGATGGGTATGCTTCGGATATTACGCGTACTTTTCCTGTGAGTGGGAAGTTTAGCGCGGCACAAAGAGATATATACGATTTAGTGTTGGCTGCGCAAGCCGCGGCAATTGCACAAGCAACACCAAATAATCACTGGAACTCACCACATGAAGCAGCGTTAGATGTTTTGGTGCAAGGCTTTATTGATATGAAGCTATGTCAAGGCAGTAAAGACGCAGTGTTTGAAAGTGGCGCTTATCGTCAGTTCTATATGCATCGAACTGGGCACTGGCTTGGTCTGGATGTACATGATGCTGGCGAATATAAAGATAAAGCGGGCGATTGGCGTAAGTTAGAGGCAGGTATGACACTCACAGTGGAGCCTGGTTGTTACATTAGGCCAGCAGATAATGTACCTGAACATTTTTGGAATATTGGCATTCGCATAGAAGATGATGTGTTGGTGACAGATGGTGTATGTGAAGTTTTAACACTAGATGCGCCAAAATCTGTGGCTGATATTGAGGCGCTGATGCGTGGTTAACCAATGATATCAACATCAGAAAATATTGTGATTGTAGGCGGCGGGCCGGTAGGGATGGTGCTATCTTTACTGTTGGTTAAACATAATATTGCCAGTACTGTGCTTGAAGTGCGTAAGCAAGGCGCAGCAAATCAAGACACACGTGCGCTTGCATTGTCTTATGGCACTAGGCGGATTCTTGAAAAACTAGGTATTTGGCAGTCTTTATCTGTATATGCCACCGCCATCAACACGATTCATGTGTCGCAAAAAGGTAGCCTCGGTCGTAGTGTTTTGCAGGCGTCTGATTATCAGCAAGAGGCGCTTGGGTATGTATTATCATATGGTGCTTTATATACCGTGCTAAATACTGAGCTGCAACGTTTCCCTATGGTTAAGTTCATTGATGAAGCGCAGGCTGAGGCGATTACCTATGATGCAAATCAAGCCACGATACGCTATAGCCGTCAAGGTGAGGTTTTTCAGTTAAACTGCCAGCTGGCAGTGCTGGCAGATGGTGGGCGTAGTTTGGAAGAGGCCGCAGGTTTAAAACGCGAGACCAAAGAGTATGGGCACGATGCGCTAATTACTAAGGTTAGTGCTGAGTTGCCCCATCATAATGTTGCATATGAACGATTTACCTCGGATGGCCCGATGGCGCTGTTACCAAATGGCGAACGAGATTTTTCATTGGTTTGGACAGGGAAGAAAGCGTTAATAGCGCCCCTGCTTGATTTAAGTGATGCTGAATTTCTAACTCAATTTCATGCCCAATTTGGAGATAGAGTCGGACGTTTCTTAACCGTAGAAAAACGTATGACTTTTCCATTGAAGTTGTCGCAACTGCAAGAGATGGACACGCCACATCTTGTCGTGATTGGCAATGCTGCGCAAACAATGCACCCTGTTGCAGGGCAAGGCTTTAATGTAGGTCTGCGCGATGCAGAAGTGCTAGCGCAACAAATAATGAATACTGCGGCAGGAGACATTGGCACTAAAGAAATGTTAACTGCATATCGTGCAAGCCGAAAAACTGATACTAAAAATGGTCTGTTATTTACAGATTTTCTTGTCAATATTTTCTCTAATGACATTTTAGGCTTTGCCAAATTAAGAAGTACAGGCTTAGGCTTGTTTGATATTGTTAAGCCTGTTAAACGTCACTTGGTGCGTAAGATGAGTTTTGGTAAATGACAGCCACTCAATTAAAAACAGATGTAACGATAGTAGGCGCTGGGCTTGTGGGGTTGGCTGCAACCGTAGCTTTGGCTCAAGCTGGTTATCAGATTGTGCTTGTCGATAGTCAAACGCAGCAGCGTTTGCGTTATCCAGTAGATGATTGGGATCAGCGCATCTATGCAATTAGCCCTAACAATATGCAATGGCTAAGTCAGTTAGGTATTTGGCCGCTAATGGATAAAAATCGCATCACTGAGATGCGGGCGATGGAAATATGGGGCGATACAACATCGCAACCGTTAACGTTGCATGCTGAAGATGTAAATGCAGATGGCTTAGGTTATATCATAGAGGAACGCTTACTAAAAGATGCGCTGCTACAATGGATAGAGGCTAGCGATGACTGCATGTTAACGGGGCATGAGTGTTTAGCGATTAAATCTTCTCCACAGCAAACTTTGTTGACCTTGGATAATCAGCAAACAATAGAAAGTACTTTATTGCTGGCCGCAGATGGTGCTAACTCATGGGTACGGCAGCAACTTGATATTGGGGTGCAACATAAAGATTATGGGCAAACAGCAATCGTTGCAAATTTCTTAACTGAAAAGTCACATGAGCACACAGCAAGGCAGTGGTTTACGCATGACGCAACGGGTAGTGGTGGCGTACTAGCTTGGTTGCCCTTACCAGATAATAAGATATCAATTGTCTGGTCTGCGCCTACAGCACATGCTGAGGCGCTCATGAAGTTGCCACTTGATATATTTGCTAATGAAGTAATGCGGGCAGGAAATGGCAGCTTAGGCGCTATGTCACCCATAAGTAAGCCAGCAAGCTTTCCCTTAACGCTCAAACAAGCTAATCAGATTGTGGCCTCATCAGTTATATTGATAGGTGATGCAGCGCACCGTGTTCATCCAATGGCTGGTCAGGGCGTTAATTTAGGTTTTAGAGACGTGATTGATTTACTTGATTTGTTGGAGAGTAAGCACACTTATCAGCCGATTAATGACAAAGCCTTACTTAAACAATATGCTAGAGTACGAAAATCTGACTTGCTCAACATGGTCTCTTTAACAAATGGCCTCTATCATTTGTTTGAAAGCTCTCATTTTATAGTCAAGGGTGTAAGGAACTGGGGATTGTCTGCGACAAATCAGCAGGCAATCAAAAAAATCTTAATTACAAATGCTATTTCACTCTAAAGTGAAGTCCCTATTTAGCTCAGCTGTATTCTTTATATTTGCTTGAAGCGTTATCCTATTATGCGTTATCTACTATTACTTAAAGGAAATTAGATGTTAAAAAAGATCGTCAGTGTTGCATTGCTAAGCGCGTTTGCAACGTTTGCTGTGGCGGACGAAGCTAGTGTGAAAAAAGCGGTTGAAGCTGCTTACCCTAAGTTTAAAGTAGAAAAAGTGACAAAGACGCCTTATGCTGGGCTTTATGAAGTATTCATGGGTGGCCAAATTATTTATACCGATGAAAAACTGTCATTTTTAATTGCGGAAGGGCGTTTAGTTGATCCAAAAACTAAAAAAGATATCACTGGTGAGCGGTTGGAAGAATTGACCAAAATTGATTTCTCTACCCTGCCTTTAAATCAGGCAATCAAGGTTGTTAAGGGAGATGGTAGTCGTAAGTTGGTTGTTTTCTCTGACGTTGACTGCCCTTACTGCAAAAGGCTAGAGCGTAATGAGCTTAGCAATATTACTGACGTTACCATTTATACATTTTTATATCCAATCGAACAGTTGCATCCTGATGCTGCAAACAAATCAAAATCAATTTGGTGCGCTAAAGACCGTGTAAAAGCATGGGAAGATTGGATACTAAGAGATCAACTAGCAGGCAGTGCTGGCAGTTGTGATGTTCCGTTAGAGAAAGTTGGGGAGCTTGCAAGAAAAATTGGTGTTACGAGCACACCGACCTTAATATTTTCTGATGGTAAGCGTATGCTAGGAGCGCAGCCTTATAAAGAAATTGAGCGTATGTTATCTGCTGCTAAGAAATAATACTGACGTCTATGCGGTTTTAAAAGTGTTTGCTTTTAAAACCGCAGTCAGGTTCTTCAGTTTACAAGATCTTCAATTTAATTCGGTAGCGTTGAGTGGTTCATCTTTATTAGCCTACTACCTGACCAAGTTTGAAGATAGGTAAGTACATCGCAATAACCAAGCCACCGATTAATACCCCCAATACGACCATAATAATAGGTTCCATTAAACTGGAGAGGCCTTCTACTGCATCATCCACTTCACCTTCATAGAAGTCGGCTACTTTACTCAACATAGAATCCAACGCGCCTGATTCCTCACCAATCGCAGTCATTTGTAGCACCATGTTAGGGAAAACGTCTGTATTTTGCATTGCAACCGTTAAACTCGTTCCTGTGCTGATTTCGCTTTGAATTCTTTTTGTGGCATCGTAATACACTCGATTGCCAGCTGCACCAGCAACTGAATCTAGGGCTTCTACTAATGGTACACCAGCTGCAAACATGGTAGCCATCGTACGTGCAAATCTGGCAATTGTTGCTTTGCGAACCAATTCACCAAACACTGGTAGTTTTAATAACAATCTATCCATAGTCGCTTGGAAAGAAACAGAGCGTTTCCACGTGTAGAAAAAGAACCAGAGTCCGAATCCTATAGAGCCAAAAATAGCCCACCACCATTCTACAAAAATATCAGAAATAGCCATCACGACGAGTGTTGGGGTTGGAAGATCGGCGCCAAAACTACTAAATAATTCTTTAAATGCAGGTATTACAAAAATCATAATCACAGCGGTGATGATAAATGCAACCACCAAAATTGAAACTGGATAAAAGAGTGCTGATTTAATTTTAGATTTAATCGCGAGAATTTTTTCTTTATAGGTAGCGAGTCTATCAAGTAGTGTATCTAAAATACCCGCTTGTTCACCCGCACTAATTAAATTGCAAAATAGTGCATCAAAGTACAATGGATACTTACGGAATGCGGCACTAAGGCTACTACCAGTTTCCACATCAGATTTAATATCACTTAATAGTTTTGATACAGCAGGGTTACTATGGCCTTTGCCTACAATATCAAAAGTCTGTAACAACGGCACCCCAGATTTCATCATGGTAGCAAGTTGACGGGTAAATAATGTCACATCTTTATCTGAAACTTTACCCGCACTTGTAAAGCTACTTTGTTTCTTGATCTTGGTGACGGTAATGCCTTGGCGACGTAATGTAGCACTTACGAAAGACTCGCCTGAGGCTTTCATTTCACCTTTAATGATTTTGCCTTTTTTGTCTTTACCTACCCAAGCGTAAATAACTTCTTTTGTGGCCTTAGGATTAGCTGCCATAATTATTTCCTGAGTTCCTTGCTGTTATATGGAGGTATTTTAAAGCGTTATTCATTGGTGCATGCCTCTACTTCTTCTATGGAGGTTAAGCCTTGCATTACCTTAAGTATGCCTGAGCGACGTAAATCATTAACGCCATCTAGTCTTGCTTGGTCAGCAATGTCATGTGCTGTGCCATTTTTCATAATAATGCGGCTAATTGCATCTGTCACTGGCATAACTTGGTAAATCCCTACTCGCCCTTTATAGCCACCGTTACATAACTCACAGCCCTCTGGGTTGTGAGCGTAAAGTTGCCAAGGTTCGTTGAAGTCTTCTTCAATAAATCCAACGCTTAAAAGCGCTTCTTTAGGAATGTTGATGGGAGTTTTGCAGTGTTTGCATAAGCGTCTAGCCAATCGTTGCGCGGTAATAAGAGAAACTGCTGACGCTATATTAAACGGCGCAACGCCCATATTCAACAAACGAGTTAATGTGGATGGCGCATCATTGGTATGTAGGGTGGATAGCACCATATGACCCGTGGACGCAGCTTTGATAGCCATATCAGCGGTTTCTAAATCACGAATTTCACCAATCATGATGATGTCTGGATCTTGCCTTAAAAACGACTTTAATGCGGCTGCAAACGTAAGCCCTTGTTTATCATTTACATTAACTTGATTAATACCAGCAAGGGGAATCTCACATGGATCCTCAGCGGTTGAAATATTAACATCTGGTTTATTGAGGATATTTAAACATGTGTAAAGTGAAACTGTTTTACCTGAGCCTGTTGGACCCGTGACTAGCACTAAGCCATAAGGCCGACTTACTGCATTGAGTAAGCGCTCTTTTTGGATGGGCTCATAGCCTAATGCTTCAATACCAAGTGATGCACTGGCAGGATCCAGAATCCGCATCACAATCTTTTCACCATGAATTAAGGGTAATGTACTAACACGGAAATCAATAGTGCGTGTTTTGGATAACACTAACTTCATGCGACCATCTTGCGGGATACGCTTTTCTGATATATCCATACTTGAGATAACTTTGATGCGTGAGGCCAATTTTTCCTTAATCGCAAGTGGTGGTTGGCTAATCTCCCGAAGCGCACCATCAACCCGATAACGTACACGATAAAATTTCTCATATGGCTCAAAGTGTAAATCAGATGCCCCCATGTTAATGGCATCTAGCAACATTTTATTAAGAAAACGAACAACAGGGGCATCATCAACTTCGGTTTCTACTTGCTCATCTTCAACGATGTGCGCGCTGTCATCATTAAAACCAAAGTCATCATCTTGCCCAACATCAAGCGATTTGAGGCTAGTATCTTTAGATTGAATGACTCTATCTATCCAGCGGCCGAGCTTGTCATCTTCAACCACGATTGGTGAAATGTTCATTCCCATTTGGAATTGAACACTATCTAATGCGAGGATATTAGTGGGGTCGGAAATTGCAACATACAGCATATTGTTACGCGCTTGAAGACCTATTACGCGGTTGCTTATAGCTAGTTTGCTATCAATTTGTTTGGCAGGTAAGTAGTCTGGATTGAATGCATCTAAATTAAAGTAGGGAAAGCCAAAGGCTTTTGCTGAGGCTTCTGCAATGCTTAATGAGCTCAGCTTTTTACTTTGAATCAGTTGTGAAATAAACGATGCATTGACAGTTGAAGCTTGGGCTTCAACTGTTCTTGCTTCATCTTCAGAAAGTAGCTTTTCTTGAATTAATGTTCTAGCTAGACCACTTAGTTTTGTTTGTGAGGTTGCGGTTGCCATATTGATTGTCGTGGTTGAATGAGCTTACAAACAATTCCAATTAATTTATTCAATCCAATAATGCACTTTACGTTTTTTTTTGTAAAGACTTTACGTCTTTTATCATCAAAATTAGCTAATTATATTAACTTTCAAGACAAAGTAATCAAGCGTAGTGAGCTTAGCGCAACATATAGCAACCATGAAGTAAAAAACTTCTTGACATCTAAGAAAAAGCAACATATAAATATGTTTAGGTGTTTGAATTCGAGTTTTTTGTAGCCTGCTTTAATTTAGTTACTGCGACTTCTGTTCTTGAGGCAAACTTTTTGGGGCACCCCCCTTTGTATTATGTAAGGATGTATGAAATGGCAACAGGTACCGTAAAATGGTTTAATGATTCTAAAGGTTTTGGTTTTATTACACCTGATGATGGTGGTGACGATTTATTCGCACACTTCTCAGCGATTGTAGAATCAGGTTATAAAAGCCTAAAAGAAGGCCAACGTGTAAGTTTTGATTTAACTGAAGGCCCAAAAGGTAAACAAGCTTCAAATATTCAGAAAGCTTAAGTTTTATCTAAACTAAATTTGGGTTAGCCTACATCTGGTCCCCAATACTTAAAAGGCTCTGTATGCGTTAACGCATACAGAGCCTTTTTTATTTTCAACGAAGATTTTAAATATCCGACTTTATTTATCTGAGATTTACCATTAGACAAATTTTCTAATGGAAGAGGTTAGCGCAATATATTGATTTATAATGGATTTATGGTATGTAACTTTTTTATTTGTGGAAATTTTTAGTGCAAGGTGTCAAGTTGTTTAGTCTATGCAATGTTGCAGAAACTTAGCTTTGTCTAATTGAGCGTCATTCCCGCGCAGGCGGGAATGACGGGGTCAAATGGAAAATCTCGGTTTATCCAAAAAAGTCTTTTGCCTTATCTACCCAGCTTTTGTTTTTTGGGCTGTGCTTGCCCGCATCTGCTTGCGTGCTTTCTTCAAACTCTCGTAACAGCTCTTTTTGACGTGTGGTTAATTTTACTGGGGTTTCCACCACCACATGTACCATTAAGTCGCCGTAGTCGCTAGTACGTAGCGGTTTAATGCCTTTACCACGCAATCTAAATACACCGCCAGTTTGGGTTTCAGCAGGAATCTTCATCTTGGCTGAACCGTCTAGTGTTGGCACTTCAATTTCACCGCCTAAGGCTGCGGTGCTAAAGCTAATTGGCATTTCACAATGTAAATTACCGCCATCACGTTGGAAGATCTCGTGTGTTTTTAGGTGAATCACGACATACAAATCACCTGTTGGACCACCGTTTACACCAGCCTCCCCTTCGCCACTTAAGCGAATTCTGTCGCCTTCATCCACTCCAGCTGGGATTTTGACTGAAAGTGTTTTGTTTTGCTTAACGCGGCCAGCACCATGACAGCTAGGGCATTTGTCTTCTTCTTTAATGACTTTGCCTGTACCGTGGCACTTAGGACAAGTTTGCTGTACAGAGAAAAAGCCTTGTTGCATACGGACTTGACCATGCCCTGCACATGTAGGGCAAGTAACAGGTGATTTACCTGATTTTGCACCAGTGCCGTTGCAAGGGTCGCATTTTGCTTGAACTGGGATGCGAATTTTAGTTTCAGTGCCTTTGGCTGCATCTTCAAGCGAGATTTCCATGTTGTAGCGCAAATCTGCACCACGATAAACATTACTGCGTTGGCCGCGTGCACCACCACCAAAAATATCGCCAAAGATGTCGCCAAACGCATCGCCGAAGCCAGCACCACCAAAGCCAGCACCGCTGCCACCCATGCTTTGGTCAACGCCAGCATGGCCGTATTGATCATAAGCAGCACGTTTTTGGTCGTCAGAGAGCATTTCGTAGGCTTCTTTTGCCTCTTTAAACTGATCTTCTGCTTTAGGGTTGTCGGGGTTGCGGTCAGGATGGTACTTCATCGCAAGTTTGCGATAAGCCTTTTTAATCTCTTCTTCAGAGGCGTCCTTATTTACACCTAGGACTTCGTAGTAATCTTTTTTGGCTGCCATATTTTTTATGTGAAACGAGAAATGTGAAACATGTTAAGTATTCAGTTTGCTTTTTAATGATTTAGCCAGCGCCAAAGTTAGTGCATTGGCTTCGTCTAGCGAAGCTTGAATTTTACTTATGTCGCTGCTATAGCCTAGTAACTTCGTTAGTTCTAATTTTGTGTGTCAAGTTCAGATAATGAGCCAGAGGCGATGCTGAGAAAGTGAATCAGTTCTTTTGTGCCGTTCCGTGCGGAGCCTTCAGCAATGTTGGAGGGTACCGATACGGCTGCGCGCCGCATTTGCGACGTTAAACCAAATAACTCTTCTTTAGGAAAAGCAGACGTGAGCGTATAAATCTCTTGAACCAAGCGCATGGCGACTTGCCAAACTCTTAAATCTTTATGATTGCGCTGCACGTCCGCTTTCGCTTTTAAAGGGTTTTACTTTTCACGTTTCTCATTTCACCTTTTACTGATATTAGTCTTTCTTCACTTCTTCAAACTCTGCATCTACTACATCACCATCCACTGTTTTTTCACCTTCTGGGCTTGGTTGAGCACTTTCAGTGTTCGCTTGCGCTTGTTGCTCTGCGTAAACTTTCTCACCAAGTTTTTGTGACGCTGCAGTTAATGCTTCTGTTTTTGCTTCAATCTCTGCTTTGTCGTCTGATTTTAATGCTTCTTCAACGTCTTTAATTGCAGTTTCAATGGCTTCTTTTTCAGCAGCATCTAACTTATCACCGTGCTCAGCAAGTGATTTTTTCACAGAGTGAACCATGCCGTCTGCTGCATTGCGTGCGTCAACAAGTTCGCGTAATTTGCGGTCTTCTTCGGCATATTTAACAGCATCTTCTTCCATCTTCTTGATTTCTTCTTCAGAAAGACCAGAGTTTGCTTTGATCGTGATTTTGTTTTCTTTACCAGTTGCTTTGTCTTTTGCTGAAACATGCAAAATACCGTTAGCATCAATATCAAAAGTTACTTCAATTTGTGGCATGCCACGTGGTGCTGGTGGAATGTCGCTTAAGTTAAATTGACCAAGTGATTTATTAGCAGACGCCATTTCGCGCTCACCTTGTAATACTTGAATCGTTACTGCATTTTGGTTGTCATCAGCAGTTGAGAACACTTGTGATGCCTTGGTAGGAATCGTGGTGTTTTTCTTGATGAGTTTAGTCATCACGCCACCTAGTGTTTCAATACCTAATGACAATGGTGTTACGTCTAGCAACAATACGTCTTTTACGTCACCTTGTAACACGCCACCTTGAATTGCTGCACCTACTGCAACCGCTTCATCAGGGTTTACGTCTTTACGTGGTTCTTTACCGAAAATCTCTTTTACTTTTTCTTGCACTTTAGGCATGCGGCTTTGACCGCCAACTAAAATCACGTCAGTAATGTCATCGATTGAAACGCCAGCATCTTTAATCGCAGTTTTACAAGGCGCCATAGTGCGCTCAATTAAGTCATCTACTAATGACTCTAATTTTGCACGAGTGATTTTCACCACTAAGTGTTTAGGCCCGGATGCATCAGCAGTAATGTATGGCAAGTTCACTTCAGTTTGTTGTGCGCCAGACAATTCAATTTTTGCTTTTTCAGCCGCTTCTTTTAAGCGTTGTTTTGCCAATAAGTCATTGCGTAAATCTAAGCCATTTTCTTTTTTGAACTCGTCAGCCAAGAAATCGATTAAGCGGTTATCAAAGTCTTCACCACCTAAGAATGTATCACCGTTGGTAGAAAGCACTTCAAATTGATGTTCGCCATCAATGCTTGAAATTTCAATGATAGAAACGTCGAATGTACCGCCGCCCAAGTCATACACAGCGATTTTACGGTCGCCTTCTTGTTTGTCTAAACCGAAAGCCAATGCAGCAGCCGTTGGTTCATTGATGATACGTTTAACTTCTAAACCAGCGATACGGCCAGCATCTTTAGTGGCTTGACGTTGGCTGTCGTTGAAGTAAGCAGGCACTGTAATCACAGCTTCTGTTACTTCTTCACCCAAATAGTCTTCAGCTGTTTTTTTCATTTTACGCAAAACTTCAGCAGAAATTTGTGGCGGAGCCATTTTCACACCGCGAATCTCTACCCATGCATCGCCGTTGTCAGCTTTTGCAATTGAGTAAGGCATCAAACCAATGTCTTTTTGCACTTCTTTTTCTTCAAAGCGGCGACCGATTAAACGTTTTACCGCATAAAGTGTATTTTTTGGGTTAGTCACTGCTTGGCGTTTTGCAGGGGCGCCCGCTAAGATTTCGCCATCTTCTTGATATGCAATGATAGAAGGCGTTGTGCGTGCGCCCTCAGCATTTTCAATCACGCGTGGCTTGCCACCTTCCATTACGGCTACGCAAGAGTTCGTTGTGCCCAAGTCAATACCAATAATTTTTCCCATGTTTATTTCCTTTTACTTTAAATTTGTTTATCCGCATTTAATATGATTAAAAGCAGATTAATTCATAACCTTATTTGCTAGATGGTGATTGTTTTTTTAAATTCAAGTGTTTTTCTAAACTCAAGCGATTTATTTAGAAAAATAATTATCTAGTCACCATCAATTATTTAGCGACCATGACTAGCGCAGGGCGTAATACGCGGTTGTTCAATGTGTAGCCTTTTTGCAGTACGCTAGTCACTGTGTTTGGTTCGCCACTGTTTTCTAACATTGAAATTGCTTGGTGTTTGTTTGGATCAAACTTTTCACCCATTGGATTGATCTCAGCGATGTTAAATTTCTCAAATACGCTAGATAATTGTTTTGCCGTGAGCTCAACACCATCTTTGTAGCTTTGCACTTCTGTCGCTTCAATTGTTAGCGCTGCATCTAAGCTATCTTTTACTGCCAACAATTCACCAGAGAACTTTTCTAAAGCAAATTTACGGGCTTTATCAATATCATCTACCGCACGACGGCGGATATTTTCGCCCTCAGCTTTTACATATAGCACGCTTGCTTTTGCTTCTTCAAGTGCGGCTTCTAGTTCAGCAATTTTCGCCTCTTGAGAGGTTACTTCTGGCGTATCTGTGCTGATTTCTTGTTCAGGTTGTTGGTTTTCTTGATCTTGCTGCATAACAGTCCTCTTTTTTTCAAACCTATGTGGTTTAAATGTGTAGTGGTTTAAATATAACGATTATTTGGAGATGGGGTGGGGTTTTAGTTTTTCAATAGCTAAAAGCTGAACTATTTGAAAAATAGCATCAAATTTAAGTGTGGATTAGTTTTTTGCTAGTTCCCAAGCCCATGCATGCTGGATGATTTCAGATAGTTCGCTGTATTTTGGCTGCCAACCAAACGTGTTTTTTGCGAGGGTAGCGTCGGCAACTAAGCGTGCCGGGTCTCCAGCGCGCCTTGGGGCGTAGGTGCGGGGAACGTCTTTCCCTGTTACATTACTTGCAGTTTGAATCACTTCATTCACACTGTAGCCCAAGCCATTGCCTAGGTTGAAAACGCCTGATTCACCACCGTTGTTGAGATAGTTCATTGCCAGTATGTGTGCGCTTGCTAGGTCGTCTACATGGATGTAATCACGAATGCAGGTGCCGTCTGGAGTGTCGTAGTCTTGACCAAACAGTTGCAGTGGCGGACGTTTACCTGTGATTGCTTGTAACACAAGTGGAATCAAATGTGTTTCAGGGTCATGCTGTTCGCCGATGCGCGCTTGTGGATCTGCACCTGCGGCATTGAAATAACGTAGTGCAATGTATTTTTGTTGATAAGCACTCGCAAAATCTGCAAGCATTTGTTCTACCATCAGTTTGCTGCGCCCGTATGGGTTGACCGCATTGGTTGGATGCTGTTCATTAATAGGGGTATATAAAGGTTCACCATACACTGCCGCAGTGGATGAAAATACTAAAGGACCTGCTTGGCGGTCACGCAGTGCTTCTAGTAGCGTGAGTGTTGCCGCAGTGTTGGCACGATAGTATTTTCCTGGGTCTTTAACGGATTCACTGACAACGATTTGTGATGCGAAGTGGAAAACGCCAGAAAATTGATGTTGTTTAAATAGCGTATCTAAAAATGCACGGTCTTCAAAATCATTAACGATTAATTCACCGCCTAGTACTGCTGAGGCTTTGCCTGCCGATAAATTGTCGACCACCACTACTTGGTGCTGTTGCTCAATAAGGGCTTTGACAAGATGCGAGCCAATGTAGCCTGCGCCACCTATTACTAAAAATGTCGCGGGTTTCACGGCGTGTCCTTGTTGATAAAGTCCTTGTTGATAAATTGGCGTGCTAAGTTAAATACATCTGCGGTGCTTGGTATCTGCGCCTTACCACCAATATTAATAGCTAAGTGATTGCCGCCCCCCATGACGCCTGTATATTCAGGGTCTGTATCGGTGTATATGGCAATGCTTGGCTTGTCCAGCGCCGTTGATAAATGCATTAATCCCGTATCAACCCCGATATTAAATTGCGCATGCGCCAAAATGATTGAAAGCGGCGTGAGTTTTAATTTAGGTAATACCAATGTGTTACTGGCCTGTTCAGCGATTAATTTCGCACGTTGCTCTTCAGCAGGATTTGACCATGGCAATATAAGTGATAAGCCTACTTCTTTGAGGTGCTGTGCTAGCGCAACCCAGTTGGATATTGGCCAAAGTTTTGAATCCCGACTCGTGCCGTGTAGGCCGACAACATAATGAGCTGGTAGCACTAGCTGAATTGACTGTAACGAACTAGCGGCTAAACCGTAGTCAGGGGCTGATGTTGGGATAGGGTAGTTAAGGGCAAGGGCGGCCAGTGCTCGGTTACGAGTGACCGCGTGTTGTTGCTTGTCTACATGATGCTTCTGTTTGTAAAAGAGACTGGCAATAGGCTCACGTGCTGATTTGCAGTCCATCCCATGAATATCGCCATGTGCAAATTGAGCAAGTAACGCACTTTTTAGCAAACCTTGTGTATCAATAATCAAATCATAGCGCGTATGGTTGAGACGTTTTTTTAGTTCAGCAATCTCATGCCAAGTGTTACGATGCAACAGTGATTTACGCCAACGTCTAACTGCAACTGGAATCGTATTGTTTACATGTGAGTGTAAGCGAGGTATTTCTGCAAAGCCTTCTTCTACCATCCAGTCAAAGTGCGCGTCTGGGTAGTGCGCACGAATATCTGCGATGATAGGGAGGTTGTGAATTACATCACCCATGGATGAGGTTTTGACGAGCAGTATCTGCGGCATATGCAGCATTTTCGCATACAATTATATTTTTTGACCAGTAAGAGTACACATTGAAATTTTCATTCTTGATTTTTAAGTACTTTCCATACGGAGGTATGCAGCGCGATATGTTGCGTACAGCGAATGAGCTTGTAAAGCGCGGTCATGAGGTGGAGATTTTCACCATGCGTTGGGATGGCGAGTTGCCCGCGGCGGTAGCACCTTCTGCAATTAAAGTACATGTGTTGCCACAAAAAGGTTTATTTAATTATCAACGCTATCAAAAATTTATTGATACAGCGTTTAAGTTAATCAAGGCGGGTCAGTTTGACTATGTTTTTGGTTACAACCGTATGGCTGGTTTGGATGCACACTTTGCAGCAGACCCTTGTTTTATTGAGCGCGCGCATCAGCAGCGTAGTTTTTTTTATAGACTATTACCGCGTTATCAATGGTTTGCAGCATGTGAGCGGGCCATATTTGCACACGAACAAAAAACTGAAGTTTTAGCTGTGTCACTCACGGAGAAGCCACATTTTCAGAAATGGTACGGCATTCAAGATGCACGGTATCACTACATACCACCGTTTTTATCGCCAGAACGTTTTGTGGTGCAAGACAAGCAAGTTATGCGTTCTTATTTGCGCGAGTCTTTCGGGTTTGGTGCGGATGATTTTGTCTATCTGCTCACAGGCTCGGGTTTTGCGATGAAGGGTCTGGATCGTGCAATTTTAGCGTTAGCAGCGTTGCCTGAACATTTGCGCATCAATACACGATTAGTGGCTGTCGGTCAGGATAATCCTAACACCTTGAACAGCATGGCAAAAAAACTGGGTTTACAAAACAATGTGGTAATTTCAAAAGGGCGGCCAGATATTCCACAATTGATGCAAGGTGCCGATGTTTGTGTGCATCCCGCCTATCGAGAAAATACTGGCTTAGTGATTTTAGAAGCAATGGCATGTGGGGCGCCTATATTAGTCACTGCAAGCTGTGGTTATGCAAGCCATGTGGCAGAGGCTGATGCTGGCATTGTGCATGCCATGCCATTTAACCAAGAAAAGTTTAATCAGCAGTTTTTGGAAATGCGCCAGTCAGCCCAAAAACAACAATGGTCAGCCAATGGGCTGCAATATGCAAAAGACATTATGCAAGCGAACGATGGAAGTGCAGAGGCAGCCATTTTGATTGCGCTTGCATTGCAGAAAAAGAGCGATCATGGCTAAAAAAATACTTAAAGAAACACTTAAAGAAACACTTAAAGAAATAGTTACAGTGCCGAACGAAATTAAGCAATACCTTGTGGGGCACGATGTATTCTCCGCCATGATGAATCTGTCAGGTAAGGTGTTTCGTGATGTGCGTGGGCGCAAGACCATGCAACTCACGTTAGGAGAGAAAAGTTATTTTATCAAGCAACACTTTGGTGTTGGTTGGGCCGAAATTATCAAAAATCTATTGAGCTTTAAAAAGCCTATTTTGGGAGCAATCACAGAAGTTAATGCGATTAAAAAGCTTGATGAGATTGGTATAGCAACTACACCTTTGGTCGCTTATGGAGTGAGTGGTTGTAACCCTGCGATACAGCAGTCATTTATACTCACGGATGATTTAGGTGACATCGTCTCTCTAGAAGACTTATGTTTAAGCTGGCAGAGCAGTCCACCTGACGTTAAGTTTAAACGTCGTTTAATCATTGCAGTGGCAAAGCTGGCACGTAAGCTTCACGAGAGTGGCGTTAATCATCGCGACTTTTATCTTTGTCACCTTTGTTTAGATGCACAGCTGCTCAAAAGAGGAAAGATTAAACTTTATTTGATCGACTTGCATCGTATGTTGATACATCGTAGCGCTTCACAACAGCATTCCATGAAAGATATCGCAGCACTTTACTTTTCAAGCATGGATGTTGCATTAACACCTCGTGATTATCTGCGTTTTAAGCATTACTATGGGCAGGGCTTTAGTATTTGCACTACGCACTTTTGGCAGCAGGTTGAAACCCGCGCGCTCAAACTATATGCCAAATTTCATAGTGATAAATTTCAGAAAAGACTCGCTGATGAAAAGCGTTTGGTGGATTAGCCAACTTTTAAATAATCGGCTTTGTATCTGCGTCTCAGCACTATTAATAGCATTGTCGTCAGTAGGTTGAAGCAATCAGTAGAATGAAACAATCAGTAGAATGAAGCATTCAAATCCGTCATTGCTCTAATTTACACACTGTCCGTGCTTGCTGTTTCTTTTTTTACAGCGTGTCTTCTTACTTTATAACGTGGATACTGCCACAAATATTGCGCTGGTTTTTGTTTTACCTGCACCTCAATGGCTTGGTTGAGCAAGGACGGTGTAGCGATTGCATTATCTTGCAGTTGGTTAAAATGGACGATATAGCCTTCACCGTTCTCAAGTCTCTCACCAAAAGCCATAATAATGGCCGCACCTGTTTTATTGGCTAATTTGCTAGCAAGTGTCATGGTGTAAGCTGGTTTGCCAAAAAAATCCGCCCATTCACCTTCGCCAGATGCTGGAATTTGATCAGGCAGAATACCGATAGCTTCGCCTTTCTTTAATGCTTGCATCAATGAGCGTACGCCATGTAAGTTTGCTGGTGCCAGCTTTACATAGCCTTTGCTTCTGCCTTCATTAATGAGGGGTCCCAACCATGCTTGTTTGGGCGGTCTAAACAATACGGTAACAGGGTGATGTTTTCCATAATAAACGGAGCATATTTCAAAGCAACCTAAATGCGGTGTTAAAAAAATGATGCCTTTGTTTTTTGCCAGCGCGGCTTCAACTTCAGGCCATCCTTTACATTCTTTTACCCAGCCTAATACCTCATGATCTTTTTTCTCCCATAATGCGAAACTCTCAAGTAATGCTTTTGTATTTTCTTGCATGTTGCGTTTGATCACTTGGTTGAGATTAGCATCATCCTCTACCAATTTGCTCTGTAGTAAATGATCATGAATGCGTTTTTTAGACTCTGGCATCAGCCAAAATAGTAGGCAGCCCAACATGCTACCTAGGCGATGAATGCATGGTAATGAGAGTAAGGAGAATGGTTTAAGTAGAAATTTCAACATGGCTAGAATCATAGCATAGGCCACGATGATTGCTAAACAAAGGCATTAAACTTGAAATTAAGTGTTCACTGATATAATCAGTATGGATAAGTTAAAATTTAGTAAGCTCACGTTCCTTTGCATATATTTCTTGTATTGATACAGGATGAATATAGATAAACCAGATAATGAAAAAAACATTTATTGCATCACATCACCAAGCCTTATTAGCAAGTTACCAGTTAGATAATTTTGAGTCATTGTGGGCGCGTGAGATTGCTTGGTTTGAAGAGCCAAATCAGCGACGCGGTGGCTGGAGCGGCGTAGGGCGGCTAGAACTTAACCAATCAGGTTTGGCTAACATCAATGTGTTTGTTAAAAAGCAGCAAAATCATGGTCGGCGAACTTTGTTGCACCCAATCAAAGGGGAGCCCACATTTAGGCGAGAGTTTGAGCGCTTGCAGTTTTTAGCATCGCATCAATTTTCTGCACCTAAAGTAGTGTTTTATGCAGAGTCAGAAGTCGCAGGGTGTCAGCGCGCGATTTTGGTCACTGAGGCGTTGGATGATTATCAACCTTTAGATCTATTGATGAACACATGGCGTGACAAGTTAAGCTCTCAGCAGCAGTCCCTTTTAATTCAAAAGCTTGCAACGGAGCTTAGGCGCTTTCATCAGTTGGGGTTAGTACATCGTGCGCTGTATCCTAAACACATTTTTGTTAAGAATGCAGCCCACGAGCCTGATATTGCCTTAATAGATTTAGAAAAAGCACGATTTACGCCTTGTTTTTTATACCGCGCTTTTTTTGACCTTGCTGCCCTGAATCGACACGTGGAAGGTGCACGTTTGACGCAAAAGCTAGCTTTTTTTATGCATTACTTTGGACTAATAAACCCACCAGTAAAACGCCTAAGCGCTTTTCATCAATGGATTTGTCGATGTATCGTCAAGCGCAGTCAGCGCTAAGTTTTTTTAGTATAAAGGTTAGGGTTGGTGAAAAAACTTTTTGTTGTCTGAACTGCCAACCCACACTGGTCTTTCAGTAAATGCTGGATTTACTAAGCTCTTGGTAGCATCAAATTCATCAAAACTTAATCCAGCCAAATCCGCCCATGTGTATATAAAGTGGCTAGTGCTGTAGGGGCGATTCACGAAATTTTCAAAGTTTGTGTTTGTACCATTTTTCCATGCAGAGGATTGCCACATGATTAGTGGTACAGCATACATTGCTAATGTAGGCTTTCCTTCGTTGCGACCTAGCATCTGGTGAGGTGGCGTGTCGTAAACGTCTTCCCCATGATCAGACATATATACCATTAAGCTGCGATTATTTTTTGCAGAAAGTGTTTCAATGAGGTGGGAAATGACATAGTCATTATATAAAACTGCATTATCGTAAGTATTAATGACTTCTACCTGATGGCCGTCATAAACGTCAGATAATCCTGCGTTGTCTTTGAACTGTTCAAACGCTGGCGGGTAGCGATAGTTGTATTTCATATGTGTGCCAAGCAGATGAATGATGATGAATTTCCGAGGGGCCTCATCATTAAGTGCTTCCTGGAAAGGCTCAAACACATTTGCGTCATACTCTCGTGAGTTTTGTGCGCGACTATTATTCATATAGTGCTGTACATCCATCTGTTTAGAGAATGTTGTAAGCATTGTATTTCGTTTTGTAATGGTTTGCTGGTTGGTAATCCAATAGGTTTTATAGCCTGCTTGTTTCATCATGTTCATTAATGATGGTTTTTTAAGCACTAGATCGGTGTGTTCTTGATCTGCAAATGTGAGTACTTGCTCTAGCGCTTCTATCGTGTATGGTCTTGCAGAGATTACATTGTTAAAAACAGACAGTTGGTCTTTCATTTTGTCTAGCTTAGGCGTGGTGGGTCGGTTGTAACCATACAAGCTCATATGTTGTCGGTTGGTCGACTCACCTAAAACCAGCACTAATGTTGAAGGTAATCCTTCGTATTTATCTTTAAGGTTTTTAATCGGAGGTAATTTGCTATTTTGCGCGAGCAAAGATTGCATGTTATTCAGTTGTTCACTGTATTGCAGGTAACCCACAACTAACTGCCATGGTTCAGCAGGCTCTAAACGTATCTGAAGTTTATCAACTGTATCTTCCCATGATTTACCTTTGATGACGTAATCTTTAAACGTCGGTATTGCGATAGTGAGTGCCAAAATGACGCTGCTGAAAATCAGTGCATTTTTTTGTGATAATGCTATTGGTTGTACGCGGCGCCATAGCATATAAGCTACGAATGTATGCGCTATAAAAACTAACATCATCCACCATTTGAAATACTGAGCAACATACTCGGATGATTCTGCTGTATTAGATTCAAACATGATAAACAAGACGCTTTGGGAGAACTCTTGCCCATAAATGCAAAAATACCCAAGGCTAAGGAGAGAACTCGCCCATAAAATAATACCAATCACCCCTGAAATTAATTTAGTCTTTTTAGGGAAAAGCATTAATGGAATCAGCCAGAATAAGCTGATATAGATCGCCTGTCTGAAACCAACAAAGATTGTTGTATCAGTGACTTGTAGTAAAAAGTGGGTGACACCTGAAAAGTAAAAGAAAAAGAGATAATTGTATATTATTGTTCAGTGTTATTCTTTTTAACATATGCTTCTTTGCTATACGGAAGATATCAAGCAGGAAATAATATCACATCTATTTGATGCTGAAGGCTGGGAGCTTAAACTGGGTATTGGTGAGAATCTGCTAATTGGCGCATAATTAGACTTATAACATTAAGCTAAATGTTAAGTAGCACTCAAGTAATATGTTTATTTTATCAAGCCCTTAGCTGGTGATAAGCTCTCTATTCTTATCAAAGCCCTAAATCTAAAAACTATTCATGGAACATTCATTTGTGACACAACAACTGATATTAAGCACTTTTGGTATTGAATCTGCACGTGTTGCTTTGACAAATGGGACTGAGCTTGAAATTGTGGCAGTTGTTCGACTCGTGCCAGGTAGGCGGGTCGTATGTCGTGCGCAGTGGAATGGGCAGTATGTGTATGCCAAGTTTTTTGCGGGTAAAAAGGCACATTACTATTGCGAGCGAGATAAACTTGGCGTTGGGTTGTTAATCCAACACAATATTAAAACGCCACCTTTACTTTTTGCGGATAAGCTAAAACAGATAGATGCTGAAGTTTTGGTATTTGCAGAAATTAAACCATCTGAAAATGCTGAAGTAGTTTGGCGTGCATCGGATTCAAATAAACGTTTTGACTTGGCGGTTCGATTAGTCCTTGAGCTTGCGGGTCATCATCGTGCTCATTTGTTGCAAACTGACTTATACCTTAAAAACTTTTTGGTCAGTGATGATTCTATTTACACCTTAGATGGTGATGGTGTTCGGCATTATTCTAAACTCTCAAGGCAGTGTGCCTTAGCTAATTTAGCGACCTTATTATCTAAGTTTGACGTGTTAGATGTTCAGGCTTGGTTAGTTGATCTGCTTAAGGTATATGCAGATGCAAGTGCTAGGCATACGTTACCAAGTCATCCTCATATGTTGCGGTTAATCAACCACAAGCGCAAAGGCGCAGCTAATCGTTACGCAGACGCCAAAGTTTTCAGAAAATGCACAGATGTGGAAGTTGACCAAACTTCACGACATTTCCAAGCAATATCGACGCAATTTCCTTTAATTCAGTCATCTATGGTATCCGAAAAACTAGATGATTTGATTAATACACAAACCCTCTTGAAAAGTGGTAATACATGTACTGTCGCACTAGCGAATATAGAAAATGTCCCCTTAGTCATTAAGCGTTACAACATCAAAAATATTTGGCATGGTATTGCTCGAGCCTTGCGAAAAACGCGTGCGTCAGCTTCTTGGGCAAATGCATATCGTTTAACTTTGCTTGGTATCGCTACGCCTAAGCCTATTGCATTAATTGAGCAGCGTTATTTCGGGCTAAGAGGAAAAGCTTATTTTGTGAGCGAGTATCTAGAGGCTCCTGATGCTAACCTGTTCTTTGAGCAAAAGCCTGAACAAGTAGCGCGAGCGACAGCAATTCACAATATCGTCATTTTATTTTATCGACTTTTTTTGCTTAAAATATCCCATGGTGATATGAAAGCGACCAACATTAAGCTACTTGATGCTTCGCCTTGGTTAATTGATCTCGACAGTATGCGCCAGCACGATTGGGATGGTTTCGCATTAAAAGCCCATGTGCAAGATTTAAAACGCTTCATGAAAAATTGGCAAGACGAGCCTAGCCTGTATAATGCGTTTATTAAAGAATTTTTTGCTGTTTATGCAGATCCTCATCCTTTGCGATTAGCAGGTCTGTCTAATTATTAATGATAGTTTTTGAGATGTTTACATGATAGTTTTAGGTTTATCTGGTGCATTAGGACACGACGCTTCAGCGGCCATCTTGGTCGACGGTAAAATTATTGCAGCAGCGGAAGAAGAGCGTTTTATTCGCGATAAGCATGCGAAAAACAAATTTCCCTATGAAGCTGCAAAATTTTGCTTGAAGCAAGCGGGTATCAAGCCCGAACAGGTTGATATTGTTGCTTTCCCTTATGCGGAAATTCCATTAAGTACGAGTGCACGTTGGCATTACGCTAAACGTCACTGGTATGCACCAGACCGTGCGCTAGATGCGATTTTTAATGGCAATCGCCGTTTCCGTCGTAATCGCGATAAATCTTTAAAATTAATGGCTGACTTAGGCTTAACTAACGCTAAGTTCGTGCCTGTTGAGCATCACTTGGCGCATGCTTCAAGTGCTTACCATTTGAGCGGATTTAAAGAAAAAACAGCGATTGTTGGTATTGATGGTAAAGGTGAGTACGCGACCACATTCTTTGGCTATGGTGAAAATGGAGTAATCCATAAAATCAAAGAGTTTTATGATCCTGACTCATTAGGTGGCATGTATGGCGCAATCACCGAGTATCTTGGTTTTGAGATGCTGGATGGTGAGTTTAAAGTCATGGGCATGGCGCCATATGGCGATGCCAGTAAATATGATTTATCTAAGTTAGTCACCTTTGAGAACGGTGATTTACGCGTCAATACTGAGTTGGTGAACGTGGTTGGCTTACGTCGCTATAAAGAAAATGGCAAGGGTTATTATTTCACGCCTGAGTTAATTGAGTGGCTAGGTCCTAAGCGCCATGGCGATGAAATTGATGATCCTTATATTCACTATGCAGCTTCTGTGCAGGCATTGTTAGAAGATGTTGCGCTGAAAATGATTGATTATTACCTTGGTGATATTATCAAAGAAACTGGCCGCATTGCGATGGCGGGTGGCGTTGCGCTTAATGTGAAATTGAACCAACGTATTATTGCAATGCCTCATGTTAAAGAGTTGTTTGTTCAGCCTGCATCAGGAGATAACGGTACTTCCTTGGGAGCTGCTACCTATGCGGCGCACTTGGCTGGCGATTCAATTCAAAAAATGGAGCATGCCTACTTAGGGCCAGCTTTTACATCAGAAGAATGTATCGCTGCATGTGAAGCGCATCCTCAGAAACCAATTTTTACACGCGTTGAAAATGCACCGCAAAAAGGTGCTGAGCTATTAGCGAGCGGTAACCCACTTGCATGGCTACAAGGCCGTATGGAGTTTGGTCCGCGCTCACTTGGTTGCCGTAGTATTTTAGGCGACCCAAGTTATCCTGGGGTGGCTGATCGTATTAATGCGCAAATTAAATATCGTGAGCGCTGGCGTCCGTTCTGCCCGAGCATGCTTGACCGTGTTGCACCTGATATTTTGCAGACCGAGCACCCAGCACCTTACATGACGTTTACGTTTGATGTAGCCGAACATTGGAAGCCACGCATTCCAGAAGTCGTGCATGAAGATGGTACTGCGCGAGCACAGGTGGTCACGCGAGAAACTAACCCGCGTTACTATGAACTGATTGAGCATCTTGAAAAGTTACGTGGTGTACCAGTCGTGCTGAATACCTCGTTAAATCGTCGTGGTGAGCCTATGATTTGTTCGCCGACCGATGCGTTGAATATGTTTTATGGTTGCGACCTAGAGTATTTGATGATGGAAGATGTTTTAGTGACTAAAAAATGATTTGATGTAAATTAAGAAGGTCTAGATTGATGTCAAACAAAAGCCGCTAATAAGCGGCTTTTGTTTGACGATATGCCTTAGTTTAGCGATAATCGGGGTTGATGTTTATCTTTACTTAGTAAGTCATTTTTATTATTAAGTTCCGCTAGTTAAGTCAGTTATCTGAGTAGAGTATCTAAAATTATGAAACAGTCCCATATAGAAGTTACTGAACGTATTATTGAGAAAAGCCGCCCAACGCGTGCGGCTTATTTGAACCGTTTGGATGATATTGTTAATCGACCACGTGGCGCAGACCGTCTAGGTTGTGCCAACGTAGCCCATGCTTTTGCTGCAATGCCCGCTAATGATAAGTTGCGTGTGGTGGTAGAAAAAGCACCTAATATCGGTATTGTTACCGCCTATAACGAGATGCTTTCGGCACATCAGCCTTATGTTAACTATCCTGATATTATTCGCGATGAAGCACATAAATACGGTGCGACTGTTCAAGTGGCTGGTGGCGTACCAGCGATGTGTGATGGCATTACGCAAGGCGAACCAGGTATGGAGTTGTCGCTATTTAGCCGCGATACCATTGCCATGAGTACTGCGATTGCACTTTCACATGATGTGTATGATGCAGCATTGTTATTAGGCGTGTGCGATAAAATCGTACCAGGTCTGTTGATTGGTGCTTTACAGTTCGGACATTTGCCTTGTGTATTTGTACCAGCAGGCCCAATGAGCACTGGTATTGATAACACCACTAAATCTAAAGTACGTGAGCAGTATGCGCAGGGTAAAGTAGGTCGTGAAGAATTGCTCGCTTCAGAATCAGCAGCTTATCATGGTGCTGGTACCTGTACGTTCTACGGTACTGCTAATAGTAACCAAATGTTGATGGAAGCGATGGGTTTACACGTACCAGGTGCTGCATTTGTACATCCTCACGAAGGCTTGCGCGAGTTGTTAACGCGTGAATCTGTGAAAATGGTATTGAATAGCATTAAAAGTAAAAACTTCACACCGATTGGCCGCTTAGTAGATGAGCATGTGATTGTGAACGCTATGGTTGCTTTGCTAGCAACTGGTGGTTCAACTAATCACTTGATTCACTGGGTCGCAATTGCGCGTGCCGCTGGCATCATCATCGACTGGACAGATTTCTACCATTTAGCTAAAACAACACCGCTGTTGGCAAGTGTTTATCCTAACGGTAAAGCAGACGTGAATGAGTTCCAGTCTGCTGGCGGGCCAGCATTCGTGATTCGTGAGTTGATTGAGGCAGGATACATGTTCCCTGATGTATTAACGATTGCTCACGGTGGTTTACGCGAATACGGTAAATTACCAGTCAAAGAAGATAATAAAGTAGTATGGAAAGATCTGCCAAAAGAAAGCAGTGATGAAACCATCGTGCGCACGGCTGCGTTCCCATTCAATGAGTCTGGTGGCTTACGTTTGCTCAAAGGTAATTTAGGCCGTAGCGTGATTAAAATCTCAGCAGTACCAGAAGATCGTCACATCATTGAAGCACCAGCCATTGTGTTTGACGCGCAGGAAGAGTTGTTGGCTGCGTTTGACCGTGGTGAGCTAGAAAAAGACTTTATTGCTGTGGTACGTTTCCAAGGGCCGAAGGCCAATGGCATGCCAGAGCTACATAAGTTAACACCGCCATTGGCTGTGTTGCAAAACAAGGGCTTTAAAGTGGCGATTGTGACCGATGGCCGTATGAGTGGTGCATCAGGCAAGATTCCTGCTGCTATCCATTTAAGCCCAGAAGCGTCAGCGGGTGGCCCATTGGCTAAAGTACGTGATGGCGATATTATCCGTTTAAATGCGACAGTGGGCATGGTCAACGTACTAGTTGACGAAGATGAGTGGGCTGAGCGTGAAGTTGCTGAGCTTTCTGATAGTAAGCGCCACAGCAACTCACATGGTTTTGGCCGTGAGTTGTTTGGAGGTATGCGTAAAAACGTACTATCAGCCGAAGAAGGTGCAGTCACCTGGTTGTAAACTTTGCAAATCAGCCGATAACGTCGTTACATTTCGCTTGCCGTACTGTTCGTACTGTCTGCGCTCATGTGCCTAGTTATCAGCTGATTATCAAAGTTTAAATAGCCATTTGGCCAAAATAAAACTAACCAAAATATTAAACTAACATTCCCGCCGTTCCCTGAGCTTGTCAAAGGGTGGTGAGAATCCAGTAAAAAATAAATTAACATCATAGGTAGAAAAAATGAGTACATTAGATTTAGCTAACCACGGTCCAGTGATTCCAGTGATTGTGATTAACAGAGTAGAAGATGCTGTGCCGATGGCAGAGGCATTACTTGAAGGTGGCATTAAGGTATTGGAAGTAACATTACGTACTTCATGCGCATTAGCAGGTATGGAGCAAATTGCTAAGCATGTACCAGATGCGATTTTAGGTTCAGGTACCGTGCGTAATCTTAAAGATGCGCAAGCATCTAAAGATGTTGGCTGTCAGTTTGCGGTAAGCCCTGGCTATACTAGTGAACTAGGTCAATATGCACGTAAAATCGGTTTGCCATTGTTGCCAGGCGTTTCTACTGGCTCAGAAATCATGATGGCCAATGCGGATGATTACTACTTCTTAAAACTATTTCCAGCAGTTGCTGTGGGTGGTATTAACTTGTTAAAAGGTTTTGCTGGTCCATTTGGTGATGTGAAATTTTGTCCTACAGGTGGCGTTACTGTAGAGAGCGCACCACAATTTTTGGCATTGCCTAACGTAGTCGTTTGCGGTGGTACATGGTTGACACCAGCAGATGCTGTAGCACGCGGCGATTGGGCGCACATCACTAAGTTGGCTAAAGAAGCGAGTGCGATTAAAGCGGCTTAGGTGAACGCTCTGAAATAGTGAGCTAAACTCACTAAATGCTATATCAGAAAGCTATCATCGGGCTTTGTACTAAATTTAGTGCAAAGCCCTTTTTTATTGAGAGTTAGAGTTTGGATAGAGTTTGCAAATAGATATCAAAAAATATAAAACTATCGTGTTTGATTGTGATGGCGTAGTGCTGGACTCTAACGTGGTTAAGACTGAAGCATATTTTCGTACAGCTAAGCACTTAGGCGCCACTGATGAGCAGGCGCAAGCTTTGGTTGATTATCATGTTCGGTTGGGTGGTATTTCTCGTTACCATAAGTTTGATTACTACCTACGTGAAATTACACATCAACCTGTCACTCAAGAAGCCATTCAAATTTTATTAGATGAGTTTGCACGTGAACTCGAAGTGGTGTTGTTGGAGTGCGAGATAGCAGAGGGCCTAGACACATTGCGAGAGGCTACGCCAAAGGCCAGCTGGATGATATTGTCAGGTGGCGATCAGCAAGAGATTCGCACTTTGTTTGCTAAACGTGATTTAGCAAAGTACTTTGACGGTGGCTTGTTTGGTAGTCCTGATAACAAAGATACCGTCTTAGCACGTGAAAAAGAAAACGGCCACTTGCAGTTCCCAGCCTTGTTTATTGGGGATAGTAAATATGACTTTGAAGCTTCAACACGTGCAGGTTTAGATTTTGTATTTCTAAGTGATTGGACTGAGGTAGCTGATTGGCAGGATTTTTGTAAAAAAAATCAAATCAATGTCGCTAAAAATCTGATGGAACTACTATGATTGCTAGCCTTAATAAGTGGATACGCCCAAGTTTGTTGCTCACACACGATACATTTGACCAGATGATTTCTGGTGGCGAAGTGCTGGAGCAAGATGAGCGTGGTTATAAAGTCATTAAATTGAGCTCAGGTGATATTCTTAAAGTGTTCAGATTAAGACGACAATTAAGTGGTGCGCGTATTTATTCAAATGCGCGCAAGTTTGCCCGTAACGCAGAAAGATTGAAGGCTTTAGGCGTTAATACCGTACACATAAAGCAACTTTATCATTTTGAGCATTCAACAAACACGGCTGTTTTGTATTCGCCTTTAGTTGGATTTACCCTTAAAAAACTGCTGGAAGGTGATTTGCTCAACCAAGAAATGGTCTTTGAGTTAGGTCGTTATGTCGCAACACTACACCAATTAGGCATTCATTTCCGTTCTTTACATATGGGCAATATTGTCATTACCCCAGAGGGTGAATATGGTTTGATTGATATCTCTGATATGAGCATTTATCCTTGGCCATTATTTGGTAATACCAGAGCAAGAAACTTTAAGCACTTAACGCGCTATCCTGATGACATCATTAAGCTAGGTGAATCAAGTTGGGAAAGTTTTAAAGAAGGTTATTTATCTAATGCTAAATTAAACGAAACCTGTAAAAGTAAACTCAGATCCACACTGGATAAATCAGTTTCATTTAATTAGATTTCAATCTTTTCAATTTACTAAGTCATAAATTCACTGGCGACTCAAATTTTATTGTTTGGGTGTTTAAGACACAGGGCTACTGAGCCTATGGTTATGGGTTAGATTAAGAACTTTTTCTCGAGCTTATACAGCAAGCTATTTACTGGGTAATCTTGATTTTTATCTTTTCCTGCTCTTCGCCACTTTTCGTTGTAACAATGCAAAAAAAATGATGAGTCAGGGATGTTGACGTTGGTTTCAAGTAGCTTCTTTGGACAGAATGAATAGCTTATAGGATTTGCAAAGTCTGGATTTTGAATTGCAAAGCCATGTTCTGGATAGATTTTTACAATTGCGGTCAGTAAACTAGGCCCGATTTCTGACCATTTAACGTCTTTTTTAGGAAAGCGAAGGCTATATGCATAAGCTAAATCGATTAGATTACCATTCGCTGGATTCGGGTTGTATATGATATTGCCGTTAATCCGATCGGCTTTTTGTAAGCCAAAAACTCTCCGTAGTAAATTTTTTAAATTAATTTTAGTTCCTGCACGTTCGGTCACTAAAAATGCTTCTTTTGGTAAATCTGAAGCAGGCTTAAGTGCAATTACATCGGTATCGGCATACAAGCCACCCAGAGATGAAAGTACTGCATATCGAAATAAATCAGAAAAGCCAGCATACGAACCACGTTGATTCAAGAAAACTTCGCTTTCATCTAATATTTCTCTTGCATCTTTAACTAATACACCCTTTGGGGCATTGGGCATGTCCCCATAAGTCCAAAGATTAACTTCGTAGCCCTGTTTTACAAAGCTAACGATTGATAATTGTTCTAGTTTAGTAAGTTTGCCGTAAGCCCAAAATAAGTGTGCTTTAACCATTTTTATATTTATTTAATCTGTGTATGCAAGTATTATATGTATTATAAATCTCAAAGATGCATTTACAACTGAAAATTAAAATTTATTTACATAACTTCAGTCAATTATATTTTTAATTCTGTAAGGCTGGGCTGGTGTTCTTTATTCTTACTAGAAACTTATCTAGCGTCTTCTGGATTAATGAATTAATCTTGTTTTCATTCTAAATTTCACACTTTTTTATATAAATAATAGCAAGTCCAAAATTATATTTATAACGTCTATTCGACTGGCAATGTTAATCTATGCACAATCAAAAAAGCGCTAAACTATCTAATATTTGTATAGTGATTCCATATTTCGGCAAATGGCCATTATGGATGCCTTATTATTGGGAAACCTGCCGCTATAATAGTACTGTTAATTGGTTGTTTTATACGGATTGTGGCAGGCCTAGTAATTGCCCTGCGAATGTTAAAGTGATAGATATAACCTATGATAGTTACTGCAAGCTTATATCAAAAAAATTTTCTATAACTTTCAGCCCCATAAATCCTTATAAGTTGTGTGATATAAAGCCCTTGCTTGGTCATTTGCATGAAGAGGAATTGATAGGATATGATTTTTGGGCTTTCGGTGATGTGGACGTCGTGTACGGAGATTTAAGAGCATATTTTGATGAAGAGAGGTTAAGTACTAAAGATATCTTTTCAACACTGGCTCGGCGCGTATCTGGTCATCTTTGTTTGATTAGAAATACGCAGGATATGCGTCTTGCCTACCAGAAAGTAAACAATTGGCAGGAGCTAATCACTAATAACGAACATGTTGCTTTTGATGAAAAGGCATATAGTAAAGTGTATCTTCGCCATAAAAACTCACCGAAATGGGTCAGGAGTGTCGCTGCAATCTTCGATCCATGGCTTCAGAGAGCTGAGTTTGTAGAGGCGTTTAGCACACCTAATGCAAAACTGAACTGGGTGGATGGAACAAAAAAATTCCCGAACAAATGGCTCTGGAAAATGGGGCGGTTAACGAATGATATTGATGGTGATAAGATATTCCCTTATTTTCATTTTATGGTGTGGAAGTCACTTTGGACGCAAGAAAGCTTTTCTTCTCAGGCAACCAATGCAGAAAATGAAATCAAATCCTTCACGATTACTGTTGATGGTTTCAGGTGAGAGGGCTTTTTAGAAATAGCTTCCAAAGAAATGATTAGAACAATTAAAAATCGCTATTGGGCATACTGGTTGGCTAAGTATGATTGTAAATTAGCAACAAAGGTCTCCAATCTGGGTAAAGCCGCAATCGTACAGATGGAGGAGCATGTTAAGTTAGGACCTGTAGATATACATAGTGGTAATCATAGCTTTGGTGCCTACAGCTATATGAGAAGTGGCGGCGAGTTGTATGGAAATACGACCATAGGCCGATTTTGTTCAATAGGAAAAAATGTAATTATTGGCCTTGAAAAGAATAAGCATCCGACTGATTGGCTGAGTACGTCATTATTTACCAAACAGATAGAAAAGAATTACCAGTCGATTTCTATAAACGATAGGACTGTCATTGGTAATGATTGCTGGATCGGACAGGATGCGATAATTATGAGTGGTGTCTGTATTGGAGATGGTGCAATTGTAGGTGCTCGTGCTTTGGTAACTTCCGATGTGCCTCCATATGCAATATATGGTGGCATTCCAGCTAAGTTGATTAGATACAGATTTTCGCAAGAGACAATTGCAAAGTTCATAGAAACTAATTGGTGGAATGTATCTGTTAATTATTTGGAAAAATTGAAAATAGATCAGCCAGAGCCATGTATTAGAGAGGTAAGGATTTTAGGTGACACTGCTGCGGCCAATTATCGCAAACTTAGGATTACAAAGTATGGTGCTAAGTTGGTATCAGTCTGATTTTGCTTAGGAGGAATATGCTTGCTATATCGTTTTTAATTTCAAATCGCTGCTGGATTAGAGAAGCTAATATACCTTGCCAGTAAATGTGCCTCAGTATGCATATTATGTATTTTTCATATCACGGCATGCTTAATTAACATGCCTATCTTGCACTCTTGTTCTGGAATCTAGTTAATGGTAGTAAAAAATTCATGAAATATCGTGCAGAAATAGATGGTTTACGTGCGCTAGCTGTCACTTCGGTGATCCTTTTCCATGCTGGTGTGGAAGCCGTTAGTGGTGGCTATGTCGGCGTAGATATTTTTTTTGTAATCAGTGGCTTTTTGATTACTACGATTATTTTTGGAGAGATACAGTCGGGTACTTTTTCTATCATTCAATTTTATGAAAGAAGAGTAAGAAGGATATTGCCCGCGCTTTTCTTCGTAATGTTACTCAGTGTTCCAGTTGCATGGGTAGTGTTGAGTCCTTATGACATGAAGTACTTCAGTAAGAGCTTAGCATATGTGTCTATCTTTCTATCTAACACTATCTTTTACAAGCAAAGTGGTTATTTCGACGTCGCTACAGAACTAAAACCATTACTTCATACATGGAGTCTTGGTATAGAGGAGCAATATTATGTTTTCTTTCCATTATTGTTAATTTTCCTTTGGCGTTATGGTAAAAACTACATCATTCATACACTAGCCGCAATTTTTATGGTTAGTTTGCTATATGCACATAATATGGTGCAAATGAAGCCAGCAGCAGCATTTTATCTTTTGCAGTACAGAATATGGGAGTTGATGGCTGGGTCGATTGCCGCAATTCTAGTTAATAAGAATTTGTATGGATTGAATGTCGAGAATTTCCGGAGTCCGCTGTCTATATTGGGCTTTTGCTTATTAGTTTTATCTATTTTTTGGTTTGATAAATCCACACCATTTCCTAGCTTTTATACACTGATTCCCATATTAGGAAGTATGCTAGTGATCATGTTCGCTACTGAGAGAACCATAGTAGCTCGAATATTTTCTTTTAAACCTGTAGTGGCGATTGGTTTAATCAGCTTTAGTGCGTACCTTTGGCATCAGCCATTATTTGCACTTTATCGCCATGCTAGCTTTGAGGTGCCGTCATTATTTGATATGTTACTCTTAACGCTAATAGTATTTATATTATCTACATTCACTTGGAGATATGTTGAGCAACCTTTCAGAAATAAGAAATTTCTCACGAGAAAACAAGTGTTTAGTATTGCATTAGTTTGCTCACTTGGATTTGTTAGCTTTGGCCTTGCTGGATACTATAGTGAAGGATTCATAAATAGGCTTTCTGAATCAGAAAGAGAAATTAATAACTATAGAAATCATGGAGGGGACTGGAGAAGAGGGACATGCTTTTTGGGACTTGAGCCAGAAAAAGTATCTTTCGCATCTCAATGCTATGTAAAAGGCAGTCAGAGTGAATCAATACTTCTATGGGGTGATTCGCATGCGGCAGCCCTATATGCGGGCGTTAGAAAAAAATCGGATCACGTTACACAACTAACTTCTGCTGGATGCCCGCCAGTGTTAAACGATGATTATGATGGGTCAAAAACCAATAAGAAATGTGTTGCTGCAAATGTAATTGTTAGTCAATTTATTAAGGAAAAAAAGCCAGCGAAGATTTTTATGCATGCAGTTTGGGATGGTTATGCTGATAGTCTAATTTTACAAGGGATAGACCAAACGCTCAAATATATTAAAACAGTATCACCAGAGTCTAAAGTGTATATAATCGGTCCAGTTCCGCAATGGAAGCCAACCTTGCCAGATGTCGCGTTACGTAAGCACATAAGCTTAAATCAAGAGGTATATTTGAAAATGCCTCTGTACAATAAGCTTTATGATTTAGAAGGTAAAGTGATCAAGATTTGTGAGCGTCATAGTGTGAGTTACATATCTCCCTTTGGACGATTCTGTTTAAATGATGAGTGTCTTGCGGTAGGGCAGGTTGGTTCAGCTTTTGCCCTGACTGCTTTTGACTATGGGCATTTGACTGAAGAAGGTGCTGACATTTTGGCCGAATATATAATGAGCAACTTATAACCTCATCTTATAAAATTTTGTCCAACTTTTAAAGTTGGAGTGTATTGAAGTAAGTTTGCAATAGACTCATAATTAAATTACCTAAATCTGCAACTTGCCATGCATAAGTCGATTTTTACAATATTTTGATCTGCTTTGCAGCGATGCCTGAGTCATAGCTACGGATTGCTGTAAAGTGGATTTACAGCTTATAGTTCTAGCTCATAAGTCTAATCATATTGTGCTTTGCATTTACTGCTCATCTTTAAGGTTTATACCTTAAACCATATTGAGTTAATTTTTTCGATATATCACAATAGACTTCTTTTCTTTGGATTGGTTAAAACGTTTTATTTCTGAGTATTCTGGTAACTGTTCAGCAATAAGCACTTCTTGCTCTGGGCGCTTTTTAGAGTGACTTATCATCAAAATGTCATAATTTTTGATAGATCCATTTTCGATTGCACTTTTAACCGCTGGCCAGTTAAATTTAGCATCGCGAGAAAATGGTTCATTCAAATAGTAACGCACACGGGTTTCATCATAAAACACTGGTTTGTTGTCTTTGTTATATGTTTTAACCCATGCCGCAGCATCCTGCATATAGTTATATCCCTCTGCTTTAGGCATGATGTTTTTAACGATACTTAGCGTCATGAATACAATCAATCCAATAGCAAGCCATTGGAATTTTTTTGCAGGATGAGAGCTGCTACGCATGAGTATGTTAGCAAACTGAAATGTCGCCAAAATCATCAGCACAAAAGCGAGCCCCACTACATATCGGCTAGACATCACAAACACTTTGGTAATAATGAGTGCCATATTCATCAGGCTGATAAGTGCGATGGCAGTGAGCACTTGGAATGATTTTGATTCTATCAGGGCTGATCTATTTTTAACGGTAAAAACCGCCATGATGAAGTTGATCAGCCCAGTAGTTGAGATGGCTTTGACGATCATGACGTAGATAAACGTCAGTAATAACCCCTGTACCGCAAATTCTTCTAGATATTTTCCAAGCACATCGTTTGACATGATTGCCGCATGAGAAAACAGTTGGCGTGTCAGTTCCTCATACAAGTTCAGTGTAAAAACCTCTTGCAAGCGCCCTAAGTTTTTTACGGATAAATCACCATGAAAAGCTATCGCCAACACTAAAACAAGTGCTAGAAAGAGATTGAGTGAATGACTCGTCAAAAAGTAACGAATACGCGTTTTTAAATCTGCATTCATACATACCAGCACTAGCGTAGGTAGTAGTACCAGATAAGTGATGGCTTCTATTCTAAATAGGGTAGCGATGATTGCACTGACCTGCCAAAGTAAGGCGTCTTTAAGTTTAAAACCTTGATAAAAGCGGATAAAAAATACAATTGAAGTGAGGTAGAAAGCCCAAAAACCTTCATCACGCATGAGCATTTCTAGTACATCGCCTACAATATATTGCGAGCTGAATAATATTAATGCACCAGCTACCATTGTTAGTTGTTTGCCACCTGCCAAGCGGATAATTTGGATAAAGCTAAACGCTGATAAGCCAAAAAATAGCACGTTTAATACTTGAGCCGATGCCTGAATACCAAGGAAAGTAATCTTGTGCACTGTGGCAATTAAAATTGGGTAAAGTGGCCAGTTCCACACTTGTAGTGCCTCTTTCCACTGACCAACGGCGATCAATTTTGCAGACTCAAAATACAGTATGCTATCTGGGTTGATCCAGCCGTGTTGAATATACTGCATTTGTGCCGCTAGTAACATTGCTAGCAAAATAATGACCGCGTGTAGTGTATTAATCGGGCTTTGTTCTATTTTTTTAATCAAAGAATTCATAGGGTTAAATTAATATATGTAAAAGAGTAAGCGTGCGCTAACTAAATATTGATGTGAGTGTAAATTTTGGCTGGCGTGATTTGTTTTAAACAATTTAAATGCCCTAATGGGCACTCACGTTTGAAACATGGACTACACTCCAAACCAAGATACTCAACCACTGCATTGGGGTGCATCGGTGGTGTATGGTGCGGGTCGGACGAGCCATAGATCGCAATCAGGTGTTTGTCTAAGGCTGCGGCTACGTGCATCAGGCCGGAGTCATTGCTGATAATGGTGTCACACATTGCCATCAGGTCAATCGCCTCACCAAGTTTGGTTTTTCCACCAAAGTCAGCGCAGCGGTTTTGTGTTTTCTGGTTGATGGCAGATGTTGCTGGAATATCTTTTTCCGAACCAAATAGCCAAACTTGCCAACCTTGATCTAATGCTTTATTAGCTACCTCGGCAAAGTATTCAATCGGCCAACGTTTTGCCTCGCCATACTCTGCACCTGGGCATAAGCCAAGTATCTTGCTTGTTGGCTCATTCATGCCCATTTTATTTAACACTGATAATGCATTGTTTTTATCATGCATCAGGGTGGGAATTGGTATTTCAATAGCTAAGGTTTGATGTTTTTCTAAACCTAAGCTGACGAATCGCTCGACTGTTTTTTTTAGTTTGGTTTTATCCAGTGGCCGAATATCATTAATCAGGCCATAACGCATTTCACCTAAATAGCTCGTCCGCTGTTTAATATTTGCAGCCCAAGGGAGTAAGGCGGATTTGAGAGAGTTAGTTAAAATAATCGCTTGCGTGTAGCCTTGATTTTTAAGTGATTTTCCAAATTTTATTCTGTCAAAAAAGGCGAGTTCGCCATGTTTAAATGGTAGTGGAATCTTGCCAGAAACTTCAGGCATGCGTTCTAGTAAAGGCAGTGTCCAAGCAGGAGCTGCAACGTCGATAATAGAATCTGGCTGATTACTTTTTAGTACTTTAAAAAGGCTTTGCGCCATTACCATGTCCCCCACCCATGCGGGGCCAAGCACTAGAATTTTGTTGGTTGTATTTGTCATTAATGCTTTAGTGTAGTTGCGGCTGGTTTTGTATTTGCATGGATGAATACTAACTATTCATTTTTTTAATGATATTGCTGGTACTGCGGCCTGCCACTAAGTCAATTAACGCAATTTCACCACCCCAAGATTCAACCTCTTTTCCACCTACTACTTGGTCTGCTGTGTAGTCGCTCCCCTTTGCAATCACATGAGGTTTAACCGCATTGATTAAACTAAGTGGCGTATCTTCATCAAATAGTATAACGGCATCTACAGAGGCTAACGCTGCAAGTACCCGTGCGCGATCGTTCTCATGCACAACTGGGCGGGTTGGTCCTTTAAGCGCACTTACTGAGCGATCGGTATTTAACCCTAAAATCAGTTTGTCACCGCGTTTCTTCGCTGCTTCTAAGTAAGTAACATGGCCTGCGTGTAGCAAATCAAAGCAGCCATTGGTAAATACGATTTTTTGATTAGCTTTTTTCCAAGCTTCTACTTTTTGTATCAGATGGGGTAAGTCACACACTTTATGCGCTTGCTCGGAAGATTGCTCACTGGCTAAAGCTTCAATTAAATCATCGCGGCTAATGGGCACTGTGCCTACTTTACCCACCACAACGCCAGCCGCAATGTTGGCAAGTTGCAATGCTTCTAATGGGCTGAGCGCGTGCATTAGGCCTGCCGCAAGGGTAGCAATTACAGTGTCACCTGCGCCAGAAACATCAAACACTTGTTTAGCTGTGGCTGGTAATAAGTGGCTGGTATCATCAATCAATGAAATACCTTCTTCGCCACGTGTGACCACTAAAAATGCTAGGTCTAACGTATTTTTGAGTGCTGTTGCTTTATCAATTAAGTTGGCATCATGGATAGAAACTGCACAGGCCTCTGCGGTTTCTTTTTTGTTCGGTGTTAGCGCTGTAGCGCTTTTGTATTTGCTGTAATCATGCCCTTTAGGGTCAACCAGTGTGGTAATGCCTTGTGCATTACACATTTCAATAATTTTCTGACAAACCTCAGTGCTCAGTAAACCCTTTGCATAGTCAGACAAAATGACGACTGCGGGTTTAAGTGCAATTTCTTCAGCAATTGCGTGTAATAGTTGCGTGTTTTCATGTGTGCTAAATGTGGTGCTGTCTTCCTGATCTAATCGCATCATTTGTTGATGCCCGCCTAAAATACGGGTTTTAGCGACAGTAGGGCGCTGATTTGAACGGATCACATGATTGATATTAATTTTGGTATCAATCATTAAATTTAGCAGAAGGTTGGCTTCGTTATCTGCGCCAACACAGCCAATGATATGGGTTTTGATGCCAAGTAGGGATAAATTGGCGGCTACGTTCGCGGCACCACCAGCTCTATCCTGTTGTGATTTTATCAATACGACTGGAACAGGTGCTTCTGGAGAAATACGGTTTACTTCTCCCATTAAGTAACGATCTAGCATCACATCGCCAATGACTAGCGCATGCTGATTGAGATTGCCGAATTGTTTAACCGTATCGAGAAGTTTTTGTTGGGTCATGGTGGATGAGATTATACATCTATCAATGTTATATTCGTTTTAGTCATTGCTACCAAAGCAGGCGTTTGGTGTCTTTTAAGTACATCGGGATTTTAATGTGGGTGGTAACTCCGATGTAAGTATTTTATTCAGACTCTAAAATCTCACAAAGTGAATGCCCAACAAAGATATGTGCTTCTTGAATACGCGCAGTCACGCTGGATGGGATAACGATATTGTAAGTGCATAGGTTATTCAATTTTCCGCCAGTACCACCAGTTAAGCCAACTGTGATTGCACCAATCGCATTTGCAGCTTCAATAGCACTAACAACATTTGCGCTGTTGCCACTGGTTGTAAGGCCAATCACCAAGTCCTCTGGGCGACACAGGGCTTCGATTTGCCGTGCAAAAATGTAGTCGTAGCCGTAATCGTTGCCAACCGAAGTGAGAATTGATGTATCGGTAGTGAGTGCAATAGCAGGCATTCCCTTACGCTCTTTTTTAAACCGACCCACAATTTCAGCGGCAATATGCTGGCTATCTGCGGCACTGCCACCGTTACCCATGAGTAGAATTTTCCCACCATTTTTAATGGTGTTCTGCATGGCGATGCCTATATCGCTAATGAGTGGAAAAAGGGGCTCTAAAGCATTGAACATCGCCATATGTGCAGCGTGTTCGCCTTTGAGGTAATCAACATACTTATTGGTAGTACTCATTAGCAGTATTTATCCTCTTGCGTTAAGTAATTTTGCACATAGTCACGTACGCCATCTTCTAGGCTATGAAATGGTTGAGTGTAACCCGCGCTTGCAAGTTTGCTCATGGCTGCCTCTGTGAAATATTGGTACTTGCCTTGTAAGTCTTGCGGCATGTCCACAAAGGTAATGTGTGGCTCACGATTCATGCTTTGCATGACATTCGTCGCCAAGTCTTTAAAGCTACGCGCTTTACCAGTACCAATGTTGTAGATGCCATTAGGTACAGATTTCTTAGCTAATGCGGACTCAAGGAAGTGGTTTACAACGGCAGCGGCGTCTTTGACATAAACAAAGTCACGCATTTGCATGCCGTCTTCAACCCCTGCTTTTGTACCTTTGAAAAGCTTCATCGTGCCAGTTTCGCTGAACTGGTTGAAAGTGTGGAATGCCACGCTTGCCATGCGTTCTTTGTGGTACTCATTTGGACCATACACGTTAAAGAACTTAAAGCCTGCCCAATTAGGTGGTGTTGGTAAGTTTTTGTTAACTTGACGCAATGCCCATTGGTCGAAAAAGTGTTTTGAGTAGCCATAGCCATTTAGCGGGCGAAGGTTTTCTATGCTTGCATCGTCATAACCCAAATTACCATCACCATAAGTAGCGGCCGAGCTTGCGTAGAAGAATGGCACTTGATGATTAGCGCACCACGACCATAGGTTTTGTGAGTATTGAATATTGGTTTCAACCAGTTTGTTAAAATCGCGTTCAGTGGTGGCGCTGATAGCCCCCATATGAATCACTGCTTCAATATCAGTACGACCTTTACTGTCCGCACCTTCAAGCCAAGACATGAGTTGGTCTTTATCTAAGTAATGCGCATATTGGCGGTGGGTAAGGTTTTGCCACTGTTCTTCGTGCGTGATGCGGTCGACAATCACGATATCATCACGGTTAAGCTTTGTGTTTAAATGCCATGCGATGATAGAGCCTATCATCCCAGCGCCGCCAGTAATTACTATCATGGATTAATACCTAATTTATTATTGTACTGCTAAAAATTAAGCAGCATCAGTAAAGGAAATGCGGAATAAGTGCCTATGCGAGCAAATTGCTGCGTTGCGCGGTACTCGCAACCTCGCTGTATACCGCATACTATCTCGGCTTCTGCGTTCCGTGCGCCTAGCACTTTATCTCGCTCGGCGACTTATTCCGCGTTTCCTAAAATTATAAAGCATTCAGTATAACGCTTATTGATTATTGGCTAAACTTTCTGCCCTTAATTTCGTCAGTTCAGCATCTTTTTTAGCCATATTCGCATCCCAATCAGTTCTCACCCAGCCTTGCAGGTTTTCTAATGCAATGGCTGTCATGGCGTGTATCCAAGCATCATTTTCATTAAGTGCGGGAATGTAATGATATTCTCCGCCACCATTACTTTGAAATATGTGTTTACCTTCTATGGCAATTTCTTCTAGTGTTTCTAGGCAGTCGCTAGAAAAACCAGGACAAATGACATCGATACGATTTACTTTGGCTTTACCCAAAGATTCCAGCATGCCTGCTAAGTAAGGTTTTAGCCATTCTTGTTTACCGAAGCGAGATTGAAATGCAATAGCATATTCATCTTTATTTAATCCAAGTGCCCCTGCTAATAGTCGCCCAGTTTTATGGCATTCGCAGTGGTACATATCCCCTTTAAGTAGATGAAATTTTGGCACACCATGAAAGCTCATGATTAATTTGCTGGGCTTGCCATTGATGCGCCAATGCTCGCGCACGCTTTGTGCTAACGCTTCAATATAAGCAGGGTGGTCGTGATAATGTTTAATGGTGCGAATCGCTGGCACATTGCGTGTTTTGAGCAGTGTGCGCCAAACAGCATCTAATGCACTTGCTGTACTACTTGCTGCATATTGTGGGTATAAGGGAAACACTAAAATACGGTCACAGTGTTGCGCTTTTAGTTTTTCAATCGCACTTGCCATTGATGGATTGCCGTAGCTCATGCCTAACTCAACGGTAAATGGTGAATTAATTTTTTGCGCCAGAAAGCCACGTAGTAACAGTGTTTGTTTTTTTGCATGAGCCATTAAAGGTGAACCCTCACTAGACCATACACTAGCGTATTTCTCCGCTGACTTCTTAGGGCGAATCACTAAGATAATGCCATTTAAAATAAACCACCAAATCGCCCGTGGAATTTCCACAATACGGCGATCGCTTAAAAATTGGCGTAAGTATGGTCGTAATGCTTTTGCTGTGGGTGCCTCTGGTGTGCCTAAATTGGCAAGCAAAATGCCTACTTTTAGCTGGTCGCCATGTTCGTATTTTGGTTCTGGGTTGTAATATGACATGTTATCAATCTATTTATAATGGGTTTGATATCAACCTCTTAACTTGAGGCTGCTTTTTATAATTTTTACTGAGATGATAGTGCGTTTGATAATAGTTTTGCCGTGACATCCACAATAGGAATCACGCGTTCATATGCCATGCGTGTGGGGCCAATCACGCCTAGTGTACCCACCACTTGCCCATCTGCTTCATACGGTGCGGTAATCATGCTGCACTCGTCCAGAGGTAAGTAACCACTCTCGCCGCCGATAAATATCTGTATACCTTCTGCACGTTGGCTATTGTCTAGTAATTGCATCAGGCTGGTGCGACGTTCAAAAATCTCGAACAGTTTGCGCAAGCTTGTTACATTGGTAGACAAGTCGTCCACTTGCAGCAGATTGCGCTCGCCTGCAATCACTACGCCATCATCATCCGTTTTCTTGCTACTTGCTTCGAGTGCAGCGGTCATGAGTTGGTTCATGTCATTCTGCATTTGCTTAAGCTCAGCATGTAGCTTTTGCTGAACTTCTTCAAACGTATGGCCAGAAAAGTGTGCGTTAAAGTAATTACCTGCCTGCGTTAGTTCACTAGCGCTAAAAGGTTTTTCGGTCAGGATAATGCGATTTTGTACATTGCCATCGCTGGTGACGATAATGACCAATATTCTTTTCTCTGACAGTGCCAAAAATTCCAGATGTTTAAATGCAACACGCTTACGTTTTGGTGTCATGATGACCCCTGCAAACTGCGTCAGTTGCGATAGCATATCTGCCGCATTCGCAATCAGCTCACTAGGGTTCGGTGATGACAAGCCAGTTTTAAGTTGTTGTAATATCTGTGTATCGAGCGGCTTTACAGTAAGTAGCGAGTCTACAAATAAGCGGTAACCTTTTTGCGTAGGTATACGGCCTGCAGAGGTATGTGGGCTGGCAATAAACCCAAGCTGTTCCAAGTCGCTCATTACGTTACGAATGGTTGCAGGGCTGACGTCTAGGCCAGAGTGCTGTAATAGGGTGCGAGAGCCGATAGGCTGACCATCACTAATGTAATGTTCAACTAAAGTTTTGAGTAAAATTTGCGAGCGTTTGTCCACACCTCAAATTATCAGGTAGTTGGCTGAATTAGGCAATCTTATTAAGGAAATGCGGAATAAGTGCCTGCGCGAGCAAATTGCTGCGTTGCTCAGTTTTTTGGTTTCGGCCGCCACTTTCAGTGGCTTAACATCGCCTTGCGAGTTAGCTTACACCGCAACCAAAGGTTGTCGCAACCTCGCTGTATAAAGCATACCATCTCGGCTTCTGCGTTCCGTGCGCGTTTGGCGTTAAGCCGAGCTGCTTCAGTAGCCGTCTTAACGGACACGCCCCTTGCGAGTGCACTTTATCTCGCTCGGCAACTTATTCCGCGTTACCTTAGATTATTCAAAATTGCACTTCAAACTTGAATCCGCCTAAAATCTATTACGCTTATATCAGTTTTAGTCTGTAAAAGACCTTTGCAAAAGCAGCTAAATTAAAAAAGCCCCTTTGATTGCCCATAATCTCCTGGAATATCGTGATTAGCTGGTGTTTTCGTCCCTATTGGAATGGTTTGCACGCTGCTTGACGCAGTTTTGTGGGGTAGTA
>JAUXNQ010000061.1 GCA_030682715.1 Methylotenera sp. | reverse complement strand
TACTACCCCACAAAACTGCGTCAAGCAGCGTGCAAACCATTCCAATAGGGACGAAAACACCAGCTAATCACGATATTCCAGGAGATTATGGGCAATCAAAGGGGCTTTTTTAATTTAGCTGCTTTTGCAAAGGTCTTTTACGGTATCAAAAAAGTGCGCAGAACAGATTACGTCATCTACGATCGTCAACAATTGCAATACTTAAACTTTATAGAAAAGTTTCACTGCACATACTGTGCGTACGGTACTGGCATGATTGCCTACATCAGCGAAATTGTGGCACGCACGGAGCAATATTTCTGCCCAATTAAACATGCCAGAAAAATTTTGGGCGCGCACTCTCGCTATTCTCACTTTATAGAGTATGGTGATGCTGAGAACTATCAGGAAAGACTTGAACAATATCGCCGCGCACTTAACAAAGAACGCGCACTTATCAAAGAAAATGAAGACATTTCTAAAATCACGTCAATCAAAAGAAAATAGCAATAAGTAAAAACCAAGCTAAGCACTAATGAGTACTAAGAACTACTGGGTATTTCGATAATTACTACCAAAAAATTCCATCATTAAAAAGTCTTCTAGGCCTGCGTTATCTTCTAATCGTGCAGATTGCGTCACCGAACGGCCAAGACGATTAGACTCCCAAGTAAAATCACCTTGGTAATGCTCACGGATAAGTGTAATCACGCGTTTTATTATTACCAACCGAATATCTTGGCCTGTGCTAGCATTAACCTCAAAATACTGGAGCCTAGCGTTACTATAGTCATTCGTCCAACCCCTAAATACAAAAGTGGCATGGCGAGAACTTCGGCTCGTAATCTCAAAAATACCGTTAGTACCACTTTTAAAGTTATTTTTTATGCGCTCATCTCTGAGCTGCTCTTCACTTGGTCCACGCTGACTAGCTATCGCCTCGGCATTTTGTCTAGCGGCATCATATTCGGTGCCTTTTCTACTGGCTTGTACGGCTTTCATGTAGGACGCCATATCAGGAAATTTTGCTGGGTCTAATACAGGTTCTTGGGTTGGCGGCTTAGGCACAGGGGTGGGTTCTGGCACAGTAAACTCTGGTTTACTTAATGGCTTAGCTGCCTTTGCTATCACTTTAGGTTGCTTAACAGGTTTAACAACAGGCTGTGCTTTCAGTGGCTCAGGCACTGGTTCAGGCGTCGGCGCTGGTAATGGTTCAACCACTGGCTTAGCTTTTGGTTGCACCAAGCTTACTTCAATGGTGGTAGGTGGGCTTGCTGGCGGTTCATCAAATTTAACATTAGGTGTAAAAAAGAAAAAAATCGCATGAATCAATAGCGAAAGGACAATCGCAATGATGGTATTGCGGCTGATATTAACGCTGATAGATTTATCATTAACGCTACGCAGACGATATGCCTGCGCTAAAAACTCATCAAAGTTTTGCTCATTGCTCTGGTTAAGATTAGCTTGATTAGACTGCATAACGTTTACAGGCGAAGGTCTGCCCATGTTTTCTCTAAACGCTTTAAGGACACAGGAAACGGTGTTTTAAGCTCCTGCGCGAATAAAGATACGCGCAATTCTTCAATCAGCCATCTAAAATCCTGCAAGCTTTGTGGAATATCCAAATGTGCAGTGTTCAGCGCATTTACTTTGTCTTGCCACTTTTGCCAGAACAAGCCTACACTAGCGGCGTTTTTACCGTCACGGTCTGGGTTGGCTGGATGCTTCTCAATCCGAAGCCTTAGCGCTTTTAAATAACGAGGAATATGCTGTAACTGCTCCCAAGGGGTTTGGCTAAAACAGCCTTTGTAGACTAGTAATCCTATTTGCTGTTCTAAATCTCGCTTTAGGCGATTAACGGTTGCAGCCATTTGGCTCTGCTTTTGTACGAGCAACTGATATTCTGCGGCAATGGCCTGCGCTTGTCGCGCAACGGCTTGCGTCACTGCTGGTAACCGTGTTCTGGCACGTTGTTTCAACACCATAAAGTCTGCATTAGTACGCGGCAAATCATCTTCGCCAATAAATGCACGGTCTGCTATCGCCAAAATCATATCTTCACGTAGATCATCGGCTGACATCACATTACGTAGGGTGAGCGCATATTGATTAAAGTTCGGTAGACTTTTCTCCAACTGCTTCATTTGCTCTTTTAGCTCAAAACGCATCAAGCGGCATACGCCCTTACGATGGCTCAACTCAGCTTCACGTTCAGTATCAAATAGCTTAACGGCAATACTATCGTTAGCATCTTCAAGCGCTGGATATCCAGTGACTTTTAAGCCATCTCGCTCAAAACTAAGTGTCTGTGGTAAATCACCAAAATCCCATTGTTTCAGCCCTGTTTTTTCAATGTCTGGTGATGTGTTTCTAAAAGTAAGTTGTGCAGCAGACCCTAACTGCTTTTTGAGCGCATTCCAGTCGCGCCCCATTGCAAGCTCTCTTCCATCATCATCTAACACACTAAAGTTCATTAAATAGTGTGGCGGTATGTCGCTAAGCGTCCAATCCTCTTTGCCAACTTTTAGCGTTGTTTTGCGATGTATATAGGTCGCTAAAGTCTCGAGCATAGGCTGTGAAAACTGATCATTCACATTATCTAAAAAACCCGTGACGAACTCTGGCACAGGCACACATACACGACGGAATGTTTTAGGTAATGCCTTAATCAGATAAGTAATTTTCTCACGTAGCATCCCAGGTACTAGCCACTCGGTTTGAACAGGGTTCAATTGGTTCAGCAAAGCAAGTGGCACGGTAGCGGTAACGCCATCTAACACATGACCTGGCTCAAAACGGTATTTCAATGTAGTTTCAACGCCATCTAACATAATTTTCTCTGGAAACTGCACAGCCGTAATCGCATCTGCACCATGCCGCATTAAATCATCGCGCGTCAGGTATAGCAGCCTTGGAGTTATTTTTTCGGCATCTGCACGCCACTTTTCAAAGCTTGCGGCATTAAAAATATCCGCTGGTATTTTGGCATCATAGAAAGCAAAAAGTTTATGCTCATCCACCAACACGTCTTGTCGGCGTGCTTTATGCTCCAGTTCTTCTACCTCTGCGATCAAGCGTTCATTTGCCGTAAAGAACGCAGCTTTAGTATCAAACTCACCGTTTGCCAATGCTTCACGAATAAATATCTCACGTGATTCAGTAGGATTAATCGGGCCGTAATGCACACGACGCTTTGGAATAATCGTCAGCCCATACAAGCTCACGCGCTCCCACGCATTGACCATGCCCATTTTTCTATCCCAACGTGGGTCTGAATAATGGCTTTCGGTTAAACCCCTAGCAAGTGGCTCAATCCAGTCTGGTTCAATTTTGGCGACACATCGCGCATATAACTTGGTGGTATCTACCAGCTCTGCCGCCATCACCCATTTGGGACGTGTCTTTTTAAGGGTAGAGCCAGGCGCAACGTGGAAACGGATTGCACGCGCACCCGCGTATGAGTCACTATCTCCATCTTTAAAGCCAATATTGCCTAATAGTCCAGCTAACAGCGCTTTGTGAATCTGCTCAAAGTTAGCCTCTTTCTCATTGAGCTTAAACTCCATCTCTAAAACAATATCTAACAACTGCCCATGTAACTCACGCCATTCTTTCAAACGTAAGAATGATAAAAAATTACTGTGACATTGATTGAGCAAGTCTTTATTAGATTTTTTGGTTTTTAATGCACTGTCAAAGAAATCCCATAACTTAAGGTAGCTCATAAAGTCTGAACCTTCACCCGCAAACTTAGCATGTGCATTATCAGCGGCTTCACGTTTATCCATCGGGCGTTCACGTGGGTCTTGTATGCTAAGCACACTCGCAATAATCAGAATTTCTTTTAAACAATGTTCGCGCTTGGCGGCAAGAATCATCCGCCCCACGCGCGGGTCTAGCGGTAACTTAGCCAGTTGCAAGCCTGTTTCAGTAATCTGGCGCTGTGCATCTACCGCGCCAAGCTCCTGCAACAACAAGTACCCATCGGCAATTAAGCGTGATGATGGCGCTTCAATAAATGGAAACTCTGTTACATCGCCCAGACGTAATGCGGCCATGCGCAAAATTACAGCAGCTAGTGAACTACGTAAGATTTCAGGCTCGGTAAATGCTGGGCGACCATTAAAGTCTTGTTCGGAATAAAGCCTGACACAAATACCATTTGATACGCGACCACAACGCCCTGCACGTTGTTTAGCAGCAGCCTGACTGATCTTTTCAATCTGTAACTGCTCAACTTTCGCACGGGTGCTATATCGATTCACCCGCGCCAAGCCAGCATCAATCACATACTTAATACCAGGTACCGTCAGTGACGTTTCTGCTACGTTGGTAGCCAGCACAATACGCTGACTACTATGGCTTTTAAAAATCTTTTGCTGGTCTTCAATACTCAGGCGTGCAAATAAAGGCAATACCTCGATATGCTTTAGCTTGGCAGAACGCCCTTGGTATTTGCGCAAATGGTCAGCAACATCACGAATCTCACGCTCACCTGGTAAAAACACTAAGATATCGCCATCACCTTGACGTAGCAAATCATCGGCAGCATCTAAGATGGCTTCCTCAATCGCCTCTTCCTCGTCATCTTCTTCTAGCCAGCGCGCTTCTGTTTTAGCTTTGCGTGCAATGCCAAAGACAGTGTCGTCATCTAAATCGAACTGAGCGTTTTCTGCTTCGGCAATTTCCTTGGCACGGAAACCTGCAGCACCTAGCGGACGATAGCGAATCTCCACAGGGAAAGTACGGCCTGATACCTCTATCACAGGTGCGCCATTAAAATGCTGTGAGAATCGATCCGCATCAATGGTGGCTGAAGTGACAATGATTTTCAAATCCGGACGTTTTGGTAACAGCTGTTTAAGATAACCAAGTAGAAAATCAATATTCAGGCTACGTTCATGCGCCTCATCAATAATAATCGTGTCGTAAGCATTTAGAAACTTATCACCTTGCGTTTCTGCGAGCAAAATACCATCGGTCATCAACTTAACATAGCTGGACTCTGACAATTTATCGTTGAACCGCACCTTATAACCAACAGCCTCACCCAACGGTGTTTTCAGCTCTTGTGCAATACGACTGGCAACAGACCTTGCCGCAATACGCCTTGGTTGCGTATGCCCAATCAACCCAGAGACACCGCGGCCAAGTTCTAAACAAATTTTAGGTAACTGCGTGGTTTTACCAGAGCCAGTTTCACCACACACAATTACCACTTGGTGCTTGCTAATAGCAGCAGAGATTTCATCACGTTTACCGCTGACTGGAAGTTCTGGTGGGTATTCTGGCTTGGGTAGATGTGTTAGCCGTTGTTGATATTTTTGCTGTGAAGTGTGCATCTTTTGCACAACTTCATTCACCATGCGTTGCGCTCTCGCTAAGGACTTCTCATCCGTCAGCTTTTGCAATACTTTGATCTCCTGCACTTTACGCCGCAAAGCATGCCGATCTACCAGCATGCAGCTTTGCAGCGCTTGATCAAAGTTAGCAGGAATTAAATTATCAGGTTTACTCACATTCATAGGCGCAAATTTTATCATGCCACGCCCATCTGCTTGAGTGAATCATGCAAAAGCATCAATTCTATTATATTCCTCTATACAATTCTCAGTTTTACCTGATCTCCCGCCATGTCATGTGGCGTCACTCTGGCCGTATGCTGCTGGGTCTTGCCGATTCCCGTCAGAGAGGCGAATGCATCGCTACGTACTGATTAGTTAAGTGACAGATGGCCTTGTACAAATTTAGCTACCGCCTCCTTG
>JAUXNQ010000059.1 GCA_030682715.1 Methylotenera sp. | reverse complement strand
GAAACGATAGGCAACGCCAACGAAGAAGTAATCAGAGAATATGTTCAAAACCAGCTTGCAGAAATGAGCAAAGGTGAAGAAAGTAGCCAACAGTCGGGTTTGTTCTAAAACTCGGTCGCTTGCGGCCGAGTAGTTTATTCTGGCGTAGCTTGTAAAACAAACGTACCCCTAAAAGAAAGCCCAAAACAAGCGCGTAAAACAATGGCTCCCTGATGTCTTTTTTGACCAGCCACCAAAAGTGTACAACGGCTAAAATAGCGATTAAATACACGGTCAGATGTAGCTGTTTCCAACGTTCACGCAACTTTTGCATCATATATTGGTTAGAGGTCACGGCTAACGGCACTGTTAATAGATAGGCTGAGGCCCCTACCAGCACATAAGGATGCTTGATGATGTCTTTAACAATATCAGCCCAATCAAAGCCGTAGTCTAGCCATAAATAAATAGTGATATGTAGGCTAGCGTAAAAAAACATCATTAACCCAAGTATGCGCCTGAACTGTAACGGCCAAGCTGGCCCCCATAGCATCCTAATTGGGCTAAGACTTAATGTGAGCAATAAAATAAACAAAGCCCAAAATCCTGTTGATCTTTCAATAAACTCAATTGGGTTAGCGGTTAAATCATCACTCACGCCCAGCCAAATCAAACGGGAAAGTGGTACTAAGCAAAGTGTAAATAAGCTGAAGTTAATCCAAGTTATTTGTCTTTTATTAGGTACTCGCCGCAAAAATTGTTTGATGTGCATACTAATAGACCTATGGCTTAAAAGTATTTACGTAAATCTAACCCAGCGTACATCTGCCCTACTTGCTCGGTATATCCGTTAAACATCTGCGTTTTAATGCGACCAGCAAATAAACCAGCACCAATTCTTTTTTCTGAAGATTGTGTCCAGCGAGGATGCTCTACCTGAGGGTTTACATTCGCATAAAAACCATACTCCTTAGGCCCTGCTTTCATCCAAGCGGTGATTGGCATTTTTTCAGTAAAGCTGATCTTTACGATGGATTTAGCCCCTTTAAAGCCATATTTCCAAGGCACAACCAAGCGCATTGGCGCGCCATTCTGACTAGGCAACTTTTCACCATATAAACCAACAGCCATTAGGGTAAGTGGATTCATTGCTTCATCCATGCGTAAGCCTTCTGTGTAAGGCCAATCTAATATGGGTAGGTTAACGCCTGACATTTGTTGCGAGTCTGCAAGAGACACAAATTCAACATATTTGGCATTGGCATTAGGCTCGGCCCATTTAATCAGCTGAGCAAGAGGAAATCCTACCCATGGAATCACCATAGACCAGCCCTCTACACAACGCATACGGTAAATACGTTCCTCTAGTGGCGCTAGTTTGAGAATATCGTCAATGCTAATGGTTTTATTTTTCTTAACTTCACCATCAATGCTGACCGTCCATGGATGCGGCTTAAACAACTTAGCATTGACTGCTGGTTCACTTTTCCCAGTACCAAACTCGTAAAAGTTATTGTAAGTTGTGACATCTTCATAGGAGGTTAACTTTTCGTCTTTACCATAAGCTGTTTTAGTAAAGCCTGGTAGCGACAATATTGATTTAGAACTTTTGCCTGCGGGAGCGTTTAGGCGCGTATTATCTGCTGCCAATAGTAAATGGCTATGCGCAAGTGCTGAGGTAGCAAGCAAGCCAAAGCCAGCTTGCTTGATAAAATGACGCCGACTTTCAAATACCTCTTTTGGCGTGATTTCAGAAGACACAATGTCGGATTTTTGTTGAATAATCATGGGGTACCCAGTTAGCAAAGTGTATGTTCTTAAAAGTATTAAACCAACATGTGTTAGATGCGCGAATCTGCCACCTAGTTGTGACCACGCAACTCACAATGAGTTTAATAGACAACCCTTAGTCTGAGTGTATTGATTATCCTTACAAAATTAATACAACAAAGTTAATACAACAAAGTTAATATAAAAGGATGTGATTAAATCAATCCTTGTGTTTCTTTTTCAATTTCTTCCGCCAACGCTTGGTCGTTCGTATTTTTAGCGATTAGTTTAGCTTGGTCTACAAGCGTTTTGGCTGTTGTAGCGTCACCATTGGCAGCCTTTACTTGCGCCAATATGCAGTAGCCATAAGCTTCGTAATAAGCACCACCTTGGTCTTTTGCAAATTTAATAATTTTATTAAGTGTTCTTTCAGCGTTGGCATAGTTCTTTACAGCAGCATAATAACGACCTAATTCAATACTGGCGTGTGCGTATTGGTCTAAGGTGCCTGATTTCTCATGCATTAAAAATGCTTTAATTTGATACTCTAGCGCTGCATCATGCTGGCCTAATTGATGATAAGCAAACGCAACAGATTCAAAGCTTTCACCACGCTCGTTGTCATTCGCTGCAAGTGTATTAGCAGTTAGATATGACTCAAGTGCAGATTGGTATTGCTTGGCATTACGATGCACATTTCCAATACTTTGATGTGCCACGCGCTCAAAAGCTTTGCTTCGTGTTATTTTTGCTTGCTGTAGGCTTCGCTCGTAGCTCAAAATCGCCTGTTCAAACTGACCAGCATCTTTATAAGCGTGCCCAGTGACGAGCGCAATAATCGTTTTATCAAACGCGTCTTGAGATTGCTTATCAGCTAATTTAAACGAAGATATAGCGTCTTCTAGCTTTCCTTGCGCACTATATACGCGGCCTTGGCATATCAATGCTTCTTTATCATTTTTATCTATCCCCAGTGCTTTCGTTGCAAAGGTTAAAGCAGTAGATAAATCCATTTGATCGTAAGCTTTGTTACATGCAAATGCATTATCACTTGCAGCATAGATTGTGTTAAAAAACAAAGAAATAAATAATATAGTTAAAGCTTTTTGTAGTTTCATTTTTGATAGATACTCTTCGTAATGTAAGTAACAATTATAAGAAAGTTGCCCATTGCTGAGACTGATCAGCGGTAGCAAAAAAATGTGGATTTAATAGTGATGGCTTATTGTTGTAACTCAAAGTTACCGCATGCTCATCTACAATATCACCACCAGCTTCTTGTAGTACACAATGTGCCGCCGCGGTATCCCACTCGTAAGTAGGCCCTAAGCGCGGGTACACGTCTGCCCTACCCTCAGCCACTAAACAAATTTTTAGAGAGCTACCTAAGCTAATAAGTTCAGGTTTAGCCATGGTGATAGCCTCTAGATTACGCATAAATTTCTGAAATTTTTCATCGGAGTGCGATCGACTGCCCGCAATGGTGATTTGTTGCAGATTAAGGTTTTTTGTGTGAATTCTTTGTGCAGGCGCCGTACCCTCTTGTTTATATGCACCCTGCCCCTTACTTGCGTAATAAGTTAAGCCTGTCGCTGGCGCATACACCACTCCCACAATGGATTGATGCTGGCTAACTAAGGCAATATTAACGGTGAACTCCCCGTTGCGCTTAAGAAACTCCCGTGTACCGTCTAAAGGGTCAATTAACCAGTATTTTTGCCAACTCAGGCGTAAACCAATATCAATCGCATCAGACTCTTCAGACAGCACTGGAATATCAGGCGTAAGTTGATGAAGCCTAGCAACGATAATGTCGTGTGCAGCAATATCAGCTCGAGTAAGTGGTGAGTTATCATACTTTATTTCAAAGCCAAAATCAGTGGAATATATCTGCATAATCGCTTCACCTGCTTCTTTTGCGATTGCAATCACATCGTCTTGAAATTGATAGCCTTCATTTATCATGGTTATTCACTCTCAGCCAATACTGCTAATAAGCCTGCCTCGTCTAGAATCGCAATGCCCAATAGTTGAGCTTTCTCCAGCTTGCTCCCTGCCTCAGCGCCTGCCACCACAAAGTCTGTTTTTTTAGAAACACTACCTGCAACTTTACCACCAGCCACTTCTATTAACGCTTTGGCGTCATCACGTGACATGGTTGGCAAGGTACCAGTTAAAACAAAGGTTTTTCCATTCAACTTCCCAGTTGATTGTTGCCTACCTTCGGTTTCCTGCCAATGTAATCCAGCACCTAACAATGCATTTATCACACTTTGGTTATGGTCTTCAGAGAAGAAGTTCTTAATTGATTCAGCAACAATTGGGCCAACGTCATTGACTTCCAGTAAAGCCTCAATAGAGGCATCCATCAAAGCTTTTAAGTTACCAAAATGCTTCGCTAAATCTTTAGCCGTGGCCTCGCCAACGTTACGCATACCCAAGGCATAAATAAAGCGCGCAAGCGTGGTTTTCTTACTAGCATTGAGTGCATCTAATATATTTTGAGCTGACTTTTCAGCCATACGCTCGAGATTACTGAGTGTGCCAATGTCAAGATTGTAGATATCAGCGAGTGTGTGCACTAAATTAGCCTCAACTAATTGGTCAACCAGCTTCTCACCTAGCCCCTCAATATCCATTGCGCGACGCGATGCATAATGGGTAATCGCCTGTTTGCGCTGTGCTGGGCAGAACAACCCACCAGAACAACGTGCAACTGCTTCATCTGCCTGTTTGAGTATATGCGAGCCACATTCAGGACATATGGTTGGCATTTCAAAACGGCGCGCATTAGATGGCCTTCTTTCAAGTACGACACTCACCACTTCAGGAATCACGTCTCCAGCCCTGCGCACACTGACTGTGTCACCGATTAAAATATCTTTACGGCGAATTTCATCTTCATTATGTAGCGTTGCATTAGTCACTGTTACGCCGCCTACAAACACTGGCTTCAATCTCGCAACGGGCGTAATTGCACCAGTACGCCCTACCTGCACCGTGATATCCTCTACTTCTGTCAGCGCCTCTTGCGCAGGAAACTTATGTGCAATGGCCCAACGAGGCGCTCGAGAGACAAAGCCCAATTCATTTTGCTGATTAAATTGATTAACTTTATACACAACACCATCAATATCAAAAGGCAATTGCTGGCGTAATTGGCCTATTCTTTCGTAGTAGCTACTTAACCCATCCACGCCATAAACCACATCACGAACGCTGCTGACAGGAAAGTGTAAGCTAGCCAAGTAGTCCATTGCGGCGCCATGACTAGTTAGCGTTGGAACGCCCTCAGCCACACCTAAACCATAAGCAAAAAATGTGAGTGGACGCGTGGCTGTAATTTTTGCATCCAATTGCCTTAGGCTGCCTGCAGCGGCATTGCGTGGGTTAGCAAAAAGTTTTTCACCTTTTGCTAATTGTGTTTGGTTGAGTTTATCAAAGTCACGTTTTAACATGAGCACCTCGCCACGCACTTCTAGCAATTGTGGTGGGTTAGCAACATTTAAACGCATCGGTATGGCACGTAATGTACGCAGGTTATGTGTGACATCCTCCCCTGCGTAACCATCACCACGCGTAGCACCTTGGGTGAAAATACCATGCTCGTAGGTGAGTGTAATGGCTAAGCCATCAAATTTAGGCTCTACTGCGTATTCAACTTGTGTAATTCCTAATGCGTCACGAATGCGTTTATCAAAAGCTTCTAATTCACTAAACTCAAAAGCATTGTTGAGTGACAGCATCGCTTGCCGATGTGTAATGCTATTAAACGCATTGGTGGTTGAGCCACTGACACGCTGGGTTGGCGAGTCTGAAGTGATTAAACTTGGTGTTTGATTCTCTAGCGTTTGTAGTTCACGATAACGTTGATCGTATTCACTATCAGGAACAGAGGGCGCATCAAGACCATAATATTCATAGTCATACCGCGCGATTAATTCACGCAATTCTAAAACACGCTGTTCAGCGCTATTCAACTTCAAATCCGACATTCAATCTAACCTTGAAACTTATGAAAACAACCTACGCGCACTGTCTGAACCAGGTACGATGCCTCGCACTAGCATAGTGGCGTAAATCACTTTGAGTTGCTGCCTAATTTTTTCGATTTGCATGTCACCCAATGGTCTATTGTTATCATCAACCAGTACTGCATTTAAACCAATTTCCATTTGCCTTGCTACTTGCGCCATTTGGTTAAATGCCTCTGTACAATGCATGACATGTGGGATATCAAGCTGAAAAGTCACGCTTTTTACTACACTCGTGCGTAGCATTTCTGGATTAAATAAATAGTTATCTCGATTAAACATAACAAAAGAAACTGATGGTAAAACACCAGCTTGCGATGCTTTGTCGTCAGTATTTTGGTAATACTTGAATGTACCATCTGCTTCTAGCACCATGCCTTGCGCTTCACTTAAACCTCTTAACTTAGTGCCAGTGAAAGCGCCGTTATCTCCATGCACTAAATGGAATCCCATCGTTTTATCAACATCAATGCAAAAAGCATCTAGCGCTGAAGCGGCCAACAGTGGATCTCCATTACTTTGCCACTCCACATGCCCATTGATATCCAACCCTAATGTTTCTACCGCTAATTGAAACCGATTTAATATGCTGCGAGTCACAGCACCAGAGCGATCAGCAAGCTGTAAACTGCAGGTGACTTTACTGGTGTTTTGATTTGCAATGTCTGGCTGTGCGGCTAACGCGGTTAGCGGAACCCAGTCACTATCATTGATTAACGCGTGCAGATGAATGGGTTTGTCGTAGTCTTCGAAAAAACCACCAATGCTTGCTGTAAGGTTAGAAATGCTGGTTTCATTTGCTAAATAAATCACAGCAATTAAGTCCATTTGCGATTGCAATATTGCAGGTAAGTTTGATTTAATCAGATGATTAACAGCAGATTCTTTAGGTTGATCTGTGGATTTAGGTTCTATTGAAGCTAACTCTTCAACATTAGCTTTTTCTTCCACATGATTAACAGCGGCACTCAAGGCCTCTGCTTGAATTGCGGCCTCTGTCTTACTTGCAGTTTCTATCTTACTTGCCTGACTACTTGTTTGATTAAAAGCATCATTGAAAATCGCTTTAATTTCTTCATGCTGTGCTGGCTTAATAGCGACATCGGCTGATGCTTTAACTTCATCGTGTCTGTTTTCTGCTAAATATTGCTCAGGTTCATGGTTTTGTCTCGTCACTAATGCTGAGTACGTCTCATCAATGTCACCTAACACATCATTGCTATTTTCTAGCTCAACATCGTTGATTGCTTCGAACCTGCCGTCATGTATGTCATGTATGTCATGTATGTCATGATCAAAATGCTCTTTAAAGTGCTTGGTATCAATAGAAAAATTATCTTCTTCGAATTTATTCTCTTCGAAGTCATTTTCAAAGTCATTAGTAGCGTTAGTGTGTATATCATTATTGAGGAGCGCGTCATTTTGCGACTTTGAAAAGCCGCTTTCTATTTGCTGGTTAAACTTTCGTTCCTGCCACCAGTTAAATAAAAGTACAGCAGCAATGATTAAAGCACCAATAATGATCAATATTATTTGCAAATCGTTCATTTACATTAAACTCTCAACTAAATTACAACAGCCATTAAGATGCCGTTTCAACCATTTTCACAGCCGCGTCCATATCTACGTCCACAATGCGTGAAACACCTGATTCCTGCATAGTAACACCTATTAATTGCTGCGCCATTTCCATCGTAATTTTATTATGACTCACGTATAAAAACTGTGTTCTTTCTGACATTTTTTTCACCATCGCGCAGAATCGCTCAGTATTACTATCATCAAGTGGCGCATCCACCTCATCCATCAAGCAAAATGGGGCTGGGTTCAACCTAAATAACGCAAACACCAATGCCAATGCTGTCAGCGCCTTTTCACCCCCTGATAGCAAGTGAATCGTGCTATTTTTCTTACCTGGAGGCTGTGCAAACACCTGTATCCCTGTGTCTAGAATTTCATCCCCCAATAACTCTAACCTTGCCTGCCCGCCACCAAACAAGGTAGTAAACAACTCATTAAAGTGTTTATTAGCTTCATCAAACGTATGTTGCAAGCGGCTACGCGTCTCACGGTCTATCTTGTGAATAGCATCTTCTAAAGTCTTGCTTGCTTCGTTCAAGTCACGGCATTGGCTATCTATATAGTGTTTACGCGTCTGCTCAGATGCTAACTCCTCTATTGCAGCCAAGTTTACCGCACCTAAAGCCTCAATATCAGACTCAAGCTTAATTTTATTTCTTTCAATATCCCTTACTTTAATCTCGGTGCCAGCATATTGTTTTAAATGACTTTCAAGCAAGGCTTCTTCAATGTTTGATGCCGCAAGTTCGATTTGGCACTGCTCAAAGTAAAGACGCGACTCCTGCTCACTCAAGCGACCAGCTTCTAACTTATCTCGTAAAGGGTATAGCTGTTGCTCGAACTGCAACCTTAGACGTTCTTGTTGTTGCAAAACAGTTTCGTTTTCAGTCATTGTACTTCGTGCATTTACTAACGATACCTCACGTTGCTGTTTAGTGTTTAATGCAGTCTCCAAGTTCGCTTTTAAAGCTTCCATTTTAGTAGAAGCTAGTGTGCCTTCAACGTCTGCACAGCGCAATTTTAACGAAGCCTCTTCTTCATTTAAAAATTCAAGTTTCGAGTTTAATTCATTGATATTATTATTAATTAATTTTATATTGAAACTTTTTTCTTGGTGCAAGCGCTCTATCTCCTGCAACTGCACGCGTGCTTGATTTAATAAGCTTTCTGCGGACTGCTTTTTTGATTCCATTAACTGCTTCTCGTGCTGAAGTGACACAAGGCTATCTGAAATATCAGTCAATAAAGTTTGCTTTTGGGTGCTTTCAACTTGTAGCTTTTGTAATTTTTCTTCTGCCACATTGCAATCTGCTTGCAACATCTTTTGCCGCTGCATGGCGTTTGCTTGCTGTTGTTTAAGTTGTTGCAGATTCAGATTTAACTGATGCGCCTGTTGCGTCACTTGCTTCAATTGATGCTGATGCGTATGTTGCATGGCGCGTAATTGCTGCAAATTACTTTCCAGTACAGATACCTGTCCACTTTTAAACGTTAATTGCGCTTGAGTCTCAGGCAACTGGGTTTGCAAGTGAGTTAAGCGTGCTTGGCGCTCAAGCACGCCGTGCTGTACAGACTGCTCACCATAATAAGTCACACTTTGCTGTGTATAAATATCACCATATTGATTAACCAAACACTCACCATGCTTTAATGAGCGAGTCGCTTGGGTAATATCCACATCATTGTCGAGTATATAAACGCCAGCAAGCCAATCCTGCAACACAGCCTGAAAGTTTGGCACTACATGCTCAACAAGCGAATACATTTCAGTAAAAACAGACGATGTTTTAGTTTGGGCATGTGCAGCATCAGAGGTTACAGCCAGTGTCATAGCTACTGGCGCCCTATTTGCTAGGTTAGAGGCTACCAATGACTCATCACACGCAATCGCATTAAGCTTTGCCCCAAGAAACGCCTCAAATGCAGTTTCCCAGCCAGTCGTAACACGAACGGCCTGCCATATCCGTAAGTTTTCATTGAGCTTGCCATTGAGGCCAGCGCTACTTAGCCATGCGCCTAATGCAGATGCATTATCCACTTGACGCATAGACTGCTGAAGCTTTGCTAGTGAGTTAATTTCAGCCTCAAGCACATGCAATGCTCGTTGATGATGGTGCACCTCATCTCTGCTAGTTTTAATCTCCGCATGCAAAGCCTGCTCTTGTGCTACAGCATTAGCACTTTTCTGTTCTAGGTCTGCAATTTCCACCTCTAGCGCACTTAATTGTGATTGTTTTTCAACAATTAAACTGTCGGCGGGTATTTGCAATGCCTCATAATTTTGTTGCAATCGTTTTAGTTGCTCATTAGTTTCTGTGACTGAGCGAGACAAGTGCGCCATATTCGCCTGCTCCAGACGCAAGCGTTGCTCTGCATTTAGCCATGCTGACTGGCTGGCATTAAAAGCGGAAAGCGTCGCTTGATATTCTTGCAACCTTAATGGCACACCATTACTGGCAGTCTTTACAGCATCTTCAGTATTTAAAAAGTCAGAATCAGCTTTAACTAAAGCGGCCTGTGCCAGCGTACGCGCCTCTTCAACTTGTTGACGCTGATTGGTGTTTTTCTCTACCTGAGCAAATAATTGCTGTAATTGGTTTTGCAAACGCTCTCTAGCATCAGCAGTATTTTTTACTTGATTTTCAAGATTAGAAACCTCTGCATTCGCTTCGTAATAAGCCGCTTGTGCTGCGTTAACAGCCTCACTTGATGCAACATGCTGCTGCCTTAATGTTTCCAATGTGCTTTCGCTACTTCGTAAATCAGCCATTTGTGCTTCAAGCTCATTCACGAGCTTTTCAACCGTGCGCTGCGACCTTTCCCACTGTGTACTTGCGTCACGTTTTTTTAATAACCAAATTTGCGCTTTAGTAATATTTAAAGCCTCTTGCATTTGATTATATTGTGTAGCCACCACCGCTTGTGATTGTAAACGCACGATCTGCGTATCTAGCTCACGTAAAATATCTTCTATACGCAATAAGTTTTCTCGCGTATCGCGCAAGCGTTGCTCAGTTTCTTTGCGGCGCTCTTTATATTTGCTAACCCCTGCGGCCTCTTCAAGAAAGATACGCATTTCCTCTGGGCGTGCCTCTACAATGCGGTTAATTGTATTTTGGCCGATAATCGCATAAGCACGACCACCTAAGCCTGTACCCAAAAATAAATCAGCTACGTCTCTACGGCGTACGACAGAATTATTAATATAGTAGGTAGAGCCTTTATCTCGCTCAATGACGCGCTTTACTGAAATTTCCGCATATTGAGACCACTCCCCTGATGCACCGCCTGAGCTATTATCAAAAACCAACTCAACACTGGCGCGAGAGATGGGCTTTCTATTTCCAGAGCCATTAAAAATGACAGCATCCATTGCGTCTGCACGCATCTCTTTTGCAGAAGATTCGCCCAGCACCCAGCGCACAGACTCCATTACATTGGATTTCCCGCAACCATTGGGGCCAACAACACCTACGCGCTGCCCGTGAATGTGCAACGTTGTTGGATCAACAAACGATTTGAATCCGGCAATTTTTAGGTGAGTTAAACGCAAAGTGAAGTTTGATGTTTATTACATAGTTTGGTTTGAATTTTTAAGCGTTATAATAACGTTTTTTAAGCCAAAAGCCCTATTTTCTATCATGACAGAACAATCTTTAGGTGCAAAACCTAGCGCACAACCTTCTAAAACATTAGAAACATTTGAAAACCCAAACACAGCACGTGATTTTCACATTCACATGGAAATCC
>JAUXNQ010000030.1 GCA_030682715.1 Methylotenera sp. | reverse complement strand
ACCTTGGAGGACGCCAGCTTCGAAGGCATCCGGGGGCTGGACCGCCCAGCCCTCATAGGCCTTGCTCTGTCCACCTGGATTGAGCGCGGCGAGACCGTGACCCTGGCTGGTGCGACCGGTTTGGGCAAGACCTGGCTGGCTTGTGCGCTGGCTCAGTATGCTTGTCGCCAGGGTCGCTCGGCGCTGTACTTGCGCGTTCCTAGACTGGCAGAAGATCTGCGCATCTTGCATGGGGCCGGCAGCTTCCGACGCTGGTTGCAGCAACTTGCCAAGATTGACGTGCTTGTTTTGGACGACTGGGGCATCGGAAACCTGGATGCCGCCACGCGTGCCGATTTGCTGGAGGTCATTGATGACCGTGTGGGCCAGCGCGCCACCATCATCGCCCACCAACTGCCCATCGAGCATTGGCACGCTTGGCTGGGCGACCCCACCGTTGCCGACGCCATCCTCGACCGGTTGCTGCAGAGTTGCCGGCGCTTCAGCCTGGACGGCGAGTCGCGGCGAACGGGCCGCACGGCGCGCACTGCAACCGTTTCAAAAACAACTATCAAGGACCCCCATGAAGACCTGACAGCCTCTCCAAAACCGTAAACTCAACCCCCCTACGCAGCACCGCCAGCATCATGGCGGTCACGATCGCCGAAACGGGCGGTCACGTTACCGAAACAGCGCTGAAATCACCCCTCAGCCCACCGGTCACGATGCGCCGAAATGACCGGTCACATTCGCCGAAATACGCATCCACCCAACCCCACCTGCGAAAGCAAAGCAAATTCGTGTAAGAGCAACGCCCAGAGCCGCCGGTCGCTGCCGCAGGCCAAGCTGCTCAACAGCCCTGTGGTTTCCAGTGCGTGGGCAGCAATTCGTGAATACGGCTGTTGAGTTGCGTGGGCAGCCTGCGCAGCACATCCGTCAGATAAGCCTGCGGCTCCAGGCCATTGAGTTTGGCCGACTCAATCAGACTCATGATCGCCGCCGCACGCTCTGCGGCTTTCATACTGCCCGCGAACAACCAATTCTTGCGCTCATGCGAACCTTCGCATAACCGCAATAAGGCGAACCCCGCTTTTATGCGAAGTCGGCACGGCGCCGTGGTGTCGGCGGCGCAGCCCGCCTTCAATAAGTCGGTCTGATCACCTGCTGGACTTCGCATAAGAAGTCGCGTCTCCTGGAGGCCCAACCCAAC
>JAUXNQ010000028.1 GCA_030682715.1 Methylotenera sp. | reverse complement strand
AGCGCATTGCTTCTATCCCTGATGGAATTTGCTGAATAACGCCAGATCATTAGGACGCACTCTAGGTGCTATGGAAAATACTGGTTTGGTTACTCACGGTCTGACCTGTCTCGCCATCACTTCATGATTGCCTGTGCAATCGGTGGAAGCCTTTCTCCTTAATCTCGTTTTTGACGTTCGTTACCAATTTGTTTGTATGCAGCCGTCTTGATCATGCTACGCAGCGTAAGCTGCCGTAGCATGATCATGGCGGAATGTTGTACCTTTGGCCAGCAGCGCCCAGATGACCCTGGCATTCTTGTTTGCCAAAGCAACCGCCGCCACGTTCTTGTTACGCCGTGCCATGAGCTTGCATAGCCAACTCTCTGGTGCCGCCTTGTGCTCGGCAAAACGGATGACTGCCCGCGCACCGTGAATCAGCAAGGTTCTGAGGTAAGTATCACCACGCTTACTGATGCCAAGCAGATGCTGCTTGCCACCACTGGAGTGCTGCCGAGGTACCAGTCCCATCCACGCCGCCAACTGGCGACCATTTTGGAATTCTTTTGCCTCTCCTACCGTCGCTACGATCGCGCTCGCGGTAATGGGGCCAATGCCAGGAATCGTTTCCAGCTTGCGGCTGAGTTCACTTTCTTTGTGCCACAGCTTGATCTGTAGTTCCAGCTCGTCCACCTGACGATCCAGCACCTTCAGGTTCTCCGTCAGTCGTTTCAACAGGTTGCGCATGGTGCCTGGCAAACCATTCTCACGATCTTCCAGAATGTCTGGTACACGTTTGGCAATCGCGTTGATACCTTGTGGGATGACAATACCAAATTCGGAGAGCAAGCCTCGCATCTGGTTGGCCTGTGCGGTTCTCGCCTTCACAAACCCTTGTCTTGCGCGATGTACCGACAGCATTGCTTGCTGTTCGACATTCTTCATCGGTACGAAGCGCATATTGGGTCGGGTCACGGCTTCGCAAATGGCTTCTGCATCTGCCATGTCGTTCTTATTGGTCTTCACATACGGCTTAACGAATTGCGGTGCCATAAGTTTCACGGTATGTCCGTACTCGCCTAGCTTCCTTGCCCAGTGATGCGCACTGCCGCAGGCTTCCATGCCAATCAGGCAGGGTTCCAAATTGCTGAAGAACTTTGCCATCTCGCTCCGGCGCAGTTGCTTACGCAGAACCGCTTTGCCATGTGTATCTACGCCGTGAATCTGAAACATTTCCTTTGCCAAATCAATGCCAATTGTTGTAATCTTCATTTGGACGCCTCTTTCTAGTTAAGTGGTTTGTAGAAACTCTACTTTGGCACGTTGATGCCGTTTTAGGAAGTGGGCGTCCATTCCATTATTAGGACTTGGAATGGTAACGCCGCACAGTT
>JAUXNQ010000016.1 GCA_030682715.1 Methylotenera sp. | reverse complement strand
AAACGATAGGCAACGCCAACGAAGAAGTAATCAGAGAATATGTTCAAAACCAGCTTGCAGAAATGAGCAAAGGTGAAGAAAGTAGCCAACAGTCGGGTTTGTTCTAAAACTCGGTCGCTTGCGGCCGAGTAGTTTATATGCGCAAAAATACCCAGTAGAAAAATGTAAGGGCAGCAACGTCAAATACACTAATTATTAGCGCTATATTAAGGATCTGCCATGGCTGATATTCATTCCCCTGTCATCGATTTACTGCAATCTAAAAACATTGTGTTTGAAATGATTGAAATCCCACTGAGTGAGGACAGTAAACCTATCCGTGATTTAGAAGCGCTACTCTCAGCCAAAGGCTTAGACCCAGCTTCCGTAGTGCGTAGTGTGGTTTTCAAAGCAGATTTTGGTAAATACACATTATTAGCAGTGGCAGGTGGTGGCCGTGCCGATTGGGGCGTGCTGAGAAAACATCTGGACGAACGTAAACTGCGCATGGCAGAATATGATGAAGTACCAGAAGCCACAGGTTATGTGGTGGGTGCAGTGCCACCAATTGCGTTGCCAGAAACTGTGCGTGTGTTGGTTGATAAAAGCGTACGCAATTATCAAGCAGTGGTAATCGGCAGTGGTGTATTAGGCTATGCCATAGCACTTAAAGGGCAAGACTTGTTGGCTTTATTGGCAGGTGCAGATGAAGGTGAGTTTGTAAAGATTTAAGCTGGTTTGTTAAATTAGCGTACTAAAAGCGTAAACAACTAGATTGTTTTAATTATCATTTGCCAGGGCGCCCAATTATTTTGCAATGCGCGTCTTTATACGGCCCATCTAATTTTACCCAACCGTCACCAGGCAGTGTTTGTGTGCACCACATGCTGCCATCCAGTTTACTTTTCCATAAGTACCAAGAAGCAGGGGCCGCAGACACTGCAAACGAAACCAATAATCCAACTGCTACATATACTATATTTTTTATCATCGTTTTTGCCATTTTATTGCTACGCTGTTGATAGTTACAAGGTGTGTCTATAACGCATGAGTAGTAGCTGTGTAGGGTTGGGTTTTCACACAGAATAAGAAGCTTGTTTATAAGCGACTATATTCTGTGGGGAAGCCAAATACTGGCTTAACCAATGCGTAGTAATGGGTAATATTGCAACGCGTGGGTCACTAATGACCCACCCTACCTGATTAATGCGTGTCATTAGCTATTTCATTTAATCGGCTAGTCTGCAAATTATTCTTATCTTCAGCCGCATAGGCTTGCCTTTCAAAGAAGTTATTTCTGTACCCATTGCGACCATGACACACTTCCCACAGACTAGACAACGCGTAAGCAGGCAAAAAGAACACCCCCCATTGCTCGTATTGCCTAACATGCACATGTTCGTGCGCTCGCAGTGCGATAAGTTCCTTGAGGCATGTATCTAAAATCACATGACCAAGTGTGATAGCACCAAAGCAAAACGGGCGAGGGCGTGATGCAAAGAAGTTTCCCATCCAGCCGCCATAAAACTCAGCGATTCCAGCCACGATACGCACTCTGCCGCCAAGTGCGAGCATAGCAAGCCCAAGTTATATGCCAAGTGCTGTGTTTGGCAAAGCCCAAGCATATGCAATCAGCTTGAAAATAGGCGTGCGATAGGTGCGCATTTTAAGGTGTTAAATTAAGTTGGGTAGGGTGGGGTTTATACCCCACGCTGTAGTGACAGGTAATAATGTTGCAATGCGTGGGTCACAAGTGCCCACGCTACTTGGCTACCAGTATTTTGGGTACTTTGCATCACGGGTCGCATTGTTATAAACCAGAGCGACAGCCACCAACACCAATGCACCAACCAATGTTGGGAACAGTAAAAATCCCCAACTTGGTTGCATTAAGAATACGATCACTGGGTTTGATCCAGCGGGTGGATGCACTGTACGAGTTAGCATCATCAGGGCGATAGCTGTACCCACGGCGAGAGCGACAGACCACCAATGTGGGCCGAAGGCAAAAAGAAATACAAGGCCAACCAGAGAGCTGATGACATGGCCAGCAACTACATTTCTTGGTTGAGAAAACGGCACGTCAGGATAGCCAAAAACTAGGACGCATGATGCGCCAAACGACCCGAGCACCAAGGCAACTGAAAGAAAATCATTCAGTGAGGCAACGGCGGCAATGGCCAAAAAACCGCCCAGCCACGCAAGCGCAACAGATTTTGTGGATGGCTGAGGAGGTAGCGCTGCGTTATCGCCTTTGAGTTTGCTTAGAAAAGACATGGTAACTCCTTATTATTAAAAATTGTATCATTGATGAACGTTTTCGCCAGTTTGCGTAGGGTCGGGTTTTACTCAGAATAGGAAGCTTGTTTATAAGCGACTATATTCTGTGGGGAAGCCAAATGCTGGCTTAACCCCACGCGGTAGTGATTAGTATGAGTTGTAACGCGTGGGTCAAGTGCCCCTACATGGATGGCTATTTAGCAGCGCGTAGTGCGCACTGCTAACGAGTACGCCCTACGCGGGCTTGGCTAGAAAAGTAGATGTGTCCTTCCATAGTCTCTAAGGAGAAATAGGGCTTTTGCTCCTCCAAGTTGATCATAGTTGAAGTGCTGTTTATTAAGCGATGAAAGGTTGATGGAAACAGAGTTCACTTGAAAGTGGCGGGCATACTTCGGCTTTATTTTCCATATTGGCTCAGCTATGTTATGTGCAAATGCATTGCGAATTTGATAGACAAGGGAGATCCATTGTTCAAGTTCTGTGTTTATGGTGATTGGTAGAGAGATTTTCATTTCTTCCCGACACTGATTTAATGTGATAGCTGCTGCACCGAAGGCCATAGACACATTGTTTTGCAGTGCATTTATAAAGTCTGTGTCGGTATGAATTACCTGATCAGCTAACACTAAAACTGAACTACCTTCGGAAATTGTAAGCGGTAGGTCTATATCCTCACGCTTAATTCGCCCATCCTCTGCAGCTTGCATCAACTTGATTGCAAATTCGAGTTGCGCAAATGCTGTGTCGAGATATTTCATCGGTTAGGTCTAATGTGTAGCTTGATGACCGTGGGAAGAGGTGGTGAGGCCAGTCAGTCGAGTGTCAATCTCAAGGCGTTTGTTAGGCATAATTATTAGCTTTTGTCTATTTTCCAAGCCACACATCAACGTACATTCGTGCGGTAGATGAAAAAAGGTAGATAAGCGCGGCAAGAAATATGAGGGCGCGAAAAAAAAGAATAGGCTCCGAAATGCTTGGAATAATGATAGCGATAAATGAAAGTGCAGCAATAGAGACGACAAACACAAGAATTACATAGGGTACATTTGAGTAAATTGGTCGCGCTTTCCTTTCGAAGATCCAAAGGATGAACCACATAACTAAGTATGTTGCTATGGATATGAATGCATGTACCTGCTCAGTAAGCATTGGTTTCATAAAGCCTAGCAAGAAACTAGTGGCTACTAAGGCGACAATCCAGTTAGTTAGCATGTAGTGACTCCTCTCCAAATATCTAATCTTAAGTAGGCTTCAAATTGGCTAAAAACTAGTGTCATAGGATGTTTTTTCAGATAGATTTATATGAGTTGTATAATAAAATCATATTGGGCGGTCCATTGGCGTTAAAAATACATTCAAAATCAAAAAAATCAACTATGACATCAATAATTAAGTGATTCAATATTAAATCATTTGAAAAAGCCCAGCAAATTAATCTGCTGGGCTTTAGTCATTCAAATCTAAAACTTACAAAACAGCTAATGCTGCATCATAGTTAGGCTCGTCAGCAATTTCAGCCACTAATTCACTGTGTAGCACTTTATTGTTTTCATCTAACACCACAACCGCACGTGCTGTTAAGCCTGCTAAGCTGCTGTCGGTAATGAATACGCCGAAGTCTGTTGCAAATTTTGCAGTGTCACGGAATGTAGAAAGTGTGACTACGTTCTCAATGCCTTCTGCACCACAAAAGCGGCTTTGTGCGAAAGGTAAGTCAGCAGAAATACATAATACGACTGTGTTAGCTACGCTGCTCGCTTTTTGGTTGAATGTACGTACTGATGTTGCGCAAGTCGGTGTGTCGATACTTGGGGAAATGTTTAATACTTTGCGTTTACCAGAGTATGCATCTAGTGAAACTAATTCACGTTTTGCATTAGCGAGTGCAAAGTTAGGGGCTGTTTGGCCTGCTTGTGGTAGGTTGCCACCAACGTTAACTGGGTTGCCTTTTAGGGTCACGGTTGCCATGCTAAATTCTCCTTGTGTGTAAAGGAGCTAACTCTATCGTTTATAGCGCAAGCAATCAACCATAACTCTAGTGTGGGTTAGGTTGGTGCTTGTTTACATTCACTATTTATTTTAGGGTAGCTACTTGCCTGTTTACTCATGTTTGTTCAAACCTGCGCAGTAATTTTCGCAGTCATTTAAGCGAGTAGATCTTCACTTAAATAACCAATCGTCATGGTTTGGTTATGCAGTACGCTGTCGTTAGTATCTGGTCTTGGTGCAAATTCACCGTATGAGTAAAAGCCAGTAATCGCGGTTTGGCCGCCTAAAATCTGTTGTACTAGCTTCACTTCATCAGTCACCAGTTCTGCCATTACGCCTTTACGTCCAACACAGCTTACGCAAATAGCTAAACCTGTTTGGTTTACGTTGGCATTATTAGATACTAAGTGTGCGGCATCGCCAGCACCTTCCACTAATCGATCATGCGTTGATTGACAGAACCGCACCGTTTCGCCTTCATCAACGTTGCCAGCAAAGGTGAGGCTGTTGGTTTTGGGGTCTATAGCTAGCAATGTGCGAATTTTTTCAATATCGCGTTTGCCTTCTTCAATAATTGCAAATGGGAACTTTAAGCCACTGCCTGGTAGGTCTTTGGCTGAGTGCGAACCAATATACATGTTGTATATTGGCAATGCTGGTTTTCCATCAAGCTCAAGTACTACGTTCTTTTCAGATTTAGTGACTTTACGAGGTGGGCCATATGGCTTCCAACCAAGGCCAACGCCAGTTGCGGCAATTAAGCTGTTGCCATATAAGCCAACGGCAATGACGAGACTATCTGAGACTGTGTCGTTAAATAGCTGTACAGTTTTGCTGAAGTTAAAACCATCACCTGCCATACCGCCCATAATCGGCGTTTCACCAAGCTCGCTTTTAAAGCCCTCTAGCAATTCAGAGCCGTTTACATTTAGGCCGTCTGAATACACCAGCACGGCTTTTAAACTATCTGACTTTAATTGTTTGGCTAAGCTTACGGCCGTTTCAAATGAGTTTTGCATCCCAGTCATTTTGGTATGGGTCACGCGTTGTACTGTTTTTTCCCACAGAATAGCGGTAATTTGTAGGCTATCATCATAAACGCCAGAGGCTGTGATTTCACCAGAGGTAGAGCAGCCGATGATTTGTGCGGTGGGGTAGCGTGCTTTTAATGTGCTTTGTAGCTTTGCCTCACCAAAGCGTTTAACTGATCCAAATACCAGTACCAAATTAGCTGACGGTAAAGGAGGTATGGAGGATAAATCCTTAAGTGTCATTTTAGCTGTTAATGATTCTTGCCTAATTATCATGCTTACCCCTTGGTGAACTCCATTGACCGTCAAATCTTTTATTGTTGCGCTAGATTTTTATTTATAAATTGTAATGATTTGTAATTTTATTATAGACTACCCTTAAGAGTGGTTGAAATAAATATTATTATTATTTTGAATAATATTTCAAATAGTATTGCTTATTAAGACAGACTATATATAAAATGAAGCACAATAAGTGCACGAAAGCTAATTAAAGTAGTGATGCATATAAAATAAAGGAGCTTACTGGTGACCCAGGAAAAGCCGTTTCAGGAAAAGCTGACATTAGATCAGCTCTCAACAATCAAAGTCATGGTCATAGATGATAGCAATACGATTCGTCGTAGTGCTGAGATATTTCTTAAAGCCTCTGGTTGCCAAGTCATTCTCGCAGAGGATGGTTTTGATGCATTAGCAAAAATTTCTAATGAACATCCTGATTTAATTTTTGTTGATATTATGATGCCCAGGCTTGATGGGTATCAGACTTGCTCTCTCATTAAAAGAAATGCGCGTTATAAAACAACACCTGTCATTATGCTGTCTAGCAAAGATGGCTTGTTCGACCGTGCACGCGGTCGTATGGTCGGATCAGATCAGTACCTTACCAAACCCTTTACCCAAGAAACACTGATAGAAGCCGTGCAGATTTATGCTGCTAAAGCTAAAAGTCATCAAAAAGAGGTGGATTGAATATGGCAATACAAACTATTTTAGTCGTCGATGATTCAGCAACAGACCGTTTTTTTCTCACCGAAATGTTAGAAACTGCTGGCTACCAAGTGATTGGTGCAGAGAGCGGTGAAGAGTGCTTAAATAAAGTGAATGATAATCCACCAGATCTTGTGTTGTGTGATGTTGTTATGCCAGGATTGACAGGTTTTCAGGTGACGCGCACGCTGACAAAAAATCCTGCAACTGCGCATATCCCCGTGATTTTGTGTACGGGTAAGTCTCAAGCAACAGATTTGGCTTGGGCATTGAAAATGGGCGCTAAAGCTTGTGTAACTAAGCCTGTTATAGAAGCCGATTTGTTAGCCTTAATTAAAACAATTGAGTAGTCATTAGTTTGTGGGTTTTATCTCTTTAAAGTGATTCGTTTTTCTTTATTTTAATAATATTGATTGGGATTGATAATAAATCGTGGCGCAAACATCTAATTTACGTGAGTTTCAAGAGGCGATTCTTGCCAAGCTGAAAGATGCTGCGAGTCAGATAGGAGGGGAGTCCTCATCTCGATTAGGCGTGACTGTCGGCGATAAAAAGTTTTTAATTAATCTGCAAGACGTAAAAGAAGTGTTGCCAGTACCACCATTGCAATCAGTCCCATTTACTAAAGCGTGGTTTTTGGGAGTTGCTAACGTCCGTGGTAATTTATATAGCATCTCAGACTTAGCACAGTTTATGGGGATGCCAGCAACGTTAAAATCGGTTAATAATCGTATTCTGTTGCTTAGTACAGAATCTACAGAACAGGTTGCCTTGTTAGTGGATAGTTTAATCGGGTTGCGTAGTATTCAAGCTATGCAAGCTCAGACTACTGAGAATGCCTCTAGTTTTTATAGTGTGAATGGTTTCATAGATACAGAGGGTAATGATTGGTTGGAACTTGATGTAGAAGCGCTTGTGCAAAATAAAAGCTTTGTCCAGCCAACGCATTAGTGCATATCTAATGAAATGGAAGTCTAGTAAAGCAATAGTTATTTTGGTTCTTAAGTTGTTAAGTAGGCATAATAAATTTAGAAATTGGGGTTAACAATGGCATTAAATCTTGCAGCGATAAAAAGCCTACCACCACAAGTGGGATCTTTGATAGGTGGGTTCTTTAATAACGTTAAAGAAAAAATTTCTAACTCAAAGATTTCTAAGAAAAGTAAGCCTGATGCAGCCATTGGTTCGGGTTATCGCCAGCTTTTCTTGCAGATTGTGGCATTTATTTTATTTGCTTTATTGAGTTTCTGGGTAATTAACCAGGTTCGCGTGAATGGCCCTATTTATAACATATTAGACACTTATGAAAAGCTGACGGCTGACACTAATCCTCCGCCAATGTTTCCATTAGATGCGTTTGCTTCATATAACGAGGCTTATGTGGCATCTACCAATTTTAACAACCAAAAACGTGATAACGCCTTATCAAATGCAGCAAAAAGTGAAGCGTTGTTCAAAGCACGTTCTGAATATTGGCGCACAAACTTGAATAATCAAAAGTTAGCAGCGCCTTTAGATGATGTGATTCATGCTGGCGAGAACTTTTTTGAAGTGGCAAATAAGCGTTATATTCCTGCTTTACCTTTAGGTACGGTTGCAGCGTCAGCACCATTGCTAGATTTAACCGCAGCTTTTGAAACATCTAAACAAGCAGGTAACACGTTTACGCAGGCTATTGCTAAAGAAAACAAGGCGTTGATTGAATCACAAACTCGATTTATTCAGTTGGTATTGATTGGTTTATTGTTACTAGGTTTAGTGTTGCTTACTTTGATGTATTTCTTTGGTAAGAAACAGGCCGCACAATCGATTACTTTAACAAGTCAGCTTGCCAAAGAGGGCCAGGAAAACCAAGAGGCAGTTTTGCAGTTACTAGATGAGATGGGTGACTTAGCTGATGGAGACTTAACTGTAAAAGCGGAAGTACGCGACAATATTGCTGGTGCGATTGCTGACTCTATTAACTATACGATTGATAGCTTGCGAGACCTTGTTGTTGAAATTAACCGAGCAACCGAGCAAGTGACTTCTGCGACTTCTGTCGCGCAGGGAACTTCTGAGCAGTTGCTGACTGCTGCTGAGACACAAGCGTCACAAATTACACAAACTACCCAAGCTGTTAATGATATGACGCGGTCTATCTTGCAGGTGTCTAGTAATGCGGAGCAGGCTTCTCAGGTGGCGCAACGTTCATTGGAGGCTGCTATTCAAGGTTCGCAAGCGGTGCAAAATACTATTTCAGGGATGAACGAGATTCGTACCCAGATTCAAGAAACCTCTAAACGTATTAAACGTTTGGGTGAAAGCTCACAAGAGATTAGTGAAATCGTTGAGTTGATTTCAGACATTACCGAGCAAACGAATATTTTAGCGTTGAATGCTGCGATTCAGGCAGCGTCTGCGGGTGAAGCTGGTCGAGGCTTTACGGTGGTTGCCGAGGAGGTTCAGCGTTTGGCGGAGCGTTCATCTGAGGCGACTAAGCAAATTAGTGCGATTGTGAAAACTATTCAGACCGATACGCATGGCGCGGTTGCCGCGATGGAGAAAAGTACCGAGGGTGTAGTTGAGGGTGCGCGTGTTGCAGATGCTGCGGGACAAGCACTGAATGAGATTGAATCGGTTACTACAAATCTTGCAAGATTGATTCAGTCTATTTCTGCCGCGACTAGTGCGCAAACAGAATCTGCTACAACGGTAGCAAACAACATGCAGATGATTCAAGAAATTACAACCCAGACCACAGAAGGTACAAAGCTCACTGCTGAATCTGTTGGGCAGCTCACATCGTTGGCAGAGGAATTACGTGATTCAGTGGCTGGTTTTAAACTTTAGACATTTAAATATTTTGCTTAATATTTTGCGTAGAAGTTTAATTTTTAGCATAAGACACAAAAACGCCATGAAAAACTACAAACTAAAGATGGAAGTAAATAATGCCTGAAGCATTTGATACTGGCCCGTTGTCTTGGGTTAAAGATGAGATTGATCAATCGCTGAAAAAAGTGCTGGAAAGCTTTAACGAGGTCAATCAAACTCCAAGTGAGTTTGCGAACTTAAGATTTACCATCGCACATTTGTATCAAGTGAGCGGCGCACTTGATATGGTGGGATTGGAAGGATGTAAACGCTATTGTCATGAGTTGGAAAAACTTGCTGATAGTTTAGCAAAGCAGTTGATTCCCGTGACTCAAGAGGTAATGGAATCGCTCATTGTAGCGGTTGAGACGCTATCTAAGTATCTGCAAGATTTGCTTAATGGTATGCCTGACCAGCCAATAAGACTGTACAAGTCGCTCAAGCCTATCGTTGAGGCACAAGGTGAGTCATTGGATGAGAGTGAATTATTCTTTCCCGATGTTGATAATAGTGCACCCAAGGACCTGCCAAGCAACCCAATTGAAGAGTCATCCATACCAATTTTTGTATCGGAGCAAAGAGCTGCTTTTCAAAAGTCTTTGTTAGACTGGTTACGTACAAAAGATCCTGTAGCATTGGATGGTATGCGTCAAGCGGTGACTAAGGTTCAAGAAGTTCAGTCTAGAAATGCACCGAAAACGCTATGGTGGACTGCCACTGCGTTTACTGATGCACTTGCACAAGATAAGGTGGCGGAGAACCCAGGCGCTAAAAAGCTTTGCAGCAAATTAGACCGGCAGTTACGTAATGTAGCGATGGGGGAAGCAAAAGTACCATCCCGCCTATTACGTGATTTACTTTATTACGTTGCAATAAGCGATAGAAGTTCAGAGACGATTTCTGCAGTTAAAAATACGTTTGAACTAGACGCTGCTTTACCTTCAGCAGCACAAGCGGTGGCAGCAGCCAGTTCTAATGCAGCCGAGCAGGCAGCCTTGGCACAATTAGTTGCTGATATTCCTACATTTAAAGATTTATGGGCTAGCATTAGCTCAAGTGATGTAACGACTAGCGCAAACGACTTAGCGACATTGCTGAATAAGTTAGAACATATTCAGAATACTGTTCAACAGGGTGTTAATCATGAAGACGTTGTCAATTTATTTAATGTAACCCATCAAAGCATTGCTACTTTGCAGAATGATGTTGCTAAGCTAAATGATGCTGCATTTATAGAAATAGCTGCTTCATTGAATCTGCTAGAGTCAAGTTGTGATAATTACCATCAGCTTGATGCTGAAGCTAGCCAAAAAATTACTACACAAATTTCACGGCTAAATGCAGTGATGCTGGGCGAAGTTTTAGCGCCAGCACTTGAAGCATTTACTACTACTCAACATGATGCCTCTTTGGTAGAGGCTGTTGCTAAACAGGTGTTGGCTGCATTAACTATTGTAGAAAAAGCGTTGGATAGTTTCTTCAGAAACCCAGAAAGTATCAATGAGCTTGAAGAGGCTGGTAAGTCTTTACAACAAGTTTCAGCTGCATTCGATATGCTAGAAATGCCTGTGCCGAAATCTGTTGCACAGTTAAGTGCTACTTTTGTGGATCACTTTAGAAGTAGCGATAGTCAAATAAATAAAGACAGTAAAGACATACAATCTATTTTTGAGCTGATTGCTGAAAATCTAAGTATGTTAGGTTTGTACGCAGAAGAGCTGCCGCATGTTCATGCAGAAGCGGAACATGCGTTAGCTGAAGCATTGCTTCGCTTGGAACAAGCAGCTGCTTCATTAGGGCTTAATGTTGCTCATGATGCGCTGGAGATTGATCTTTCCGCGATTGATTTAAATCTATGTGATGATGAAGTTGTAGTGACTTCCACTCCGCTTGCTATCGTTCCAGTAGCTGAAGTCGAGCTTTTGGTAGATGAAGTGATTGATCAAGCGTTTGATCTTGAACTACAAGATATTTTCTTAGCCGAGGCTGAGGAGGTGCTTGCGTCACTGGCTCAAAATCTACAAGCCTTGCGCGTTAATGCTACAGATAGTGATGCTTTTGTTGAGGTGCGAAGAGCCTACCATACATTGAAAGGTAGTGGCCGTACTGTTGGGCTGCTAGGCATGGGTGAAGTGGCTTGGGCTGTAGAAAATCTGCTTAATATTGTCTTAGATCGTAAAACTTTTCCTACACCCGCAATTTTAGCTTTTGTTGAAAAAGTTAGTGCTGAGTTTGCAACGTGGGTAGCCTTGTTGCAGCAACACCAAAAAGTTAGTTTAACGCCATGTCCATTCCAGCAACAAGCAGCTGAGTTAGCATCCGAGCTTGAGCAATCGTTAGCTATCGCTCAGCCTAAAGTGCAAAAAGAAGAAGTGATAATTGGCGGTACACGTAAATTAAGCAAAGCTTTCTTTAATATCTTTTTGGGCGAAGCCCAACAGCACTTGCAAACACTTGTTGATGCGCAAGCGATGTTGGTGGTCGATTCTGCTGATTTGCCAACACCAGAGAGTTACCGCGCAGCGCATACACTGGGCAGCAATGCATTAACCGCAGGCTTTAAGTCAATTGGTGACTTAGCAAGAGCCTTAGAGCGTTGGTTAGATGAACATCATAGCGTTTGGACATCACAACATATCACGCTCTATGGTAGCGTGGTTAAGGCATTGTCAGATGGGTTGGAAAAAGCCAAAGCATTAAAAAATCCTAGGTCTTCACGTGCTTTGATTGTTGCGTTGAGCGAATCAACTGCCGCTATGCAAGCTTCTGCAGCACAATTTGCAGAAGCTGCTGTCTTAGAAGTGCAAAAAGCAGAAAGTTCTAAGAGAAAATCAAAACCAAGGCCTAAAACAAAAGTAAGCCAAATAGAGCCGATTGTTAATGAAGAAAGTATTACAGACCCGATTGAGATATTAGCTGAGGTTCCAGTAGGGGAGGATACCTTACTTGCGGCAGAGCAGGCTTTGCAGCGTAAAGATGCAATCGTCAATGAAGAGTTGCTCACACTATTTATTGAAGAAGCGCGTGAGTTAATTCCGCAAATTGGCAAAGATTTAAGAGGCTGGCGTACCAATCCAAAAGAAGCTGAATATCCAGATTCATTACAACGTGCGTTACATACCTTAAAAGGTAGTGCTCGTATGGCGGGGCAGGCGGTGATTGGTGATAGCGTACATGGGATGGAAGACCATGTGATTCGCGCATTGAGGCACCAAGTGACGTCCGATGATTTCGATGCAATGTTTCTTGAGTTCGACCGCATTGGCTATATGTTAGAGGATATTGTTGGTGATATGGGCATGGCTAAAGACTTACCAGCTCAAGTTAAAACGGCCACACCAAAAACTACAAGACAGAGCGAGCGTAAAACGCAATTCTTACGTATGCGCGCTGATGTGTTAGATAGGCTGATTAATGAAGCTGGTGAGGTTTCTATCATGCGCTCTCGCATGGATAGAGAAATGCAAAATTTCAAGCAGTCCTCTACTGATTTAACTGACAGTGTTAGCAGATTGCGTAGCTATCTACGCGAGTTGGAAATTGAAGCGGAAACGCAGTTGCAATCTCGCATGAGCTTGTTGCAAGAGGCAAATGAGACATTTGACCCACTAGAGTTTGACCGATTTACGCGCCTGCAAGAGCTTACTCGTATGATGGCCGAGAGTGTGAACGACGTGGCGACCATTCAACATGGTTTACTACTTAATCTTGATCAGACAGACGCAGCATTGCAACAACAAAACCGCATGAATCGTGAGTTGCAACAAGGTTTGATGAGCGTACGTATGTTGCCATTTTCAACTATTTCTGAGCGGTTGCAACGTATCGTACGCCAAACAGCGAGGGAATTGAATAAACGCGTTGAAATGACCATTGAAGGCGAAACTATTGAGCTTGATCGCGGTGTGTTGGATAAGATGGGCGCACCTCTAGAGCATCTGTTACGTAACGCAGTTGCACATGGGCTAGAGTCAGCCGCTGAGCGCGTTAAGCTAAGTAAACCTGAAGTTGGACACATCAAGCTGAAAGTTAGCTTGGAAAATGACGAAATTACACTGGTGATTACGGATGATGGCGCAGGCGTTAATCTGGCTAAAGTCAAACAAAAAGCGATTGAGAGGGGCTTGTTCAATGCAGATCAGGAAATATCTGATCAAGCACTAATGACAGTTATATTTGAACCTGGATTCTCTACTGCTGAAACCATATCGCAGATTGCTGGACGCGGGGTAGGGCTAGATGCTGTGCGTAGCGATATTGCTGCGTTGGGTGGACGTATTGATGTCAGCAATGCATCAGGCTTGGGTGCAATGTTCAATATTTACTTGCCTGTGACGCTATCTGTTGCGCAAGTGGTGCTTGCACGTGTTGGTAATCAAACTTATGCGATTCCATCGGTGATGGTTGAGCAGGTGCAAAAGCTTAAATCCATAGATTTAAGCGATGCCTATAATGCAAACAAGATTACTTGGGCAGGCAGAGAGTACCCATTACATTTCTTGTCAAAACTAGTTGGTGATGTTAATCACATAGCGCAAGCGCATACTTATACCCCTGTTGTTTTACTGCGTAGCGGGGCTTACCGCACGGCGTTACATGTAGATGAGTTGATTGGTAACCAAGAGGTGGTGATGAAGCCTATGGGAACCCAGTTGGCGCATGTGCCAGGCATGATCGGCGCGACGGTGATGGGCGATGGTGCCATTATTTTGGTGATTAACCCAGTATTGCTGGCAAATAGAGAAGCGTTATCAAGCGGTGCAATTAAGGTCACCAATGTGGCGCCAGTGGTTGAGCAGTTGAAGAAAGTTGCCTTGGTTGTTGATGACTCTCTCACCATGCGTAAAGTACTTTCACGCGTGCTGGAGCGTGATGGGTTTGAGGTAGTGACTGCCAATGATGGTATGGATGCGATTCAGAAATTGCAGCAAATATCTCCCGCTATTATTTTGACCGACATCGAAATGCCGCGTATGGATGGTTTTGAGTTTTCTCGCTATGTAAGAGATAACATACAGACAGCTAGTACACCGCTCATCATTATTAGCTCGCGTACCGCAGAAAAACATCGTAATGTGGCAACAGAAATTGGCGTGAATGCTTTCCTAGGTAAACCCGTACAGGATGAAGTGCTGATTGAGCAGGTTCATGTTTTACTCAATCATTAGTGCTTTAACCTAACTTCATTGTTGGTCTTATAGATTACAAGCACGAGTAGTTTACAAGCGTTAACATAGGTGAATATTTATTTCACCTATGTTTGTTTTGCTGTACTAGTTTTACTTAGCGTGTTTTGCTGTGATGACTACTTCAGTAATGATTAAAAACTATATTTTTGCAAGCACTAAATATGAAGTTTTGCGCAATTTATTTATCGTTTTAAGTGCCTACTTTGCTTACAACGATACCCATCAATAAGGTAAAATTGCCTTATGCTACAAACGACACCAAGCCCTTCAGTTTCTCCTAGTTTTGTCCATTTGCGTTGCCACAGCGAATATTCTATTGTTGATGGCATTGTGCGAATAGACGACTACGTCAAGCAGGCGGTGAGTGACCAAATGCCAGCACTTGCACTGACTGACTTAAGCAATTTGTTCGGTGCAATTAAGTTCTATAAAGCCGCTCGTGGTAATGGTGTTAAGCCTATTGTCGGCTGTGATATTTGGCTGGAAAATACTGATAATCGGGAGCAACCTTCGCGTTTGTTACTGCTGTGTCAGTCACATGAGGGATACTTAACGTTGTGCCACTTGTTAAGTCGTGCTTACTTAACCAATCAGTATCGTGGCCGTGCGGAATTTAAGCGCGATTGGTTTGTTGAGGCTGGTACTGAAGGCATGCTGCTATTGTCTGGTAGTCTTGCTGGTGATATCGGACAAGCCTGTACACAGGGTAATTTAGGCTTAGCTAAAAAACTTGCGAATCAGTGGCAAGCGTTATTTCCAGAACGCTTTTATTTAGAAGTGCAACGCATCGCCACTGATGCAAATAAGGCAAGCGAAGAACAATATATTCAGCATGTTCGTCACATTGCGCACGAGCTAAGCTTGCCAATCGTCGCAACGCATCCCATACAGTTTACTACCCCAGATGATTATCGTGCACACGAGGCTAGAACTTGCATTGCAGAAGGCTATGTGCTTGCAGATAAAAGACGTCCGCAGAACTTTACTACTGAGCAATATTTTAAAACGCAGGCTGATATTGCAGTGCTGTTTGCAGATATGCCAGAGGCACTTACCAATAGTGTGGAAATTGCGAAGCGTTGTAATTTAAACCTGACATTAGGCAAAAACTACTTACCACAGTTTCCCACACCTAATAATGAAAGCCTGAATGATTACTTGATTTCAGAAGCGCGATTAGGGTTGGAGAAAAGACTGGAAGTGCTGTTCCCAGATGAGCAGATTCGCACTAGTAAACAAGAAGCTTACTCAGCACGATTAGACTTTGAAACCAATGTGATTAACCAGATGGGTTTTGCTGGTTATTTCTTGATTGTGGCCGACTTTATTAATTGGGCTAAAAATAATGGCGTACCAGTAGGACCTGGTCGGGGTTCTGGTGCTGGCTCCGTAGTTGCGTATAGTCTAGGTATTACTGACCTAGATCCATTGGAATACAACTTATTGTTCGAGCGTTTCTTAAACCCAGACCGCGTTTCCATGCCTGACTTTGATATCGACTTTTGTCAGGAGGGTCGCGACCGTGTAATTGACTACGTGAAGCAGAAATATGGGATTGATGCTGTTTCACAGATCGCCACCTTCGGTACCATGGCGGCAAAGGCCGTGATTCGCGATGTTGGACGTGTGCTAGATTTACCATTTAACTTTGTGGATGGCATTGCAAAGCTAATACCGCTTGAGCTTGGCATTACGCTGTCTGACGCTTTAGAGAAAGAGCCGCAATTAGCCGAACGCCGAGAGAGTGAAGAAGAAGTCAAAGAGCTGCTTGAGCTTGCTTTAAGACTAGAAGGTTTGGTACGTAATATCGGTATGCATGCTGGTGGTGTGTTGATTTCACCAAGTAAAATTGCAGATTTTTCACCTGTGTATTGCCAGCCTGATGGTGCAAGTTTGGTTAGCCAGTATGATAAAGATGACGTTGAAGCAGTAGGGCTGGTTAAGTTCGACTTTTTGGGCTTACGTACGCTGACGATTTTAGATATGGCATTAGAAAATGCCAATAAGCAGCGTGCTGAAAGTAACTTGCCGCCGTTGTCATTTGAAACTTTACCAATCAATGACAAGCCAACGTTTCAACTATTAAAAACAGCTAATACCACAGCGGTATTCCAGTTAGAGTCGCGCGGCATGAAAGACATGCTTAAACAAGCGATGCCTGACTGTTTTGAAGATATTATTGCTTTGGTGGCTTTGTATCGTCCAGGCCCAATGGATTTGATTCCAGATTACTGCCGCCGTAAACATGGTAAGCAACGTGTTGAGTATCCGCACCCACTGACTGAGCCGATTTTGAAAGAAACCTACGGCATTGCGGTTTACCAAGAGCAGGTGATGCAGATTGCGCAGGTTGTGGCGGGCTATAGTCTGGGCGGTGCTGACTTGCTACGTCGTGCGATGGGTAAGAAGAAAAAAGAAGAGATGGATGCCCAGCGTAAGATATTTACTGAGGGTGCGACCAAAAACAACATGACTGAGCAGCAGGCCAGTGATTTGTTTGACTTGCTCGAAAAGTTTGCAGGTTATGGTTTTAACAAGTCTCACGCTGCAGCCTACGCGCTCGTTGCTTACCATACGGCATTTCTTAAAACACATTATCCAGCGGCATTCTTGGCAGCGACGATGTCTGCTGATATGAATAATACCGACAGTGTGCACATATTTTATGACGATTGTGCGCCGAATCAGGTTGAAGTATTGCCGCCTGATGTGAATGAAAGTGAATTTAAGTTTAAGCCTATTAGTAAAAGCCAAGTTTTGTATGGTTTGGGTGCAGTAAAAGGCACAGGTTCTGCCGCGATTGATGTGATTTTACAGGCGCGGAGAACAGATGGTCCATTTACGAGCTTATTTGATTTTTGTAGCCGTTTAGATTTGCGTAAAGTAAATAGACGGGTCATTGAGTCACTCATTAGAGCAGGTGCGTTTGATAAGCTGGAGCCTAATCGACATGCACTATTGGCTGGCGTAGCCTTGGCGATTAGTGCAGCTGAGCAAACTAACGCTAATAGTAATCAGAATAGTTTATTTGGTGAGGCATCTGATCAATCTGTACATGTATTGCCTAGTGTTTCGCCATGGCCTGAGCAACAGCGCTTACAAGAAGAAAAAGCAGCCCTTGGCTTTTATTTTAGCGGCCATCCTTATTGGTCGTATCAAAAAGATTTAAGTCAGTTTATCAGTACAACATTGGCAAATTTAGCGCCTAAAGACCAGCCGCAGCTATTAGCAGGTATCGTTTCTGGCGTACGTAACCGTATGACTGCGCGCGGTAAAATGGCAATTGTGGGCTTGGATGATGGCACAACTAGAATTGAGGTGGTGGTTGGCAATGATTTATTGAATCAATCGCAGCAGCTGTTAAAAGATGACCAGTTGGTGATTGTTGAAGGCCGAGTGAGTCACGATGAATTTTCTGGCGGTGTTCGTGTAAATGCTAGGAAGCTATATGACCTTTCTGCATTAAGAAATAGCCGAGCTAGCTTCCTAAAAATCATGTGTAATGGCCAATCCGATGCACTTAAATTAAAGACATTACTAAAGCCTTATTGTGTGAGTGCTTCAGATGAATACCGTGGGTGCCCGATTAAAATTGAGTATCATAATCAAACCAGTAAAGTTGAACTCATGCTGGGTAATGATTGGCGAGTGGATTTGCATGATGAATTGATTGCGAGTTTAACCGAATGGTTGAGTAAGAATAACGTAAAAATCCTATATAATTAGCGCATTGTGGATATCGCGGTGTCGGTGGTCTGAAAGCCACTGAAATTCAACGTGTTTATGCAAACTTAGCGTTTCTGTAATGCTTGTGCTAACTACGTAGGTGTGTACCTAGCACTAATAATAGGCATTATAGAATCAGATAATTTGAGACAAAATATAACGATATGAAAATTACTTATTTAGATTTTGAACAGCCAATCGCTCAATTAGAAGCGAAAATCGAGAGTCTGCGCTCATCACATGATGACCACGATAACTTGGATATCTCAAAAGAATTGACAGCATTAGAAAAGAAAAACAAAAAACTGTCTGAAGATATTTATGGCAATTTAACTGCTTGGCAAATCTCTCAGTTGGCGCGTCATCCGCAGCGCCCATATACATTAGATTATATTCAGGCCTTGTTTACAGATTTTGAAGAGCTTCATGGCGACCGTGCATTCTCAGATGATCCTGCGATTGTTGGCGGTATTGCTAGGTTTGAAGGCCAGCCAGTGATGGTGATTGGACATCAAAAAGGCCGTGATATCAAAGAGCGTCAATACCGTAACTTTGGTATGCCACGTCCAGAAGGTTATCGCAAGGCTTTGCGTTTATTCCGCTTGGCTGAAAAATTCAATATACCAATTATCACGCTCATTGATACCCCAGGTGCATATCCTGGCATCGGTGCAGAAGAGCGCGGACAGTCTGAAGCGATTGCACGCAACTTGTATGTCATGGCTGAACTGAAAACACCAATTATCGGTGTGATTATTGGTGAGGGTGGCTCTGGTGGTGCTTTAGCATTAGGTGTTGTTGATCAATTACTCATGTTGCAATATGGTACTTATTCAGTAATTTCACCAGAAGGCTGCGCCTCTATTTTATACAAGAGCGCAGACAAAGCCTCAATCGCAGCTGAGGCGCTTGCGATTACTGCGGATAAACTGAAAGCATTAGGTTTAATAGATAAAATTGTACCTGAGCCGATGGGTGGTGCACATCGCGCGCCAGAAGAAATGATGGCGTCATTAAGATCAGCGTTAAAAGAAGAGTTGACTCGCTATAAATCTAAATCAATTAAAACATTATTAGTGAGCCGTTATGAGCGCTTAATGAGCTATGGAAAATTCAAAGAAGTTGCTGAAAAGTAACGCTTCTATCAAAAGGGCTGGTAAGCAAGCTTTAGCAAGCCAGCCTGTTTCAAGTGAACTTCACCCCGTACTATCCAAACTACATTCTTTTTTTACTCAACACTTATTTGCTGATGAAAATTCATTAGCATCATCGCCAGCATCCAAGTTGTTGCTGGCATTAAGTGGTGGTTTAGACTCATCAGCACTTTTGCATTTGTTGGTTGCTTTAAAGCCTTTGCTACGCCTTGAGTTGCACGCCTTACATGTGCATCACGGCCTAAGCCCTAATGCAGATGCTTGGTCAGCGTTGTGTGTGGAGCAGTGCAGGGCACTTAATGTGCCAATCAAAGTGGTGCATGTCAATGTAGATCGATCTAGTAAATTAGGGATTGAGGCAGCAGCACGTCAGTTACGCTATCAAGCATTGTTTGATGAAAGACTTTCTATACAAGCAGATTATGTGGTGACTGCGCATCATCAAGATGATCAGGCTGAAACCTTGATGTTGCAACTTATGCGTGGGGCAGGGGTGAAGGGTCTTAGCAGCATGGCTGAGGTTGACCAAACCCGTGGCCTGATTAGGCCGTTACTGGGCGTCTCGAGGCTAGCGCTATATGATTATGCTATGCAGGCAGGTATTCAGTGGTGCGATGACGAAAGTAATGACAACACGCAATATGAGCGTAATTTTGTGCGTCATGATGTCATGCCTATTTTGCAGGCACGTTACCCCAGTGTTAAATCCGTGCTGGCAAGAACCGCATCACATCTGGCTGAAGCCGATGCTTTGTTAGATACACTGGCGGAAATAGATGCACAAACGTTGCTGATGAATAACAGTGTTTGTTTGCAAGGTTTAAGTCAATTAAGTGTATCTCGCGCAAAGAATCTATTGCGGTGGTGGTTCGCTCAGCATTATCTCTTTATGCCAACATCGGATCACCTGACTGAGATGTTAAAGCAGTTGCTCAACGCCAAGCCCGATGCAGAGTTGGGTATTAACATTCAGCATTACACATTAAGGCGTTATCAGCAAAGGGCTTACCTTTCTGTTGACCAAGTTAATGAGCCGTTTGATATGGTCTGGAATGGTGAAAGTGAACTTGTGGTGCCCAATGGAGGCAGATTGTTTTTCAAACAAGTTGAAGGCGCAGGGTTGGCCCTTAAGTTTGGGATGGCTAGGCTGAGAATTACTAACCGTAGTGGTGGTGAGCGTTTTAAGCCCGACGCATTAAGACCAACGAGAACGCTTAAGCACTTACTCCAGGCTGCTAACATCCCGCCTTGGCAGCGTGATCATTTGCCGTTGGTGTACTGGCAAGATACCCTCGCATACATACCAGGAGTTGGCGTAGCACACGAGCTAAAGGCGACTAAGGATGAGTTAGGCTTAGAAATTACTTGGCAAGCGGAAAGTCTAGCACTTTAATTGTACTAGTTAGCTATGTCCTACTAGTACCAAAATTGTAAGTGTTTAAAAGTAGAGTAAGCTAGTAAAGCATGGTGGCTATTCCTTAAGTAGTTTTTTTAGTTGAGGCCAAATGTTTTCTAAAACCAGTGGTTGAGCAATGGCATTGGGATGTAGGCCATCATCTTGAATTAGGTTTGCTTTGGCTGCGATGTTTTCTAACATAAATGGTACAAGCGGAATTTGGTGTTCTTGGCTCAGCTTTACATAGCTTTGGCTAAAAAGCTTTGTGTATTGCGGGCCATAGTTCGGTGGAATTCTCATCCCAACCAGTAGTATTTTCGCACCAGATTTTTTGCTTTGCTGAATAATCGTGTTGAGATTATTGGTCATTTCTTGAATAGGTAGCCCGCGCAGACCATCATTTGCACCAAGCTCCAAAACGATAATGCTAGGTTTTATTTGGTCTAGGGCCTTTTGAATGCGGCTGACTCCGCCACTTGTAGTTTCGCCGCTAATGCTCGCGTTGATAACTTCATATTGATATTGTTCTGAGGCTAGCTTTTGTTGCAATAACGATGCCCATCCTAGTTGCTGTGGAATACCATACGCAGCCGATAAACTATCACCGTAAATCATTATTTTTGGATTTTCTGCAAAAGCAGGCATTGACCATGCAACGAAGTGCGAAAAAAACAAACTAAGCAATAGGGTTTTTAATACGAACAATAAACGGAATGACATGAATGCAACAATCTCCAATGATTCAAGCGCAAGACTTGCACTACGAAATTACTAACCATGATAACGAAATTCGCATCTTAAGTGGCCTAAATCTGAGCGTTTCAGATGGTGACCAAATTGCCATCATCGGGAGCTCAGGTTCAGGTAAATCTACATTACTTAGCATGCTAGCAGGGTTGGACGTCCCTACCAGCGGAAGCGTTCAAATTAGAGGTGGCCTGTTTAGTAGTTTAAATGAAGACGGTCGCGCCGCGGTGCGTGCTAAAGACATGGGTTTTGTGTTTCAGTCATTTCAATTATTACCCGCACTGACTGCATTAGAAAACGTGATGCTTCCTCTGCAATTAAAAAGCCATCCTAAAGCTGAAGCGTTAAGCCTTGAAGCTTTAGATAAGGTTGGGCTTAGTCATCGTGTTCAGCATTATCCTAAGCAATTGTCTGGCGGTGAGCAGCAGCGTGTGGCAATTGCACGTGCTTTTGCCACACAGCCTAGTATTTTATTTGCGGATGAGCCTACAGGTAATTTGGATAGTGCGACAGGTCAAATGATTATTGAGTTGCTGTTTAATATGAATAAAGAAGCTGGCACTACATTGGTACTGGTCACACATGATATTAAGTTGGCTAATCGTTGTAAGCGGCTGTTTAAATTAGAACACGGTGTTCTATTAGAAATGGCACAAGTATGATATTAGCGGCTAGGTTGGCATGGTCGCAAACCATTAGTTTGTGGCGCGCTGGTGAGTTAAGAGTGTTAGTCTTCGCCTTAGTGTTGGCGGTTGCAGCGATTACTGCGGTGAGCTTTTTTACGCAGCGTATTGAGTCTGCACTTAATCAACAAGGTAGCTTGTTGATTGGTGGAGATTTAGCGGTTTTAGCTGACCATCCTATTCCGAATGCTTTTATTGAGCGTGCAAAATCACAAGCAATTTCGATAACACGTACTTATGAATTTCCCAGTATGGTGATTCACGGCGAGTCTAGTCAGTTAGTTGAAATTAAGGCTGTTGAACCAAATTTTCCTTTGCGAGGGCACTTAACAATAGGTCAACATCCAGATGATACAGGCCATGCTGTGCAGACTTCTCCTCAGGCTGGTGAGGTTTGGATAGAGCCACGATTAGCCACTTTGTTAGATGTTCAGGTAGGTGATCAACTTCAAGTCGGTGAGCTTAGTTTAGTGGTAAGCGCGATATTGCTACGCGAGCCTTCACGAGGTGGCAATATATTTAGCTTTGCGCCTCGATTGATGATGAACGCTGCTGATTTAGCTGCAACCCAACTTATTCAGTATGGCAGTCGTGTGAAGTACCAACTTTTGCTGGCGGCTAGCCCAGAAGAAATTAATCGTTATTCTGAACTGGCAAAACCTACATTGGGTAGAGGTGAGCGAATGGATGATGTCCGTAATGCTCGTCCTGAAATAAAAACTGCATTAGATAAAGCGCAGCAGTTCTTAGGGCTATCTGCCATGGTGAGTGTGGTATTGGCGATGGTGGCCATGCTGTTATCAAGTCTGCCTTATATCAAGCAAAGTTTAAATACATTTGCCTTGATGCGCTGCTTTGGCGCTCAACAAAATACGGTATTGCAGATATTAACGATTCAAACTTTAATTATCGCGCTATTCAGCGCATTGGTTGGTGCTCTGCTTGGCTTTGTCGCCCAGCTAGGGTTAGCACAATTGGCAGGTAGTTTGTTTGTGGAAACATTACCGCCTGTATCTGCAAGGCCAGTACTGATAGGGTTTTTGGCTAGTATCGGGATGATGGTAGCTGTCGTGCTACCACATGCATGGCAAATGCGAAACCTTTCGGCGATGAATATCCTAAGACGAGATACACTATTACAACCGCTTTCAACGCAGGCCAAGTTTCTACCAGCCGCTTTGGTCATGATAATCATGATTTTTTGGCAGGCACAAGATGTGAATATTGCAGTTTCAACGATTGTTGCGATGCTTGTATTAAGCCTAATTGTATTAGGCTTTGTTTATGCGCTCACTTATTTATCGCAGCGATTTTTGATGATAACGCCTAAAAATAGCGTATTGGCCTCAATTAATCTGGGTATACAAGGTTTAAAACGGCGAGTTGGCTTGTCAACTGTGCAAATGATCGGCTTTTGCATGGGGTTGATGGTGATTATGCTACTCACGCTCATACGCGGTGATTTAATTCGTAATTGGCAGGCTTCTCTACCAGAGGGGGCGCCGAATCGATTTGTGATTAATATTCAACCTGCTCAAATTAATCAAGTAAATCAGTTTTTTATTCAACAAAACATTCAAGATGCGGCTATTTTTCCAATGGTACGTGCACGATTAGTTAGCAAAAATAAGCAGCTAATCAATACGGCAACATGGCAAGACGAGCGTGCAAAACGACTTGCAGAACGTGAGTTTAACTTGTCATGGACTGCACAGATGCAAAGTGACAATAAACTAGTTGCAGGGCGCTGGTGGCAAGATAATGAACATGGGAAGCCATTAATCTCGCTAGAAGAAGGCTTGGCCAACAGTCTTAATATTAAAATTGGCGATCAACTGTTATTTGATATCGCGGGTAGCCCATTAACACTTACTGTGACAAGCCTTAGAAAAGTAGAGTGGGATACGATGCGCGCTAATTTCTTTGCGGTGACACCACCAGGGGTGCTAGATACATTTGCTGCTAGTCATATCAGTAGTTTTCATTTGCCTATTGGTGCAGAGAAATCACTCAATCAACTGGTGAAGCAGTACCCTAATTTAACCGTGATTGACATTGCGGCACTCATGCAACAAGTACGTGGCATCATGCAAAAAATGAGTCAGGCAATTGAGTATGTTTTTGTGTTTAGCTTAATTGTAGGTGTTGCAGTGTTGTACGCCGCACTTGTGGCTACTAGAGAAGAGCGTGTGGCAGAAGCAACGCTGATGCGTGTGTTTGGCGCGTCACGTAAACAGGTGAGTATTGCTTATATTGCAGAATTTTCTTGCATTGGATTTATCTCCGCACTCGTGGCATCAATTGGCGCAAATTTTTTAGCGTATTACATTAGTGTCAATATTCTCAATATACCGTTTCAATTTAACCTTAGTTTGGTTGTGTTAAGTATACTAATTGCAGCAGTTTTGATTCCATTAGCTGCGTGGTTGGGGCTGCGTAGTTTTTTGAATATTCCGCCTAGGCAGTTACTAAATAGTATTTAATCTAGTTTGTATTTTTAACAGAAGAACAGAAGCGCAACTAATAAAAAAGGGTTACAGCAAGCTGTAACCCTTTTTACTAAGCAATCGAACCTAACGGCGACTGCTAGTTTTTACATCAAGTTGTTTACTTATTTGGACCACCAAACTCATAACGAGCACCAATCCATGCTGCGCGTGGTGCACCAGCTAATATGCCAAGTTGTTTTGATTCAGTACCATAAGTACCATCAGCAGCAAACATTGTTTCTGCTAAGCGGCCACTTACATTGTACTCACGATCAAAAATGTTGGTGGCTTTAGCAAATGCTTTCCAACCGTTACCAATGTTGTATTGCGTGTCTAAGTTAACAATGAAATAGCCGCTAACTTTGCCTTTTCCTGTTGCACACTCTTCAGTGTCAGCAACACAGTTAGCACTATTGGCACGATGTTGATTGTTCTCGTTACCCCAAACATAAGCGTCTGAGAAGCCGATCACATTAGTACCAATTGTCCATGATGGTGTTACAGCATATTGACCACGTAGTTTCAACTGGTGCGCTGGGATAGATGGGATACGATCACCTGGTTTTACGTATATGATGCTGTCACCATCTTCTGATGAATTTGAAGAGCTTACAAATGAAACATCAGAGTCATAAGTTGCGCGAACATAGCTGTAAGAAGCACTCCATTTGAACTTATCAGCATCACCAGCCAAGCCCATATCAATCCCTTGGCGCTTAGTTCTACCTACGTTTTTGTAGTAGCCCGCACCGTTAGATGAGCCTGCCGCTGTAAATTGAATATCATCATGGTTGATTGCTTGATACAAGCCTGCATTCCAACGAATGTTGTCAGTTAGTAGACCGCGACCACCAAACTCATAGGTCTTCGCAACCACTTGGTTTAGAGGAGGATCATCTGCCATTGCTGATGGTAGTAAGCATGGCGCTGCTGGGTTTGAACAGCCTAATTCAATTGAGGTTGGTGCACGGCTAGATTCACTATATGACGTGTAAAGCGTTAAGTTATCAGTAGGCGTATGTGTCAAGCCTATGGTTGGATTTAAGCGTGTATAGCTATCTTTTGCAGTCAAGCTATTAGGGTTGGTCGCAGAGCGATCGCCCCTTAACGTATCCACGTTATCTACACGAGTGAAGTTCCAACTGGCACCAGCTGTTAAATGCCATTGATCATTGAGTGATAATGTATCTGTTGCAAATAAGCGAGCAGTGTATTGTTTGCCTGTTAGGCCAGTTGTTTGAGTGCCAGGTAATACGCCAAACTGATCACCAGAGTCGTAAGCTGGGCTGTTGAAAATCGGCGTGCGATTTCCATCAAACACTTCATTGTCACCTTCGCTGTAAACATTAATTAACTCTGATTGTTTATAACGCATTAGCGTATAGTCGTAGCCTGCACCAATTACAAATTGATTTTTCTTGCCCATCCAATCTTGGCCAAAAGTCATTTGGCCTGTTGCACCATAAGTATCTTGTGTGGTTTTACTACGATTCATTACTGAACCAGTATATTCTTCATCAGTATCAAACTGACCTACGTAGTTCCCGATTGTACCTGTACCATCAGATTCACCTTCCCATAAGTCGCCATTCTTAGTATGACGATTAGATTTTCTGTAGTACACATTACCAGAAAACATGGTGTCTTCATTAAACCAATGAGAGCCATTTAACGCTAAGAAGTGTGAGTAATTGTTGGTAAAGTCTGGGCGAGTGTGAATTTGATCGCGATCACCATTTAATAGGTTTTCAGGTGTAAAGCCATTACCGATTAGATTGTTGTCTGTACTGATATAAGTTAAGTCCAACTTACTAGTTTCATTCTGCCAGCCTAATTTACCAAATAACTGGTTGAGGTGTGATGGTGAGTAATCTCTCCAGCCATCCTCTGTTGTGTGTTGATAGCCTAGCATGTAATCGACAGAACCATCTTTAGATACACCACCAGCTTCAATCAATGCACGTTGACGACCCCATGAGCCAGCTTCATATTCTAATGCTATGCCTTGATTATCGCGGCCACTTTTGGTTTGAATAGCAATAGCGCCACCCAAAGTGTTTAAGCCGAATAATGGGTTTGAGCCAGGCACTACTTGCATGTTGCCAATCGCAAAGCTAGGAATCTTGTCCCAAAGCGTTACATCGCCAAATGGCTCGTTAACACGTACACCATCCACATAGGTAGATAGGCCTTGAGCATTACCTAATAAAGAGGAAGCAGAATAGCCACGGAAGTTAATTTCTGGTTGCCATGGGTTGCCAGACATATCTGACACTGTAACCCCTTGCATATTGTTCATCATGTAATCAGCAATTGAAACACCAGCTTGATTAGCAACCTCTTTTGGCGATGCCATTTGGATATTTGCTGGTACTTTATTTAACGGCAAACCAATACCAGGTAGTGGTGTAGTGCCATATACCTCAATTTTTTTAATATTAATTGCGGTGTCATCAGCAAGTGCAGGCGTGTTTGCAAATGCAAGCATCACGGCTACAGATGTGAGTTTCATTAATGGTTTTTTCATGATGTACTTTCGATAGAAATTCTAAGCTATATTTATATTTTAATGTTTTTATAACAAAAGATTAAAAAGCAAAAAACATTCCTATTTTAATGCTAATGGTAAGTCTTAGTTTAAGTGATTGAATTGACTTATATTAAAGATTTATTTGCTAATTATAATTGATTGAACATTTTGATAAGTGGTTGTAATAAACCATAATGGTGGTTGTTTTAAACCAATAAATGGTTGTAATGAACCATTTATTGGTTGAGTATAGTGATATTGGTTTGATTGGTAAGTGTATTAGCTACTAATTCATTACATAAGCGAATAGCTTTTTTTGGAGGTATTCGTAGTGCTAAGTATTGCTTATGAAAGTGTTTTTAATTTGGTTTAGCTTAATTTTCTTCTTGATTTTTTTGGCATATTTTTGAGAGCTCTTATAAATAAAGATGTTTGGAATGTTTCTTGCTGATAATATTTCTTGTTGATCTAGCACAATCATAAAATTTAGATTTGTATCACAGGAGTAATAATTGCAACTAGCACATCTCAGTAATAGTGAAGCCTCAACCTTAGCTAAACAGCAATCGAAAATATTGATTGTTGAAGACGAGGCATTATTTGCGCGTGCTGTAGTGCGTCGATTACAAAAATCGGGGTATGAATGCGCGCACGTAGAGAGCCTGCAAGATGCACGCGATATTGTTAAACAATTTCCCCCAGACATTGTTTTATTAGATATGCGATTACCTGATGGTAATGGTTTAGATCTACTGACAGAGTTTGTTGCTAAAGGCGCGGTGGTGATTGTGATGACAGCGCATGGTGAAATTAGTGATGCCGTCAATGCAATGAAACAAGGAGCCGTTGATTATCTTAAAAAACCAATAGACCTTGAAGAGCTGCTGTTGTCGATTCAAAAAGCCGAAACTGCGGCCATGCAGAGCAAAAGTCTTGATTACTCACGCCAGCGTAATGCACATGCGTCGGAAGGCGTGGAGTTGTTGGGGGATAGCCCTGCAATGCAAAATGTAAAAATGCAAATCGCACGCATTGCGCAGCTAGTATCAAATGACAGCGTGCCACCTACTGTCCTGATAGGGGGTGAAACAGGAACTGGCAAAGATGTGGCTGCTCGTTCATTGCATTTGTCATGTGCAAACAGTGACAAGCCCTTTGTTCATGTAGATTGTGCATCATTGCCAGCTGAGTTGATGGAAAGTGAGTTATTTGGCCATGAGAAAGGCGCCTTTACTGGTGCGGTGAGCTCACGTCCTGGTTTGATTGAGGCAGCAGAAGACGGCACTTTGTTTTTAGATGAAATCGGTGAGTTGCCATTAGTACTACAGGCAAAATTGCTTAACGTGCTAGAACGTCGAGTGGTTCGACGTATCGGCTCAACTAAAGAGCGTGCTGTACCTGCTCGTTTTGTAGCGGCGACTAATCGTGATTTACATGAAATGTCACAGAACGGACGCTTTAGGCAAGACTTGTATTACCGACTTAATATGATGAGTGTTTTTATGCCGCCATTACGTGATCGCGGTCAAGATATCATGTTGTTGGCAAAAAGTTTTGCTGCACAAACCGCTAGACGCTATGGTTTACCTAGTCCACATTTTACGCGTGAGGCAATGAGTACCATTCAAACTTATGCATGGCCAGGTAATGTCCGTGAATTAAAGCACCAAGTGAGCCGTGCTATGTTGCTTTGTCACAATGGTGAATTAACTGATATTGATTTAGCGTTACCAAACTCCCGTTTGGCAGAGTTCGTTCCTACTGTTTCAATAGACTCTCAGCAGTCTGCTTTAGATGCGGCAGAGAAGTCTATATTGTTGCAAGTGCTGGTTGAGACCAAATATAACGTTTCTGAAGCGGCAAGAAAACTTGGAATTACACGGATGACGATGCGCTACCGTATGGATAAACATCAAATCAAAGTTTAATCAGCTTAAACGCAATTCATTAAGCATGTTAAGCAGGAACTATGCGTTCACTAAGACTATTCATTTTCTATTTTCTTGTAAATTAAATGTATCTCTAATTTTCTTAAAAATAGCTGCATGGTATGATTCCAGCAATATTCAAATGAAAGAATCCCTATGCGAATCGGAACCCCTTTAAGTCCTAATGCAACCCGTGTCATGCTCTTAGGTAGTGGTGAGCTTGGTAAAGAGGTGATTATCGCTTTGCAACGCCTAGGTGTTGAAGTGATTGCCGTCGATCGCTATAAAAATGCACCAGGCCATCAGGTTGCACATCGTGCTCATGTGATTGATATGACGGACGATCAAGCATTGCGCCAGTTAATCGCGCTTGAAAAACCTCACTTGATTGTGCCTGAAATTGAAGCCTTAAATACATCAACACTTGCAGATATTGAAAAATCTGGCGTGGCAACCGTCATTCCTACCGTTAAAGCAGTTCAATTGACCATGAATCGCGAAGGTATTCGCAGGCTCGCGGCTGAAGATCTTAATCTGCCAACATCACCTTATGCCTTTGCCAGAAGCGAAGCTGAGCTTCAAGCGGCTATTGATGCTGGTATAGGCTATCCATGTTTTATCAAGCCAACGATGTCATCCTCTGGTAAGGGACAGTCACGTATTACGCAGGCAAGTGAAGTATCATCAGCTTGGGATTACGCTGCATCAGGTGGACGTGTAAACCAAGGCGTAGTTATTGTTGAAGGTCAAATTGATTTTGACTATGAGATTACTTTATTAACCGTCCGTGCGAAAAATGCACAAGGCGAAATCACCACTTACTTCTGTGATCCAATTGGTCATGTGCAGGAGAAAGGTGACTATGTCGAAAGCTGGCAGCCGCAACCAATGGCTACTAAAGCACTGGAAGAATCTAAACGTATTGCTAAAGCGGTCACTGATAGCTTAGGTGGTTTGGGCTTGTTTGGCGTTGAGCTGTTTGTGAAAGGCGACCACGTTTGGTTTAGTGAGGTAAGCCCTCGTCCACATGACACAGGCATGGTGACGATGGCCACGCAACGTTTCAGTGAGTTTGATCTGCACGCGCGTGCAATTTTAGGATTGCCCGTTGATGTAAGCCTGCGAGAATCAGGTGCTAGCGCAGTTATCTATGGTGGGCATAATACCCAGCAACTAGCTTTTGACGGTGTAGAAAAAGCCTTAGCCGTGAATAATGCTGATATTCGCTTATTTGGTAAGCCAGAGTCTTTTACTAAAAGGCGGATGGGCGTTGCATTAGCGACAGGTAAAGATATTACAGAAGCTAGAGTGAGTGCAAAATTAGCTGCTAGTCTAGTGACGCCAGTTGATATTTAAATGTAGGGATAACAAAAGCACATTTGTAATGCGGTCTACAAACTGCGTTACAAGAAGTTCCTACATTTAAGGTGATAAGCATATGTTGAATGAAATAGAAGAAGCGGGTAGTGGTAAGCGTACATTTTTTGAGCTGCTCGGTGGTGAAGAAGTTGGCATCCAAAATATACGTCTATTGGTAGAGACGTTCTACGACATCATGGATAGTGACGCCAAGGCAAAGCCTATCCGAGATATGCATCAATCAGATTTAACTTCTGCGCGTGAGAAGCTGTTTATGTTTCTAACAGGGTGGACAGGTGGGCCGCAGCTATATATCGAGCGCTATGGCCATCCAATGCTGCGTGCGCGTCATTTGCCGTTTGCAATCGGTGAGTCAGCGCGTGATCAATGGATGTATTGCATGATTAAAGCCATGCATCAGTTGGAGTATGACGAAGCGTTGATGAAAAAACTAGCCAATCAGCTATATGGCGTGGCTGACTTTATGCGGAATCAACAGGGGCAATAAATACGCCTGATCAAATATAGTTGTTCCATCAAATAATCCGATGCTGTTCCCATCGCACAAAATCGTCATACCGACGAGACCGTAAAGGTCCTCACCGCTCCATTAAGCACTAAAGCACTAAGTGCTAAGTGCTAAGTGCTAAGTGCTAAGTGGAAGCGCGAAAAGTCGGAATCCAGCGTCGTTAAGTCACTGGATTCCGTGTCAGACCGTGAGCCAGTGCTTGGCTTCCCCAATTTGCTATGCCAGTAGACTGGCAAGCAAAGTAAGGTCTTCACCGTGGAATATACCAGCTTCAGCTGGTTATTCACACGCGAAAGCACGGAATGACTATGTAGTAGGGTTATTTGGTGGAATAGCTTTATAACTGTAGCCAATAAAAAGGGGCAATTACTGCCCCGAATTAACTAGGGCACTAACTGCCCTACATGACTTTTAGAGATAGATTACTTTCTAAACAACAATCCACCAAGTAATGCAGCCACTGGAGCTTTCTTGGTGTTAATTTGTCTACTGGCGACCACATTATTTTGTTCTGTGCTTGGTTCGTAAGGCTTATCAAACCATGGGTCTGCACTCTTTTTCTTAGCAGGTAAGCGTCGGGTTGGTGCTTCTTGATCTTTAACCTGATTGCTTGCGTGACTACGTGTGCGTGATGTTGCTTTAGGTTTATCTAGCGCTACCGTTTCTTTGGTAATTTGGCGTTTGATTAACTTTTCGATTTCTACGAGATATTTTTCTTCATCATCGCTGACAAATGAAATGGCAACACCGCTTGCACCTGCACGTCCTGTACGACCGATACGATGTACATAGTCTTCTGGCGCGCTTGGAATTTCATAGTTAATCACCATCGGCAGTTCACTAATATCTAAACCACGCGCCGCAACGTCCGTTGCAATAAGCGCAGTGACAGTGCCAGCTTTAAAAGCATCTAATGCTTTAATACGTTCTTGTTGATTTTTATCGCCATGAATGGCATCTGCTGCAATGCCTTCGCGAACTAGGCTACGACTTAAACGGCTCGCCGTTAATTTTGTTTTGGTGAATACGATGACTTGTTTTGCATCGGCTTCTTTTAGTAGCTGAATCAGCAAAGCTTCTTTATCTGATTGCGCAACTTGATATACTTTTTGCGTCACATTGTCATTGGTGGCGTTGCTGCGAGCAACTTCAATCAGTTGAGGCTTGGTTAAAAAATCATCTGCTAATTTTTTAATTTCGTTTGAGAATGTCGCTGAAAACATTAAATTCTGACGCTGTTTTGGCAATAGCGCCAAAATGCGTTTCAAATCAGGCATAAAGCCCATGTCTAGCATTCTGTCAGCTTCATCAAGTATTAACATTTGTACTTGGTTGAGTTGCAGAGTTTTTTGTTCAATATGATCCAACAAACGGCCAGGCGTCGCTACCAACACTTCCACACCCGTTTTAAGGTGAGGTGTCTGTGTTTTAATATCTACGCCACCATAGACAACCAGTGAGCGCAATTGCGTATGTTTAGCATACGCTTTGACGCTTTCTTCCACCTGTATAGCAAGCTCACGTGTTGGCGTTAAAATTAACGCACGCACGGGATGCTTGGCAGGGGAGGTGCTGCTATTGGCTAGCGGTAATAACTTCTGTAGCAGGGGGAGCGCAAAAGCCGCAGTTTTACCTGTGCCTGTTTGCGCGCCTGCCATTACATCCCCTCCAGCCAAGGCAACAGGAATAGCCTGTGCCTGAATTGGAGTTGGAGTGGTGTAACCAGATTCAGTTAATGCACGTAAGAGCTCAGGTGCGAGTCCTAATGTGCTGAAACTTGGGCTGTCAGTCGTTACGATTTCTGTCATTTGTTGGATACTGTTCAATTAAAGTCTTTACTTAAATTATGCAAAACTACGTGAGCGACGTGGAGCACCATTGCCTGCGCTTGCGTTCGCGCCAGCAAAAGCACGTGCTGGGCCACGGCTGTCGCTACGACCAGCAGGACGGCTGTCACTACGGGCACCATCACTACGAGCGCCATCACGACGTGCAGCAGGTGCTGCGCTACGATCAGAACGGCCTTCGCTACGTTGGCCGTCGCGTGAGTATGGTTTTTTACCAAAAGCTACGCTATCGCCAAAGCTACGGTTAGGTGTGCCAGCGTTGTTGCCACGGCTACGGTCACCAGATTTGTCAAACGCTGCGCGGTCGCCAAAGCTACGTGCACGGTCGCCAGCTGGTCTTTCTGAACGGTTAAATTCAGGTTTTGGCGCATAGCCAGCTGAATTACCATTTGCTTCACGTGGTGCTGAGTCACGATTGCCACGGTTTTCAAAACGGTTTTCGCTGCGAGGAGCGCTATCACGGCTAGCGCCATTGCGATCATCACGACCTTTGTAACCACCACGGTCATCACGTGGTTTAAAGCCGCCACGACCACCTGGTTTATGACCGTCACGACGGCTGCCGCTAGGACCATCCATCTTCATTGCACGTTTTGGTTCAAAACCTTCAATCACTGCTGGCGACATGGTGTTGCCAGTAAATTGTTCGATTTTACGTAGAATATGTCTATCCATGTTCGACGCGAATGAAATGGCTATACCAGTGTTGCCAGCACGACCAGTACGACCAATACGGTGTACATAGTCTTCAGCAAATTTAGGTAGATCGTAATTGATTACGTGTGTAATGCCGTGTACGTCGATACCACGCGCAGCAACATCAGTCGCTACTAATATTTTTACATCACCATGACGTAATTTAGTCAGTGTACGGTTACGCGCACCTTGTGTCATATCACCATGTAATGCGGCTGTTTTATGACCAGCTGCGTACAAATCTTCCGCTAACACATCAGCGTGACGTTTTGTGCTTGTGAAAATGATCGCTTGGTTCACTTCAGGAGCAATCAATAAATGCTCAAGCAGTTTATTTTTGTGTGTCATGTCATCCACAAAGTGCAAGCGTTGCTCGATGTTTGCGTGTTTTTCACGTTGTGCAGCTACTTGAATTGTTTTAGGATTTTTAAGAATTTTGTTCGCAATACGTGCGATGTCGCCATCTAATGTCGCTGAGAACAATAATGTTTGACGCTCTGCAGAAAGTTGCTCGCAAATACGTTCAACATCAGGTAAGAAACCCATGTCTAACATACGGTCAGCTTCATCTAATATCAACATTTGTAGGCGTGATAGATCAATACGGCCACGTTCCATATGGTCTAACAGACGGCCTGGCGTTGCTACTAAAATATCTAGCGGTTGTGATAATAGTTTGTTTTGTAGTGGGTAAGGCATGCCACCTACGATACTTACTGTACGTGCACGGATGAATTTACCATATTTACGTGCAGCTTCATTCACTTGTGTTGCAAGTTCACGTGTAGGTACAAGGATTAAAATACGCGGGCCGCGGCTTTTAGACTCGTGCGGCGTTGCTAGTAAGTTTAGCGCTGGCAACATAAATGCCGCAGTTTTACCTGTACCAGTTTGTGCTGAAGCCATTAAGTCGTGACCTTCTGTCACAACAGGAATTGCTTGCGCTTGAATAGGGGTTGGGGCTGTATAGCCTGATTCCTCTAAAGCACGGATAATAGTAGGGTGTAGATTTAATGATTCAAAAGACAAGATAGTCCCTTTCAAAAGCAGTTTTATAAAAACAATAAAAGGGCGCGAGCAAATACATGTATGTTTACAGTGATGTTGTAAAAAGCAACATAACGCAAAAAGCAAATTTCAAATATATAGTTTCGAGATGCTTTATTTACCAGCGCACGGGCATAGCCGCTAACCAGTAAAGATAGATTTAAAATTAAATCTAAAGATAGTCACTTCAAAATTTCACGAGTGACTGAGGGTCAGGGCGATGAATCTAAAACTTTTTAAAGCCAGTTAATTAAGCTATTTAAAGTTCTAAGTTGTGCGCATTATATGCATTAATTACACTTTGTCAAAGTGTTTTTTACTATATTTGTAGATAGTTAAATCACTCTTAGGGCTTAATGTGTTAAAATCGCCGCCTTTCAATGAACTGGTAGCAAGACAATGTCTCGTAATTTAAGAAATATCGCAATTATTGCCCACGTTGACCATGGTAAAACAACTATGGTTGATAAACTTTTACATCAAGCAGGTACATTTACATCTCATCAGACTGTGTCTGAGCGTGTGATGGACAGTGGCGATATTGAAAAAGAACGTGGCATTACCATTTTGGCAAAAAACACTGCGCTTAATTACGAGGGTACGCATATTAACGTTGTAGATACCCCAGGCCATGCGGACTTTGGTGGTGAGGTTGAGCGTGTATTAGGTATGGTGGATGGCGTGGTTCTGTTAGTAGATGCGGTTGAAGGCCCGATGCCACAAACACGCTTTGTAACGAAAAAAGCGTTGGCGCTTGGTTTAAAACCAATCGTTGTTATTAATAAAGTAGACCGTCCTGGTGCACGTACTGACTGGGTAGTGAACCAAACATTTGATTTGTTCGCAAACTTAGGTGCAACAGATGAGCAGTTAGACTTCCCAGTCGTGTATGCATCAGCAATTAATGGCTATGCTATGTTAGATATGAATAAGCCTAGCGACAATATGCGTGCTTTGTTTGAAACGATTTTAAGCCACGTTGCGCCGCCAGTTGGTGATAGCAATGCACCTTTACAGTTGCAAGTTTCAGCGTTGGATTATTCAACTTACACGGGTCGTTTAGGTATTGGTCGTGTTACTAACGGTAAAATCAAGCCTGGCCAAGCTGTGACAGTGATGAATGAAACTAAACAAATCGCTACGGGTAAAATCAACCAAGTGCTCGGTTTCCGCGGTTTGGAGCGTGTGCCTGTTGAAGAGGCTGAAGCTGGCGATATTGTGATTATTTCTGGTTTAGATGATATTGGTATTGGTTTCACTATTTGTGACCGTGAAAACCCAGTTGGTTTGCCACATTTAGGTGTAGATGAGCCAACATTGACCATGGACTTTATGGTGAACACTTCACCATTAGCTGGTACTGAAGGTAAATTTGTAACTTCACGTCAAATTCGTGATCGTTTAACTAAAGAGCTTTTAGTTAACGTTGCTTTACGTGTTGAAGATACTGAAGATGCTGATGTGTTCCGCGTTTCTGGTCGTGGTGAATTGCACTTAACTATCTTGCTTGAAAATATGCGTCGCGAAGGTTTCGAGATGGCAGTAGGTAAACCAAAAGTTGTTTACCGTGAAATTAATGGCGAAAAATGTGAGCCATACGAAATTCTTACTGTTGACTTAGAAGATGAGCATCAAGGTGCTGCGATGGAGGAATTAGGCCGTCGCCGTGGTGAAATGCAAAATATGGAATCTGACGGTAATGGCCGTACACGTTTGGAATATAGAATTCCAGCGCGTGGTTTGATTGGTTTCCAAGGCGAATTCTTAACAATGACACGTGGTACTGGTTTAATGGGCCATGTGTTTGATGAATATGCACCAGTAAAAGCTGATATGCCAGGTCGTCGTAATGGCGTGTTGATTTCAGCTGAAAATGGCGAAGCTGTGGCTTATGCACTTTGGAAGTTGCAGGATCGCGGTAAAATGTTCTCTGTACCAGGCGACAAGTTATATGAAGGTATGGTAATTGGTATTCACAGCCGTGATAATGATTTGATTGTGAACCCGATTAAAGGTAAACAACTGACCAATATTCGCTCATCAGGTACCGATGAAGCTGTGCGCTTGATTACGCCAATTGCATTGTCTTTAGAATCAGCAGTTGAGTTTATTGATGATGATGAATTAGTGGAAATTACCCCTAAAACGATTCGTATCCGTAAACGTTACTTGCTTGAGCATGAGCGTAAACGTGCATCAAAAGACTAATTATTAGTTGATGACTTTAAACCCAGCCTAGTGCTGGGTTTTTTATTGCCCTTGCTCAAACACTTAGGTTTGCAATCAATAGCGAATTGGATTCAATTAATCGTGGGTTTTAGATGGATGGTCGTTAATATTGGTTGATTACAACCAGAAATGTAATAGTTTTGTAAATCAATCAAATGCTTATCACTTGTTTGGTAAAATTGAAAAATAGTAATAGATTTACTTATTTTTTATACTTCACTAACAATAATAGGAGTTAATTATGTTTCGTCTATCTTTAGGATCTACTTTAATTGCAGCAGTGTTTTTTGCTAACTCGGCAGTTGCCGATCATGGCTCACTTAAGCCAAAAGCTTATGATAGTTTAGGTAAGTGTGTAAAAGCCGCTTTGTCAGAAAAAGATGGAAAAATTGTTAAAGTAGAGTTTAAGTCTGAGAAAAAAGTGGGCGTTTATGAGTTTGATATTGAAACTGCTGACGGTAAAGCATGGGATGTTGAATGTAACGCTAAAACTGGCAAAGTAACAGAAATTGAGGAAGAAGTTAAAGCTGATGATCCTAGATTCAAAGCACTTGCTAAAGTAAGTGAGGCCGATGCCAAAGCAACAGCGTTAGCTGCACATCCTGGTACTGTAGTTGAAACAGAGTATGAGCTAGAGTCAGATGGTAAAGCATCGTACGAGTTTGATATTTTAGAGGCTGACAATGAAGAAGTTAAAGTAGAAGTTGATGCGACTACTGGCAAGATTGTCGAAGTGAGCTACGAAGAGTACCAAATCGGTAAAGAGTAATTTTCACACAATAAACCTATGCGCTAGTCACTATTATATAGGCGAATAGGCGCTTAATTTTTGACCCCACTTAGAAGTTAATATTAGTTTCTGAGCGGGGTTTTTTAATTTTATGTTTTGATATTACGTTTGAAATAATGCTAATACGGACAGCTTTTAGTGGTTTCGCTAAAGATATTTGTTTGAATAATCTCTTGACACTTTTAGTACCCAACTCTCTTAATAAATTGGATTTTTCAATTAATTTTTTGAGGTTTAATGACATTAGAAGTGTCATCAGGTGTTGGAACTTCATAAAGCACCATGATGGATACACGTCTGTTTTTTGCGCGGCCATCTGGTGTTTCATTTTCACTAATCGGCTGTGATGCCCCAAAACCGAGTGCGCTTAAACGTTTATCTGCAATACCTGAACTGCTTAGCATTCTTACTACGCTACTTGCTCTTACTGCTGATAACTCCCAATTGGAAAAGAAAGTTTCGTTATGAATGGGAATGTTATCGGTATGGCCTTCAACTTGTATCAGGCGTTGGTTCTCTTTGAGTAATATTGCGATGTCATTGATGATCGTATTTGCCGCAGGGGATAGACCAGCAACACCTTGGTTGAATAATAGGCTGTCGTTGATATCAATGCGTACACCACGTTCATTTTGTATGACGCGTACTTTGCCATCGTTGACTAAAGGAGATAGCGCGTTTGATACATCTAGCCCCATTTTCGCCATAGATTCACGCTCTCTTTTTTGTTTTTCATTGTAGATGTGTGATAAAGGCAAGGGTTTAATAATAGAGCTTTGTTGTCCTTTTATTTTACCTTCTGCTCCTAAGCCTTTTTGGTTAACGCCCGAGATTACATTGCCAGTGAATGCTGTCCCCATAGAGGAGGTCAGCTGGTTATATTTGCCTTGGTTGACTGATGATATTGCGTACATCACTACAAAAAATGCAAATAGCAGCGTGATGAAGTCGGCATACGAAACTAGCCACCGATCGGGGTTACTTTCATCTTCATCAAATGGTTTTCTTCTAATCATGACGGTTCAAATTATTGAGTAAAAGGCACTTACTTTAAATAGCCATCTAGGCGTTCTTCAACGATTCTTGGGTGATCGCCGCTCGCAATAGAAACCCATGCATTGACCAACATTTCTCGCCACTTCATTTCATGTTGTATATGTGCTTTAAGTTTACCTGCAATTGGTAAGAACACTAGGTTTGCAAACCCAACGCCATAGATTGTCGCGACAAATGCGACTGCAATGCCGCTTCCTAGTCTGCTTGGGTCTGATAGATTTTCCATGACATGAATTAAGCCAAGCACTGCTCCTAGAATGCCAACAGTAGGTGCGTAGCCACCAGCTGCATCCCAAATTTTAACGGCATTACGTAACTCCATTTCATGAAAATACATATCAATTGCACAAATTTCACGTATTTTTTCAGGTGGCGTGCCATCAATCATGAGCCTTAGGCCTTTAATAATATAAGGATCTGTTTCTCTTCTCATGTGGGGTTCCAGCATGAAAATACCTTCTTTTCGTGCATAAGTACTCCAGCCGATAATACGTTTACCTAATGCCTCTCTGTCATCAATAGGGTGTGTAAAAACCTGACGTAGCATCAAAATGCCTTGGATGAATGTTTGAGTATTGGTTTGCAGTAATACAGCACCAAAAGTGCCAAATAATACGATTAAGAAGGCGGCTGGCTGTATTAGCGAGCTCATATGGCCACCTTCGATAGATTGACCGATTAGTATGCCAGTAAAGGCAATGGTGATGCCAATTAAGCTGCCCCAGTCCATGACTTCTCTCTTAAGTTAGCACGTAGCCTAGCGACTGCCTGACTATGTAATTGACATACGCGCGATTCTGAAACACTCATTACCGCACCAATTTCTTTTAAGTTTAATTCTTGTTCGTAATATAAACCTAGCAAAATCTTTTCTCGTTCAGGTAATGAGTCTATCGCAGCAATCAGTGCGTCTTTGAAGTCACCAAGGAGCAAACCTTTAATTGGATCGCTATTGTGATCGGTTTGGAAGCGATCTAAAAAGTGTTCTCCACTGTCAGCTTCATGAAAGTCTTCGTAGTAAACAAGTTGGTGCCCACTACAATCACCAAGCATTTCATGGTATTGGGCGAGAGATAAATTAAGCTTCTTGGCAACATCGTTTTCAGTAGGGGCTTGGCCTAACTGTTGTTCTAACTGACTGATTGCGTGCTCAACATCGCGCATGTTTTTACGAATACTACGGGGTAACCAATCTGAGCTACGTAACTCATCAAGCATTGAGCCTCTTATTCTTTGTGCGGCATATGTCTCAAATTGGGCGCCGTGTGTATCTTCATAGCGATTAACCGCATCCAGTAGGCCCATCATGCCCGCTTGTATCAAATCATCAAGCTCTACGCTAGGTGGAAGCTTGGCTTTTAATTGATAGGCCAGTTTTTTAACTAAGATAGCATGCTGATCCAGCAAAACGTCTTTTTGATCTTTTTTCCCATGCGCTGTGTACATAAATCGTCTTTAGCTTAGTTGTATGATGCCTGTTTATTGTTAAAAATATTATCATGCTTGTAATCTAAGCGTTGTGCAATTTGTTTTAGTGCAGTAGATGCTACTGCAAGCGGAAATGCGTCAATAACGGAGCGTCCTAATTTGGAGGCGCGGTTTAAATGACTGTCAGCAGGAATTGCACCAAAAAAATCTAATTCAATTTGCATAAAGCGTTTTGCTACCTGCGATATATTGCGAAATACTACTTGCGCCTGCGCGTCGGTTGAATCATCTACAATGATACCAAAAGAACGCCTGCCTAGCTCACTGCATAGTTGCTTAATCAGTGAATATGCTTGAGTAATAGACTCAGGCTTGCGTGAGAGCTGAATAATAATCTCACTCTCGTTGAGTTTATTTAAAGGTAGTACGTTAGCTCTGTTAAGCATCGTGTCTACCAGTACCATGTCATACTGTTGAGCCAATTGGTTAAAAAGCAGATTAAGTTGGCTAGAAGTATGGTTGTTACTTGGGTTAGTTAATAGATTATTTTGCATTAATTTAACGCAAGAAAAACCATACTTAGTTGATTTGATTGCTTGCTGCAACGTGTTTTTTTCTAAGATTATATCTAATAGAGAAGGGGCGTGATCCAATCCATCACTGTACTCAATAGTACTTTCTGATGCGTGCATCACTAGTACATCACTACCTTGATTAGCCATAGAGGCGGCAAGATTTGTAATTAAACGAGTTTGAATTTGTGATGGCGAGGCAGATAAAACCGATACAACTCTAGGCTTCGGTTTCGCCATAATGCGTCTTAATCCTGCCGCTTGATCGTTATGCATGACGCTACTGTTAAAGTTTGACATGATTAAATCTCCGCTAATTGAGAGACGTTACCAGTGCTACCTGCTTGTCCCATGACAAATGGTAGTTCTTCGGTTAAAAATTGAAATGGTTTGTTTGCAGGTGATTTTAAATTTAATGCCAAATGAATCAATTCTATTTTGTTGGCTAGATTAATATCTTCAGGAACACGCTGTCCGTTAGCCGTATAGTAAAGTTTTAATTTTTCTCGAATAATGACATCAAGTGTATTACCAATCGTGGCAGCTTCATCTAATTTAGTGATAATGCAGCCATCAAGACCTTTTCCTTTGTAAGCTTGAATTACATCCGTGAGCGTTTCACCAGTATTCGTTGCGTTTAAGCACAGTAATTTTTTAATTGGCGTTTTACTACTTGAAAGTAGTGCGATTTGTTCCGTCACCATGCGGTCACGCTGACTTACACCTACAGTGTCAATCAAAATGGTGTGTTTGTTTTTCAATTCATTAAGCGCAATGGCGAGGTCGGTTTCATCCTTAACTGCGTAGACCATCACACCTAAAATCTTGCCGTATATTCTGAGTTGTTCGTGACCACCAACCCGGTATGCATCCGTTGTAATTAGCCCTAGGTTTTGTGTGCCATGCTTCATGACATAGCGTGCTGCAAGTTTTGCTGTCGTTGTGGTTTTGCCTACGCCAGTCGGGCCAATTAATGCAAACACGCCGCCTTGGTCTAATACCTCGGTTTCATTCTCTATGGTATTTAGATTTTTACCTAAAATATATTTCACCCACGCATTAGCTTTTTTGCTATCTAAATTTTCGGGTAGTTTTTCTGCTAAATATCTTGATAATGCAGGGCTAAAGCCAGCCCCCAATAATGCACCAAGTATCTCAGATTTAATGGGGTCGCGTTGCTGAACATTGCTCCAAGCAATAGTGGCAAGTTGTGACTCAATCACATTGCGCATATTACGCATCTCATTCAGCATGAATACCATTTGTTTGCTAGTGGCGGCACTGCTTGCGCTGGTATGTTGGTGAGCATTATTAGTACTGGCTTGCGTGTTTGAACTTTTTAATTGACCATCAATCTTTTTAGCATCAACGCTTTGATGCTCTTCACGAGCACCTTTGTTCAGTAATGATAATAACGCTGTTGGCTCGTCATGATGTTTAGCTTGATCATAATTAAACGCATGCACGGTTTGGCCATCATTAACCATCGCATTCATCTCATGTTCGCTAAAAGCCATAATTTCATTACCACCAGATACCGCTCGGTTAGAAAGAATCACAGCATCATCTCCTAGTTCTTTGCGAACCATTGTCAGCGCTTCTCGCGAGCTTTTACCGAAAAATCGTCTAATGTTCATGCCGAACCTCCAATAAGACTAGTGACGCGTATAGTTTTTGAATCAGGTAATTCTTCATGTGAAAGTACACGAAGGTTTGGCACAGCACGGCGTAGGAATTTAGCAAGTGCAGCTCTAAGCGGAGCAGATACCAATAACACTGGGGTTAAGCCCATTTGTTCTTGTTGCCTTGCTGCTTCCTCAGCTTGTCTTGATAACGTCTCTGCCATGCCAGGTTCCATCGCTGAGCCACCAGTGTTATTTTGCATGGCTTGTAGTAGCAGTCGTTCTAAGTTGTTATCAAGTGACATCACCGTCACTTCATTACCTGTAGGGAACAGTTGTTGCACGATGGCACGGCCTAGTTGCACACGAACTAATGCAGTTAAATCATTGGTATCTTGAGTCTGGCTTGCATGCTCTGAAAGTGTTTCAACTATCGTACGCATATCTCGAATATGAACACCCTCTACGAGCAAGTTCTGTAGTACTTTTTGCACAACAGAGAGCGGCATAAGTTTAGGGACTAAATCTTCAACTAGTTTTGGAGACTCTTTGCTAATGTGATCTAGTAACTGTTGTACTTCTTGGCGACCTAATAACTCAGCTGCATGCATGGAAATAATATGGTTTAAATGAGTCGCGATCACAGTGCCAGCATCTACCACGGTGTATCCCATACTTTGAGCCTCATCGCGGGTTGCTGCATCAATCCATACCGCAGGCAAACCAAAAGCAGGGTCTGTTGTAATTAGTCCAGCCAGAGGGCCTGTCACCATCCCTGGGTCAATCGCCAAGTACTGACCGTAATTAGATTCCCCAGTAGCAATTTCAACACCCTTTAATGTGATTCGATAACCTGAAGGCTTTAATTCAAGATTGTCGCGAATATGAACAGTAGGGGCGAGAAAACCAATTTCATTAGCAAACTTTTTGCGCAAACCTTTAATTCGTTTAAGTAAATCACCGCCTTGTAATTTATCTACTAGTGGAATTAAACGATAGCCAACTTCCAACCCCACAGTATCTACAGGTGTCACGTCATCCCAGCTGGCTTCTTCTACTTCAGAGGGTGCGGTTAGCGTTTCTTCAATCACAGGTTCTTCATTGGTGACTTTTTGTCCTTCATTAACAAGGTAAGCGATAGCCGCAAGAAAAGTTGCTAATGTTAAAAATGCAAAATTAGGCATGCCGGGAATAATACCCATGCCACCGATAATTGCGGCAGTCACGTAAATCACTCTAGGGTTGGAAAATAATTGAGTGGTTAATTGGCCGCCAATATCTTCAGTGTTGGCAACTCTAGATACAACCACACCAGCAGCAACAGAAATAACTAATGAGGGAATTTGAGCAACTAAACCATCACCAATTGCAAGTAAAGTGTAAATTTTGACTGCATCATCAAATGAGAGCCCATGTTGTACCATGCCAACTACTAAGCCACCCACAATATTAATGATCGTGACTAAGATGCCTGCAATTGCATCACCACGTACGTATTTACTCGCACCATCCATTGCGCCGTAAAATTCAGACTCTTGACTAATCTCAGTGCGGCGTTTGCGTGCCTCATCTTCGCCTATTAACCCTGCGTTCAAGTCAGCATCAATAGCCATTTGCTTACCTGGCATTGCATCCAATGTAAAGCGTGCGCCAACTTCAGCAATACGTCCTGCACCTTTTGTCACAACGGTAAAGTTGATGATAGTTAAGATGATAAATACCACAATACCAACCGTATAGTTGCCGCCAATCAAAAAGTGACCAAATGCCTCAATCACTTTACCCGCTGCATCTGGGCCAGTATGGCCTTCAGTGAGTACTACACGAGTAGAGGCCACGTTTAGCGATAATCGAAGCATCGTAGTGACGAGTAGCACAGTAGGAAACGCAATAAAATCTAGTGCTTTTCTGGTTTGTAGCCCAATGAGCAATACCATGATAGATAGTGCAATGTTAAAGCTGAATAACACATCCAATGCGATAGCAGGCAAGGGCAATATCATCATGGATAGCAACAAAACAATGATCAAAGGCGCCGCAACAGTGCGGCTACCAAAGTTGCTCATCCAAGCTGGTAAGTTAATTGGATTCATTAGGCGGTAACTCCAGATTCAATAGGTGTGTCGTCTACCCCACGAAGTGGCATTAAGCTATGAGGGTCTAATTCATCAGGTACTGGTAATATGCTTGGTACTTCTGGTTGATAACCACCATCTTTTTTGAATAGACGCATTTGAAACACGTAAGCCAGTATTTCAGCGACTGCTGTGTATAAAGCCTCAGGGATCTCGTGCTCTAGTTCAGTGTGTGCATATATTGCACGTGCCAGCTTAGGCGATTCGACGATAAGGATTTTGTGCTCATCAGCAACTTCCCGTATTTTCAATGCAACCGCATCTGCACCCTTAGCCACGACAACAGGGGCGCGCATGCCGCCTTCTTTATATTGAATAGCAACAGCATAATGAGTAGGGTTAGTGATGACGACATCAGCATTGGGAATCTCAGACATCATTCGGCGCCTAGACATTTCACGTTGTTGCTGACGAATTCTTGCTTTAATTTCAGGGTTACCATCTGATTCTCTAGATTCGCGCTTCACTTCTTCTTTAGTCATTTTCAGTTTTTCAGCGTATTGATATAGCTGAAAAGGCACATCAATGGCTGCGATAAAAACCAGAACGCTAACGATTGCTAAAAAGCTAACCAGCAATAAATCGATTACTTCAGCAATACTTTGACTTAAAGGCATCAATGAAAGTGAAAGAATAGACTCCATGTCATTGACGATGACAATATAAGAAACCCCGCCTACTAATATTGCTTTTCCAATAGATTTAACCAACTCAGCAACAGAGTTTTTGGAAAACATATTGCTCAAGCCTTTAATTGGATTTAGCTTTCCAAATTTTGGCGCAAGTGCTTTTTCGCTAAATACCCATCCGCCAATTAGTGCTGGCGAAGCGATGGCAACCACAAATAAAACCAGTGCTAACGGTAAGAAAGCTATTAACAGATTGAAAATATTATCTGATATTTTCATTAAAAGAATCATAGGATCATAAGCATAGGCACGCTCAAGCGTTAGGCCAGCGCTCATGGTTTTTTTTAAGGCGTCACCTAACTGGCCGCCCATCATTAGCATAGAAAAACCAGCTGCCAGCAATACTGTTACTGTTGCAAGCTCGCGAGAGCGTGGAACGTCACCTTCCTCACGCGCTTTTTCTAAGCGCTTGGGGGAGGCCTCTTCCGTTTTCTCTAAATCGCTTTCTTCAGCCATTATGCGTCCTAGTACTTAAATAATGCCATTAAGTCTAACTTCGAAAATTAACTACTTTTTTAATTAACTACATTATTAATTAAAATGACAAACTTACATCTTGAGAATAAGCAGGTGAAAACCCTGCTTTCCTACTGCATTTGTATGATTTGGAGTGATTGGCTTGTATTGGTAATCCTATTTTTAAATTAATTTTCAAAATAATTTAATAAATATATATATTAAAAACAATAGCTTATTAAATTTTATCTAAATTTTTCAATTTTTTTTACAAATTACCCTAAAGTTTTTTAAAGTGCAGCCGTTAAAGGTGTGTTAGGTAATACCGTTAAATGTGTTTGTTGGTTTGTTACGTGTGGCTACACATTAACGGTGTACATTGTTAAAACTTTAGGATTTTTATCGAATTTAAAAAAGTTAAGAATTTTATATCTGTATTTTATAGATAGTTATTTTCTAAATACAGGCGTTACATTTTAAGTAATTTAAAAGGCTGTGTAGGTGCTTGTAAGACAAGCACCTACACAGCCTTGTCTTGTTCGCTCACAAAAAAAACCGACAACCCATTCTTGTTAATTGCACTGAAAAGGCTCAGAGTGTGTTCAACCATAGTTTGTACGCTCTGGTAGTTGCAATAAATTAAGAATCGGAAATTAAAATGACTGAAATAGAATTGATGTCGGAAATCAGAGATGCCAACCTCAACTATTTAATGCTGGCGCAACAGCTTATTCGGGCAGATAAAGCTACCGCAATCTTCCGCTTGGGAATCAGCAGTGAAATTGCAGACCTTTTAGAAGGTTTAAGTAATATGCAGTTGGTAAAATTAAGCAGTGCAAATGTCATGCTGGCGAGGTTTCGCTTTGATGATGGTGCAATCTTAGGTATGCTTACTAACTATACAAAAGATCGCTCACAAGCTCACTTGCATACTGCTATATTAATGTCAGGGCAAGTTGCTGAAACCATAGTTTAGGCTTGTTGATAGTGTTGATAAAACTAAGAAGGAAACTACCATGGAAAATAAAAGTCCAGTGACTTCTACCAAAAGTGTAGTAAACGAGTCAGAGCAGATTCAGCTAGCAATTCAGATGATTAAGCTAGGTGCGAGATTGCAATTGCTGGAATCTCAAACCACCTTGTCACGTGAGCGATTAATCAAACTGTATAAAGAGCTTAAGGGTGTCTCACCTCCAAAGGGTATGTTGCCATTTTCAACTGATTGGTTCTTAACTTGGCAGCCTAATATACACTCTTCCATTTTTTATAATATTTATAAGTTTATGCTTGATTACACTGGAGAAACTGGTATTCATGCAATTATTAAGGCTTATAGTCTTTATTTACAGCAAGTTGAGACTGAAGAAGGTGTTGAGCCAGTCTTATCTATGACACGTGCTTGGACGATGGTACGTTTTGTTGAGAGCAAAATGCTTAAGTTGCAAAGTTGCAGTTGTTGTGGCGGCAATTTTATTGTCAACGCTTATGATTTAAATGGAAGTTATGTTTGTAATTTATGTCATGTCCCGTCAAGAGCTGGGAAAACTAAAAAAGCAAAAGAGCTCACTTACAAAGTTGTAACTTTAAGCGCCTAATAGGTGCTTATAATGTTCCTTTTCTGTGTTAAAGTTTTGATAGCCCGATAGTACAAAAAAATATAATAAAAACATCGGTACATGCTCTGCATTACAGGGAATGCGAGTATGTATCAAATATTAAATTGGCATCAAATGCTGCAGTTATTTTTAAATAAACTCAATCTAAAGCCAGCTACGCTTGCTGTTTTAATACAGGCTAGTGCCTTTTGTTTTGTTTTATCATTTGCATGGATTATTAAAGCTCAATCACTATGGGCTTTTGATTCTGTATCAATTTGGTACCTGTTGATTCTAGTATTGATGCACGCTACGCTAGCTGTATGGTTTGCTAATATAGTGAATATGGCTAAATGGTGGCGCTGGATACATTTTTTCTTCCCATTGGCTGTTTGGGTCATGTCTCAGTGGCACATTCCAAGTATCTTCTATTTGTTAGGTTTTTTGCTCAGTCTCAGTTTGTACTGGACAACTTTTCGTACGCAAGTCCCATTTTTCCCCTCTACACCAAAAATTTGGCAACAAGTTTTAACATTAATACCCCCTCGTCCGTCTATGCGCATTATTGATATTGGTAGTGGTTTCGGTGGTATGTCTATGTATATTGAGAAGAATAGACCTGATTGCCTGGTAGATGGAATTGAAATAGCACCACTGCCTTGGCTGATTAGCAAGTTGCGTGCAAAATTTAAACACTCAAAAGTAGATTTTAAAATTGGTGATTATCGTTTGTTAGATTTTGCAAGCTATGATCTCATTTTTGCGTATTTGTCGCCTGCTGCAATGTCTGATTTGTGGCTAAAAGCACAAGCTCAAATGCCACCAGGGGCATTATTGGTGAGCTATGAATTCGAGATTGAGAATGTTGAGCCAACAGAGGTGATTCAGGCTGGTAATAATGAAAAGAAGTTATACGTGTGGAAAATATAATAAATTTATTGCTATAAATCTTAATGGTTTCTCATAGTGGTTTTTTCGATAAGCGCATGATTATTTAATAAATATTAAATTTTTATAGATCGCTTAATATTCATGTTGCTCCATGAGTTGACAGAGGATTTGTAAAAAATTGCTTTATTCAAGTAATTACTTTACGTTATATTGGCTAATCTATTATGAATGTTTGAAAATTGTAGTATCAAAATCTGGAGTACGAAAGTATGTTTGTTATCATTGGGTACGTCGTTATCTGCGGAGCAGTTTTTGGCGGCTATGCTATGGCTGGTGGCCATTTAGGTGGCTTATGGCAACCGCTTGAGGTTGTGATGATTTTTGGCGGCGCGTTAGGTGCTTTTGTTGTAGGTAATGATAGTAAAGCGATTAAAGCGACAGTTAAAGCTTTACCTACAGTGTTTAAAGGGTCTAAATTTAACAAGGCCCTTTATATGGATTTGCTCGCGCTGTTATTTGAAATCTTAACCAAAATTCGTAAAGATGGCATGATGTCCATTGAGAATGATGTTGAGAATCCTGAGGCAAGTCCTTTATTTAGTAAATATCCAGCATTGCTGCATGATCATCACTTAATTGAGTTTATTACAGATTATTTGCGCCTAATGGTTTCTGGCAATATGGACGCGTTCCAGGTTGAGAATTTGATGGATAATGAAATTGAAACGCACCATATGGAAGGACATGTGCCTGCGCATTGTATTGCTAAACTTGGCGATGGTTTGCCAGCGTTCGGTATTGTTGCTGCGGTGATGGGCGTTGTGCATACAATGGAAAGTTTGCATCTCCCACCTAATGAGTTGGGGGTTTTGATTGGGCATGCACTCGTCGGTACTTTTTTAGGTATTTTGCTTGCGTACGGTTTCGTTGGCCCGCTTTCTGGGCTGTTAGAGCAGAAGTTAGAAGAGAGTACTAAAATGTATCAAACGGTTAAAGTGACATTGCTAGCAAGCCTTAATGGCTATGCGCCAGCTATTGCAGTTGAGTTTGGTCGTAAAGTACTTTACTCAACAGAGCGTCCTGGCTTTGCTGAACTTGAAACACATGTTAAGCAAGCTAAAGGCAAATAGGGGAAGTTGTTATGGCTGAGGAGCTACGCAAGCCGATTATCGTAAAAAAGATCAAAAAAGGCGGTGGAGGGCACCATGGTGGTGCGTGGAAAATTGCCTACGCTGACTTTGTTACTGCAATGATGGCATTTTTCTTGTTAATGTGGTTGTTAGGCTCAACTTCAAAAGCGCAAAGAGAGGGTATTTCAGAGTATTTTAAAACACCTTTAAAAGTGGCGCTTATGGGCGGAACATCTGTGGGGGCGAGTGAAACTTTAATTAAAGGCGGTGGTGGTAAAGATCTGACAAAAAAAGAAGGGCAGGTAAAGCCTGTTGATGGGCCGCCAGGTAAGCAGAAGGCAGTTGATGTTAAAGATGCGAAAGCCGCACTGGAAAAAGCAGAAGCTGAAAAGTTAGTTGAGCTTAAAAATAAGCTAGAAATGGCAATTGAGAATAGTCCGACTTTAAGTAAGTTTAAAAAACAGTTAATTTTGGATATTACTACCGAAGGCTTGCGAATCCAGATTGTAGATGAGCAAAATAGACCAATGTTTGAGTCCGCAAAAGCAGAATTGCAGCCGTATGCTAAACAGATACTGAAAGAAATTGGACAGATGCTTAATGGGGTTACCAATAAAATTAGCTTGTCTGGACATACCGATGCTGCGCTTTACTCTAGCGGTGAGAAAGGTTACAGCAATTGGGAGCTTTCTTCCGATCGTGCCAACGCATCACGAAGAGAGTTGATTGCTGGAGGGATGAATGAAGAGAAGCTGCTTAGGGTTGTTGGTCTGTCTTCAGTGTCATTGTTTGATAAAGAGGATCCACTCAATCCAATTAATAGGCGCATTAGTATTATTGTAATGAATAAACAGGCCGAGATGGACGCCTTAAAAGATGATGGCGAAGCGACATTGGCATCAGATGCAGATAGTGCTACCGTGGATAGTGTATTGAATCAAAGTAATCGATGAATTAATGTTATGTGGTTTGCCTTTGCCCTTAAGTTTAGTTGTAAAAGCGATGATAAGGATTTGAATAATTATAAATTGTTTAATTAAGTGGTCTCAACGCGTTAGGATCGTTGTTGTATGGAAATAAAAACATTACCAATTGCGGAGTTACGAAAGCTGCTTGCTGCGGTCTCTGACCATGGTAAACAACATTTAATAGAGGTTGAAGCAGATTTGCTGCAAACAACATTTCTATTGAGTGAGGCTATTGAGAAATTAAGCGCTAGTTTTACAGCGGTTCATGAGGCTGTTTGTGAGCAGCAGCAGGTATTAGATGCGTTGGCTGCAAAATATGCAATAGATAAACCAGTGCTAGAAAAGCTTGAGCTGTTCAAATCTAAAATTGGCGACGAAGTCAATGTGGCTGTCACTAGTCTTCAATTTCAAGATCTAACTAGTCAGTTGATCGCAAGAACAATTAAACGTGTTAATGGGTTAAAAGACTTATTGCATGAGGTAGAGTCGCATAGTAATGAGATGGACCCCAACCATGAGCATGAAGAGATTGTGAAGTTTTTAGAAGAAATGAGTAATAGTTTGCAAGTAGGTAGTCATGCTTTATCAGGTGGATTACGTCGATCAGTTGGCCAGAAAGACATGGCAACGGGTGAAATTGATCTTTTTTAGAGTGTTAAGGCTAAATATATTAAGTTTTCTGCCGTTAGGCAGTGTAAGTTAAGCATAAAAGCGCTCTGATTTTTGTGGCAAGAGTGATTGTTTGTTAACAGTAAAAAGTGAGTAAATAAATGGCAAAAACAATACTAGCAGTAGATGACTCAGGATCTCTGCGCCAAATGGTGGCATTTAGTCTGAAGGCTGCAGGTTATGATGTGGTTCAGGCCGTGGATGGGCAGGACGGTCTCAATAAAGCTAAAGAGAAAACTGTAGATCTAGTGTTAACCGATCAAAATATGCCAATTATGGATGGCTTAACATTAATTAAAAATTTAAGAGAGTTAGGCTCATATCAGAAAGTGCCAATTTTAATGTTAACAACTGAGTCAAGTGATGAAATGAAGGCAAAAGGTAAAGCTGCTGGTGCTAATGGTTGGTTGGTTAAGCCTTTTGATCCTAAGCGTTTGATTGAAGTTGTGCAAAAAGTAATTGGTTCATAAAGGCTTTTGTTGGGTATTTGGTAGTCTTTCTTATTGGAACAAAAAGATTACGTATCCGTAATAAATTTTTAAATAAAAAATAATAATAAGCAATTTATTTCTTAAGTGATTCTAATTAGGCCTTTATTTTTTACAGGTGGAAGTTTTTAATTCTAATGAGGTTGGGGTTTTTAATCTCCTTCAAATATAGTGATTTCCAATAGGAGTTACTGCGAATTTGAGATAAATGAAGCGGCGGTATTTGCGCAAACCATACGTCTTGTATGTAAGCGCATAAATATATGGAGTGCGGCAATGACAATTGATATGAGTCAGTTTTATGAGGTCTTCTTTGATGAGGCTGAAGAACTGTTAGCTGAGGCAGAGCGTTTGCTCTTGGGCATTAACATTGCAAATCCTGATAATGAGGAATTGAACGCAATTTTCCGAGCAGCACACTCAATTAAAGGTGGTGCGGCTACTTTCGGTTTTATGGATATGACCGAAATTACGCATGTGCTGGAAAATTTGTTGGATAAAATTCGTAAAAATGAAATGGCACTGACTGCTGAACATGTTGATGCATTCCTTGCGGCTAAAGATGTTCTAAAAATGGAGTTGGATGGACATCGTTTAGCCACCGAGGTGGATCAAGAGCAGGTCGCTGACGTTAAAATGATGTTAAAGCAACTTTCTGAAGCAGGCGCAGTAGCAACTCCTGTAGCTACTGATTCAACAGTGTCAGTAAGCGCTACACCTCCACCAGTTGAGTTTTCTGCTGTTGCAGAAATTGCACAAAATGAAATTCCTGATGGGACCAGTTGTTTCAATATTGTGATGCCAGATATCACAGAAAAAGATGTTGAAAACTTACAAGAAGAGTTGGGCCTCTTGGGCTTGGTTGCGCTCAGCAAACAATCAGATGGGCACTTTGTCATCACCCTAACCACAGATTCATCTCAAGCTGATATTGTTTCCATCTGTTCGTTTATTGTAGATCCAGATGATTTAGTCATTACACTCAAAACGGACGCGTCACCTGTAAAAGCACCTCAAGTTGCTGAGATAAAGCCTGTAGTTGCAGAAACAGTCGAATCTAAAGCGGATACAGGCACCAAAGTTTTAGTTCAAGAAGAAGTAGGGTATGGCCTTTTTGAAGAAGAGGGTAAAGAAAAGCAAGAGGAAGGCTACGGTTTTTTTGCACCATTCCAACCTCACCCAGATGCTGTTAAAGCCAATCTGATTGGTGATGATACAGCACTTACGCTAGCAAATAGCGGCACTACTAGTGCACAACTTGCAGCTAGTACTGCAAAAGTAGAAGCTACTCCTGTGAGTACAGCTTCACAAGATGCTGACCGCAGAAATGCTGGTCGCCGTGAGTCTGATAAAGTACCAGCCAGTGCAGAAGCATCTTCAATTCGTGTAGGTGTTGAGAAGGTTGATCAACTAATTAATTTAGTTGGTGAGTTGGTGATTACGCAAGCCATGATTGAACAACGCATTAGTATGCTAGACCCAGTTCATAATGAGGCGTTAATTAATAGTGTAGGTCAATTAACGCGTAATACACGAGATTTGCAAGAGTCCGTGATGTCAATTCGTATGATGCCAATGGATTTTGTGTTTTCACGCTTTCCTCGGATGGTGCGTGATTTAGCTGCTAAGCTAAATAAAAAAGTGGATTTTGTCACGGTAGGTGCTGCAACAGAGCTTGATAAAGGCTTGATTGAACGTATTGTTGACCCACTCACGCATTTAGTTCGTAATAGTGTGGATCATGGTATTGAAATTCCAGAAAATCGTAGAAAAGCTGGAAAGAGTGACTCTGGTACTTTAACACTCTCTGCTGCTCATAAAGGCGGCAGTATCGTGATAGAAGTAACAGATGATGGTGCTGGTTTAAACCGAGATAAGATTCTTGCTAAAGCGCAGTCAAATGGGTTGCCTGTTAGTGAGAATATGACCGATAGTGAAGTGTTCTCGCTAATTTTTGCACCTGGATTCTCTACCGCAGAAGTTGTGACCGATGTCTCAGGTCGCGGTGTAGGAATGGATGTGGTTAAAAGAAATATTACGGCAATGGGTGGATCAGTTGACATACGCTCTGCGCTAGGATTTGGTACAACAATTTCAATTTCTCTACCATTAACACTTGCAATTCTGGATGGTATGTCCGTATCGTTGGGGCAGAGTGTATATGTTATTCCACTTAATCTGATTGTTGAAACCTTGCAACCTCGTGCTGAAGATATTAAGACTGTCACTGGCGAAGGTCGAATGGTCCATGTGCGAGGTGAGTATTTGCCGATTATTGCACTACATAGTTTGTTTAATCACGCAACGGATATTACTGATCCAACACAAGGCGTGTTGGTGCTATTAGAGTCAGATGGTAAGAAATCAGCTTTGTTTGTTGATAGGTTAGTAGGTCAGCAACAGGTTGTTATTAAGAGTTTAGAAACTAACTTTAAAAGGATTCCTGGCGTATCTGGAGCGACTATCATGGGTGATGGTTCAGTCGCTTTAATTTTGGATGTAGCTGCTCTGATACAAATGGGGCAATCCACTAACTATATAACAGGTGCAGCTTCATTTTCTAATCAAAATAATCAGCATATGCAAAGTAATGCCTAAGGAGCTTAAATAAGATGAGTACAGATAATGTAATGAGTAATTCAAAGGCTAAAAGTGCCGAAGGTGAGTATTTGACCTTTGTTTTGGGTGCAGAAGAGTATGGCCTAGAAATTTTAAAGGTACAAGAAATTCGCGGCTATGATGCAGTGACACAGATAGCTAACACCCCTGAGTTTATTAAAGGTGTTGTGAATCTACGCGGGAAAATTGTACCAATTGTTGATCTACGCATTAAATTTAACTTAGGTAAGGTTGAATACAACGAATTTACAGTAGTAATAATTCTCAACTTGCATGGCCGTGTGGTTGGCATTGTAGTAGATGGGGTATCTGATGTAATCGCTTTAAAAGAAGAGCAGATTCGAGACGTGCCATCTTTAGTGACAAGTATTGATACAAAATATATTGTCGGCTTAGCCACAGTTGCTGAGCGTATGTTGATTTTGGTTGATATTGAGCAGTTAATGACTAGCCAGGAAATGGCTTTAGTAGATGCGGTGGCTGCTTAAAGCAATAGTTAACAAAAAATAAGTATGAGTTGATGCTTATAAGGAGATGGTTTTGGGTTTGATCAATGCGATTAGCGATTTATTCCGAGGCAAAAAATTAAAGCAACTTGAAGATGAAATAGCAGAGTTTCACGCCTTACAGCTTGAAATCGATAAAGCGAGATGTGTAGTTGAATACAATACTTCTGGCAGTATTCTAAAAGTCAATAAAAACTGGCTAGATGCTTTAGGTTACCAATCTGCTGATATGGTTGGTCATACGCATATTGAATTTATTAGCCCTGATGAACGTGATACCCCAGAAGTGATTAGTCTGTGGAGTAAGTTATCTAGTGGTGAAAATGATACAGGACGATACCGTTTTGTCGCTAAGGATGGTAGTGTTCGATGGTTCCAAGGCTACTTTAGTCCTATCCCAGATGCGAAAGGTCGTATCGTAAAAGTAGTAAGTTATATGACTGATATTACTGCTGAAAGAATGCATAGTATCAATAGTGAGCTTGAGGCAGTTCGAATTCGTAGTGCAATGGATGCATCATCGGCAGCAGTTATGGCAATTGACCGAGACTTCATCGTTACATATTTTAACGATGCAACAACAATGCTATTTAAAGCTAATCTGGAGATTTTCCGCCAAGCACTTCCTGATTTCAATCCTGACCAAATTCTTGGTACCAGTGTTGATGTTTTTCATAAAAACCCCGCACATCAAAGAAAGCTCTTATCAGACCCATCCCGCTTGCCATACACAACCCAAATTAAGCTTGGACCATTAAATATGTGGCTGTATGTGACAGCTATATATGATCATGAGAAAAATTATGTTGGTAACGTGCTAGAGTGGCGCGACATAACCAAAGATCTTGACAATAAGGGTCAGGTAGAAGCATTAAACAAAACACAAGGTGTTGTTGAGCTAGATTTAGACGGCACTATACTGCGCGCAAATGATATTTATCTTGATATGCTTGGATACAAAGCGACTGAGCTTACAGGAAAGCATGTAAGTATCGTATTGGATCCTGTTTACGCAAAAAGTGATGCCTACTCTACCTTGTGGAGCAAGTTGCAACAAGGAAACAGTGATGCAGGTCAGTACAAGCGTATTGCAAAAGATGGGCGTGAAGTGTGGATTCAAGCTTCATATAACCCTGTTAATGATTTCAATGGCAAGCCGTTTAAAATTGTTAATTACACAATCGATATTACAGAGCTCAAAGAAAAAGAGGCTGATAATCAAGGTCAAATTGAGTCTATCAACCGCTCATTAGGTGTTATTGAGTTTTCGCTGGATGGTAAAATCAGAAAGGTTAATCATATTTTTGCTGGGCTTACTGGTTACAGCGAAGGTGAGATTTTAGGTCATCATCATAGTATGTTTGTAGATGCTGAGTATCGAAATGGACCAGAGTATAAACAATTATGGGATCACTTAAGATCGGGTAAGTTTGAGTCTGGTATATTCAAACGTTTTGGCAAAGGAGGTAAAGAGATTTATTTGCAAGCCTCCTATAATCCAGTATTAGATGCTAATGGTAAGCCTTTTAAAGTAGTTAAATTTGCGATTGATATTACAGAACAACATAATGCATCTGCTTCACTAGCACAAGCGGTATCAGAGACGCAGATTATTATTGAAGCAGCGAAAGCTGGTAACTTAAGCAGTCGCGTTTCGTTAGCGGGCAAGACGGGTGCAATTGCTAGCCTCTGTGATGGCGTGAATGCACTCATGGACAAATTAACCGAAGTC
>JAUXNQ010000025.1 GCA_030682715.1 Methylotenera sp. | reverse complement strand
GTAAGCGCCCGCCCAGTACCGCCTATCCTTATGCCTTAAATCCCGTAAGAATAGGTGTCCACCTAAATTTAAGTGTACACCTATTTTATGACCGAATTTCTTCCCGTAATCTCAAGTCAGCCATCGGATAGACGGCAATATTCACAGGCTTTCAAACGCCAGATTGTAGAAGAGTCTCTTGTTTCCGGTACTTCCATCTCTGGCGTGGCACACTCATATGGCATCAATGCCAACTTACTGCATAAATGGCGTTGCCGCTATCGTCGCGGTGAGTATGGTGTAGCGGCTGATCCTTCGACTTTATTACCTGTGCAGATAGCATCTCCTGCAAGACTGGCTAAAGCCAGTCAGCCAACCCATTCCAATCAAACCGCCTCGCTTGCCGGCGGTACCGGCCACATCGAACTGTTCGTGAAGGAAACCCGCGTATTGATTCATGGCACCCCTGACCGCCAAACATTACGCAACGTCATCGACGCCCTGCGTTTATGATTGGATTACCCGCAGGTACCCAAGTCTGGATCGCAGCCGGCGTCACCGATATGCGCCGCGGCTTTGATGGTCTGGCATCAATCGTACAATCCAGGCTGGAAGAGAATCCGTTTAGCGGTCACGTCTTTGTGTTTCGTGGCCGCCAGGGTGACCGCATTAAAGTCCTGTGGTGGAGTGGTGATGGTTTATGCTTACTAGCTAAGCGCCTGGAACACGGCCACTTCGTGTGGCCTCAAGCCACATCAGGTGCAGTGCACTTAACGACCGCACAGCTTTCCATGTTACTGGAAGGCATTGACTGGCGACGCCCCATCAGAACACATCAACCCACACAAGTGTAATGCCAAATAAGTGATACATTCGAGCAGTGAATGTCTCTAGAATACCAGCCGTAAATGGTGCTTTTATTGCACTTATCCTATTGATTTTTATGTAATAAATACCACAAAAGACGTGTGTTTATCAGCGTTATTTGGTAAAATAGCACCCATGCTGAACCGTGCCAAACTGCCTGATAACGTTGATGAATTAAAGGCATTATTGTCAGCGCAATTCACTGAAGTTGAAGCGCTTAAGCTAGAAAGTAACGCGTTAAAATTAGAGCGAGATGCATTAAAACTCACCTCCAGTGATGACAAGCAAGAAATCCAGCGCTTGACGCTGTTACTGGATATGCTCAAACGCAAGCTGTTCGGCCAGAAGTCAGAGAAACTCAACCGGCAGATTGATCAGCTGGAACTGGCGCTGGAAGCCTTGCATATCTCGCAGGGTGAGCGCATCCCTGCGCAGCAACCAGAAGCTGAAGTAAAACCACCACGGTCAGCACCGCAACGTCGTCCATTACCAGAGCATTTACCACGTGATACACAAACCCATTTGCCAGCAGGCAATCTCTGCCCTGATTGCGGACTATCATTGGCGTCAGCCACGGTATTAGGTGAAGACGTCAGCGAAGTGCTGGAGTATGTGCCTGCCAGTTTCCGTGTCATTCGGCATGTGCGCCCACGCTTTGCTTGCGCATGCGGTGATTGTATCGCACAGGCTCCAGCACCTAGTCGCCCGATTGCACGCAGCTTTGCCGGAGCGGGCTTACTGGCACACATCATGGTGGCCAAGTACGGCGATCACTTACCGTTATACCGGCAGCAACAGATGTACGCACGCGAAGGCGTGGAACTCAGCAACAGTACCTTAGGCGACTGGGTCGGTGCCTGCCATCAGTTATTGCGTCCATTGATTGATGCACTGCATCAGCATGTGTTCAGTGCCGGTAAGCTGCATACGGACGATACGCCGATTGCAGTATTGGCACCTGGCACGGGTAAAACCCGGCAGGCGCGATTATGGACCTATGTCCGAGATGATCGGCCGAGTGGTGATAGCGAAGCACCTGCCGTCTGG
>JAUXNQ010000003.1 GCA_030682715.1 Methylotenera sp. | reverse complement strand
GCGAAGTGGACAGAAGCGTGGCGTGACCCCCAGTGTTAAAAAAGCCATTCACCGGCGTAGTGCTATAGAACCCGCGATTGGGCATATGAAGAGCGATGGAAGGCTCGGCAGAAATTGGCTGAAAGGCGAGCTAGGAGATGCGTTGCATGCCATGCTGTGTGGTGCAGGTCATAACTTGCGGATGATTCTAAGAGCCATTAGGCTTTTTTACGGCCATTGTTTTGCAAGTCAATGGCGATTGGTCGTCTTCGTGCTACAGCGGTGCTTAAATATAACTCAGTTCAATCAATTGGAAATTGTTTGAACTGAGTTGTTCAGGGGCGACTAAATGTTTACTGCGATACCAAGTAAGAATCATACAAAAAAGTGCGCCATGAATACTCATCGCGCGCTTTTTTTATTTTAGTGGCAACTATTAAGCCCAAGTATCAAGTCTAAGAATCAGCACCCAACAGGAGTTGACTTAACATTCAGCCCTAGTGTTTAGCGTGTATACGCACCAACTGCTTCAACTCAGGTAAACAAGACCCGCACTGCGTACCGCATTTAAGCTTGTTCTGCAATGTGAGCAAATCTGCACCTAATTGAATGTTGTCGATAATTTCGTTTTCAGCGACATCCAAACAATTACAAACAATCTTACCGCGACTACGCTGACCAGCTGGCGGTGCACTCAATGGCGCTAATGCCCAACGACGTAACTCAGGGCTAAATTCTCCTGTCCCCATGACATCTTTAAGCCACGCAGCAGCTAAGGTCTCTCCTACCAATCTAACGCCTGTTACCTCTGCCTTATTTTCCAAGTTTGTTTCAACCAGAATACGTTTACTAATGCCACGCTTAGCATCGAGATAATTGAGCAAAGGTGCATCCCCTGTCATGCCGAGCAAAGTATCTATGCCTTGGATCACTTGATCATCAGGCGCTTCTGTGTGTGTGGCTCTTAGGATAAGCATGCCGCAATGTGTTTCTGTCTCACGACCGAATAGTCCGCAACTAGCATACTCAAAGTGAGATAAGTACCCTTTTAACTTCTGCAACACATCCAAGTTGTGTATGGTGCGCATCACAGTCATGCGCCAAGGTAGTTCTAACTTCTCTAGCTTAATCGCGGTGTGCTTAAGTTCTGGCTGCTTAGAAACTTTGTCATAAGCCGAAGGCATTAATGCATTAACGCCTAAACCATGCATAAACTGGCTACCCCAGTGCATTGGGATAAAGGTCTGAGATGGTTTTACCTCATCGGACATTTGTACAGGTAGTACTAGACTGCCTCGCTTATTACTGACCTTGACGATATCCCCATTTTGAATGGAGCGGCGCATCATATCGTCAGTACTCATATGAATCACAGGCTCTTCTGCATGGTTAAATAACTGTGCAACGTTACCTGTACGGCTCATGCCATGCCACTGATCGCGAAGACGGCCCGTGAGCAGGTGCAAGGGGTAGCGCGCGTCTGTTTTATCAGCAGTGCCTTTATAAGTAGCATTCAGAAACTGTGCTTTTCCATCAGGCTTCATGAACACGCCATCTGCATACAAGCGCGCCTTACCTGTCACGTCACCCGCCTTAAACGGCCATTGCTGAGGACCTTGCTCATTGAGCAGTTTGTAGCTCAAGCCAGTAATATCTAAATCTCGTCCGCGTGTGGTTTCACGATGCTCATCGAAAATTTGCTCAGTCGTCGTATATGGGAACAACGCAGTGTTTTTTGCAAGCCTTTGCTCTAAACGTTGTGCAAAATCTACAACAATTGCCCAATCATGGCGGGCTTCGGCAGGTGGTGTTACTGCAGGGTTTACGCGTGTAATACGGCGCTCTGAGTTGGTCACCGTCCCTTCTTTTTCCCCCCATGTGCTGGCTGGTAGTAATACATCAGCATATTGGCAAGTTTCAGTATGATCAAAGGCATCTTGCACCACCACTAGCTCAGCATTATCTAAGGCCTCTAATACCTCATTGAGATCAGGCATAGACTGCGCAGGGTTGGTACAGGCAATCCAGATTGCTTTAATACTGCCATCTTTAACTGCTTTAAACATATCGACGGCAGATTTACCCGGCACATCTGGTACGCTTCCAATGCCCCACAAATTTGCGACTTCAGTTCGATGCTCTGGATTGGCTAAATCACGGTGACCCGATAACAAATTAGCCATACCGCCCACCTCACGCCCGCCCATCGCATTAGGCTGACCAGTCAGTGAAAACGGGCCTGCGCCAGGCTTGCCAATTTGACCTGTGGCTAAATGCAGGTTAATTAACGCTGCATTTTTATCGCTACCATGAATCGATTGATTCAAGCCTTGGCAGTACATTGAAAGCGTTGGACCTTTACCAAACCATTTAGCCGCAGTGATAATATCCGCTTCTTTAATACCGCAAATATCAGCTACCATTTTAGGTGTGTATTCACGTACTGTTTCTTTTAGCTCAGCAAAGCCATTGGTATGGGCATCGATATAGGCATGATTTAACATGCCTTCCCATAGCATGACATGCAACATGCCATTGAATAATGCAACATCCGTGCCTGGCAATATAGCTAAGTGCAAATCTGCGGCTTTGGCTGTGTCAGTCTGGCGTGGATCAACCACCACTATTTTTAAATTAGGATTTTTTTCTTTGGCATCTTCGATGCGACGATAAAGGATTGGATGTGCAAAAGCTGTATTAGATCCTGCAATAAATAAGCAATCTGTATGGTCAATATCTTCATAACAAGCGGGCGGCGCATCGGCACCTAGCGTTAATTTATAGCCCGCGACGGCTGAGCTCATGCAAAGTCTTGAATTAGTATCAACATTATTGGTACCAATCAGACCCTTGGCTAGTTTATTAAAGACATAATAATCTTCAGTCAGTAATTGACCTGAAATATAAAAAGCAACACTATCAGGACCATGTGTTTCTATTAATGTAGCAAACTTCTCAACCACTAAGTCGAGTGACTCGTCCCATGTCGCTCTGGTTCGTGGTAAATCACGACTCTGACGTAATTCAGGGTAAAGCAAGCGATTATCCAGCTTGGCTGAAAGATGCAGCGTTGAACCCTTAGTACACAAACGTCCAAAGTTTGCTGGATGTTGTGGATCACCTTTAACATCGATAATTTTGTCATTTTCAGAGTGAATAATCACCCCGCAGCCAACGCCGCAATAACAACAAGTACTTTTAGTTTGCTTAATCAAATCAATTACTCTTTTAATTCTAAATAAACTATGCCATCTTCAATCTTGGTGTTGAAGCATGCTGTCTCGCCTTCGTCTGGCTCATCAGCTTTACCATCAACTAAACTGATTTTCCAGCTATGTAATGGGCAAGCAATTTTGTCACCGTACACAATGCCTTCTGATAGTGGGCCACCTTTGTGTGGGCAACTATTATTCACAGCGTAAATACGGTCATCTTCTAAACGAAACACACCAATATCAATGTCTTTACTGCGCACAACGCGTGCACCTAACTTAGGGATTTCTTCAAGAGGTGCAACTCTTACCCAATTACTCATTTTAGTCCTACCTTTATATCTAGTTTAATCACGAAACTGCTAATAAATAAATCAATAAAAAATTTAAGATTAACGAAAAAATCGCTATCCATTGCCACTTAACCAACCTAGCACGTGCAATCAATGGTGTACGTGCTGGAGGTAAAATTGGCTTTAACTCACCATGCTCAAGTGCAATCAGCATTTCCTCTGCTGTTTCAAACCGCACTTTAGGGTCTGTGGCAACTGCTTTTAATACAATGTTTTCTAACCAATACGGAATATCTGGACGGTATCTTGTCGGTGCCGTAGGGCTACCAAATTTTGGATTTTGAAAAGGTTCTATTTCACCATGGGGGTATTTACGTGTCAGCAGATGATACAGTGTAACGCCAGCTGCATAAATATCACTTTGGGGGGTTGCCATTTCACCATCAAATAATTCTGGCGCCATATAACTGGGGGTACCAGGATTTTGCACTACGTCTGATTTATTCGTTTGCATACTCAATGCAACGCCTAAATCTAAGATACGCAGTCGCTGATCACTGCCTTGATGCACATTAGCAGGTTTAATATCTCTATGCACAATATTGAGACGATGTAAGGCGCCAATACCACGCATCATATCGATGCCAACTTTAAGGATACCCGCTACCGTAAAGTGGTGCCCACTATCCAAACGTTGCTCCAACGTTGCACCCTCGTGCCAGCTCATGACATAGTAAAGCTTGCTTCGCTTCTCTACTGAAACTGGAAACACCTGCGGCACATACTGAGAAACCACACGTTTTGCTAACCACTCCTCATTCAACAAACCATGACAGCTCTCAGTGTCTGTTGCTAACGCTGGTTGTAAGGTTTTTAATACAAACAATTGTTTGGTTGTAGTATGCCGCACTTTATACAGCAAACTGGCACGCGACTCATACATCAACTCAAGTACTTCAAAGTCATCAATATGCTCACCCACACTTAACTTATCTGGTACGGCAAGGTGCTTACCACCCGCTAAAAGCTCTAATAGCGTATCTTCACCTAAGGCTGTGACTCTTAACACAACCGCAGTAGAGTTATCCTGACTGCCTTTTTCAATCGCCGTTTTAGTGAGGTGATCACAAATCATTTGTGGGTTATTGTATAAGCCCAACAGCTTATGGATACCTTGCTCACCCACGCTATCCCACACGCCGTCGCTCATTAAAGCAAACACGTCACCTTCTTGCAATGCACCTTCAGAGAAGTCTACTTCCAGATGCCGATCTAAACCCACTGCACGCTTTAAAACATGACGCATATCTGGTCTATCCCAAACATGGTCAGTCGTCAGTTGCTTGAGTACGCCATTTCGCAGTAGATAGATACGTGTATCGCCAACATGAGCTGCATAATAACGCTGCCCCCGTAACACGATTAATGACAGCGTTGTTGCCATACCAACCATGTCGCTATTAGCATTGGCTTGCGCAATCAGCCACCGATTTGCAGCTGTCAGCACTTTATCTAAAGAAGTAAGCGGTTCCCAAGTGTCTGGCGTGGCGTAGTAATCTGTTGTGACGGTTCGCACCGTCATCTCAGAAGCTTCACCACCGCCAGCATTGCCACTTACACCATCGGCAATTGCAAACAGTGCACCTTTAACACTTAATTGCTCACCAGATGGCGTCACTACACCAACATAATCTTCATTACGCGTACGTGGCCCAGTGAGGCTTGATTGGCCTACAGTAAATTGAAGTGACATGACTGACTCTTATACCTAGTTTTATATTTTTATACCCAGTTTTATTCTATACTTGGTTTTATATTTTGGCAGTCGTTGCTGCGCCCCAAGTAGTGCGCCAGCGTGTTTTAACACCGACCAAACCAAGCACTGCTAAAGCAGCTAGCCCAGCAAAAATCAGTATCCCAACTTGATAGCTACCCGTGGCTTGTTTAATGATACCTAAGCTTGATGCCAAGTAAAAACCACCAACACCACCCGCCATACCCACTAAACCAGTCATCACACCAATTTCTTTACGGAAACGTTGTGGTACTAACTGGAATACTGCACCATTACCCATGCCTAAAATCGCCATTGTTGGCACAATCACCCATAACGCCAATTGGTATGTTGGTTGACCAAAGCTCATCACCAATAACAATATTGAAGCTAATATATACATAGTAAGCAAAGTACGTATACCACCAACACGGTCAGCTAACCAACCGCCTAAAGGACGTACAAGCGAACCTGCAAACACACATGCTGCGGTACAGTAGCCAGCGACTACAGGACCTAATGCATATAAGTCATTGAAATAAATAGTGAGAGATGAAGCAAGACCAACAAAACCACCAAAGGTAACGCTGTAGAAAAACATGAACCACCAAGCGTCTTTATCCTTAAGAATCTGCATGTATTGACTTAGCGATTTTGCAGCGGGTGCATCAGGCGCATCTTTTGCAAAAATGATGTAAATAAACATCGCGATACTTAGTGGAATCAATGCTAATCCAAATACATTATTCCAACCATATGCTACGGCTAAGCCAGGTGCAAACAATGCTGCAAAAACGGTACCAGAGTTACCTGCGCCAGCAATACCTAATGCTGTACCTTGATGCTCTGGTGGATACCAACGACTTGCTAAAGGTAATGCAACAGCAAATGCTGCCCCAGCAAAGCCTAAACCCAAACCTAACATTAAAGTATGTTGGAAGGTTTGTAAGCCATGTAGCCATGCCGCTAATAAGCTTGCAAGAACAATCACTTGACCGATCAAACCTGCCATTTTCGGTTTAATTTGATCAACTAAAACCCCCATCACGATACGCAATAGCGCACCAGCCAACACAGGGGTTGCCACCATTAAGCCTTTTTCAGCTGGAGTGAGTTGCAAGTCAGTCGCAATTTGTACGGCCAATGGGCCGAGTAATACCCACACCATAAAGCTTAAATCGAAATATAAAAAAGATGACAGTAAGGTCGGTGTATGACCTGATTTCCAAAAACTAGATTTCATTATGTTATTTCCTAATCTTTAACAATGTATTAAATCAATGTATTAAATCAACGCATTAAAACAATGTATTAAACAGTAATAGTTTCGTACTCTTTATGTTGCTCACGATTTTTCACGCGTTCAGCCCAAGGGTCTGATGCGCCTTGTAGTGCGTAAATCAAGCGTTCGTACGCTGCTTTACGGCCATCAGCATCTTCAAGAATGCGTTGTTTTACATACTCTAAACCAACACGTTCAATCCAATGTACCGTACGATCTAAGTAACGCGCTTCTTCACGATAAATCTGGATAAATGCACCTGAGTACTCCATGACTTCATCTGAGGTTTTTACTTTGCATAGGAACTGTGCTGCTTCAGTTTTAATACCACCGTTGCCGCCTACATAAATTTCCCAGCCTGAATCCACACCAATAATACCCACATCTTTAACGCCTGATTCAGCACAGTTACGTGGACATCCAGAAACCGCAAACTTCACTTTATGTGGTGCCCACATGTGGTCAAATGCTTTTTCGATATCAATGCCTAATTGGGTAGAGTTTTGTGTACCAAAACGGCAGAACTCTGAACCAACGCAAGTTTTAACCGTACGGATGCTCTTACCGTAAGCGTAGCCTGATGGCATGTCTAGGTCTTTCCACATATCGACCAAGTCATCTTTTTTCACACCCAGTAAGTCAATACGTTGACCGCCTGTCACTTTTACCATTGGCACTGCATATTTATCTGCAACGTCTGCAATTTTTCTAAGCTGATCTGGCGTAGTCACACCACCGTACATACGTGGAATCACAGAGTATGTACCATCTTTTTGGATGTTTGCATGCACACGTTCATTAATGAAACGTGATTGCGGATCATCTTTTGCTTCGTGTGGCCAAGTTGAAAGTAAATAGTAGTTAAGGGCTGGTCTGCAAGTTGCACAACCGTTTGGTGTAGACCAAGCCATACCTTGCATTGCATCTGGAATGTTCAGGTATTTATGGGTACGGATTTCTGCACGCACCTCTTCATGGCTCTTCGTGGTACATCCACATACCGCTTTACTGGTTGATGGAGGCGCGTAGCCGCCACCTAAAGTAGAAGCGAGAATCTGCTCCACCAAGCCTACGCAAGAACCACAGCTAGAACCAGCTTTAGTTTGTTTCTTCACATCATCAATCGTGAATAAACCTTTATCTTGAATGGCTTTAACAATCGTGCCTTTACATACGCCATTACAACCGCACACTTCCATTTCATTGGTCATGGCGGCCGCTTTGTCTTGGCCTTGATGACCGCTATTACCTAGTGAGTCTTGGCCGAACATCAGGTGATCACGTATCTCGTGAATCGCCTTACCATCTCTTAACATCTGAAAATACCACGAACCATCCGTGGTATCCCCATAAAGCACGCTACCAACGATTTTGTCATTTTTGATGATGAGCTTTTTGTAAATCCCACCAACTGCATCGTGCAAAACAATTTCTTCTGTATCATCACCGCCCATAAAGTCACCAGCACTGAATAAATCAATACCTGTTACTTTAAGTTTAGTGGATGTTACTGATCCTTTATATTGGCCTATGCCAAAGTTAGCTAAGTGCGTTGCACAAACTTTAGCCATTTCAAATAATGGCGCTACTAACCCGTAAGAAATACCGCGGTGCGCTACGCACTCCCCCACTGAATACACGCGTGGGTCATAAGTTTGCATGGTGTCGTTTACCACGATACCTTTATTGCAATAAATACCTGCTGACTCAGCTAATGCATAATTTGGACGAATCCCAACTGCCCACACGACTAAGTCTGCTGGGATTTCCTGACCATCGCTGAATCTCACTGACTTCACGCGGCCTTTGTCATCGCCAACCAACTGCTCTGTATTTTTATTCAATAAGAAATTAAGGCCTTTAGCCTCTAGATTTTTTTGCAGCATGCCACCTGCAGCTTTATCTAACTGACGCTCTAATAACCACTCATTTTTATGGATAACTGTTACATCCATGCCTTGGATTTTTAAGCCGTTAGCTGCTTCTAGCCCTAACAGACCACCACCGATCACCACCGCATGTTGATAGACTTTTGCAGCCTCAATCATGTCGTTGGTATCTTTAATATCACGGTAGCCTAACACGCCCTCAAACTCATTGCCTGGGACTGGCGGCATAAATGGTTTAGAGCCTGTCGCAATCAAGAGCCTGTCGTATTCAGCACTTACGCCGTCTTCCGTGTAGACCACACGGTTTTTACGGTCAATCTTATTCACTCTTGCACTTGTGTACAGGGTGATATTATTCTCGGCATACCACTCTCTGGTATTTAAAATAATGTCATCAATGGTTTGCTCATTTGCGAGCACAGGAGACAACATAATGCGGTTGTAATTAGGGTAAGGCTCATCACCAAACACCGTAATATCATAAATATCAGGCGCTATTTTCAGCAACTCTTCTACTGTACGCATCCCGGCCATACCGTTACCAATTACTACTAATTTCATCTTTTGCATTTTCTCACCATCGATTTATTTAAATTGCAACATGTTCATAAACATGCACTATTTATGCCAAATTTTATGATTTTTTAAAATATTTTTTTTATATTTAAAACAAGTACTTATTTTCAATGCCAAATAACAGCTACCATCAAGACAGCGCTTTTATAGTGCTAATGCACCATTATGGAATTCCACAATGGTGCATTTTTCTAACACTAAAACACCTAAAACAAAATCTAGATGCTATTTAGAATGTGTACATACCAGTCACCCAAATAACTTCTTTGTCGCCTTTACGTGCAGCGCCTTGTAAGCTCGTACCGTATACATCACTTTCTCTAAAGTTAGCGTACTCAACCTTGCCCAATAATTTATCGTTAAATGGATAAGCTACGCTAGCATCAAACTCAGTACCATACTTATCACCAAACTTACCATTCATAGATTGATATTTTTCGTCAGATTTAAAGACATGATATTCAGCATAAAGCTTAAATTTATCGATAGCCCCAGCAACAGTGACAAAAGTATCTTCCATACCTTGACGCGGCGTTGCTAAAAAGTGATCTGACCAACCTTGGAATAGATGGTTAGTACCTAGTGGCGTCTGGAATGCATACTGCCCATCGTTACTAGAAAGTTTTTCATGATCCAAACGTAATGACCATCCACCATACGCCGCACCACCACCCAATTTGAAATAGTGCGCATCAATTAGCGGACTACCACCAGCCAAATCACTTTGTCTTGCGTATTCTGCTGTATAGAGCATTTTCCAATCAGGATTAATCGCACGTACACCATCTAAACGCGCACCAAAAGTTTTGCTGCTGGCATCAGTCGTTGCTGATCTATTCAAGTCTTTACTAGGACCTAAACCGTTACCACCTTGTGCAGCAGTTGAGGCGGTTACAGTAGCATCACCACCATTTTGACCCAAGTTAGCCACGTCCACGAAGTAGCCATAACCAGTTAATGACTCTGATGGTGAAATGCGATATTTTGCATTCACAATATCAATATTGCCATGACGATCTTTGGTGGTAATTTGGCGCACTTTATCAAAGTGTGCTGCGAAAATTTCTACGTTTGGAATACTTTTATTTAACACAGTAACGCCATCAAACACTTGCATGTTTTGTCTAAAGGCAATGTCGCCAACAAAACGGACGTTATCTAAGTTAACCTGTTGACGACCTAAACGCACTTTAGTGTTTTTAATACCTGTCCAATCCACATAAAGTTGATTAATATCGGTAAAGCCTGGGTCTACAATATTAGGGTAGCGTGCCTTATTAGGGCTAGAGCTTGCTGTGCCGTTATTATGCTCAGGGAGATTACCTCTGCGGTCATTAAAGTTATCGTTAAACTCGTGAACATCAGTGATTTGCGCACCAAAACTAAAGTTTTTGTATGGCGCAGTTTGCCAGCCAATCAAGCTACGTAGGGTAAATGCTTCGCCTGTATCAAGTCGCTTGCCACCGCTAAATGCCTCTTGATTCACGTTTTCGTAACGTAAACGAAAATTCGTCATTTGCTTACCATCTTTAATGGCATCTAAAAATGTATATTCAGCAACTGTCTCTTCCTCTGCGTAAGCTGATTGCGCAATGCCTGCCAATGCGGCTAATGTGCAAACCATGACCATATTTATTTTGAATGTTGCTTTGGTTTTCATTTTCATATTCCTTTATAATTTGATATCGTAATTGTTAAATCAATGATTTTTATGCTGATTTTTTAGCATGGCGCTCATATAAGAAGCGCAATACTTCACTACGTAAATGGTTATATTCTTGATCTTCTGCCAATGCTAAACGTGCTCTTGGTCGCGGCAATTTAACTTCTAGAATTTCGCCGATAGTTGCACTTGGTCCGTTAGTCATCATCACAACACGGTCTGATAACAATACAGCCTCATCCACATCGTGCGTGACCATCACTGCGGTACAACCTGACTTCGCCATAATCTTCATCAACTCATCTTGCAAGTTAGCGCGGGTTAGCGCATCTAACGCACCAAATGGCTCATCTAATAGCAGTACCTTTGGCTCCATGGCCAAAGCGCGGGCAATGCCAACACGCTGCTTCATCCCACCTGAAATTTCATTAGGTCGTTTGTCGCTAGAGTGTGACAGCCCTACCAACTCGATAGCGGCATGCGTGCGCGCCTCAAGTTGTGCTTTGGTCTCGGTGCTAAATACGCGTTCTACTGCGAGATACACGTTTTCAAAACAAGTTAGCCATGGTAATAAAGAGTGATTTTGGAACACGACTGCTCGCTCAGGCCCAGGCCCTGCAATTTCACGGCCTGCGCAGAACAACAAGCCTTCTGACGGTTGCAACAAGCCTGCGATTAAATTCAGCACTGTAGATTTACCACAACCAGAGTGCCCAATAATTGAAATGAACTCGCCTTCTTTAATATTAAGATTAATACCCTTAAGCGCATTGAATGTCCCTTTTTTGGTATTAAAGGTCATATCCACGTGCTCTAGTTGTACATATTTGTCAGCGTTTGCTTTTTCCATGATCGTTCCTAAAGGATATTTAAGTGTGTTATTCGTAGCTAAATCGTTTAGCGATTTGCGTGAGCATTAACTCAAGCAACAAACCAACAATCCCTACAATAAAAATTGCGATGATGATGTGTTCAACATTTAAGTTATTCCACTCATCCCACACCCAGAAACCGATACCAACCCCACCTGTCAACATTTCTGCCGCAACAATCACTAACCATGCAACACCGATAGATAGGCGCACACCAGTCATCATGTAAGGCAACACAAACGGAAACAGTATTTTAGTCACAATTTTCCATTCACTTAGGTTCAACACTTTAGCCACGTTCATATAGTCTTGTGGGACTTTACTTACGCCAACTGCTGTGTTGATAATCATGGGCCATACTGCCGAAATAAAGATTACCCATATCGCCGCAGGATTTGCTGCTTTAAACACCAGCAAACCAATTGGTAACCATGCAAGTGGTGAGACCGGACGTAACAAGCTGATCACTGGCGCAGTCATTCTTGCCACAAACTCAAAACGGCCGATAATAAAACCAAGCGGGATACCAATTAATGCAGCTAAGCCAAAACCCAAACCAACACGTTGCAGTGATGCCAGGATATTCCAACCCACCCCTTTATCATTGATACCATGGTCGTAAAACGGATCACTAAACAATTCAACCGCAGAGACCCAAGTTTTAATTGGCCCTGGCAACTCTGGTGTATGTTCTGCTATCAAGGCCCAAATTACAACCAGCAAGAACAACCCAAAAATTGGCGGCAGCACCCATCCAAAAAAGCGATAAGCCTGCGTATTTAAACTACGAGAACTGCTTAAAGAGAAAGGTTTAGCGGTAGGCATTATTTTATTTACAGTATTTGTCATTTCAACTCCTTAAGGCGCAACTCTATTTGTGCAATGCTTCATGGCTTACACTTTAATCTTGAACGATGCAGCATAAGCAGCTGGATTAGAGCCATCCCACACTACGCCATCCATTAACTTACTGCTACGCATCGCGCTTTTCGGCACACTAATCCCTAGTTGCGATGCAGCTTCAGAGTAAAGTTTTACTTGGTTGATCTTAGTGGCAACCCCTAAGTAATCAGGATCAGATTTGAGCAAGCCCCAACGTTTATGCTGTGTTAAGAACCACATACCATCAGATAAATATGGATAGTTCACTTTACCGTCACTAAAGAACTTCATGTAGTTAGGGTCTTTCCATACTTTGCCGTTGCCATTGTCGTAGTCACCCACAAAACGGCCTGCAATCACTTGTTCTGGTGCATTGACGTAAGCTTTACCTGAAATCAGTTTAGCCACTTTCGCACGGTTTTCTGTAGCATCGATATAACGACATGCATCAAGAATCGCCATAATCATTGCACGTGCAGTATTTGGGTTCTTCTCTACGAACTCAGCAGTACTACCTAACACTTTCTCAGGATGATCTACCCAGATATCTTGTGTTGTTGCGACAGTAAATCCTACTTTATCGAAAATCGCCCTAGCGTTCCAAGGCTCACCAACACAGTAACCATCCATATTACCAATACGCATATTGGCCACCATTTGCGGTGGAGGCACTACAATGTTTTTTACATCCTTTACTGGGTTGATGCCGTTTGCAGCTAACCAGTAGTTCAACCACATTGCATGTGTACCAGTTGGGAAAGTTTGTGCAAAGGTATAGTCGCGGTTTTCGTTATCAATTAAACGTTTAAGACTCTTACCATCTTTCACACCTTTTTCTTTGAGCTGGCTAGAAAGTGTAATGCCTTGCCCATTATTGTTTAAGCTCATGAGCATCGCCATGTCTTTTTGCTGACCGCCAATGCCTAGCTGTACGCCATACACCATACCGTACAGAATATGTGCTGCATGCAACTCACCATTAGATACTTTGTCACGCACTGCCGCCCATGACGCTTCTTTTGAAGGGGTAATTTTGATGCCGTATTTCTTATCAAAGCCCATTTCTGCCGCCACGATAATCGGCGCACAGTCTGTGAGTGGAATAAAACCAATTTTTACATCAGTAATTTCTGGCGCGTCAGATCCTGCTGCATACGCTTGTGTACGAATACCGTTTGGTACTAACCCCATCATGGCTGCTGCTCCAAATGCGCCCGCTGCACTCATTTTAAAAAAGTCACGTCTCGCAGGATCAACCACCACATCTGGCTTCTGATCCAACGTAATTACTTTGTTACTGATATTGTCATTGCCCATCTTAGATCTCCTAAAATAATCCAAACAATCTAAAAAATTCATAAAAAAAAGGCGTCTGATAAGTTGAACTAACCCTAAATGAAAGAGTTAATTGCTTATCAAGACGCCTTTGTCTTGTATTACATGATCTGAGCCACCATTGGCTCTTCTTTACTGCTTGGATGATTTAGTTCACCAGTCCGTCATTGGACTTTTGGACTCAACCACCAACAAATGCTTAAATTTTTTATCAGCTAAAGTAGCAACTGTGCTGCTTCAACAATTTGTGCTGCTAAAGACCCGATGCGCGTATGTTTTTCCATCGCCATCTTTCTTAACATGCTATACGCTTCATTTTCATCAACGTTGCGCTGTTTCATGATCAAACCTTTTGCGCGTTCAATCACTTTACGTTCACTTAACTTGGTATTAGCCTCTTGCAAGGCAACACGTAAATTCTTAAATTCTTCAAACCTAGCAACCGCTGCATTAATCACTGGTTGCAAACGCTCATTGGGTAAATTACCTACCACATAAGCACACACACCTGCTTGCGTTGCCAATTTAATCTGCTCTTTATCACCGTCATGTGTAAACATCATCACAGGACGTGGGTCATTCATCGTCATGACACAGATATGTTCTAAAGTATCTCGACTTGGTGAATCTGTATCAATCACCACAACATCTGGTTGCAATTTACTGCATGCATCATTTAAGTTGATAGTATCTCTTAGATGCGCAATCACGTCGTAACCGTTATCAAGCAATGACTGCTTGAGTGGTTTAACACGCTCCAAATTATTATCAACAATCATTACTTTTAACATAGCAGCTTAACTCAATCGACTGAGCTAATATAAGCAATAGCTGTGCCAACTACAAAAATACAGCTTAAGCACTTGTTTAATATGCAATAGCGTGTTTTATGAAGTTAAGGCAATAGCTTCAGCGTTGGCTATTTGCACAAATAAGGTGCGCACGCTCACTCTTGTATCAAGATAAAGCGCACTTAATGATGCGCCCCAAGGTTGAGAGTAAATAACGGAGGTAGTAACTTTGGCTTGCTAACTAGCTTTTACAAACATGGGCTGTCATTCCTACACTTAATTGACAGCCGCTTTTAGCCTGTACAGCATATCTAAAGCCTGCTTAGGCGTGAGGTCATCAACCTGTAGCGACTCTAATTCAGCGAGCACTGGATGTAATGGAGCGTCCTCAAGCTGCTCGTTCATCATGAACATATCGACTTGCGGTACTGCCGTTGCATCTTGATTAGCCACCTGATTTAGCTCTAATTGTGCTAATTTTCTTTTAGCCGCACTAATAACGGGCTTAGGAATCCCCGCAAGTTGCGCAACTTGCAGGCCATAGCTTTGATTCGCTGCGCCTTCCTCAACTTTGTGCATAAACACAATATTATTGCCATGCTCCACTGCATCTAAATGCACGTTGGCTGCATATTTAAACTCATCAACAATGCGCGTCAGCTCAAAATAATGCGTAGCAAACAACGTATAAGCGCGATTTTTCTCTAACAACTGCTTGGCAACCGCCCACGCTAAGCTTAAACCGTCAAAGGTAGAAGTACCGCGCCCGATTTCATCTAACAGCACTAAACTCTTATCAGTTGCGTTATGTAGAATATTAGCGGTTTCGGTCATTTCTACCATAAAGGTTGAACGCCCGCCTGCAAGGTCATCCGATGCACCGATACGGGTCATGATGCGGTCTATTTCACCAATTTTTACTGAAGTTGCTGGCACATAACAGCCACAATACGCCAGTAACACAATCAAAGCAGTTTGTCGCATAAAGGTAGATTTACCACCCATATTCGGGCCTGTAATCAGCAATAATTGACGATAAGGGTTAAGTGATACATCATTGCCAATAAAGGGCTGACCTGAAGCTTGCATAGAAATCTGCTCAACCACAGGGTGACGGCCATTAATCACTTCTAACCCAGCCTCGGTTGTAAACGTAGGCGCTACATAATTTAAACTGATGGCACGTTCGGTAAAACAACACAGCACATCTAAACTAGCCACCGCCCCTGCATTGGTTTGCAATGCCGAGAGATATTGCCCAAGTGCTACTAATACCTGTTCATACAACATTTTTTCACGGGCTAAAGCGCGGTCATTAGCACTGAGTACTTTATCTTCAAACGCTTTAAGTTCAGGGGTAATAAATCGTTCTACGTTCTTAAGGGTTTGGCGACGTCTATATTCTGCTGGCGCACTTTCCGCCTGTGTGCGACTCATTTCTATATAGAAACCATGTACGCTGTTGTATTCCACCTTAAGATTGGTAATCCCTGTTCGCTCTTTTTCTGCCGCTTCAAATCGCAACAAAAACTCACCATGATTAGTTTGTATCGCACGTAACTCATCCAGCTCGGCATCATAGCCATCCGCTATCACACTGCCCTCACGGAGCACGACACTAGGCTCCGCTTTAATGGCCGTGGTAAGCAAATTTACTACCGCAGTGGATGGTATTAGATTGCTAGCTAAGGTTTGCAATAAACTGGCAGCTTGCTGATTAAGTTGTGCTTGCAACAAAGGTAATTGTTGCAAACTCACCGCTAGGCCAGACAAATCTCTCGGGCGCGCTGTTTTAAGGGCAACACGCGCAGTGATACGCTCAATATCGGCCACAGATTTTAAAGTCTGCCGTAAACCCAAGTGTTGGTTGGTTTGTATCAAACCTGCAACCGCGTCATGACGTTTCATCACTAAATTACGGTCTTGCAAGGGGTGGTGTAGCCAATGCCGCAACAAGCGTGACCCCATCGCTGTTTGGGTAGTGTTCAGCAAGGAGTAAAGCGTAGGGCTAGCCTCGCCACGTAAGGTCAAATCAATTTCAAGATTACGTCTAGTTGCAGCATCAAGCTGCAAATAGGCGCTGGTCGTTTCTACACTTAAGGCATTGATATGTGGCAAAGTGGTGCGCTGCGTATGTTTCACATAATCGAGCAAAGCACCTGCCGCACAAATCGCAGGGTGCATATCGGCACAGCCAAAACCATTTAAATCATAAGTATTAAACTGTTTAGTTAGCGTACTAAATGCACTATCAAAATCAAACTGCCATGTACTTAAGCGCCGTTTAGCCACTTTACTGGCACTCAGTGAAGCATGTTGAAAGTCATCCGAAAGCAATATTTCACTAGGTGCAATGCGCTCAACTTCCTGCGCTAATAAACCCACTGCGATTTCACTCAGAATAAAACTACCAGAGGCTAAATTTAAACGCGCTAAACCAACAACACCGTTCGCCTGAAAAATACTGAGTAATTGGTTATCACGAGATTCATCTAACAATGCCGCATCAGTGAGCGTACCTGGCGTTAAAATACGCGCCACTTCACGCGCTACTGGGCCTTTACTGGTGGCTGGGTCACCCACTTGCTCGCAGATAGCGACCGCCTCGCCCATTTTAGCTAGCTTAGCTAAATATTGCTCGGCTGCGTGATAAGGCACCCCTGCCATTTTAATGGGCTGTCCGTTACTACTACCACGCTGCGTTAAGGTAATGCCAAGCAACCGAGAGGCTTTTTCAGCATCTTCAAAAAATAGCTCATAAAAATCACCCATACGATAAAACAACAACATATCAGGATGCTGCGCCTTTAAGCCAAGGTACTGGCGCATCATGGGCGTGTGACTTTCTATGTTGGGTGCTAAAGAGCTAGAAACATTGGAAGGTGGCGCAATAGTCATTCAACAATTCACAGGTTTTTAAGTAAGTTTAATTTTAACTCATCATGCACAAATGAAAGTAATAAACGCTGACTAATATAATTTTCTAGGCCATTTATTTTAAATGCAATTACCTTTTCTGCATCAATTATTGCATTTGGAAAACTTTCAGGTAAATTTAGCGCAAAACCAATTCATTTCAATAATCAACATCCATTGAATTTAATGCTAGCCCTGTTAATACTTGGCTTTGGTATTTTTTACTATAGCCAAAGTAGCCAACTTGCCTTTTTAGTAATGTGTGGGTTAGCTTTAGTATTAGGTATCACGCTGATTCTTCCTATTGGTGGCGCCGATATGCCAGTGGTGGTATCCATGCTCAATAGTTACTCAGGTTGGGCCGCCGCGGGCATTGGCTTTACTATGAATAACTCTGTATTAATTATTGCTGGCGCGTGCGTAGGTTCATCTGGCGCAATATTGTCGTACATTATGTGCAAAGCGATGAATCGTTCAATTATTGCGGTAATGTTAGGCGGCTTTGGCTCGAAAGTGGCCGCAGATGCATCCGATGGAGTACAAAAGCCAGTGAAATCTGGCTCTGCTGAAGATGTTGCTTTTTTAATGTCAAATGCAGACACTGTGATTATTGTCCCAGGTTATGGATTAGCGGTTTCACGTGCGCAACACGCGTTGCAAGAGCTTACCAGCAAATTAATTAGTAAAGGCGTGCATGTGAAATATGCAATCCACCCTGTAGCTGGTCGAATGCCAGGCCATATGAATGTACTACTTGCCGAGGCAGATGTGCCTTATGAGCAAGTGGTAGAGATGGAGGATGTCAATAATGAGTTTGGTCAAACCGATGTGGTATTTGTGATTGGCGCTAATGATGTGGTGAATCCCGCAGCAAAAAAGCCTGGCACCCAAATTTATGGCATGCCCATTCTAGAAGCCCACAAAGCAAAAACAATCATCGTCAATAAACGGTCGATGGCATCAGGGTATGCGGGTTTAGACAATGAGTTATTTTATTTAGAAAAAACCATGATGGTATTTGGCGATGCTAAAAAGATTGTTGAAGATATACTGAAAGCCATATGAGAAGTAGACTCCTTAGCTCAATCTGGGCCGTTAACTGGCGTTCGTATGTCAGTGTCAAGTTCCTTATCTAGCAGCAATAACGGTATTTGATCATTCAATGCCTTTTTGGAGAATTTAGCCACACAACAACTTTTTCCTTGTTTCCAAAAACCTGAGTTGCGCGAATATCTATTTAGATGAACACTCTAATTGTCCTCCCCCTTTTAAATTGTGGTATGTGTAAAATGACACAAGCTAACATCTGTAAGTTTTTTCATTTAAAAGCCAATGCTTTAAGCCTATCAGTACTAAGATTGAGAACAGAAGCAATGTATTTTTTATCCAAAAAATACACGATTACAATTTGACAAATTACGGCATGTTTTAATGTTTCTCCGATTCTCGCAGCAATACTATTTACTTTAACACCTCCTCACCGAGTGTATTTATATACACAATTGCTATAATTGATGTTTCAAGCCAGATGACAGCGAAGATGTTACAAAGTACACTCATCAGCTTAAATGTGTGAATGACAATGCTGAGAGCTAAGCTCAAATTTAGCGTAACGATTAGGCTCTTGTATATTGCTAATTACAAGGATTTATTAAACCAGTTTTTAAATAATACCAAGGAGATAGCCAGAGTATGTACAGTTACGATATCAGTCTTGTATTGCTCTCAGTTGTTATCGCCATACTGACATCATATGCGGCTCTGAGTCTTTCTTCCCATATCCTCAAGCTTTCTGGTTGGGTACTCAGGTACTGGATTTTTGCCGGTTCGCTAGTCATGGGCGTAGGTATTTGGGCTATGCATTTTATCGGCATGCTGGCTTTTCATGGACCAGTCCCTCTGTTTTACAATATACCTATCACGATTGGCTCACTGTTTGCAGCAGTTCTTGCTTCTTATGTCGCGTTGTACTTGCTGCAGAAGAGTTTGAACAGAAAATGGCTGATTGTTGGTGCTCTTGTTATGGGCTTAGGTATTATTGTTATGCACTATTTCGGCATGGCGGCCATCAAGATGGTGCCACCGATTACATACAATCCTGTCCTTGTCGGATTTTCAGTCGTAATTGCTATTCTGGCATCTGGCATATCATTATGGCTGGCTTCAAAGCAAACCGCCATCTTGTTGCATTTGAGTGATCGAGTCCGGAAAATCAGTAGCTCGATTATCATGGGAGTAGCCATCTCGGGGATGCATTACACCGGCATGAAAGCCTCAATTTTTCACCCAGCCAGCGTATGCATCTCAGGACATTCATCTGTGGGACAAGACGGGTTGGCAACCATGGTTGCGTTTATATCTATCGCATTGCTAATACTATCCATTGTCGTTTCACACTTTGGGATTCGAACGAATACATCCAGAGTAAAGACCGAGCTCCAACTGGGTTCTGGTCTATTTGATATGATGGCCGAAGGCGTCATGATTACTGACTCTGACCATCGGATTTTATCAATTAACCCTTTCTTCTCCCATGTCACGGGATATGCTGCTGAGGAGGTGATTGGGAAGCCATCTAGTCTGATCTTTCCTGAGACTCAGAACTTAGAGCCGTCTAATTCAGAAAATGGAGCTAGATGCTGGCGCGGAGAAATTTCAGGTCAACACAAGTCTGGACATATTTTCCCTGTGCTACTGTCATCCTGCGCAATAGATAACAAAACATCGCCTCAAACGAACCACCTTGTGATATTTACCGACATCACCGACCGCAAAGAGGCCGAAGCCAGACAAGTACGAGCAGTGGTCGATGCATCACAGGTCGCGACGATGCTAACTGACATGGACGGTGTCATTATTTATGCCAATACCGTGACTGAGCGCGTCTTTGGCTATTCGCTGAAAGCGCTTTTGGGAAATAACATCAGCACTCTGATCCCGACCATTAACCAACTCTATCTCAAGCGCAGTCCGAAGGCGCGGAATATACCTCCGATTCAGGAGTGCATCGCTATGCATAAGGATGGCGAGATGATCCCGGTCGAAATTACTTTAAATTCCTTACAGATGGGTACACAGCGCATTGACATCATCTCCATTAACGATATTAGCATGCGTAAAGCTGCGGAGACTGCACTTCGAAAGAGCGAACAGTCCAACCGAATTATCTTAAATACAGCCATTGATGGCTTCTTCATTGTTGATAAAAATTGCCGTTTCATTGATGTCAATCCGGCTTATTGCCGCATGGTGGGCTATACGCGCGAGGAGATACTAGGCATGTCGGTGCGCGATATAGAGGCCAACGAAACCCCTGAGCAGACGGCACAGCATATTGATCACATCATGGCTACTGGTAGTGATTTTTTCGAAACCTGCCACCGCTGAAAGAATGGCACCCTATTAGACGTTGAAGTCAGCGTGAATTATCTTGCCATCCGCGATAAATTCTTCTGTTTCATCCGCGACATCACCGAGCGCAGGCAGGCTGAGCAGATGCGACTGCTAAAGGTGGAACAACAGCGAGATACCCTCGTACGCGAGGTACACCATCGTGTTAAGAACAATTTACAAGGCATGATCGGGCTACTTGATCTCCAAGCCTACGAGCACCCTGAACTTGCGACGTTAATTGAGGACATCAATTCCAGAATCATGTCGCTTGCGATCGTATTCGGTTTAGTGGGTAAGGGGGATCAAAACCACATCCAGCTGTGCGAGGTGACCTCCGAAATCTGCAAATCCACTAGTCAGGTAGCGAACGTCATTATCGACCCTACCGTAGAAGTGAAACAAACGCAGTCTGTCCTGCTAGAAAAAGATTTGGCTGTTCCCATCGCATTGGTTGTCAATGAGCTAATCACCAACGCGCTCAAGCACGGAAAAATAGAGGAGGGATGGCATAAAATCAGTGTGAGCATTGACATTGAAAACGATTCGGCCATTCTCAAAGTGAGCAACAAATGTACGAATACGCCCCCTGAGTTAAATTTTGAATCTGATACGGGGCTGGGCACCGGTCTTACTCTGGTACGTTCCATGTTGCCGAGCAAGGGGGCTAAGCTAACATTTATTTTTGACAATGACGTAATGACAGCAAGTTTGCTGTTGTTTCCGCCCATCGTTACCATTTTGACTCAATAAAGAGATTTTGATCTTATGCAAAAAATCATGGTAGTAGACGATGATCTTGTAGTACTAGCCACCATTGGTATGGGATTGCGCCAGGCTGGCTATCAGGTATTGCAGGTAGACAGAGGCGAACTTGCCGTGCAGATCTGCAAACGTGAAAATCCAGAGCTGGCGATTCTCGACATCCGCATGCCAGAGATGAGTGGCTTCGAAGTAGCCGAAGTTCTAAGGAAAGAATCCAAGACGCCATTCATTTTTCTTTCTGCCTACAGCGATGAAGAAAGCGTGCAATCGGCAAAAGCGTTGGGTGCGTTAGGTTATCTGGTAAAGCCAGTTGAAATCAGGCGCATGATACCTGCTATTGAAATTGCACTAGCCAGAGCAGATGATCTGGAAAAACTCGAAGATATCAATTCAAATCTTGTAGTAGCTATGGAAAGTAACCGTGAAATTGATGTGGCCATCGGAATCATCATGCAATGTCATCGGCTTAACCGGGCGGATGCATTCAAAGCGCTACGTAACTATGTCCGTAGTCAGAGAGTTAAAATTAATGCTGTGGCACAACGTGTGATTTCTGGAGAAGATATTCTGTTCAGATGAGTTGTTGATTTTTTTATCGTATTGGTATTTAATCCGTAATAAGTGACCAGAACCCCGTCACCTAATTACCATTAATGGCTAAATAACGGGGAAAGTATTTGAAACCGGACGCTCGCATTATCACAACCATCGCGCAGGAACTAGGCATTGATAATGCCGAAATAGCCCGCCGAAAATCCTTTCTTGAATTCACCGATGCCGATGTTGAACTGCTGCGGCAGTTACATGTACACATGTTGGAGGTTGGTGAAGACTTTGCCGTTGCTTTCTACAGTCATATACTCAGCTTCCCAGAGATGGCTGCCTTGGTGCCAGATGTCGAAGTGCTGGAGCGCTTGAAGAAGACTCAGGCTACTCACTTCAGCCAGCTTGGCTGCGGTAAATACGGCGAGCAGTATGTACAGCAACGCTTGCGAGTTGGAGTGGTGCATCAGCAGGTGGGGCTTGATCCCAAATGGTACATCGGTGCCTATCGGAAATACCTCTCTTTCTTTTTGCCTTTAATATTGCAGGTGACTGGCAATAATGTCGAGAAATTCTGCGCCTCCTTTGATGCGTTAATGAAAATAGTCATGTTCGACATGGAGTTGGCAATCGACACCTACATCCATGCCGATAAGCGAAAGATTACACAACTTGAGCTCACTAAACGCAATCTGATAGAAGGCATTGATGCCATTGTGTGGGAGGCAGATATCACCACCATGCAGTTTACCTTCGTCAGCCCGCAAGCCTTGGAAATGCTCGGTTATCCGCTGGAACGCTGGACACATGAACCTAACTTCTGGCGTGACCTTATTCTGCCTGAAGATCGCGAATCTGCTATTGGTTTCTGTATGCAGGAAATTGCAGCAGGTCGAGATCATGAAATGGAGTACCGGGTGGTTGCCGCTGACGGGCGTATACTCTGGGTGCATGAGCGCATCAGCGTGGTGCCTGGGAGCGATGGCCGGGCACCTTCGTTGCGTGGGCTAATAGTGGATATTAGCGCGCTGAAAGAATCTGAAGCAAAGCTTACTTATCAAGCCACCCATGATGAATTAACCGACCTGCCTAATCGCACTCTGTTACAGGATCGCATGCGGCAGGCCATGGCACTTGCAGATCGTGAAGGCAACATGGTGGCAATTCTCTTTCTTGATCTCGACCGTTTTAAGGTCGTTAACGACAGCCTTGGGCATGATATCGGCGATACTGTATTGCAAACGGCTGCCGGACGTCTAACTGGGTGCGTCCGTGAAGTAGATACCGTTGCCCGATTAGGTGGCGATGAATTCGTACTCATGCTGGCAGGCATCAGCAGAACGGACAATATTGCAAATGTAGCAAATAAGGTACTGGAAAGCTTGGCCAGAGCCTACACCATAGGAGAACACGAGCTTGTACTTACCGCCAGCATAGGGATCAGCGTTTATCCAAAAGATGGCGTTGATATTCAAACCCTGCTAAAAAATGCCGACACCGCCATGTATCGCGCCAAGGATAGTGGCAAAAATCGTATGGAATTTTTTACCTACGAGATGAATGCCTCCGCACTACGTCGCATGCTTCTCGAAAGTCAGCTACGCTACGCGCTCGAAAAAAACGAATTTTTGTTGCATTACCAGCCACAAGCTGACCTTGTGACTGGCCATATCATTGGCGCCGAAGCATTGTTACGTTGGGTACACCCAAGTTGGGCATGATATCACCAGCTGAATTTATTCCGATCGCTGAGGAAACTGGCCTCATCGTGCAAATAGGTAAGTGGGTATTGGAAACCGCCTGCCGCCAAGCTGTAGCTTGGCAACGAGAAGGATTACCACTGTTGCGCATGGGAGTTAATCTATCGGTACGCCAATTCATGCAGAACGACATTGTCGATGTAGTGGCAAGAGTACTACATGAGACAAAACTCGATTCTAACCTGTTAGAACTTGAGTTAACTGAAAGCCTGCTCATGGGGGGCGGTGAGGAAATTGTTAGTACCCTGAGCGCCTTTCGTAAAATGCATATTGGCTTATCGGTGGATGATTTTGGTACCGGTTATTCCTCGCTCAGCTACCTAAAGCGTTTTCCGGTAACATCAGTCAAGATCGACCAGTCTTTCGTACAGGAAATTACGACCGATCCTGATGCTGCTGCTTTGGTACGCTCCATTGTCAGCATGTCGCATGAATTGCGGTTAAGTGTGATTGCTGAGGGGGTGGAAACAGAAGGGCAATTAGGTTACCTCGCCAGGCATGGTTGTAACGAAATGCAGGGTTACTTTCTGAGTCGACCGATACCTCCTGATGAATTTTCTATGCTATTACGGACGTTTCCAGGCCTCCCCACACGACGACAGGGCGGGGAACGTACTCAACGGACACTACTTCTGGTGAACGACGAGGCGAATATTGTCGCATCGTTAAAACGTTTATTGCATAGTGAGGGCTATAATATTCTCACTGCATCCACTGGGATGGAGGGGCTTGAGTTGCTGGCCACCTACCCCGTTGGGGTCATCATCTCTGAACGGAGTATGCTGGAAATGACTGGAGTCGAATTCCTGCGCCGGGCCAAGCAACTCCATCCCGATATCGTACGTATAGTACTGTCAGACCACACAGAGCTTAAATCAGTCACCGATAATACTATCGAGTTTCGCACCAAGTTGTGGGAAGATGAGCCGTTGCGTGACGATATACGTGAAGCGTTCCAGCGCTATGAACTGAAGCAGGAAAACATCCGTCTCAGCCGCGAAGTTAAGCAGGCCAACAGCAAGTTGTCTGAGATAAACCACGATCTAGAGCTACACTTAGGAGAGAAGTCACAGGGAATCCGCCATAATATCAACCTACTTTAGGTCTTGCAAAAAGACTGGGTATACGAATTGCCTCAAGATAAAAGTTACCGAAGGAAGTCGTAATAAAGGTATTGTTACCTCAAATTAAAGGTTACCGAAATAACAAAGGTAATCTGCCTTGGGTAAACAAGAACGACGCACCTATCTTGAGGCAATTCAAGCCAGCTATCGGCGAGCAAACAAACAGGCAAGACGGCTATTTTGAATGGGTTTTGTGCTGTTTATGATTATCAGGCAACACAGCAGTCATATAGCTAATACAGCTATCTAGTGATCACCAAATTCGCGGCATATCTGTTCGTTATGTACCTAGCGGCTTTTCTGTTATGCCCAGTCTAACCATAACAGGCCATCCGCCATATTGGCCGATGATCGGGGGGCCGAAAATTGCGTTCGCATCTACCATTCGCTTGCAAGAGCAGTATCACATAGTTTGACTGCTCATTGCAGATGCTCCAGCGTGAAATTAATTAACATTAGACGAATTATGAAATTTATCTAATAAAAATACAGCCCGATACGTTAGATATTACATTTTTTTAGTCACATCGGCCAATGTACGTTTTAACTCCCGATTTTCTGCCACAAAATAATCAAGCTGCTCACGGGTATCCTTAATCTCTGTAGCGAGTGATTGCACTTTCGTTTCGGCATTACGCATATTTTCCACCGAATTTTTCGACCATTGGATTACCTCCTGACGCAAATGCTCAAGCTCATTCTGCGCAATACCAAACATTTTCTCAATTTTAAGTTTCGCTACCTCAATCATTGAGTTGCTTTTGAATGATGCACTATGCATTGCTTCAGCCATGACTGTGTTGACATTTCTTTCTGACTCTTTCTTAGCTTGATGAAGCATTTCATGAAACATCTGATCAATACCATCTGCTGCCAGCTGATCCATTGCATCAATCTCATTGATCTTGGCTCCTAATAATTTCGCATGCGCCTTTTCAGCTTGATGAACAGCACGGGATTTCCGTAGCCTTCTGGGCCCATCTCGTAACATGCCATTCTTAGCGATAATATCTATCATGGAATTGCCGCATGCCCTCTTTATATGCCAATGACGTCGCTTTAGTGTCTTTTACATCAACTAAACTTTCAGCTTGATATCACGCATGAAGATGCTTAGTGTAAAGAAATTAGGGCGGGAAAGTTTGTAGCCCATATGAAGCCCAATGAATAGTAAAATTTTAAAATTAAGTTTTATTAATTTAACTGAATAGCACAAAAATTAAAGCACAGTTGCACACCGCTCTTATTCCACGCACTAATAATATTCATCAAACTGTCACTTTTATGTCACATTAGTCAGTCACCATCCACACTCAGAATAAGACAAAAAGAGGTCTATATGAGTATAGTGAATGATCAGATATGGATAACAGAACTTGGTGCCACATCTCATGAAGCCATCTGCCTACACTTGCATGACATTGTTAAAGAAAAACAACTAACCGCTGTTTTTCAACCAATACTCGATATGCAACAAAGCAATTTCATTGGCTACGAGGGCTTAATCAGAGGGCCAGTCAATAGCGTGCTTCACTCACCATTGGCCTTGTTTGCTATGGCGAGAAAATGTGACTTAGTGGCTGAGTTGGAATATCTTTCTCGTCGCACTGTGCTTGAATCTTTTGCCAGGCTCAAACTCCCAGGAAAAATATTTCTTAATATCAGCCCTGACATCTTATTACAACGGTACTCAAAATCAGGCGAAACGCTTAAATACATAGACGCGCTTGGCCTACAGCCCAACCAAGTCATTATTGAATTAACAGAAAACACCCAAACACTTGATTACCAGCTCATGCGTGATGCAACCCACCACTATCGAAATATGGGGTTTGAAATTGCCATTGATGACCTAGGTGAAGGTTTTTCTGGCTTGCGCTTATGGTCAGAGATTCGCCCTGATTACGTAAAAATTGATAAACACTTTACGCAAAACATTCATTTAGATCCGGTCAAGCTACAGTTTGCACGCTCGATACAAGAAATAGCGGCTAAAACAGGCGCTAAAGTGATCGCGGAGGGAATAGAATCCCATGAACAACTAATGGCAATTAGAGACTTAGGCATTGCCTACAGCCAAGGCTATCACATTGCCAGACCGCTTGCTGAGCCGTTACATCAGGCCTCATCTGAAATCACTAGTCCACTGGTTAGATTTGAAATAGAACGTGAGAATCTATTACAAAATAGAGCCACTGTCGAAAAACTACTTAAACACTTTGCGCCTGTTAGCCCGACATGCCATAACGAAGATGTGTTTAAAATGTTCGACGAAAACACTGAGCTTTACTCCATCCCAGTAGTGCTAGATGGCAAACCTGTTGGGCTGATTAGTCGCTCAGTCATGATTAACGATTATGCACGCCCTTATCGTCGGGAGTTATATGGGCAGCGCCCATGTGAAATGATGATGGACAAATCTGCCCTAATCGTAAACAAAGATACCAGTCTTAAAGACCTCAGTGACTTAATATTGCAAAGCAAACCGCACCATCTTTCTGCTGGGTTCATCATTACAGAAAACACCCAATATATCGGCATGGCAAGTGGTCATGACTTGCTTAGACTCATTACCAAAATGCAGATTGATACTGCACGATATGCCAACCCACTAACTTTACTGCCTGGCAATGTGCCGATTAGTGAGCAAATCGATAGCCTGCTGCAATCTGGCACTCAGTTTGTAGCGTGTTACTGCGACTTGGATCACTTCAAGCCCTTTAACGATGTGTATGGCTATAAAAAAGGTGATGAAGTCATTCAAAAAACGGGTCAACTGCTCTCCGAAGCATGTGGCCCATATGACTTTGTTGGACATATTGGTGGTGACGATTTTATCGTGCTTTTTCAAAGCAAAAACTGGGAAAGTCGCTGCAATACATTGCTCACTCATATTGCCCAAACATTCCCATCGTTTTACTCATCACAAGATCAACGCAATGGTGGCATTACCACGCAAGACCGACAGGGTGATCAACGCTTTCATCCATTCATCAGCCTCTCTATTGGCGCACTCATTGTGGATTCCACCCTTTATCACTCGCACCACGAGGTTTCAACTGCTTGTGTTAATGCAAAAAAACAAGCCAAGGCAATTGCAGGCAACAGCCTTTTTATAGAACGCCGTAGCCCTCAAGAGTCCATGGTAGAAATGGCAGCATAGCCACAAAAAACATCACGGAAAGATTGGCAATGTAAATAAGTAACCCAGCCATCATCCATAAGATCTACTCAATATTTGTTATCCAGATAATTAAAAAGGTTTGTAATGAAAAAAAATATCACATTAACGCAAAGTGAACGAGATATTAATGAATCAGTTTCCATCGTCTTAAAAACTAATTTAGAGGGAAAAATCACTTACATCAACCACGACTTTACGGAAATTAGCGGCTTTACTGAGCAAGACTTAATTGGTGAAAAACAGAATTTTATCCATCACCCAGATATGCCGTCAGAAGTGCTAACTGACATTTGGAAGACCCTTCAAGCAAAAAAACCTTGGATTGGCGTAGAACTAGGGCTCTGTAAAAATGGTGACCATTTTTGGGTTTACTCTTGCGTCACAGCGATACGTGAAAATGGCGTAGTGGTTGGTTATATATCCATCAGCAAAAAAGCAAGCCAAGAACAGATTGAAAAAGCCAGCGCACATTACCGCGCAATCAAGCATGAAGAACGTTGGCATACCGCAATATTTAGAAAAATTAAAGACTTTAGCAACCGTATAACGATAAGCAATAAAATTGCATGCATTTTTATCATGGTCGCGTTAACGACTTCTATGCTTGGCTTTAGCGGTGTATCAGGCATAAAAGAAAGTAACAATGGGTTAGAAAAGGTTTACAAGAACAGAGTCTTACCATTGAAGCAGTTAAAGATCATCAATGACATGTACAGCACCAATATCGTCAGCACTGCTCAAAAACTACAAAGAGGCATCATTGCCTCTAGCGACGCGGCAGCTAGTGTTGATGAGGCTTTGCTGGTATTAGATAAGCAGTGGAAAGAGTATTTAGCCAGTCCTCATGATGAAGCTGAGTCGCAATTAGCAAAAGATATTCAGCCTTTATTTGAAACAGCCTTAGAGGCTGCTGTTTTGCTACAAGGGATTATTCGTAGTGACGATATTGAACGGCTCATGACCTTTAACACTTCAGATGTTTACAAAGCGATTGACCCACTAACAGAAAGCCTCAACCAACTGATTAATCTGCACTATGCTGGTGTTGCTACTGAATATGAAACCACTCAGCTTAACTATATACAACATAGAAATTACGCAATTGCATTTATTATTATTGCGCTAATGATATGCGGACTACTTGGCTTTAACCTCAATCGATCTATCATCCCACGCTTACGTGCTATCGGTAGCAATTTGCGTGAAAGTGCTGAGGAAATGAATAACAAGCTCGTGCCTAGGTCAGATCATCGCGATGAATTAACCGATGTAGCAGATGCGTATCATGCACTCAAAGCTAGACTTGATTTTGACCATAAAGAAACCGTAAGTAATATACACCGGATTAAAGCCACGTTAGATCAGGCATCAATCGCCGTCACATTGTCGAATAAAGATAACCACCTCATCTATATGAACAATGCCGCAAAAACATTATTTGACAACATGAGTGCAGGCATCAGCAAACATCATCCAGACTTCACATCAGCCACGATGATGGGCGAGCGCCTAGACCAATATTTGGAAAGCGATACTGATCGTGAGCAATTTAACGGTGAAATTAATACACAAAAGGTAATAGATACAACGATGGCAGACCACCACCTACAGTTGGTGATTAATAACGTATATGATGAAACAGACGGTTATACATTAGGAAAAATGACGCAATGGAACGATCGTACCGCTGGAGTGATTGCTGAAAAAAATGTAGCCGAGCTTATCCAGCAAGCAGTCGCAGGTAATCTCAACAAACGCATCGACACCAATACACTACCTGATGGCGTGATTAGAGACATTAGCAGCGGCATTAACGAGCTATTAGATGCCATCATCACGCCACTTAACATGGCGGCAAATTATGTGGATAGTTTATCAAAAGGCATCATTCCAGACGAAATTACCGACCGCTACCAAGGTGACTTCAATATCATTAAAAATAATCTAAATGCTTGTGGCCTTGCCATTAAAGCGTTGGTTGCTGATGCAAACTTATTGGCAAATAGTGCAGAAGCAGGCACCTTAACAACACGTGCGGACAGCACAAAACATCTTGGTGAATACCGTAAAGTGATTGAAGGTCTTAACGCAACACTGGATGCGATTGTTACACCGCTTAATATTGCTGCAAACAATTTAGATCACATAGCACGTGGTGAAATTCCAGAGAAAATCACTGCAAACTTCAATGGCGACTTTAATCACATTAAAGACAACCTCAACACATGCATCACTGCGATTAATGCATTGGTGAGTGATGTAAACATCCTTTCAAATGCAGCACATGACGGCAGAGTTTCTGTACGTGTTGATGCAAATACGCATTCAGGAGATTTTAGAAAGATAGTAGAAGGTGTTAACGAAACATTAGAGATGATCGTTAGCCCTATCGCTACTGTGAAAGCATCAGTAGAAACCATTAATACCGCAGCCGCAGAAATCACATCTGGCAATAACGACCTCTCATCTCGAACAGAGAAGCAAGCCGCTAGCTTAGAAGAAACTGCGGCTAGCATGGAAGAATTAGCCTCTATCGTTAAACAAAATGCAGATAACGCAAAACGCGCTAATCAATTAGCACTCAATGCTTCAGGGGTTGCCATCAAAGGTGGCAGTGTCGTTTCAGATGCAGTAGTGACCATGACAGCCATTAACGAAAGTGCACGAAAAATTGAAGATATTATCAGCGTGATTGACAGCATTGCGTTCCAGACCAATATTCTCGCGCTCAATGCTGCGGTTGAGGCCGCAAGAGCTGGTGAACAAGGTCGCGGCTTTGCGGTTGTTGCAGGTGAAGTAAGAAGCCTAGCACAACGCTCAGCTAGTGCCGCTAAAGAAATCAAAGACCTGATCAATGACTCTGTGAGCAAAACCTACGAAGGGACAAAACAGGTTGAAAACGCTGGTAAAACCATGGAAGAAGTTGTCTCTTCAGTTAAACAGGTGGCAGACATCATTAGTGAAATCGCAGCAGCATCCACAGAACAAAGCGCAGGAATAAATCAAGTCAACGCAGCCATGACCAGCATGGATGAAGCCACACAACAAAACGCGTCACTTGTAGAAGAAGCTACCGCTGCTGCACAATCGCTATTAGAACAAGCAAGTGCACTAGCTGACGCAGTCAGCGTGTTTAAGCTAGATGGGCAATTTATAGATGAGCAACATCTAACGCATCATCTAACACATCCTGACAACGTAGTTAAAATACGTCCGATTCCAAAACCACCACTCGGCAACACTAAAAAGCCAAGCACTAAACTAAGGACTGCTGATTACAGCAATGGGCATTGGGATAGTCTTTAACTAATAAATGGATATGCACTAGTGCAACTGATAAGGTGTACTAGTCAGGTAAGGGATGGCAGCTTTAAAACTGTCATTCCCCTGCTAGCTCTTGCCGCAAGCATTTCCCAAAAAACACATACTCACCAAGATTTATTAAACTTCTGGTTCAGTCTCGCTAACTAATGTTTCTGGCATTAAGTCTTTTGGTGGAAATATAAACTCAGCAGGATGTTGATTGAGTCGACTGCCTAAATTACGTAATAGTAAGCGCCATCCATTAAACCGAACTTTTCTAGACTTCATGGCCACATAAAGTGCTAATCCAAAACTCACCATCAAGTTACCTAAACCAATTAAAGCGAGCCCTAACGCAGCATAAGCAACCATTTGCCAAGTCAGCATAAACTCCAACCCAAAACTGGCAAAACCCACAAAAGCGGATGAAAATGCAATATGCCGAATATCAATAGGCAGACCTAGCAACAACCCAAAAGCACCCATGCCACCTAATAAGCAGCCAAAATAGAAGTTACCTGCAAGCGCCCCTAAATTATGCTCTACGTAATGCGCAACGCGCGCTAAGCGTTCCACGCCCAAAAGTCTTTGCAACCATTTAATCGCTTTTAAACGCTGTGGAATCTTGTTATACACCGCCAAATTATCGTGATAGCCAGCAATCAAGCCTGATAAAAATAAACAAACACCTGCAATGGCTGCATAAAAGAATGCACCACTAGTAAAAGGATGAATATCACTCAATAATTTATGTGCTTTTTCTGGTGTCACAAAATCTTGACCAGACAAATAAAGCACAGCCCAGGACAACAACATTGCAACGGGAATCGCCACCACCACGTTACCAAAAATCGCGACTACTTGGCTACGCATCGTATTAGTCACGGTAGCCACTAAATTATGCATATCTTTAGTTTTGCCATCCGAAGCATTATCAATCGTGGCCGCAATCGCAGCAGCCGTCATGGCGGGCTGCTTTGTCGCTACCGTAAAATGAAATATATGTATCAACATAAAACCGATACCGTAATTCAAACTAAAGAAAATAGCCTCGGCTAGCGGTGCAAAGTGCTGTTTAGCCAACACAATTTTAAACATTGCCATCATGGCAATAATCACCCCTGCTCCCATCGCTGAACGCATCAGCGCAAAGTACTCACTGCGATTTTCTGTAATGTAATGCTCGCCAGCACGGCTTGCGTTCTCAGTCACACGCACCGCCATTACCTCCATACTTTCCTGCCAATACTCATGGAGGTCATTCTTATGGCATTCACTGTAAACCAAGTCTTTAAACAACTTCACAATCACCGCATCAGCAGATTGCCCATGCTGAAAGCAATGCAAAATACTGAGCAACTCCTCTAACCGTTCGATCTGTCTTAATATGCGCTGTAATAACTGCGTGAGATGAATGCTAGTCCCTGTGAGCGCGCTATTCCTTCTGACTTTAGCGACAATCGCCTTGCACTGATCCAGCATCACCAAAATATGCTTAATATCAGTATGCGCATCGTCTACATCCTGCGCCCCCATAAACTCAGCCAACTCAGCTTGCTGCATAATAAATGGCGAACTATGTTGCTCTAGCTCAGGATAATTGCGCAATAACTCGGGTTCTAATCCAAGTGCAGCTGTCCGATATGAAAGCACTTGCGACGCCGCGAACAAATTTTGCTGACAAGATAAAATCTGCGCCTTATCTGCCAAATCAAACCGCATTACTTTAATCAGCTGCGACCATACATCATCTGGCACAGCATTCACCCATAACTCATCAGTCGTTTTTGTGAAGAAAGTTGCAAACAAATCAACGAGATAATCACCGTCTATCGCCTCTGGCAGAATCTTATGGGAGATTCTTCTCCGCATCTCGGAGAAAAACCCCGTAAATACTGAGTGCCGTGCAATTAAAAAAAGCGAGAGTGGGTTATAAACGCTCAATAACAATAAAATAGCGCCTCTAAGCTGACGCGCTCTTTCAGCATCTGTACTCAGTAAGTAACAAAGTGCCTGAATTGATTTAACCGCAGAATCTGTTTGCTCAGGTTTTTCTGGTCGAATCTGAGCAAATAAATCTGCAATTAACCTTGGTGCATCATCATGATGCGCATATTGCTCAAACACCTGCTCCAGCAAATTAGTATGGCTATTTACTTTATTATTCATATTGAAATTCCATTTTAAAACAAGGCAATTCTGCCCGATTGCAAAGCTGCTAATGAGGTTATCTTAAGATTTACGCTTGTACTGGGATAACTAAATATACAAGGATAACTAATTTTATATTGATACAGCAGTATTGTTGAATCAATATTAAGATCGTGAATTTACAATAAAAACGCCTACCAAAAATGGCAGGCGCATTGAAAACATCAAATAAAAGCGTTTAATGAATTAAGCGTTTTTAGGCGTTTTAAGTGAATCTGTTAAATGAGGATTCAAGGTCTGCAACATTTGTGCAAACACTTTTGGGTTAGCTGCCACAATGTTGCCCGTTTCTATCCAACTCTCGTTACCCTCAAAGTCACCCACGATGCCACCAGCTTCTTGCACAATGAGGCCACCCGCAGCAATATCCCAAGCTGATAAGTTAATTTCAAAGAAACCATCGACCCAACCTACAGCAACATAAGCTAAATCTAATGCAGCAGAACCTGGACGACGGATGCCTGTCGTTTTCTTAATCATGTCTTTTAACATGCCCAAGTAAGTATCTAAGTGCGTAAAGTCACGGAATGGAAAACCAGTCGCAATCAGTGAATCCTGCAATTTACTACGGTTAGTTACACGAATACGCTTATCATTTAAAAATGCACCGCGACCTTTGGTTGCGGTAAACAAATCATTATGAACTGGGTCGTAAATCACTGCCTGAGTAAGTACTCCCTTTTGCTGTAAAGCAATAGAAATGCAGTATTGTGGGAAACCATGTAAAAAATTGGTCGTACCATCTAATGGGTCAATAATCCAAATGTTATCGGCTTCATGGTTATCATGCCCACTTTCTTCACCCCAAAAACCATGGTCAGGATACGCATCTTTTAATACATCAATAATCGCCTGCTCGGCTGACCTGTCCACTTCACTGACAAAATCATTATAGTTTTTAGTTTGTACACTGATAGAACCTACATCTTGCGAGGCTCTGTTAATAATACGTCCCGCTTCACGAGCGGCTTTTACTGCGATAGATAGCATTGGATGCATGAATAGATTTTCTAAAAGAACTGATAAAATGCTATTTTAGCTTTTATCGACCTTAATACCAAATTCTTATATCAAATTAAGGTTCGCTAAGTGAATAATTTTTAACAATTTAGGCCAGCCAAGTGGATAAACAAAACATTTTCAATAACATTCGTGTCGTTTTATGCCAAACCAGCCACCCTGGTAATATTGGCTCTACAGCACGCGCCATGAAAACCATGGGCTTAAACCATTTATACTTGGTTAATCCACTACAATTCCCTGACCCCCAAGCCACTGCGCTCGCTACAGGCGCTGCTGACTTACTTGAATCTGCAACTGTTTGTAGCTCCCTGCAAGAGGCCCTTACTGGCTGCGTATTAGCCATAGGCATGAGCGCACGAAAAAGACAAATTTCACACGAGCTAGTGAACGTGCGTAAAGCCGCAGAGCGTGCAGTCACTATCGCACAAAATCAACCTATCGCCCTTGTATTTGGCACAGAAATGAGCGGCCTCTCCAACGCAGAGCTTGATTGCTGCCAATTACTTGCCATGATTCCAGCTAATCCAGAATACTCATCACTCAACCTAGCAGCTGCAGTGCAAGTCATGACTTACGAAATCCGCATGGCTATATTAGATGGCAAACTGGAGGTAGCTACCAACCAACCAGAGCTCGCCACCAACGAAGCGCTTGAAGGTTTTTATGCTCATTTAGAAGACACCCTGATTAAAATCGGCTATCTCAACCCCACCGCCCCAAAAAAACTCAGTGAGCGCATACGTCGCATTTACGCTCGCGCAAAGCTAGAAAAAGAAGAGGTCAATCTATTAAGAGGTATCTTAACTTTATCAATCACTCCAAAAAAACATGATAAATATTAAAGTACTCACTTACTTGAATAAAAGGGGGCGGGCTCAATTTAGGGAAACGCGGAATTAAGTCTCCGAGCGAGATAAAGTGCACCCGCAATGGGCGTGTCCGTTAAGACAGCTGCTGAAGCAGCTCGGCTTAACGCCTAAGGCGCACTGAATGCAGAAGCCAAGATAGTATGCGATTATACAGTGAGGTTGTGACAACCTTTGGTTGCGGTGTAGGCTAACTCGCAAGGCGATGTTAAGCCACTGAAAGTG
>JAUXNQ010000060.1 GCA_030682715.1 Methylotenera sp. | reverse complement strand
TGCCTGGGTGGCTGGTCCTGCCAGCGCTCGGCGCTGCCCCGAGGACTCCCAGCTGTCGGTGCAGCAGGCCTTTGACCAAGAGCGCTCGCACCTGATGGACATCCCGGCCACACCGTTTTGTTGCGATGAGATCCGCGGCGTTACAGCGGCCAAGACACCCTACGTTCGGTTCGATCTGAACGACTATTCCATCCCCCACACCCACGTTCAGCGCAGCCTCACCGTGCACGCCAGCTTGCGTGAGGTGCGTATTCTGGACGGCCAGCAGGCGCTGGCCTCGCACCCGCGTTGCTGGGACAAGGCTCAGCAGATCGAGATCGAGGCCCATGTGCAGGACCTGGTGCAGCACAAGCGAGGCGCGCGAGCGCACCGCGACACGGACCGCCTGGTACACGCGCTTCCTCAGGTGCAGGATTTGCTGACAGAGGCGGCCAAGCGGGGTGAGCCGTTGGGGCGGATCGCCCGTGAGTTGCAGGAGCTCCTGGACGTGTATGGACGCACGCAGATGATGGCCGCCGTCACGGACGCCATGAGCCGCGGTGTGCCGCACCCCCATGCGGTTCGTCTGGCGCTGCAGCGCCAGCGTCAGAGCAAGAGCCAGCAGCAAACCCCGCCCCCGCTGGGCGTGGCCCTGTCTGCGCAGGTGCGCGCGCGCGACATCGCCGTGCGCCCCCACAGCCTGGACGGCTATGACCGCCTCACGCAGGAGGGTGACGATGCCAGCAACTGATTCGGCCACACTCAAACTCCGAGCCCAGGCGCTGCAACTACACGGGGTGCTGTCCCACTGGGATACCTGCTGCACAGAGCCTTGGGTGGGCATGTTGCTCGACTGGGAGGAGCACGAGAGAAGTCGCCGCTCCATGGAGCGCCGGCTGCACAGTGCGCGCATCGGGCGCTTCAAACCTTTGGTGGATTACGACTGGAGCTGGCCCGAGCAGATTGACCAGGCCAGCGTGAGCGAGCTGATGACGCTGCAGTTCCTGCACAGTGCCAGCAATGCCATCCTGGTGGGCCCTTCTGGCGTGGGCAAGACAACCATTGCCCAGAACATTGCACATCAGGCGGTGCTGCAAGGGCACACCGTCATGTTCACCACCGCCGGCAAGCTGCTGGGCGAGTTGGCCAGCCTGGACAGCGATTCGGCACTGCGTACAAGACTGCGCCACTACGCCAGACCCGCGCTGCTGGTCATTGATGAGGTCGGGTATCTGTCGTATTCCAGCCGGTATGCCGATCTGCTGTTCGAGTTGATCAGCCGGCGCCACGAGCACAAGAGCACGCTGATCACCACGAACAAGTCCTTTGCCGAGTGGGGCGAAGTGTTCCCCAACGCGGCCTGCGTGGTCGCCCTCGTGGACCGCCTAGTTCACCACGCCGAAATTGTTGGCATCAAGGGCAACTCGTACCGGCACAAGGAGGCGCAAGAACATGCCCGGGCGCGCACGGTAAAGCGCAAGCCTTCAAAGGAGACCGTATGAAACCGTGGCATCCGCCTTCAGGACTGCGCCAAGGGCTGCCATTCGCGGTGGACGACACCTGGACACCGGAACAAGCCATGGCGGTGATGGAGTTGCTCGATGATCTGCGCGATCGCGTCTGGACCCATTACGGAGGGGTCATCCAGGATCTGCTGCGTGCGCAGCGCGTGACCACTGATTCACTGGAAGACTTTGACACGGACTTACCGTTCTGAGCGCCAACGAGTATCCCGCGCCAACAACAAGGGCCCCTGACGGGGCCCTTGTTGTTGGCAAGCTCAGCACCGAAAACCGCACCCAGAATCCGCCACCAGAAATGAACACCGGATTACGTCACCAAATTCCGTCACCACTTACCGCCGCCAGATTTACGCGGGTTTAGACCGCCGCTAACA
>JAUXNQ010000058.1 GCA_030682715.1 Methylotenera sp. | reverse complement strand
GCTGCCAGAGCTTGGCTTCCATCGCTGACAATCAATGTGGGCGGTTTCTTGTAGATCAGGTGGAATGCTCTGAAACAAGCTTCGTAAGATTCTTTCCTGGTGTTTCTGAATAGATTCAGGTATAGTGGTATTCCCGTTATGAAGTCCACTATCGTGATGATGTAGTAGGGAATGCCTTCTAACCTGAGAAACTTCTCATCAATGCTGATCTTGCCGCTCCATTTGCCAATGGAATTCAAGATGATGCTCTGTAAGTCCCCAATTTCATGCCATAAATTTGAAACGGTTGCCTTACTTGTGTTTAACAGCATTGCTATGGTACTTTGATTCATACCTTTGCCAATGAGATAGTGCACCATAAGACAAAGATTCTGGCGCTGCATATTTAGTGGAAACCTGGCTGTGCTTGCTTGCTTGGGTTGGGTCCCAATAGTTTTGGTGTGCTCCAGAAGCTGATCGCAGATTACCGGAACATTATGCTGATCGGCTAATATCCGCAAAAGACTAACGACATCTCCATTGCTTGTTTTTTCCCAAAATAGTGTCCGGGCTTGCTTTGCTACGGCGGCTCCATCTATCTGACCCACATACTTGCAGAAAGTGGGATAAGACATTTTAATCGTGTGCTGAGCGGTGAATATCTGATACATTAAATTCAAAGGTAACAGCAGGTTCTGGAGAACAAACTTCTGAATCAGGTCAATATACTTTAGCAATTCGACCTTCCTGCTCAGATACTCCAGAATATTGCAGTTATGAGCTTGAAATTCACGCCAAAAGTTATTGATGTTTCTCCGATCAGGATAGCCAAGTAAAATCGCTATCTGGTGAAAGGTTAGGACACTCTTTCCATCGATTCCCACTAAAAGACGCAATAAGATTACCAATAACTTGCGGTTTACGCCGATGTTCGGCATGGTAAATACCACGGGGGAGTTTATTGTCACCCGAAACTGATTTTCATCGCAATCCACACTAACATGGTTCTGGACATGTACACTTTTCTTCATTTTTGGCTTCCTTCATTCAGGTAAATTTGGGCGCCACAATAGTTAGAAGGCAAAAGTTGTAAATGATTTTCTATCATTTGTTTAAATGTATATATTGTCCATAAACAGCCCTATGGTCGCGGCTATAAGCATAAGGCTTTTCCCCACGAAAAATGATTGATTTTTACTGAAGTGTCCACTGTGCAGACGATCTGTCAATTCAAAGCAACCCCTGCCTAAGGATGCCTTTCGCCCACTTTTCTTGATTTCCGAAACGCTA
>JAUXNQ010000055.1 GCA_030682715.1 Methylotenera sp. | reverse complement strand
GCACCCACACTTATCAGTTGTTATATTGTTAAAGAACTTTTTGTTGCCGTCGTTACGCTTTGCGTTAACGAGGTGCGCATTATACAGAGCTTTTATCGCTCGTCAACCTTAATTTCGTAATATTTACTAATTAAAATTAACTTATATAACACGCCATAAATACTTGGTTGCGGGAACAGGATTTGAACCTGTGACCTTCGGGTTATGAGCCCGACGAGCTGCCAGACTGCTCCATCCCGCGTCCGGCTCGACATCACTTAATACATGTTGCGTCGAGAGGTGAGACTATAGCAAAGGTAGATGACTTCTGCAAGAACTATTGAGAGAAATTATGATAAATACCGACTGTATATTTAACGATATCTGGCAATATCTATATATATTAGTAACTTAGTTAAATTTAACCCATTAACGCACGAACACGCACCAAATCACTTTCTGTATCTACACCCGCAGCAGGCGCATTATCAGAGATGGTGACCGCTATTTTATAGCCTTGATATAGCACACGAAGTTGCTCTAAACATTCATATTGCTCAATTGCGGGAGGTGCAAGACTTGCGTACTGCCTTAAAAAACTAGCGCGATAAGCATAAATGCCAATATGTCGATAAGCAGGGATACCTTCTGCAAGCACCTCATCTTGAGCGAAAGTATCTCTAGGATATGGAATCGGCGCTCTACTAAAGTACATAGCATTTCCATTTACATCCATCACAACTTTAACAACGTTTGGATTGGTAAAGTCGGACTTATCATGAATAGCGTGACATGCCGTTGCCATTACTGCTTCAGTATTAGTAGATAAGGCCGTCGCAACCTCAACAATAAGCTTAGCATCTATTAGTGGTTCATCCCCCTGCACATTGACGATAATCGCATCATCATGCCAACCTTTAATGGATGCAACCTCTGCAATACGATCCGTTCCACTGACATGCTCTGCATTGGTCATTACTGCGGCGCGCCCATACTGACTCACTGCATCAACTATGCGTACATCGTCTGTCGCGACTATTACTTGTTTAGCACCACTAAGCAAGGCACGTTCAGCCACCCAAACCACCATCGGTTTTCCTGCAATATCTAGCAAAGGCTTACCTGGCAACCTGGTACTCGCGTGGCGCGCAGGTATTACCACATAAAACTCAGGTACAGCTTGTGATGAATTATGCAATTTCTTCATCATCCGCCAGTTTACGTGCCTCATCTTCTAGCATAACAGGAATGCCATCCCGCACTGGGTATGCCAAACGCGCTGATTTAGAAATCAGTTCATTCGTCGCTTTGTTATAAACCAAAGGGCCTTTTGTCACTGGGCAGACCAAAATCTGTAAAAGTTTTACGTCCATTTAATTTCTCAATTTATCTAGTTTGTTTAATACATCAGTCAATAGCTGCCTATCAATTTCCGCCCTAACTGGCAACACCCAAAAGTTAGGTCGTGCAAATGAGGTACATTTAACAGCATCTTTCTCCGTCATTACGACGATATCCGTGTCGATATCTTCAAAGTCTTGAGCGCAGTATTGATAATGATCATTATATGCTTTAGATCTAAAATGCAAACCCATCGCCTTTAACTGGAGGAAAAATCGTTCAGGATTGCCGATACCTGCAACTGCCGTCATGGATTTTCCTGCAAATTCGGCTGGGCTTAATTCTAATTGACGGTTATTAAGGTTGTAGAAGGTACTTGCCTTCAATTGCATTTCAATAGGCACGCGTGTGACACCCTGACTTACACCCGACTGAAGCCCATTACCAACAATAACATCGACCGTTTTTAATCTGCTTATAGGCTCACGCAAAGGTCCTGCTGGTAAAAGAGCCCCATTACCAAAACCTTTCACACTATCAAAGACCACCAACTCGACATCTCTTTGCAATGCGTAATGCTGTAGACCATCATCACTAATAACAATATCGCACTCGGGATGCGCTTTTAAAAGTGCAAGTCCAACCTCTACACGCTTAGCCCCGACAAACACAGGACATGCTGTGCGCATAGCAATCAACACAGGCTCATCTCCAACAGCAGAAGGGTCGCTATCAAGAGATACAGACGCTACTCCGACCAAACTGCTCCCATACCCGCGACTAATAATACCTGGCTTATAGCCAGATAGCTTTAGTTGCTCCGCCAACCATATGACTAAAGGCGTTTTGCCAGCACCACCTACATTGATGTTTCCGACAACGATAACTGGAACATTCAGACGGGAACTGTGAAGCAAGCCTTTTTTATATAACAACCTTCTTAAAGTGATGACTATCAAAAACAACCAAGAAATAGGCAAAAGCAACAAATGCCACAGCGTAAAAGTGAGCCACTGCTTTTGCAACCAATTAGCCATTTAAGTCACACTTAGACGCTAAACTGCTTGTGATATAACTTTGCGTAATATCCATCAAGCTTCATCAGTTCATCATGCGAGCCAACTTCAACGATATGACCATGCTCCATCACCATAATGCGGTCTGCATTTTCGATGGTGCTTAACCTGTGTGCAATCACGATACTCGTACGATTAAGCATTAGTGCGTCCATCGCCTGTTGCACACGTTGCTCAGACTCCGTGTCTAAGGCTGAAGTGGCTTCATCCAACAATAAAATTGGGGCATTTTTTAGAATAGCGCGCGCAATGGCAAGTCGTTGACGCTGACCGCCAGATAACTTCACGCCGCGATCACCGATTTCATTTTGCAAGCCATTTGGTAATTGCTGGACAAACTCCCAGATGTTAGCGGCTTTAGCTGCAGCAATTACTTCTGATTCGGTGGCATTACGCAATACACCATACGCAATATTATTGAAAATAGTATCGTTGAATAAAATAATATCTTGGCTAACTAGCGCAAATTGCTGACGCAAATTTTTAAGCTGGATATCGTGGCAATCAATACCATCTAGCAATACCACACCTTGCTGCAACTCATAAAACCTCGGGAGTAAATTTACTAGCGAGGTTTTACCGCCGCCTGAGCGCCCGACTAAAGCAATTTTCTCCCCAGCCTTAATAGCAAAACTTAAGTTATCCAATGCTGGCTTTGGCGTATCTTCATACTGCAAAGTAACATTTTTAAACTCAATATCACCTTTTGCTCGATCTAACGTCAGCGCTCCTTGATCCATTTCTGGCTGACTATCGATCACATCAAAAATACTTTGTGCAGCGGTTAAACCAACTTGCAAGTCTTCATTAGCGGCAGCGATGTGCTTAATTGGAGAAATAAGCATGAGTAACGCACCAACAAAGGCAGCAAACTCACCTACACTAAAGTTACCCATCGCATAATAAATAACCAACCCTAAGGCCATCGCGGCAAATAGCTCGACAATAAAACTACTCAAACCTGCTATGCGCGCTACGCGCAATTCAATTTTCCGGTTATTAGAAACAATTTGAGAAAAACGACTATATTCAAAATCTTGTGCGCCAAAAATCTTAACGATTCGCTGGCCTGCAATCGCCTCTTCAGCAGACTTGGTCATTTCACCCACGCTAAACTGCACCTGCTTTGCATTTTTCTTTAATTTTGGCGTCATTTTTTTCAAATACAACGCAATAAAAGGAAGGACGGCTGCAAAAATGAGCGTCAGTCGCCAATCAAGATAGAGCATATAGCCAATTAAACCTATCACTGTCAACAAATCACGCAACACGTTCATCCATGAACGGGTGGTAGCTGTTGAAAGCCGTTCTACATCATAGGTAAATTTAGAAACAATAGACCCTGCCGACCTTGCATCAAAATAATGTACTGGCAACAGCATTAATTTAGAAAACATTTCCTTACGAAAGTCTTCAACCACACGGCGCGCAACCACACGCATACAATAAGATGAAACAAACCCAGCAATACCTCTTGCTACCATCAGCGCAACAATCATCAATGGTAAAAGTATTGCCTTATCGGCTGATTTTTTTACAAAACCTTCATCCGTCACTTGTTTAATGAGCGCAAGAAACGCAGTATTGCTCCCAGCCAATAAAACCAGTGCGAGAATACTCAGCATGAACACATATTTGTAATGCCACGCATAGCGGAACAAACGCAAATATAAAGCTTTTGCGTTTGATATATGCGCGACATCGTGCGTTTTAGATTTAGATTTTTTTAGATTTGAATTCGACATGAGCTAACGTCGATAAGAATTAATAGGAAACGTACTGGATTGAGGTTATAAGACTCAAGACCCAGACTGCACTTGTGTGGCGAATGTAATTCTTGTGTACCCAGCAACACGTGATGCCTCCATCACATTAACGACAGACTGATGCGTAGCATTAGCATCAGCGTTAATGACAATAGTTGGCTCTTCATTGCCAGCTTTAGCTGCAGCCTGTAGTGCTACACTAATTGCGGAAACCGACGCATCAGCCAACGGCTTGCCATCAATCAGATATTTTCCCGTTGCATCAACTGCCACTTCTATCATTAACGGTTTATCCTGAGGTGCATTTGCCTCGGCTGTTGGTAGATTGATTTGTAGTTCGTTAGTACGTGAAAATGTTGCACTGACGATTAAGAAAATAATAATCACCAACAATACATCAATCAACGGAATAAAGTTGATTTCAAGTTCTTCGTGTTTTTTTCCACGTTGAAAATCCATTTGGCGCTTCCCTTTATCTATCGTGCTAAATTACTGACGTTCGCCGTGAATGATTTCGACTAACTTAATGGCTTGTTGCTCCATTTCAATGAGCAAAGCATCTACTTTAGTACGGAAATAACGGTAAGCAATCATCGCTGGCACCGCTACTACAATACCTGCGGCAGTGTTATATAGGGCGATTGAAATACCACGTGCGAATTGTGCAACATCATGCCCTTGCGTAGTAAATGCACCAAACAACTCAACCATACCGATTACAGTACCGAGCAACCCTAACAATGGTGAGACTGTTGCAATGGTGCCTAGTGTAGAAAGATATTTTTCCATTTGATGTGCAACTGCACGTGCTGTTTCTTCAATAGACTCTTTGGTTACTTCGCGTGAATTTTTAGCATTAGCAAGTGCGGTTGCAAACACACGACCCAACAATGAGTGCTGCTCTAAGCGAGTAATCGTATCTTTTGTGATACCACCTTTAGCAAGCCAAGCTTGCAACTCCGGCAATAGGTTTTGAGGGGACACAATACTTTCGCGCAATGCAAAACTACGCTCACCTATAATTGCAACAGCAATCACTGACGCAATAACAAGCGGCCAGATAGGCCAACCAGCAGCTATAATGATTTCCCACACAGTGAAATTCCCCTTAAATCAATACCAAATAAAATACTGTAACAAATGCCTAAAATCAGGCCCAGCGATACTTTAGCTTGTCGTGTGCTTTTGGGCAAGCCTCACCTAAAAATGATTGCCACCTCAACCACCCCTTTACCTCACTATTTTAAAATTTATCATGCCAATAACGCTTGCGTTGAGCGCGCCAATTACGCACTGCAATTTCTGGTGTAGCCCCTTGCTTATTGAAGTTCAACTCTATTGCGCCATGATAATCTGACTGATATAACTTACTGTTAATCGCTTTATATCTCGCAATTACTTCGGGGCGTGGATGTTTAAAGCGATTTAAATATCCCACTGTAAAAATAGCAACGCTAGGAGAAACCGCCTCAACAAAATCGGGAGTAGATGATGTTTTGCTTCCATGATGCGGCACGACTAGGACATCACTTTTCAACATAGCTGGCAAAGAGCTTGAATTTTCTGAAATTAAAGCAGACTCAGCATTGCGTTCAATATCGCCAGTGAGCAATAGATTTCCTGACTCACTGGTGATTTTCAACACACAACTTCGGTCATTATCTTTAATTCCAACATTTTCATAATCACTTAGATTCGGGTATAGCATTTCAAAATCTACACCATCCCAATGCCAACTCTGACCAGCATAGCATTTCATACGCTCAACATTAGTAGGAATAGCTACCGTTTCAGGTATCGAGCTTGCAAACCAATCAACTGGCATTAAGGTCAACACAGAGCCCATACCGCCACTATGATCATTATCATCGTGCGTCACAATAAAACCATCAAGCTTTTGAACGCCCTCACCTTGCAGAAATGGCACAACAACACGACTGCCAGCATCACTTTGGGTATTGAATTTTGCGCCAGCATCATAAAGCAAGGTGTGCTTTGATGTCTGCACAACGACACTCAAGCCTTGCCCTACGTCTAGAATCGTCACTTTCATATCACCTGACGCTGGTCGAATCGGGGAAATTAACATCATAGGCAGAAAACCAAAAAAACCTAGCCAGCGTAGCGGCACACCTTGTGGCAACAACATCCAAACCACACCTATTAGCGCTGGAGCTAATGTCCATCGCGCAGGTGCATGTTGTTGCCAGACAGCCACGGGCAATTGATTTAGCCAATCTAGAAAAATAACACAACGCTCTAGCAGGTAATAAGCAATATGTAATGGCCAATCAATTGGTAGAAAACTACCGAGCAAAGCCAGAGGCGTGACAAAGAAGCTGATTAATGGAATTGCAATCGCGTTTGCTACGGGCGAGATAATAGAGGCTTGATGAAACATAATAAGCAGTAGCGGTAACATTCCAATCGTGACTGCCCACTGTGTTTGCACTGCTACTTTTAGCCAGTGCGGTGTAGCGATGCGTGCGCCCATCGCAAAGCTCAGAAGTGCTACAGCACCAAAAGACAACCAAAAGCCTGCTGAAATCACGGACCAAGGATCAATTAAAGCCACGATGACCAACGCCAAAGCGAGCACTTGAGCAATGACAAACCGCCGACCCGACCATAATGCAACACCAAACACCATTAGCATGTAGAGTGTGCGTTGCGTAGGCACTGAAAAGCCAGCCACTAAGGCATAAGTAAGCGCAGTGAGAACTCCTGCAAACGTTGCGGCTTTTCGCGTTGGGACTTTATTACCCAGGTTGGGAATGCGTCTCCAAACAAAATTAACCAGAACAAACATCAAACCCGACAGCATGGTGATATGCAAACCAGAGATACTCATTAAATGTGTAATCCCTGTGCGTAAAAACAACTGCCAATCTGCCACTGAAATCTGGCTATCATCACCCATCACTAAAGCCTGTATTACCCCGCTATATGGCTTATTAATTAAGACTTCTGCTATGCGTTGCTTCACAATCTGACGAATACGCTCAACTACATATTGTGGGCGCCAGACGAACGCATCAAGTATTACGGGCTTACCTTTTATGTTACCAATTGCGCGAATATTTTCAGCCAATGACCATGATTCAAAATCAAAACCATGTGGATTTTGTACGCTATGTGGACGTTTGAGCCGAGCGACCACACGCAAACGCTGGCCTGCTTTAAAGTCTGGGAGCTGCATAAGCTCATGCGCTTGTGATGGCTGTTCTCGCTTACGGTAAATGCTTAATGAAAGATGCTGAGGAACAATAGCATCAGCAGTCAAAATGTGTTCAACAGCAAAATTAAAGCGGGTACCATGCTCTGTAGATACAGGAACACTAGCCACAACACCCACTAACTCGATAGGTTTATTTTGCCAATGAACTGGCAGCGCTTCAGCAAGTCGGTATGTAGCAAAAGCAGCAGACCAAAAGAATCCCAATATCAGTGCAATCAATATCCATAATTGCGCCCGAAACAGACCTACGAATCTAAATTGCGCGTGACGAAGACAAACATTGATAAAGACTAAAGGTAAGACTGCCAATGACCATATCAGGTCTGGCAACACTGGCATCTGTTGCAGGATAAAAGCACCTAAAACAAACCCCAGTGCAAAAAGAATCATGCTTTACAGCGTCACCAACTTACCGTCAACGAGCTTATAGCGTCGCTGCATTTTTGCCGCAAGTTCCAAGTCATGCGTCACTACTACCAAACTCACATTTTGCGTTTGATTCATTTCCAACAGCAAATCAAACACCGCATGTGCCGTATGGCGATCAAGATTGCCTGTAGGCTCATCTGCAAGAATACATTGCGGCGAAGTGACCATTGCGCGCGCTAGTGCCGCACGCTGCCGCTCCCCTCCAGACAACTCACCTGGCATATGCTCCAAGCGATGCTTTAGCCCTACTTTTTCCAACATTTCACCCGCGACTGTAACTGCTTGCTCTCGTGGAGTGCGGCGAATCAATAGTGGCATCGCTACATTTTCAAGTGCAGTAAATTCTGGCAATAAATGATGAAATTGGTAAACAAACCCTAAAGACTGATTACGTAAATTACCCTTTTGCGTTTCAGACAATTGTGCAAGATTATGTTCAAGAATATGCACATTCCCACTGCTTGGCACATCTAAACCACCAAGCAAATGTAATAAGGTACTTTTACCCGACCCTGAAGCGCCGACAATTGCCACCTGCTCCCCAGTGTTAACACTAAGATCAATACCATTAAGCACGGCAACATCTAAGCCTTGATAAGTTTTATGCAAGCTCTGACAGGCAATAATTGGCTTTGAAATTTGGCTACTCATAACGCAAGGCCTCAGCTGGGTTGATTCTACTGGCTTTAAAACTCGGGTAGAGCGTTGCTAGTAAACTTAAAATAAATGAAACCGTAACGATGGTCACTACGTCAGACCAAATTAAATCAGAGGGTAAATCACTGATGTAATAAACATCTTTTGCCAAAAACTGCACATTAAATAAACCTTCGATAAATGGGATGATGGTCTCGATATTAAGTGCAATCAAAATACCAAAAATCGCACCTAATGCGGTACCTATGACACCAATTAATGCACCCTGCACAATAAATATTTTCATAATACTACTTGGGCTGGCACCGAATGTGCGCATGATGGCGATATCCGCGCGCTTATCGGTCACGGCCATCACTAGCGTTGACACAATATTAAAAGCGGCGACGGCAACAATGAGGGTAAGAATGATAAACATCACGCGTTTTTCCATCTGCACTGCGCGGAAAAAGTTAGCGTGCTGCCTAGTCCAATCAGAAACATAATAGCTGCCACTTTGATTCAGTTGGCTATTTAGTTGATCAGAGATATTGGCAGCCACTACAGGTGCATCAAACAAATCATCAAGCTTTAAACGCACGCCAGAAACGTTTTGCCCCATACGGTAGAGTTTTGCCGCATCTTCAATATGAATCAAAGCCAAGCCCGCATCGTACTCATACATGCCAATTTGAAAAAGCCCAACTAAGGTAAATTGCTTTAAACGCGGCACAACACCAGTAGGGGTAAACTGACCTTGGGGCGCCATCAATACAACTTTATCCCCAACTTTTGCCCCCAGCGACAATGCCAGATCAACACCTAAAACAATGCCAAACTCGCCCGCGCGTAAATCATCTAAGCGGCCAGCTTTCATATGCTTACCCAAATCAGCCACTTGGTCTTCCGCACTAGGAATCACGCCGCGGACAATCGCACCTTGCACACCTTGATCGTAGCTCAGCATGGCTTGCGCACTGATGTATGGCGCACTTGCCTGCACATTTGGCAACTTTGTGGTAAACGCTGCGACTGACTGCCAATCTGCAAGCTGATTACTAGCGCCAGTCACTTCCAGATGTGAAGCCACGCCTAAAATACGCGTACGCAGCTCTTTTTGGAAACCATTCATCACCGAAAGTACGACGATTAACGCAGCTACACCAAGTGCTATGCCAATCATGCTAGTTAAGGAAATAAATGAAATAAAGTGATTCTTGCGTTTAGCCCGCGTGTAACGCCAGCCGACAAATAATTCGTATGGTAAATATTTCATAGGGCAGATTTTAGCAGGCTTCTAATTGTTATCTAGTGTTATCTGTTAAAATTCTGATTATGTTTACAGGAATCATTCAATCAGTCGGCGCAATCACGCAAACCAACCCAGTTGGCGCAGATATGCATCTTTCAATAGCGAGCGAAGCGCTCAACATGAGCGATGTAAAGTTAGGCGATAGTATCGCAGTCAATGGTGTTTGCCTGACGGTGGTCAACATGAGCCACTCCCACTTTGAAGTGCATGTCTCTCAGGAAACATTATCCGTGACCGTCGGACTCAACATGACGCATCCAGTGAATCTAGAAAAAGCGCTACGCTTATCTGACAGGCTAGGTGGACACTTGGTGAGCGGCCACGTAGACGGTGTTGGCAAGGTACTCAAATTTGAGTCATTGGGAGAGTGCTGGCAGCTGGATATTCGCGCACCACACGCGATTTCAAAATACATTTCTATTAAAGGTTCTATTTGTGTCGATGGTGTCAGCCTTACTGTGAACAAGATTGCTGGTGACGATTTCAGCATCAATTTAATTCCGCACACACTGGAAAACACCACCTTAAAACACTTATGCGAAGGTAGCGCTGTCAACTTGGAAGTTGATCAGATTGCACGTTACGTAGAGCGCATGACACAGTGGTCCGAAGAAGACCGTATTCAAGAAGAACAAATTAAAAATGATGCGCAAGCATCACCAGAAAAGCAGGGGCACTAGCCATGAGTTATACAGAAGCACCGATCAACAACATCAGCCCAGCCAAAGAGATTATCGAAGAAATTAGGCTCGGACACATGGTGGTGCTAGTCGATGACGAGCATCGAGAAAACGAAGGTGATTTAGTGCTTGCCGCAGAGTTCGCCACGGCAGAACACATTAACTTTATGGCTAAATATGGACGAGGCCTGATTTGCTTAACACTCACTGAGGCTCGCTGTAATCAACTCAATTTAAGCAAGATGGTGCAAAAAAATGGTGCGCGCATGGGCACCAACTTTACCGTATCCATTGAAGCTGCCGAAGGCGTGACGACAGGCATCTCTGCGGCTGACCGTGCAAGAACTATTCAAGCGGCGGTGGCAAAAACAGCCAAACCACAAGATATTGTGAGCCCTGGTCACATTTTTCCACTGACCGCAATGGATGGTGGCGTGCTGGTGCGCGCAGGTCATACAGAGGCAGGCTGTGATTTGGCAGAACTGGCTAACTTAGAGCCAGCAAGTGTCATTTGTGAAATTCTAAAAGATGATGGCAGCATGGCTCGACTACCTGATTTAATGAAATTTGCAGCAGAGCACAAACTTAAAATTGGTACGATAGCGGACTTAATTCACTACCGCGCTGAAACCGAAAGCCTGATTGAACGCGCTGCAGAACGTATGGTGCAAACACCTTATGGTGAAATGAAGCTGATTGCTTATGAAGATAAAATCGCTAAAGAAACACACCTGGTATTAATCAAAGGTACACCAACACCAGAACAAGAAGTATTGGTGCGCGTACACGAGCCGCTTTCTATTTTTGATCTATTAGATAGCTCAAGTTGCACTCATAGTTGGAATACTTTGCAAGCGATGAAAGCCATAGCAAATGCTGAAGCTGGCGTCATGATACTGCTTCACCATCAAGAGTCTGGCGAAACAATTGTTGATCGTATCAAAGGCGCGGACGAGCCTATACGGGTGAATCAAGAGCTTCGCACTTATGGGATCGGTTCGCAAATCCTGCTGGACTGCAATGTCAGAAAAATGAAGCTGATGGCTAACCCACGAAAAATGCCAAGCATGGCTGGATTTGGCCTAGAGGTAACAGGCTATTTGGAAGCACCTAAAACTGCTTAATTATTTGTCATTACTATTATGTCTTTAGATAATTTAAATCTTACTGGTCATTTTTTGATTGCAATGCCAAGCTTGAGCGACCCTTATTTTGCTAAGTCAGTTACATTCATTTGCACGCACAATCAAGATGGCGCAATGGGCATTGTCATTAACCGCCCGACGGATATGACCTATGAAACTTTATTCGACAAAATCAATATTGAACTAGCGCACACCAATATCGCAAACAATCCTGTGCTATATGGTGGCCCTGTTCAACCTGAACGTGGGTTTGTATTACATGAACCGTGCGGCGATTGGGATAGCTCAATTACGATTAACGATAAGACATCACTCACCACGTCAAAAGATATTCTAGAAGCTGTGGCAATAGGCACTGGACCAAAGAATCTTATATTGTCACTAGGTTATGCTGGATGGACACCTAACCAACTAGAGCAAGAAATTGTGCAAAATAGTTGGCTTTCAGTACAAGCCAAAGATACAGATACGCTCAATAAGATCTTATTTGAAACACCACATGAAGAACAACTTAACGCAGCCATCTCTCTGTTAGGATTTGATCCTGCAATGCTGTCAGACGTTGCTGGGCACGCTTAATGTTAGCAACGACACACATGCAACTGATTGATAACGAAAAAGTTTACAACAAAGATCATGTGCAATCAGGCACTGTGCTGGCATTTGATTTTGGTGAAAGACGTATTGGCATTGCCGTTGGTGAACACTTACTAGGCAGCGCAACCCCGCTAATGACGATTGATAATGAAAGTAACGAAATACGCTTTCAGATCATTACCAAACTCGTGAGTGAATGGCAGCCTCGGCTTTTAGTGGTTGGCTTACCGCTGAGCTTAGATGGTACAGAACACGCAGTCACACAGTTATGTAGAAAATTTTCACGTCGCCTTAACGGTAGATTTAACATACCTGTCATGCTTATTGATGAACGCTACAGCTCAGTTGAAGCAAGCCAACTGTTAAATGAAGCAGGCATTAGAGGCCGCGCGCAAAAAGAAATGTTAGACCAAGTGGCGGCACAAACCATATTACAAAGTTATTTTGATCATGCATCAAAACAAGATTAAGCTTGTGATAAGCCCATCTATATCGTAAATGACTGATCACTCAATAATGATTTTGATAAACGCACAACTTTGATGTGCATTCGATTTTCATGTGTTGCAATTTTCATGTGCGTCAATTTTTAGCTGCATTTAATTAAGAATTACAAGTAACCAGGAATATTCAGTAAAATAACAACATGACTGATGCCAACAACACTCTCGACAATAGCCAACTGCCAGATGCAGAACAGCTACTTCATATACTTGCAACCAAGCTCAAGTCATTGCTTAAACCCAATACTGCCCTAGTTGGTATTCACAGCGGTGGCGTCTGGATAATGCAAAGGCTGCTAGTGTTGCTAGAAGATGTCATTCAGTTGCATCAAATTGAACATGGCACCCTAGACGTTTCTTTTTACAGAGATGATTATGCGCAGCGCGGTTTAAAAGCAGAAAATCGACCAAGCCAGATCCCGTTCGATGTAGAAAACAAACATATCATTCTGATTGATGATGTGTTTTATACAGGCCGCACTACACGCGCAGCCATGAACGAGCTGTTTGATTACGGTAGGCCTGCCAGCATCACATTAATCGCACTGATTAACCGTGGTGGTCGTGAACTGCCTATCGCCCCGCAAATCGTCGCGGCTGATCTGCCATTGAACACATCACAGCGCCTACAGTTAACGCAGTCAGCTGACGGTAGTTTAGCCTTAGACCTTACCCCTCAACACAATAGTGCGAGACCATAACAGCATGAATAACCCTCAACTTGATACTGACGGTCAACTGCGACACCTGCTTTCGATTGAAGGCCTGCCAAAAAAAATATTAAATCAAATTTTAGACACTGCGGAATCGTTTGTAGGCGTTGCTGAACGTGAAGTAAAAAAAGTGCCATTACTACGCGGAAAAACCGTATGTAACCTATTTTTTGAGAACAGCACCCGCACGCGCACCACTTTTGAAATTGCAGCAAAACGCCTCTCTGCGGATGTCATCAGCTTAAACGTAAGCACTTCGTCTCAATCTAAAGGCGAAACTATTTTAGACACGGTAGATAACTTAATCGCCATGCATGCTGATATGTTCGTCGTGCGTCACGCACAGTCAGGTGCGGCACACTTAATCGCTAAGCATGTACCACCGCACATACACGTCATTAATGCAGGTGATGGGCGTCACTCTCACCCTACACAAGGCTTACTGGATGTATTTACCATCCGTAAATACAAGCCTGAGCTACACAACTTAAGAGTTGCAATTGTGGGCGATGTTTTACATTCACGCGTAGCACGTTCAGAGATTCATGCGCTCACCACACTTGGGGTGCCAGAAGTGCGAGTCATTGCACCAAAAACACTACTGCCTACCCAAGTTGAGAAACTCGGCGTCCATGTGTTCCACGATATGAATGAGGGCTTAAAAGATGTTGATGTCATCATGATGCTCCGTCTGCAAAGTGAACGTATGAACGGCGCGATGTTACCAAGCTCAGAAGAGTACTTTAAAACCTACGGACTCACTCAAGAAAGACTGGCGCTAGCCAAATCTGACGCGATTGTCATGCACCCGGGCCCAATGAATAGAGGCGTGGAAATTGACTCAACCGTAGCTGATGGCAAACAATCAGTGATATTACCTCAAGTGACTTATGGCATTGCGATTCGCATGGCAGTGATGGCAATTCTAGGCGGCGGTGCAGGAGCAACACTATGAAAATTCATATCCAAAATGGACAGGTCATTGATCCAAAAAACAATATCAACGACAAACGAGATGTATTTATTGCTGCTGGAAAAATCGTCAGCATTGGCGCAATGCCTGATGGGTTTGTTGCGACCAAAACTATTGATGCAACCAATCTTACAGTATGCCCTGGCTTAGTAGACTTATCTGCTAGACTTCGTGAACCTGGCGATGAGTACAAAGCCAGATTAGCCAGTGAACTACAAGCCGCAGTTGCTGGCGGGGTTACCAGCCTAGCCTGCCCTCCAGATACAGACCCAGTTCTAGATGAGCCTGGCTTAGTAGAAATGCTTAAACATCGTGCAAAACAACAAGGCTTGGCGCATGTATATCCATTAGGTGCAATGACTAGGCAATTAAAAGGTACCGCCCTTTCAGAAATGAATGAACTGCATACCGCAGGCTGTGTCGGCTTTTCTCAAGCCAATGTTGCGGTTACTGACACACAAGTATTATGGCGAGCGATGGAATATGCTGCTACATTTGGTTTCACACTATTTTTACATGCTGAAGAACCATTTTTAGCCGCAAACGGCGTAGCACATGATGGCGAAGTCGCCACAAGGATGGGGCTTAAGGGCATTCCCAGCGCTGCCGAAGCACTGGCTTTAGCGAGCATACTACGCATTGCCCAAGAAACAGGTGCACGCGTGCATATTAGCCGACTATCCACTGCGGAAGGCGTTGCGATGATTCGAGCCGCTAAAGCAAAGGGCTTAAAAGTGAGTTGTGATGTGAGTGCGAACCATCTGCACCTGACAGAACACGATATTGCGTACTTTGACGCAAATTGCCACTTAAAACCACCACTGCGTACTCAGCGAGACAAAGCCGAACTTAGCGCTGGCCTAAAAGACGGTACGATAGACGCTATCTGTTCAGACCACACGCCTGTAGATGACGATGCTAAATTAGCACCGTTTGCCGAAGCTGAGATTGGCGCAACTGGTTTAGAGCTCCTGTTGCCGTTAACACTCAAATGGGCAACTCAAGAAAAAGTAAGCTTGTTACACGCTCTTGATCGCATTACTACTGCTTCAGCTAATATTTTGGGGATTGCAGCTGGCGACCTAAGCCCAAACAGCAATGCGGACTTATGTATTTTTGATGCAAATGAGTACTGGAAAATCAGCCCAAAGACACTGAAAAGCCAAGGAAAAAATACGCCATTCGCAGGATTAGAACTCGCAGGCAAGGTGAAGTTCACGTTGGTGAATGGGCAAGTTGTTTATCATGACTAGAAGAAACTGCTACGACTAACTTAATCGAAGTTAAGTCAAAAAAAGGCTGATTTATCAGCTTTTTTGACTGCATTAGATAATGCTTACAATTAAACAATACCTAATGCATCTAGTCCTGCAGATAAATCTTTATTATGCGCACCCTTGCCTTCCAGTTTAATTCTGAGGCGTAAGTCATTCACTGAGTCGGCATTACGTAAAGCATCCTCATAGGTAATTGCATCCGCCTCATACAAATCAAACAATGATTGGTCAAAAGTTTGCATCCCTAACTCACGTGATCTAGAAATAATCTCTTTAATTTCATGCACTTCACCTTTAAAAATCAAATCTGAAATTAATGGTGAGTTAAGCATTACTTCCATCGCAGCAGTTCTACCTTTACCCTCTTTTTTAGGAATCAGCCGCTGTGAAATAAATGCGCGCACATTTAACGACAAGTCCATCAATAATTGGTGGCGACGCTCTTCTGGGAAAAAGTTAATAATACGGTCTAATGCTTGGTTGGTACTATTTGCATGCAAGGTCGCCATACAGAGGTGACCAGTTTCAGCAAAGGCAATCGCATAGTCCATGGTCTCACGGTCGCGAATCTCACCAATCAAAATCACATCAGGCGCCTGACGTAAGGTATTTTTCAAGGCAATGTGCCAATTATCAGTATCAACGCCCACTTCGCGCTGGGTAATAATACAGTTCTTGTGCTCATGTACAAATTCAACAGGGTCTTCAATAGTAATAATATGACCGTAGCTGTTTTGATTACGATAACCAACCATTGCCGCTAAAGAAGTTGACTTACCAGAGCCTGTACCACCCACAAAAATGACCAAGCCTCGTTTAGTCATGGCAACATCTTTGAGTACAGAAGGTAAGCCCAAATCCTCAAACTCAGGGATTTTAGTAGTAATCGTTCTGAACACTAATCCAACAGAACCTCTTTGAATAAAAGCATTTACGCGGAAACGCGCAACACTTGGTATCCCAATCGCAAAGTTACATTCATTGGTGGCATCAAACTCTGCGGTTTGCTTATCATTCATAATCGCGCGTGATATTTCACGCGCCTGTTGAGCGGATAGCACCTGACTACTGAGTGGCGTTACTTTACCATCCACTTTTATTGCTGGTGGAAAACCAACTGTAATGAACAAATCAGAAGCATTCTTAGCTAACATTAGCCTTAATAAGTCGAACACAAACTTTTCAGCTTGTCCTTTTTCCATTTGTCCTTGCACGATTACTCCCTTTACTAAACCCGATATTAATGCGATTACCTAGATAGAAAACAATACAATTAGCCCATAATTGTATCTTTGTTAGCAGCCTTGGAACGTGCTTCATTGGCTGAAACCACGCCGCGCTTTACTAAATCCTGTAAGTTTTGGTCTAAAGTCTGCATACCTACATTTTGGCCTGTTTGTATCGCTGAATACATTTGTGGAATTTTATTTTCACGAATCAAGTTACGAATCGCAGGCGTACCAATCATAATTTCATGCGCAGCAACACGCCCTTGTTCATCTTTTGTTTTTAGCAGTGTTTGAGAAATTACTGCGCGAAGAGACTCTGACAACATTGAACGCACCATTTCTTTTTCAGCGGCGGGGAACACGTCGATAATACGGTCTACCGTTTTAGCCGCAGAACTTGTATGTAACGTACCAAACACCATATGCCCAGTTTCTGCTGCAGTCAGCGCTAAACGGATAGTCTCCAGATCACGCAACTCACCAACCAAAATCACATCGGGGTCTTCACGCAAGGCTGACCGTAACGCATTGTTGAATGACAAGGTATGTGGTCCAACTTCACGCTGGTTAATTAAACACTTCTTAGATTGATGCACAAACTCAATTGGATCTTCTACGGTCAGGATATGTCCAAATTCTTTGTCGTTGATGTAGTCAATCATCGCGGCCAAAGTAGTGGATTTACCAGAACCAGTAGGACCTGTTACCAAACAAATACCACGAGGGGTATCTGCAATATCTTTAAAAATAGCTGGGCAATTAAGTTGCTCTAAGGTTAATATTTTCGAAGGAATCGTACGGAATACTGCACCAGAACCACGGTTATGATTAAAAGCATTGACACGAAAACGGGCTAAGTTAGGAATTTCAAATGAGAAGTCACACTCCAACGTCTCTTCATAAACCTTACGCTGACCATCGTTCATGATATCGTAGACCATATCATGCACTTCACTATGGTCCATCGCTGGCACATTAATTTTTCTAATATCGCCGTGAACACGTATCATTGGAGGCAGGCCTGCAGATAAGTGTAAATCTGAGGCTTTATTTTTAACTGAAAATGCGAGTAAATCCGAAATATCCACAACCTGCTCCTGATATAATTCCAATGGTTAGTTTTTAATTATTACATGCTCGAAACTCTAGGCTTAGTGAATTATGACCACAATTAGCAATCGCTTGCAAGATATTCTAGCAACAATTCAATCAGCAGAAGCTACCAGCGCTTATCACCAATATGTGCAATTACTAGCCGTGAGTAAAGCACAACCAGCATCCGCGATTCGAGAAGCTTATGCAGCAGGGCAAACTATTTTTGGTGAGAACTATAGCCAAGAAGCACTGGAAAAACAAAAACAATTGACTGACCTAGCCATAGAGTGGCACTTTATTGGTCCGATACAGAGCAACAAAACACAGGTGATTGGGCAAAATTTCAGTTGGGTTCACAGTGTAGATCGCCTAAAAATCGCCCAGCGTCTTAACGAAGCAAGAGCATCAATCAAAACCCCACTTCAGGTCTGCATACAAGTAAATGTAAGTAACGAAGATACTAAAAGCGGTGTTTTACCAGATCAACTGGAAACGTTAGCCGAAGCAATCAATACATTGCCCAATTTAAAACTGCGCGGCCTGATGGCGATTCCTGCGCCAACGACAGACGCAACACAACAAATTGCTCAATTTAAACAAGTAAGAGAATGCTATGATGCGCTTATTAACAGAGGGCTTGCACTAGATACGCTATCCATAGGCATGTCTAACGATTACGAAACTGCAATCAGCCAAGGAGCAACCGTTGTACGCATAGGATCGGCGCTGTTTGGTGCTAGAGCACCTGCAAAAAACACAACGCTATCAACAAGTAACAATACTTGACTTAATCCCCTAACAAATTATCGATAGTTTAGAAATGATAATTAGAGACTTTTGCACGAACCACTAACAATTAGCGCTGCTTGCTTTTATGGCTTAAAATTATAGTTATCGAAATTCTGCAAAGTGAGCGCCCATCATGGCTTGGAAGAACATCAAACAAGGCAGCTTGAATGACGGGATGCTGATACAGCATAAAGCGCTGACAGAGTTAGACGACATCCTCAAGATGATCAAATGGCAGAACATCGAGAAATATCTGGTGGATTTACACAATAGCAAGAAAGGTGAAGGTGCTTATCCACCGTTGATGATGTTTAAAGCACTATTGCTACAGAGTTGGTATAACCTCAGTGACCAGCAGTTAGAAAGCCAGCTGGCACGTGATTTACTATTTCGCCGCTTTGTTGGGATCGGTTTGGATGATTCAGTACCAGACCACAGTAGCATCTGGCGATTTCGCCAGAAGATCAGTGAAGAAGGCCGTTTGGAGTTTTTATTTGACCGATTGAACCAGGGCCTGACAGAAACAGGCTTGTTAATTAAACAAGGGCAAGTCAGCATCATTGATGCGAGTGTCATAGAGGCTAAACAATGTCGCCCTCACAAAGGGTCGGATGGTGAGAATACGCAAGATAAAGAAGCTGGTTACAACGTGAAGCAAAGCAGTGATGGCAAGATGAAGACCACCTTTGGCTTTAAAGCCCACATGAATGTGGACGAAGATGGTTTTGTCAGTAGTGTGCTGACCACAGCAGGCAATGTGCATGATAGTCAATGTTTGGAAGACCTGCTCACTGGTGCAGAGGAAGCGGTATATGCAGACAGTGCTTATGCCAGTGCACGTCATGACGACCTGCTCAAGCAAAAGAACATCAAGAATGGGATACTGAAGCGTGCCTATCGCAATAAACCGTTAACTGAAACTGAGAAGCAACATAACAAAAGCTTGAGTAGTATACGCAGTACAGTAGAACGGGTATTCGGTATCCTCAAGCAGCACTATGGCATGGGTAAAGCCCGATACTTAGGTAAGCAGCGTAACCATGCCAGACTGCTGTTAATGAGTATGGCGTATAACCTGAAGCGTGGATTGGCGATACAACGCAGTTGCATGGCAGGTTGCTAGAAAAGACAAGAAAATTGTATGCATGCAAAGGTGCAAAGGCTAAATCAGGTGCAAAACCTCATCAAACACTGAGGGTTTTGCAAATTGAAACAAAAAGGAAAGGCTTCACACCACTGTGAGCGATTAAGAACCAAGTAAATCCGATGAGAGTGAAGCATTTTTTAATTAAAAAACGCCTCACCTAGGATTGCTTAACTAAAATCGCTTCGTGCAAAGGTCTCAATTAGGATAAATTAAATACGAAAATTTAAGGACATAAATGAAGATTAATTTTATTGGCGGCGGCAATATGGCGCGCGCAATCATCGGCGGCTTAAAGCAAAATGGTTTTGATATGTCTGGAATTACTGTTTTAGAACTCGACGCTCAAAAACGTATTGAATTAGCACAGGGCCTAAATGTTCAAGTTACCGACACTTATGCTGAGTTTCACAACACAGATGTGATTGTTTTAGCTATTAAGCCACAGCAGCTTAAAGAAGTCTGCCATCAATTACGTCCCGCGCTAGAGAGTCAACTAATTGTATCTATTGCGGCAGGTGTAAGAAGCAAAGATATATCCGCTTGGTTAGGTGAGTACAAAGGCATTGTACGTGTCATGCCAAATACGCCCGCACAAATTCAAGCAGGCGTTTCTGCACTGTATGCAATGCCAGATGTTAGTCAAGCACAGCGAAAACAAGCTGATACAGTGCTTGTTGCCGTCGGCAAAACGCTATGGCTTGATAATGAAGCTAAAATGGATGCGGTGACCGCGATATCAGGTAGCGGGCCTGCTTATGTGTTTTATTTCATAGAGGCCCTACAAGAAGCTGGTATAGCACTAGGGCTTGAGGATGTGGAAGCCAAAATGCTTGCACTACAGACATTTGCTGGCGCTAGTTTACTAGCCTCACAGAGCTCCACTGACGTTAAAACGCTGCGCGCGCAGGTCACGTCTAAAGGTGGCACCACTGAACAAGGCATATTAAGTTTAGAATCTGCCAACATTAAGCAAATTATTGCTAAAGCTGCCAAAGCAGCGGCTGACAAATCAGTGACTCTAGGAGACATACTAGGCAAATAATTTATTGATCATTTACCTAGGAAATACTTATGTTAAACAACGCTATTTTATTTTTAATACAAGCTGTACTCACCATATTAAGTTTTGCATTTTTATTAAGGTTCTATTTACAGCTAACAAAAGCACCATTTCAAAATCAATTTGCTCAACTGATTGTGACAGTCACTAACTTTGCAGTAAAGCCTGTGCGCCGCTTTTTACCTAGCATTGGTAAGATAGATTTATCAACGTTATTGCTTGTCTATTTAACTCAAGTCATCCTTAGCTTTTGTACTTTATGGCTAAAAGGCTTTCCTATTCTAGTAGCGGGCAATACCGTCTGGCTCGTTATTTTTGGCGTAGCACTGATTGGTATTATCAACATCAGCCTATCTATTTTCCTTTATGCTGTTTTAATTCAAGCAATATTGAGTTGGATTAATCCACATACGCCAATCGCACCGATTTTAAATAGTCTTACCTATCCAATATTACGTACATTAAGAAAATACATCCCACCTGCAGGTAATTTTGACCTAAGTCCACTCGTGTTTATTATTACGGCACAATTATTGCTAACTACTGTACTGATTCCATTAGAAAACAATTTACTTTCCACGTTGTAAGTTAAGATAACATCATGAGCATACCGATATCTACCACTGGACAAGATCAAGCGATTACTACTGTTTCGAACTTAACTTCGAAAATTACAGAGTACAGTCAATGGCGAGAGAGTCTTATTGCCACGATTGATGAGTATATTGATTGGCCTGGTCATGCTGAATCACTTAATGCCATACAAGAGTTACGACTGTATGACATTAAGGAAATCTTAAAAAAAGATCAGTTAGTACTAGCATTATTGGCCGAGTTTTCACGTGGAAAAACCGAGACGATTAACGCTTTGTTTTTTTCAGATTTTAATCAAAGGCTACTCCCTAGCGAACCTGGTCGTACCACCATGTGCCCGACAGAGATTTTCTGGAGTGATAAAGAAGAACCCTGTATTAAGCTCTTACCCATTGAAACTAGACAATCAGATGATACGCTCAGCTATCTAAAAACAACACAAGACGTATGGCATAAAATAAGGCTAGATATTCATTCTGCCGATGCGATGAAACAAACCTTACGGGCGTTGGTTCAAAAAAGAGAAGTTGATATTGAGACAGCTAAAAAACTTGGGTTTTGGAATGAAGACGATCCCAGCATGCAAAGACAGCTTGCTGAAAGTGGGAAAGTTGAAATTCCAGTTTGGCGTCATGCACTGATCAACTACCCCCACCCATTACTAAAAAATGGTTTAGTTGTGTTAGACACTCCAGGTCTAAATACAATGGGGGCAGAGCCTGAACTTACACTGAGCATTTTACCTAATGCTCAAGCGATTCTATTTTTAACCGCCACAGATACAGGCATTACCAAATCGGACATGCAGATTTGGACAAACTACGTGCAGAAGCGCGCAGCGCATAAATTGGTTGTACTCAATAAAATAGACATTCTTTGGGACGGACTAGAATCCGATGCTGAAGTTGAACTGTTAATTCAGAAGCAAATTAGAAACACAGCGCATGAGCTTGGGCTAGACTCAAAAAGTATTTTTGCCATTTCAGCACAAAAAGCTCTAGTAGCAAAAATTAGAAAAGACGACGCATTACTTAAGCGCAGTAAAATCAATGCGCTAGAGAATTCCCTTGCTGAGCAAATGGTGCAATCAAAGCATGAAGTTCTCGGTAGAGCCGTTGTCACAGAATGTTCTAACATGATTAGAGCATCTCGCAAACTTGCTCAAATCCGAGTAGATAGCATCAAAAATCAACTCTCTGAACTACGCGAATTTCAACATAAAAGCCATGACGCCTCTAAAGATATTTTGGCCAAAGTTGTTGCCGAGCGAAAACGCTACGAGGCCTCAATTTTGACCTTTAACCAAGGTAGTGAAAAAATTAAAAGACTAAGTAGCAAATTATTACGCCACTTAAGCCTAGGCTATTTAGACACAACGCTAGCTCAAACCAAACAAGATATGGGCGATAGTTGGACAACCATTGGACTTAATCGCAACATCCGTGAAATTACAAGGCTAGCAATTAATCTCGCTGAAGAAATCAGCACTGAAGGCCAGTTTATTAAAAAACATGCAGATGATTTATATCTGCTGTTTTCGAGCAAGCATGGCTTTGAAAAAACTGAGGCGATTGAGCTCGATATGCGTCGCTTTATTGAAAACATTCAAGCCTTAGAGAAAGTAACCGAAGAATTTTGCACTAGTCCAGTCAACCTACTGACAGAAAAAAACTTCTTAATTCGTAAATTCTTTTTAGGCTTAGGTGTGCAAATTCAGGCCATTTTTGAGCAGGCACATTTAGACTGTACTCACTGGCTCAACCAAGTAATTGGGGAATTAAAAAATCAAATCAGTGTACACAAAAATGCGCTGGATCAACGCGCAGAATCACTGATGGAGTCACACAATAATGCAGACAAAGTAGTTAAAAACATAGCCCTTGCTGAAATAGACCTGATCAAATATCAAGCTCAATCCAACCAACTAGACGCTACTTTACTCAAGCTTATGCGTAGTGTTAAATTCAATACCGATTTATCAGCAGATGGAAAGGTAGTGCAATTAAATATGGGCACTGCGAATATTGCTAATAGTGGCGATAATAATACTTCAGCAAATTTTGATGCGCCGTTTATCTAACGTAATTAAAGTCTAGTAATGAAGTTAAGTACACAGCCTAATCCAAAGTAAAAATGATTAAAGCTAGATATAGATACGATTAAATTAAGGGTATCTAGCACTTAATCAATTCACTACATCAAAATAATATCAAACGATTCTTGCCCGTAGCTAGATTCAACCTGTAATGAAATAGGCTTAGCGATAAAATCCGATAAATTCGCCAAACTCTGCGACTCTTCATCAAGCAACATTTCAATCACCTTAGGAGCGGCCAGTACACGTAACTCACGTGCACTAAACTGACGTGCTTCTCGTAGCAGTTCACGTAAAATTTCATAACATACCGTTTGCGCAGTTTTCAACTCACCACGGCCTTTGCATGTAGAACATGGCTCACATAGTATATGCGCTAAGCTTTCTCGCGTTCTTTTACGCGTCATCTCCACCAACCCTAGCGGCGTAAAACCGTTAATGCCAGTTCGCGCACGATCACGCGCGACTGCCTTTTGTAGCTCCTCGAGCACAGCTGCGCGCTGAACATCTTCATCCATATCAATAAAATCAATAATGATGATACCACCCAAATTTCTGAGCCTTAGTTGACGCGCTATTGACTGGGCTGCCTCAAGGTTGGTTTTAAAGATTGTGTCAGATAAGTTCTTGCCACTGACAAAACTACCAGTATTCACATCAACTGTTGTTAAAGCCTCAGTCTGGTCAAAAATCAAATACCCCCCAGACTTTAGCTCCACTTTACGTGACATTGCTTTTTCAATCTCCTGCTCTATACTATACAAATCAAACAGTGGTCGCTCACCTTGGTAATGCACCAATTTATCTAGTGCAGCGATTGCATATAAATTAGAAAAATCCACTAATTTTTGATACGTTTCACTCGAGTCAACACGCACCACTTCAGTGTCCGCACATAGCACGTCACGCAACACACGCATCGGCAAATTCAAATCTTGAAATATCAAGGTACGTTCTGGTACGGTAATACTCTTGCCTTTAATATGCGTCCAGGTTTTATTTAAATAGTCGATATCTGCCAATAACTCTTCATCAGTAGCAGCTTCTGACATGGTACGGATTATATAGCCTCCTACTCGCTCCTCAGGCAGCAAACCCAGCAATCGCGCTTTTAAAGACTCTCGCTCAGCCTCCACTTCAATACGTTGTGAAACACCAATACGCTCTTGCTGAGGCAAGTACACCAAAAAACGCCCAGCAATACTTATTTGCGTTGTCAGCCTCGCCCCCTTGGTGCCTATCGGCTCTTTAATCACCTGCACCATCACAGACTGACCTTCATGCAGCACCTCTTGTATTGGTCGCTTCAGGTCAGAGTCACCACATTCCAAAATGTCACCAGCATGTAAAAAAGCGGCTCGCTGCAAACCAACTTCAACAAAAGCCGACTGCATACCTGGCAACACTCGGCATACCACACCTCGATAGATATTACCCACTAAACCTAATGATGAACTACGTTCAATTTGCAGCTCTTGTACTACGCCATTTTCCATCATGGCAATACGAGTTTCTTGCGGCGTTACATTAATTAGTACTTCTTCGCTCAATTTATACTCACTTCATTCATTAATCGTTTAAATCGTAATAATGCGATGTTTTCTTAACAAAGCTGCGGTTTCATATATCGGCAGCCCCATCACGCCAGTATAGCTTCCTTCTATTCTTTTGATCCAAGCACCCGCTAAGCCCTGTATGCCATAGCTGCCAGCCTTGTCTCGATGATCTCCTGTGGCAATATATTGTTCTATTTGTTCCGCCGACAATGTCATCATTTCAACATTAGTCGAGCTCAATAACACCTCGAGTTCACCATTAAAACTCAGTGCTACTGCCGTATGCACTTGATGCGTGCAAGCCGACAGTTTGCTTAGCATATCACGCGCATCATCGTCATCTACAGGCTTGCCTAATACGAGGTCAGATAAAGCCACCGTTGTATCTGCGGCCAAGATAGGATAATTAAGACATTCTGTTGGTAGCATAGAACCACAAGCAGTCGCCTTTTCTTGAGCTAACCTCAGCACATATTGCACTGGCGACTCGTTAGGTAATTGAGACTCATCGATATCAGCTGGATAGATTTCGCAATCTAAGCTAATCTGCTTGAGCAACTCCACACGGCGAGGGCTGCGTGATGCAAGAATAATGGTTGAATTTTTATGATTATTTTTCCACATATAGGTACTTTAATTTACTATCTAAGAATTAACAACGCGTTAATAGCATTAGATTGCATGAAATGGGAATGAATATGATCGATTGGCCAAGTTTATTTAAAATCAGCCTAGGCTTGTTTGCTATTGTAAACCCTATTGGTAGCGTGCCTATCTTCATCAGCGCAACCAGTGGCTGGAGCAGTGAGGAAAGAGCAAAAACCGCTAAAACAGTGGCGTTTTCAGTATTTATCATACTGACGATATCATCGCTGATGGGCGATCAAATCTTAGACTTCTTTGGCGTGTCTATCCCATCATTTCAGGTAGGTGGTGGCATTCTACTCATGCTAATCGCCATTTCCATGATGCATGGCAAGCAAAGCGGTGCTCGTCAAACCCCTGAAGAAGCGCAAACACTTGCTGAACGTGAGGTCATCGCGATTGTACCGCTTAGCATCCCATTGCTTGCAGGGCCAGGAGCCATCAGTAACATGATTATTACTGCGCAAAAGCACTCTGGTCTACTTGGCCATCTGTCTCTTATTATTCCAATATCACTCGTCTGTATCACCATTTGGCTGGTATTAAAATTATCGGTCAGAATCTCATACAAGCTAGGCACTATCGGCATTAATGTTGTCACAAGACTAATGGGCTTGATTTTAGCCGCCATGGCCGTTGAGTTTATTGCGCATGGCCTGACTGGGCTTTTCCCTGCATTGGCATGATGACCAAATTACGCCTAAAGAGATATTTCAGTAAATGGCGTGCTTAAGAGTAAAATAACGGTAAATTAATATAAGACCACATTATGCAATGGATGCCACACGCCACAGTCGCGGCGATTATCGAAGAAAACGGTAAATTTCTACTGGTAGAAGAAATGACGGATCGCGGAAACCGCTTCAACCAACCAGCAGGTCATCTTGAAGATAACGAAACATTGCTGGAAGCAGTGATACGCGAGACTTTGGAAGAAACCGCCTATACTTTCCATCCGACTAGTTTACTGGGCGCCTACCATTGGAAACATGAGCACAATGAGACCACTTATTTAAGGTTTGCGTACATTGGCAATGTCAGTAATCACCAACCAGCACTTGGCCTTGATGATGGCATTATTCGCACCGTCTGGATGTCAGCTGAAGAAATTCGCAATAACGCCATGCTCATGCGTAGCCCACAAGTCATTACTTGTATTGAAGACTATCTGAGTGGACAACATTTTCCACTCTCAGTCGTTACACACTTATAATCCAAATACCTGATGAATTTGAATCATGAATTTAAATAAAGCTCCAAAAAAGAAAATAGTGGTCGGCCTTTCTGGCGGCGTAGACTCGTCCGTGACAGCCCTACTGCTCAAGCAACAAGGTTATGAAGTGACTGGTCTTTTCATGAAAAACTGGGAAGATGACGATACAGACGAATATTGCTCAAGCAAGCAAGATTTAATCGACGCCGTGTCAGTTGCAGATAAAATTGGTATCGACATCGAAGCAGTTAACTTTAGCAAAGAATACAAAGACCGCGTTTTTTCCAACTTCTTAAGCGAATATCAAGCTGGACGTACGCCTAATCCAGACATTCTTTGCAATGCTGAAATCAAATTCAAAGCATTTTTAGATCATGCAATGAGCATGGGCGCAGATTTAATCGCCACTGGTCACTATGCACAAGTGCGAGAAAACCCACTAAAACCTGGTTTATTCCAACTCATGAAAGCAGATGATGGCAGCAAAGACCAAAGCTATTTCCTATATCGCCTAAATCAAGCGCAATTATCTAAAACCTTGTTCCCACTTGGTCAACACTTAAAACGTGAAGTACGTGAAATTGCACGCAATGCAGGGCTAATTAACGCAGAAAAAAAGGACTCAACTGGCATTTGCTTTATTGGCGAGCGTCCATTTCAGGAGTTTTTAAGCAAATACTTACCGCGTGAACCTGGTGACATGAAGACCCCCGAGGGCAAATTAGTAGGCAGGCACGAAGGCTTAATGTATTACACATTAGGGCAACGCCAAGGTCTAAAAATTGGCGGTAGTCGAGAGAGCAATGGTGAGCCATGGTTTGTTGCAGCAAAAGACATGGAAAAGAACGAACTCATCGTCGTGCAGGGCCATGAACACCCTTTGCTACTTAACGACGGCCTTAAGGCGGGTCAACTTCATTGGATTAGTGATGAAAACCCAACTATTAACTGGGTTTACGCAACAAAAACTCGTTACCGCCAACCCGATGCACCATGTGAAATTGATAGCATCAGCACCAATGAAGTAGAAATTAAGTTTGGGCAAAAACAATGGGCCATCACGCCAGGTCAATCAGCTGTCGTCTACGAAAGCAATGTGTGCTTGGGCGGCGGCATTATTACTGGTTCAATTTAAAAAAAGGATATCACTATGGCGTATATACTTAAAAACTCCCTAGGCCAAATTATCGCCACCAGCGCCTCAGAGAAGCTGAATGATAACTGGATACAGGTTGATGCCACAGATAAAACGTATATTAAATTCTTGGAAAACTCACTCGCAGAAGGTGATGCCTTCCGTGAAAGTGATATTCATTTAGCAAGGGTTCTGGAAGATTTAATTTCGCTGCTGGTAGAGCGCAATACTATACGTTTTACAGACCTACCAGAGGAAGCACAGAAACGTCTGAATCAAAGGCAATCTATGCGGAGTAAGTCACAACTCTCAGGGATTCTTGACGAAAGCAACGAGCTTTTTTAAAGTGATAGCTTAAAGTTTTTACTGTTTAAGCTTAATAACGATCAAACTGAAACATGCCTAATCAGCAAGCTTGTACAAAATAGAGGTTGATCAATAAGTACTATCACCCAAAGCACAATCACCCACAATTAATTAGCAACAGGTAATGTATCTTTAAATGACTGACGTTGCAGTAAAGTTACTTGTAAGCGGTCCAAATTTGCATAGTCCTCAGCCAAATTAATCACTTGGCTAAATCTAAGACCAAGATAACCCAAGGTACAACCTACCGCAATATCAGCTAAGCTAAAGGTGTCATCTACACACCATTTATTTTGACCCAAATCATTATTTAGTACATTCAGCCCGCGCGATACTTTATCCATTTGCTTTGCAATAAATGCTAGGTCCTGCATCTGTTCTGTTTTTCTTTGTTCTAGCATGACTGCGACAGCCGCATCACAAACACCATCAGCCAATGCCTCCCATCGGCGCACAGCGGATTTCGCACCATTATCTTTAGGAATCAAATGCGCCAATGGCGTGCGATTATCCAAGTACTCAGCGATCACCCGAGAGTCGTACAGGCTATCGCCATCACTCAAAATCAGCACTGGCACTTTGCCTAATGGGTTATATTCCTTCACAGGGCAATCAGGCACGGACAACACCACCTCCTGCAATTGAACCTCAATGTGTTTCTCTGCCGCAACAATGCGCACTTTACGTGCATACGGACTATTTACCGTGTATAAAAGCTTCATAATATTTACTAATCACAATGTTGATGTTTATAGATTCTTTGTTAGCATTATAATTCAATCACAAGCCCCTTTTACGACAACTTACTAATGCAAACGAATAAATACCACTCAGTCGGTCTAAAAAACTTCAATACAGCCGATTTCAATACTATAGTGCAGGCGCAAGTTAAAAATGCGCTAGATGAAGACGTTGGTAGTGGAGACCTCACAGCAATGCTGGTGCCCGCAACACAAACAGCGACTGCAAAAGTAATTGTGCGTGAACATGCTGTTATTTGTGGTATCGATTGGTTTAATACATGCTTCAAACAGATTGACACTTATGTACAGATTGATTGGCTAGTCACTGAAGGCGAGCATGTACAGCCTAACCAAACATTGTGCAAAATAACAGGCTTAGCTCGCTCTTTATTAACTGCGGAACGCTGCGCACTTAATTTCCTGCAAACACTCTCAGCTACCGCTACCGAGTCAGCTAAATATGTAGATGCCATTGCTGGTACATCCGCGCACATTCTTGATACCCGAAAAACAATACCTAATCTGCGGCTAGCGCAGAAATATGCAGTCACTATCGGTGGAGGCCACAATCAGCGGCTTGCACTCTATGATGGCATTCTTATTAAAGAAAACCACATCGCCGCAGCAGGAAGTATAAGCAAAGTGATGCAACAAGCTTTTGCACTCAATTGTGGTAAAAGCATACAAATTGAAGTAGAAAACCTAGAACAACTACAAGAGGCATTAGATGCTGGTGCCACGAGCATTCTTTTAGATAACTTTAATATCGCTCTGCTGTGCGAAGCTGTAAAAATTAACAACGCCGTGGCTAACAAAGCAGTATTAGAAGCATCTGGAGGCATTACTCTAAGCAACGTTCGTGAAATTGCACAAACAGGGGTTGACCGCATTTCAATCGGCGCAATCACTAAAGACATTAAAGCAATTGATTTATCGATGCAAATCACACCTAATAGCTAAATCATCAATGGCAATCATAAAAGCGCATACTTCATAACCCGAATGCATACTAATAGACTCCTATCAGAAAAATTAGTCCATGTTAAACTACAAAGCAGTGTTCCATAGATTGCATTTAGTTTATTAGTTTAAAAGGCAAAAAATGAGCAAAGCTACACTATCAGTCAAACCATCGGGCCGCCTAACACTTGGTGATGCGCTCCGCATCCTTGTCAACGATGGAATATTAGATAAAGTACAAGCTGAGAAACTATACAAAGACCGAAAACTAGACAGTTCTAACCTGCATCCACTAGTAGTGATTGGTGAACAAAAATGGAAAAACCTTAATACACCTCACAATGCGATTACAGTTGAATGGCTTTCATCATGGTTAGCCGCCCACGCAGGCTTAGACTACTATCACATTGACCCACTCAAACTAGATTTCGGTTCTGCTGCACAAATTGTATCAAAAGGCTATGCAGAACGCCTGAAAATCATGCCAATTGCTATTAAAGATGGCATGGCAACAATCGCTACAACTGAACCTTTTAGTACCGACTGGATTGAAGACCTAGAGCGCGTACTTAAAATGAAGGTGAAGCTGGTTTTCGCAAACCCACTAGAGGTTAATCGCTACCTGCCTGAAATGTACAAATTAGCCAGTTCAATGAATGCAGCCAATTTGGCAAAAGCAGGGCAAATTGTAGGTGTCCAAAATTTTGAGCAATTAGTAGAACTGGGTAAAGATAAAAATCTAGACGCCAATGAACAACACGTGGTCAACATTGTTGACTGGTTGTTTAAATATGCCTTTGAACAACGTGCCAGCGATATTCATTTAGAACCTAGACGCAATATGGGCATGATGCGCTTTCGAATCGACGGCGTTCTTCATCAAGTATATCAACTCCCCCCCAACATTATGAACGCCATCACCAGCCGAATTAAGCTGCTGGGTCGTATGGATATGGTTGAAAAGCGCCGCCCGCAGGATGGCCGCATTAAAACGCTATCTGCAGAAGGTCAGGAAATTGAGCTACGTTTATCTACCATGCCTACTGCATTTGGTGAAAAGCTCGTGATGCGTATATTTTCACCTGACATTTCAGGTAAAGACTTTTTATCACTGGGCTTTTCAAAAGAACAAGCAGATAAATGGAGCTCTTGGACAAAAGCGCCTAACGGCATTATTTTAGTCACAGGCCCTACAGGCTCAGGAAAAACAACTACCCTGTATTCCACCTTAAAATTACTTGCCACATCAGAAGTCAACGTATGTACAGTGGAAGAACCAATCGAAATGGTCGAGCCTGCGTTCAATCAAATGCAGGTTCAACAAAACATCGGACTTGGCTTTGCAGATGGCATACGCACCCTCATGCGCCAAGATCCAGACATCATCATGGTGGGTGAAATTCGAGACATTGAAACTGCGGACATGGCGATTCAGGCTGCGTTAACAGGGCATTTAGTCCTATCAACTTTACACACTAACGACTCACCATCAGCTATTACACGTTTACTAGACTTGGGCGTACCATCCTACCTCATCCACTCTACCGTACTCGGCATCATGGCCCAGCGGCTAGTGCGTACACTTTGCCCCAGTTGCAAGACAAAAGAACCCATTGATCAAAGCAAATGGGATGCACTCGTTGGCACCTTCAACCTGCCAAAACCAGCACATATTTACAAAGCTGTTGGCTGCCTAGAATGCCGCAACACTGGTTTTAGGGGTCGTAGCGGCATTTATGAAATGCTTACAATTACCCCAGCATTACGAAAACTGATCACACCAGAAACAAACTTAGTAAAACTGACTAAATTAGCACAACAAGAAGGCATGCAACCATTGATAATCAACGGTGCTGAAAAAGTAGCCGCTGGTCTCACTACCATTGAAGAGCTAATGAAGGTGGCGCCTCCGCTACAACTTGAGTAAAAGCATTGTTTTTATGATGGTTTTCTGAATATGACTATCTGAGCAAAATAACAAGACTTCAGTTTATATTTAGTCAATTAAATATGCATGCTTAACACTTTCTTCCTTGACCAAACACGCTCAAACCGTTATCGTGTAGGGTTACAAATAAATTATTAAAATCAAAAAGATTTATGGCAGAGACTACTCATCCGCAGCAAATCACAGGCGCAGAAATTGTTATCCGTTGCCTAGAGCAAGAAAATGTAAAATTTGTGTTCGGCTACCCAGGTGGTGCCGTTCTGCATATTTACGACGCAATTTACAAACAAGGCCACTTTAAACATATTCTTGTGCGCCACGAACAAGCTGCTGTACATGCCGCAGATGCATTTTCACGCACAACAGGTGAAGTTGGTGTTGCGCTCGTTACATCCGGTCCAGGTGCAACCAATGCCATTACTGGTATTGCAACCGCCTACATGGATTCAATCCCGCTCGTTGTCATCAGTGGTCAAGTACCAGTGCCCGCCATTGGCTTAGATGCATTCCAAGAGGTAGACATGGTTGGGGTTACTCGCCCATGTGTTAAACATAACTTTTTAGTTAAAGATGTAAAAGACATTGCAATTACCTTGAAAAAAGCATTCTATATTGCAAAAACTGGCCGACCAGGTCCAGTGGTTGTCGATATTCCAAAAGATATTACGGCACACTTGGCTGACTTTGTTTACCCAGAATCAGTTGAAATGCGCTCATACAACCCTGTTACTAAGGGTCATAGCGGCCAAATCAAAAAGGCGGTTAAGTTACTACTTGAGGCTAAACGCCCAATGGTATACACAGGTGGCGGCGTAGTCTTGGGCGATGCGTCAGAGTTATTAGTAAAACTAGTTAAAGCACTTGGCGTGCCAGTCACTAACACTTTAATGGGCCTAGGTGGCTTTCCTAGTACTGACAAACAGTTCTTGGGTATGCTTGGTATGCACGGTACCTATGAAGCCAATATGGCGATGCAGGACTGCGATGTACTGCTAGCCGTTGGTGCACGCTTTGATGATCGCGTAATCGGCAACACCGATCATTTCTACAGTAAAGACCGTACGATTATTCATGTGGATATCGACCCATCATCCATTTCTAAACGCGTAAAAGTACATGTGCCTATCGTTGGCGATGTAAAGTCAGTACTCGCTGAAATGAATGAGCTTGTTGCGCTTGAAAAACCGACACAATCCCCAGCGCTTAAAGCGTGGTGGACACAGATTGAAAGCTGGCGCGGTAAATTGTGCCTAGACTACAACAATAATAACGGCCTCATCAAACCACAATATGTGATTGAAAAGCTTTGGGAAGTCACTAAGGGTGACGCCTATGTCACATCTGACGTTGGTCAACACCAAATGTGGGCAGCGCAATACTACAAGTTTGACAAACCACGTCGCTGGATTAACTCTGGTGGCTTAGGCACAATGGGGGTTGGCTTACCTTATGCGATGGGTTGTCAATTTGCAGACCCAACTGCACAAGTGGCATGCGTGACAGGTGAAGGCAGTATTCAAATGAATATTCAAGAGCTTTCGACCTGTAAACAATACAGCCTGCCAATTAAAGTGATTCTATTAAACAATCGCTACCTAGGTATGGTACGTCAGTGGCAAGAGTTCTTTTATGAGAATCGCTATTCAGAGTCATACATGGACAGCTTGCCTGACTTTGTAAAACTTGCTGAGTCTTACGGCCACGTTGGTATGCAAATCACCAAACCAGAAGATGTTGAAGGCGCACTAAAAGAAGCTTTCGACATGAAATCACGCTTTGTGTTTATGGACTTCATTACAGACCAAAAAGAAAATGTATTCCCTATGATTCCTAATGGCAAAGGCTTATCTGAAATGATTCTGGCGGAGGACTTATAATGCGTCATATTGTTTCACTATTGATGGAAAATGAAGCAGGCGCATTATCTCGCGTCGCAGGACTTTTCTCAGCACGCGGCTATAACATCGAATCTTTAACCGTAGCGCCAACAGAAGACCCAACATTATCACGCATGACCATTGTCACCTCTGGCTCTGATGACGTGATTGAGCAAATCATTAAACAGCTTAACAAGCTGGTAGATGTAGTTAAAGTGCTTGATTTGAACGACGGTAAATTCATTGAACGTGAACTGATGCTGGTTAAAGTAAAAGCAACAGGTGCGTTCCGTGAAGAAATGAAGCGTATGTGCGACATTTTCCGCGGGCGAATTATTGACGTAGCAGATGGCACATTCACCATTGAGCTAACTGGTTCTGGCCACAAGCTAGACGCGTTTATTGAAGGGTTAGACAACACAGCGATTTTAGAAACAGTGCGCACAGGCGCATCTGGTATCGGTCGTGGCGATAGAATCTTAAAAGTATAAATTAGCACACTAGAAACACCCTCTACTCCACGCATAGGGAACAAAAAATGCGTTGTTTAGCGCTAGTTTAGATATTGTTCTAAATGTTAAGTGTTTTCAAAGTAAGTGTTTTTATAGCCGAATTTATAACCAAATTATTTATAACCAAATTGTAGTTTTCTTAAACAATGTAGTTTGTAGTATCAAAGCAACAGTAGCAACGAAAGTATCTCAGATGATTTTTCTCTGTGACTGCAACGTTCTCTGTAGCAAATATTTTTAGAGGAAAAGAAATGAAAGTTTATTACGACAAAGATGCTGATCTTGGCTTAATCAAAGGCAAAAAAGTAACCATCGTTGGTTACGGCTCACAAGGTCACGCACATGCTGCAAACTTAAAAGATAGCGGCGCAAACGTAACTATCGGCTTACGTAAAGGCGGTAGCTCATGGGCTAAAGCAGTTGCAGCTGGCCACAACGTGTTAGAAATCGCAGAAGCAACTAAACAAGCTGACGTTGTTATGTTGTTATTGCCTGACGAAACGATGCCAGAAATTTTCCACGCTGAAGTTGCTGCAAACCTAAAACAAGGTGCTGCATTGGCTTTCGCACACGGTTTCAACATTCACTACAACCAAATCACACCACGTGCTGATTTGGACGTTATCATGATCGCTCCAAAAGGCCCAGGCCACACAGTGCGTTCAGAGTATTTAAAAGGCGGCGGTGTACCTTCATTGATCGCTGTTTACCAAGATAAATCAGGCAAAGCTAAAGACATCGCACTTTCATACGCAGCTGCAAACGGCGGCACTAAAGGTGGCGTGATTGAAACTGATTTCCGTGAAGAAACAGAAACTGACTTGTTTGGTGAGCAAGCAGTGTTATGTGGCGGTGCAGTTGAATTGGTTAAAGCTGGTTTCGAAACATTAGTTGACGCAGGTTACGCACCAGAAATGGCGTACTTTGAGTGCTTGCACGAATTAAAATTGATTGTAGATTTGATGTACGAAGGCGGTATCGCGAACATGAACTACTCAATCTCAAACAATGCTGAGTACGGTGAGTATGTAACTGGCCCTAAAGTGATTAACGATGAATCACGTTACGCAATGCAAGAGGCTTTAGCTAACATCCAAAACGGTAACTACGCTAAACAATTCATTTTAGAAGGTCGTACTAACTACCCAGAAATGACAGCACGTCGTCGTTTAAACGCAGCACACCCAATTGAACAAGTTGGTGGCCAACTACGTGCAATGATGCCTTGGATTGCTAAAAACAAATTGGTTGATCAATCTAAAAACTAGGTTTAACCTAAAAGCTAGATTTAGTTTAAATAAAAAGGGCAAAACGTTTAACGATTTGCCTTTTTTTACAGCTATTCTTTACAAATAATCCAAGTATTTTTACCCCAACTTTAACTACCCCCTCGTCATTCCTGCGCAGGCGGAAATCCAGTCAAGGTGGTGATTACGAATGGTGGTTTATTGTAAAAAAGCTAGCATTCACAAGACCTAAGCTAATTCCAAAAATAAAGTCATGGTATATACATGCCGACCTCAAGGAGCTAGAGCACCTGTGAAGTCGTATGCGGGAATAATGACGGATAGATTAGTGGAATAGCTATATTAGCGGTGTATAGATAGGCCATTCTCGTCTTAATACATCAGATTAAAGTCACGCATGCTAAAAAATTGCGCATACTAGCAACATTGAGTTTTATTATAAAAATAACGGTTATTGGAATTATCGTGCAAACCAACATCACAGTACTCACACAATACTTATTACCTAAACAGGCAATCACCGCGATTGCAGGAAAACTTGCCCATCTAAAGGGAGGTAATACAACCACTGCCGTTATACGCTGGTTTGTTAAGCGATATAACGTCAACATGAGCGAAGCTGCTAATCCTGACATTAGCTCATACAAAAGCTTTAATGAGTTTTTTACTCGTCCATTAAAAGCTGGCGCAAGGCTGCTCGCGCAAGCTGACTTTATTTGCCCTGTCGATGGCGCAATTAGCCAATTTGGTCAGATTGAGCAAGACCAGATTTTCCAAGCAAAGGGTCACCAATACTCAACAACAGCACTCATTGGCGGCGATGCTGAAGCTGCCAAAAAGTATGAAAATGGTCACTTTGCCTGTTTGTATTTGAGCCCTAAAGACTACCATCGCATCCATATGCCATGTGATGGGCGCTTACTAAAGATGACTTATGTACCTGGTGATTTATTCTCTGTTAACCCCACCACAGCGCAAGGTGTACCAGGCTTATTTGCACGCAATGAGCGAGTTGCCTGTGAATTCTCTTCTGAGAAGTATGGAAACTTTGTCATGGTATTAGTCGGTGCAACTATTGTGGGTAGCATGGCAACAGTTTGGCACGATGCAAAAGATGGCATTATCAACCCACCTCGCCTGCCTAGTATTAAAACTTGGTCTTACACAGACAAGAACATCGATCTAAAACAAGGTAAAGAAATGGGACGCTTTTTACTTGGATCAACCGTGGTGATTCTATTCCAGAAAGACAGCCTAAAATTCAACTCAAATTGGAAACCAACACAGGCAGTCAAACTAGGGGAGCAGATGGGAAACAATTCATAAGTTACAATAATCAAGCTGAACCCGCCTTGAGAGCTTAAGGCGGCCAAGCAAACAAGATGTTATTATTGCCAATCCATTAAACAGCTCAATGTTGCGCCTCATCGTACAAAATCGTCATATCGACGAGGCTGTGAGCCAGCACTTGGCTTGCTACTTTATTAGTTACTTAAATTGGTGATGATACCCTTTAAAAAGGCAGTGAGTTGCGGAAGCCATACTGACTCATACGACAAAGCTGGTTAATCTCACCCAAGAGCCAAGATAGCAAGACAAATACTGGATAACTAAGCTAATACTTAAGATTATTAAGTGGAAAGTTATCTCAGCCCGCCCTCTCACAAAAATTAACTTACTTGTGAGTGCCCTTGTGATGCAAATTTGGCGCCAACTCATTCAATGCTGCCTCATACACACCACGCTTAAACTCAATCACATCCTCTAAAGGAACCCAATAATCGTTCCAGCGCCAAGCATCAAACTCTGGGTGACTAGTCGCTCTTAGTGAAACATCACTGTCTCGTCCCATTAAACGCAACAAATACCAAATTTGTTTTTGCCCACGATAGCTACCACGCCACTCGCGCTTTACCCAGCTCGTTGGCACTTCATAACGCAGCCAATCTTTAGTGCGGCCCAAAATCTTAACATGCTCAGGCTTTAAGCCAACCTCTTCCATCAGCTCACGATACATCGCCTGCTCTGGACTCTCGCCAAAGTTAATACCACCTTGTGGGAACTGCCAAGCATGCTCACGGATACGCTTACCCCAAAATACCTGATTGTTGGCATTGCATAAAATAATGCCAACATTCGGGCGAAACCCGTCACGATCTAACATAGCATATACTGCCTAAATAATACTGTTATAAAATATGATGCAATTTTTTCATATTTCCAGCATTATTGAAAGCAACCATTTGCTTCATACCGAATTAATATTAAATCTAATGAACCCTAAAATAAGCATTTTCACAAAAATCGGCAGATACATTGCAATTATCAGCATTAATCTAACCATGATGTCATGTTCGGCAAACACTAGCTCAAACTCACATCAAGCCTACATCACCAACCAAGGCGAACATACTGTATCGGTAATTGATACTAGCAAAAATCAAGTGATACACACCATTAGTGTTGGCAAAGGTCCTGTTGGTGTCGCTAGTGCATCGGGATTAAGTCGGGTTTATATTTCCAATGTTGAAAGCCAAGATATTTCAGTCATCAATACTCAAAACAATACATTGGTTAATACGATCAAAATTAATGGCTCACCAGTCGGCCTAGCCACCTCACCAGATGAAAAAACACTATACGCCACAGACTGGTTCAATAACCGAGTATTAGCCATTGATACAGATAGCAAGCATACAATGCGCGAGTTATCTATTGGTGATGCACCCGCGGGGCTAGCCATTAGCCCAGATAGCCAAACGCTATATGTCACTAATCGTGACAGCAACGACATCGCAATCATAGATACCAAGACACTCGCAATTAAACAGCGGATACCAGTTGGGAAACATCCTTTTGGAGTCGCACTCAGCAAAACAGGGAAGCTACTTGCGAGCGTTAACGTGCAAGACGATACCGTTAGCATCATCAATACAGAAACAATGTCCAAAGAAACAATGAAAGTAGGCTACCACCCTTACTGCGCAGCATTTAGCTCGGATGAAAAAACGCTCTATGTCACAAACACACAGGATGATAGTGTCACCGTGCTAGATATTGTAAATAAAAAGGTAATAACAACCATTAATGTAGGCAGCACCCCTGAAGGTATTAGCATAGACCACGCAAACCATCGCGCCTATGTCGCCAATTGGGGTAGCAATAATGTTAGCGTAATTGATACCAAAACAAATAAACTAATCGCCACCATTAAAACTGGTGAAAAAAGTCGCGCATTTGGCCAATTTATTTCGGGTATCCGTAATGCATCGTTGACATCGACAGCAACGGATTGACTCGATTGACGACTATACCGATGTGGCCCTTAGAGGTCCCTTTAAGCACGCTTGCTCGTTCCAAGCACTCATCAAAGCTCATGTAAGACATTTGCACGAACTGCAATAAATGAGCGCTGATTAACTGAATGTTTTGAAATAATATTCATTGTCAATTCTGCAAAGTGATTAGTTATCATGGCCTGGAAGAACATCAAACAACGCAGCTTAAATAACGGCATGCTAATACAACATAAAGCGCTGACGTCGTTAGACGATATCCTCAAGATGATCAAATGGCAGAACATAGAGAAACACTTAGTTGATTTACACAATAGCAAAAAAGGAGAACGTGCCTAGCCACCATTGATGATGTTTAAGGCTTTACTGTTACAAAGCTGGTATAACCTAAGCGACCAACAGTTAGAAAGCCAACTGGCACGAGATTTGTTGTTTCGCCGCTTTGTTGGCATAGGCTGGGATGATTCAGTGCCAGACCACAGCAGCATCTGGCGCTTTCGTCAAAAGATCAGTGAAGAAGGCCGTTTAGAATATTTGTTAGACCGATTAAACCAAGGGTTAACAGCAGCAGATTTGTATATTAAACAAGGGCAAGTCAGCATCATTGATGCCAGTGTGATTGAAGCCAAAAAAAGTCGTCCGAATAAAGGTGCAGATGGCAAGAACACCCAAGACAAAGAAGCGGGTTATAACGTCAAACACAGCAGTGATGGCAGGATGAAGACCACCTATGGTTTTAAAGCCTATGTGAATGTAAACGAGGATGCTTTTATCACAAGCGCCATCACTACTGCGGGGAATGTGCATGATAGTCAATGTTTAGAAGACCTGCTCACGGGGACTGAAACAGCGGTCTATGCTGATAGTGCCTATATTAGTCACAAACATGATGCGCTGTTAAAAGAGAAGCATATTAAAAATGGTATTTTAAAGCGCGCTTATCGTAACAAGCCACTGACAAGCGATGAGAAGCAACATTACGGGATGGTAAAGCCCGATACTTAGGCAAAGCAAGAAACCATGCCAGGCTACTCTTGATGAGTATGGGTATAATCTCAAACGTGGACTGGGGATACAGCGGAGTTGTATGGCAAGTTGCTAAAAAAAGAAATTGCATTCGTGCAAAGACTAAATTAGGTGCAAAACCCTCATCAAACACTAAGTGTCGTGTCGTTAATCCCCCACCCCACAAACATCACGACTGAATTGCAGGGCTGGAAACGCATGTTCTATATGAACCCGCAGGATCATTTCATTTAGTGACAAGACAACCATATTACAAAACGCCTATGCTACAAGACGCCTACGTTAGAAAAAATAATGTGCTTACCGCCTACTTCTACAACAAACTTTGATAGATAGCTAAGAGCTCTGAGGCGGCATCAGCGAAGTCATCATAACTCCGCCCTTTTGTACGTGCGTACCAGTACTTGCTATTCCACTCATCACCTTCAATTTTATGCAGCACTGCGTGTAGCCAGTTAGCTGTACTGTCGTTATAGTTTTGTGCGAGGTTATGGGAGGCATGCCAATCACCCGCTTGCGCTGCATGTACGGCTTTTAATAAGGCGTTTTTATCCATTATTCACAGACTCAAAGAAATTAAGCTTTTTATGTCGGGGTAACCGTTTTAATTGCGCTTCTGCAATGCTGGCGGCAGAGCGGTCTGGGTATGGCCTAGATGCGAGTATCTTGGTAGGTGGGTTGGCACGCGTATAACGCGCGCCCTTACCCGTGATATGGGCAGAGAATCTTGATGCCAAGTCATTGGTAATGCCTGCGTAATAAGCGCCATTTTTACACTCAAGCAGATATAAACACCAGGTCATCGTGAGAAGTAAATTCTATTGTTCAATTCAAGGTGAACGAGACATCTGTTGAAAGCTATGCCCCCAATACAATCAGTACAGGCACTACAAAAAGCACAGTCAGCGAAAGCAACTAAACCAACCTTTAATTAAGCAATAGAATTAATAAGTACCTGCTTGGATAAATTCTACTTTATACCCATCAGGGTCTTCAATAAAAGCTATCACCGTGGTGCCATGCATCATTGGGCCAGCTTCACGCACTACTTTTCCGCCCGCATTACGTACTGCGTCACACGCTTGATAAGCGTCATCCACTTCTATCGCAATGTGCCCATAGGCTTTACCCATGTCGTAGCTTTCAACGCCATAATTATAGGTAAGCTCTAATACGGTATGGTCGCTTTCAGCACCGTAACCAACAAAAGCGAGCGTAAACTTTCCATCAGGAAAATCATGTTGGCGTAGTAGTTTCATGCCTAGCACTTCAGTATAGAACTTAATTGAGCGCTCCATGTTACCAACACGAAGCATAGTATGTAGCATGCGCATTTGCTGTCCTTAATATTAACTAGATGCAGTCAGTTGATAATATTTATCAAGTAGCTGTTCTTTAGATTCTACTCTATCGGGATCTAACGGAATGCAATCAATTGGGCAAACTTGCTGACATTGCGGCTTATCGTAATGTCCTATGCATTCGGTACATAAGTCTGGGTTGATTTCATAGATTTCTTCACCCTGATAAATTGCATTATTGGGGCAAGCTGGCTCACACACGTCACAATTGATACATTCATCGGTAATCATTAATGCCATTTACTCTTTTACTCCATCCCAGCGCATGAGGGTGCTATCAGCATGATGCCCCCATAACCCTTTAAACAAAAGTTGTTGCTGTGAAAACAACATTCTTAACTTACCACTACCGTATTTATCATGCCAACTAACTAGCAAAGTGTACGGCCCTTCTTGCTTAAACTCATCTAAGGTGCCAGATACCAGCGTACCATCTTGTTCAGTCATGACATATTGCCCAGACCTAACACCTTTATCATTAACACTAAATTCAGTTTTAATCGGGATATTAATCACAGAAACCACTTGACCAATATAGGTGCCAGATAAGTTCTGCAATGCGTTAGGTTGATTGGTTGCGCAGGCTGAAACCAGAACTATGAGGCAAAATAGAACGTATTTATTAATTTTTTTCATTTATAGATTTTGTCATCATTTATCTAACTTCTGCAAAATCGCGTCCTTCACCGTAGGCGACACAAATGCCTGCACATCGCCCCCTAGCGTGGCGACTTCGCGCACTAGGCTAGATGAAATAAACATAAACTGCTCAGATGGGGTGAGAAACAAAGTTTCAAATTCTGGGTAAAGCTTACGATTCATGCCCGCCAATTGAAATTCATATTCAAAATCAGAGGTGGCACGTAAACCGCGAATCACCATGTTGGCATCTTGCGCCTGCACAAATTGCATCAATAAGCCACTAAACCCTATCACACGTACATTGGCATACATGGAAAACACTTCCTGCGCTAGACCTACCCGTTCATCCAACGTAAAAAGTGTAGATTTATTAGTACTGCCCGCCACTGCAACAATGACTTCATCAAACAAATGGGCAGCGCGACGTACAAGGTCTTCATGCCCTAATGTAATTGGGTCGAAAGTGCCGGGGTAAACAGCGATTCTTTTTTTAGTGGGTGTCATTGCGCAATTTTATCAGATGATAAAAAACATTACCTGCTTTACTCTGTTTAAATATTTGCCAAGTATCATTATCTGCCAATGCGTATTCAGCCTCGACATAAACCACGCCTTGTGCACTCAAATGTTTGGGCAACGCTACTAACACTTTATCGAGCCAGCCTTGATGATAAGGTGGGTCTAAAAACACCACATCAAATAACTGCTGATTTTTATCCAAAAATACCAAAGCATCCATATTAAGCACTTGAGCAGCGGCAGCTTTCAGCATAGTCTTATTGTCTAAAATAGCTTTATAAACTGCCGCTGTTTTTTCCACCATCACAACAGATTTAGCGTTGCGTGACAAAGCTTCAAAGCCCATCACACCAGTCCCTGCGAATAGATCCAAACACACCTGACCTGTGAGGTCTTGCCCTAGCCAGTTAAATACGGTTTGTCTAACGCGCTCAGGCGTTGGGCGTAAGCCTTGTGCATCAGGAAACTTAAGCAAGCGGCTACGCCACTCACCCGCATTAATGCGTACAGTATTTAGTTTTTTTTCAGCCATGTTGAATGCGGTGCTACCTATTGCAATAAAACCGCATTTTACTACCAATTTCCATCACCGCTCATTTGAAGTGATTGTTAACAGTAATCACTTCAAATTTAGCGCATCGAATCTACATACTGTACGTACCCAAGCTACCCTGAGTGTCAATTCAAACTATTGTGCTTTAGGGTCACCAACAATCACTGTGACAAAATTCTCAGTTTTAAGACGGCGATTAAAAGCGTCTTTAATTTGCGCAACCGTTACCTGCTCTACTTTTTTATTGTATTCATCTAAGTAGTTAAGTGGTAATTGATAAAAACCGATGACATTTAAGTAATCCAAAATTTTCTTATTGCTATCAATCCGCATCGGAAAGCCGCCAATGATGTTAGCCTTAGCTGCTTTTAGCTCTGCCTCGGTAACACCATTCTTAATAAACTTCTCCAACGTTTCATGCACCAATGCCAATGCAGCTTCTGCTTGGTCTTTTTTAGTTTGCAAGCCAATTTGAAATGGCCCAACTTCAGCCATTGGCATAAAGTAGCTATACACACTGTAAACAAGGCCGCGCTTCTCGCGCACCTCTTCTGTTAGCCTAGAAACAAACCCACCGCCGCCTAAAATATAGTTACCTACGTACAGTGGAAACAAGTCAGGGTCATTGCGTTTAATGCCTGTGTGCCCCAATAAAATATGAGACTGAGAAGCTGGGTGTGCAATACGCTGTTCTTTTGACTTGCTTGGTGCAGTAACTTGCGCAATCGGCGCAGGCGCTACTGTTGCTGGCAGCCCTACACTCACGCGCTCAGCAATCTGCTGTGCTTGATCACGCGTTAAGTCACCGATAATGGCAATTACCGCACCTTTAGCGCCGTAAAACTGCTGGTAAAACGCCTGTAAGTCATCTTTCTTAATTTTCGCTACCATGTCAATTTCACCGCTTTCATCCAAACGATAAGGGTGATTTTCATACAAGGCTGACATAAATGCTTTATTTGAAATACTCTCTGGCTGTGTCGCAGACTCCTGTAAGCCAGAAATAATACGTGCTTTCTCACGGCTTAATACAGATTCAGGAAAGTCAGGCTTTTGCAAAATCTGTGTAAACACATTGAGCGCCTGTGTACGCTCACGTTCACTACTTAAAGTGCGTAATGTTAATGCTGCACGATCAGCATCAAAGCTACCGCCTAACACTGCGCCCACATCTGCAAACTTATTGGCGATTGTTTCATCGGTCATGCCTGCCGCACCTAATGTCATTAAGTAGCGAGTAATGCCAGCTACACCAGATTTGTCAGCAGTATCGCGCGCACTACCCGCAGGAAAATTTACACTTATATCTAAAATAGGCAAATCATGGTTTTCTACAAAATAAACCGCTGAACCTGCAGAGGTTTGCCATTGCTGAATATTCACGGCAGCCTGCACGCTTGTTGTCGTGACCATAAAACCTGTACTGATGATTAAAAAACCTGATGTGACTATTCTTTCTATCAATTGCAAACTCATTATTTTTACCTTAAAAATTCTTAAAAATTAAAGTGTGATATTTAATTAATGTACGTGTGGCTTACCCTGCGGTTTTGCATCAGGATCAATCGGTTGAGGGTCTAATGTCGCAATCGTCATGTTATCTTTATGCAGGTATTTTTTTGCCACAGCCTGCACTTGTTCAGCAGTGACCGCACGCAATTTATTTGGATAGTCTTCTATTATTTTCCATGAAAATCCAATCGTTTCTACCGTACCTAGCTGCATCCCTTGATAAAACATAGAATCACGTTGATAAACATCAGCAGCAATCACGCCTGCTTTAACGCGATCTAGCTCTTCTTGTGAAATACCTGTTTTTTTGATTTTTTCGATTTCTTGCAATAGCGCTTGTTCCAGTTCAACCACAGTTTTACCTTCACTCGGCGTGCCATCTAACGAAAATAGACTTTGACGACCGCGCGCTAACAAATCATAGCCAGCATCTGCATCAATTGCCAATTGCGAGTCTCTTACGAGGCTTTGGTTTAGTCGTGCTGCAGGGTTACCACTTAAAACGCCTGCCAATACTTCCAAGGCATACGGCTCCCAATCTGACGCTGGGTTAGTCACAGGTGGCACATGAAAGCCCATCAATAAGTAAGGTAACTTTGCTGGCGCTTTCACCACTACGCGGCGCTCGCCCAATTGCACAGGTTCTACTTGTGGTTTACGTACAGGCAAAACTTTAGGCTTCAATTTACCAAAATGCTGTTTTGCTAACTTATACACTTCATCCGCTTTCACATCGCCCACCACGACTAATGTTGCGTTGTTAGGTGCATACCAGTTGTTATACCACTCACGCGCATCTTCCACCGTCATGTTTTCTAAGTCATTCATAAAGCCAATCACTGGGCGTGAGTAAGGATGTGCTCGATATATAACCCCTTGAAACGCTTCATTCACCTGAGACTGCGGCTTATCATCAGTACGCCAGCGGCGCTCTTCCATCACCACTTTAATTTCCTTAGCAAACTCCGCTTCACTCAGTTGCAAGTTCGCCATGCGGTCAGCTTCCAACTTAAATGAAAGTGGCAAATGTGATTTTTCAAGCTGTTGAAAATAACAAGTGTAATCCGTACTGGTAAATGCATTTTCTTTGCCGCCTGCCGCAGCAATTAAACGTGAAAACTGCCCAGCTGGCACTTTTTTTGTACCCTTAAACATCATATGTTCAAGCACATGTGCCACACCTGTTTTACCGTTCACTTCATCTAAGCTGCCAGCACGATACCAAACCTGCGATACCACAACGGGAGCACGATGGTCCTCTTGAACAATCACCTTAAGGCCATTATCTAGCTTGAATTCTTTGATGGATGGATTAGCAAAAACCGTGAATGGCATTACTAACAAAAGTATTAAAAAACATTTGGTACGCACAGGATTTATCTCCAGTTATTTTTTTATCAATATGATTAAACAAACGCTAAGTCTTACATAAATTCAGACGACTCATTGAATAAGCTTTTGTGACAAGGATACCATTGACTTAGTTCAGCTAAGAACGTATCTCAAAAAATCATTGGCATTATTCTAAATCAGCCATGTAAATTACAGTAGCACTCAACTCAAATAGCACAAAAATTCATCGACATACATTAAATGAACAGGTTTGAAATGAACTGGTTTGCCTCAAGCAAAATTAAGCTAAAATAGTGCTACTAAACTCAGTTAAAAATTTATGTTCGATTTTTTCAAAAAAGACAAACCAACCACAGGCTTAACCTCAGGAACACCAGAAGTTAAACCTAACGAAGCTGCTCAAAGCCAAAGTTGGGCAACACGCTTAAAACAAGGCTTAGCAAAAACCAGAAGTCAGCTGGGCAATCAACTTGCCAGCATCTTTGGTGGCGGAAAAATTGATGCTGAGGTTTATGACGAGCTAGAAACGATATTACTAACCTCTGATGTCGGCATTAACGCTACCCAACACTTGCTTGATGACATCAAAAGCCGCGTAAAGCGCCAAAGCCTTGATGACACAGCGCAACTTAAAGCCGCCCTTAAAGCATCATTATCTGACTTACTGGCACCGTTAGAAAAACCATTAGAAACAAGCAATCACCAACCATTTATCATCATGTTAGCTGGTGTGAACGGTGCGGGGAAAACGACGACTATTGGTAAGTTAGCTAAACTGTTTCAATCAGAAGGCAAAAGTGTGCTAATTGCTGCTGGTGATACATTTAGAGCCGCTGCTCGTGAACAATTACAGGTTTGGGGTGAGCGTAATAATGTACACGTGGTTGCCCAAACCAGTGGTGACCCTGCTGCTGTGATGTTTGATGCCATTAACTCTGCACGTGCAAAAAACATTGATATCGTATTGGCAGACACCGCAGGACGCCTACCTACGCAAATGCACCTGATGGAAGAAATTGCAAAAGTAAAACGTGTGATGGACAAAGCTTTGCCTGGCGCACCGCACGAAGTGTTACTAGTGCTAGATGCAAATACTGGGCAAAATGCTGTATCTCAAGTAAAAACTTTTGATGATGCGCTTGGCGTTACAGGCTTAGTATTGAGCAAACTGGATGGCACGGCAAAAGGTGGGGTGATTGCGGCAATCGCGCAGGCTAGACCCATCCCAATCCGCTACATTGGCATTGGTGAGGCGATTGACGACCTTAGACCATTTAATGCCAATGAGTTTATTGATGCGATGATCGAATCATAAAACTATTCACAGCACACGTCCTTATTAAGACTAAAATACAAGCATGATTCAATTTGATAAAGTCACCAAGCGCTATCCAGGTAGCGATGAGATACTCAAAAACATTAGTTTCAATATTGATGCTGGTGAGTTTGTGTTTCTTACTGGCCACTCTGGTGCTGGTAAAAGCACGTTATTAAAGCTGATAGCAGCAACCGAGCGCCCTACCAGCGGTACTGTGTTGATTGCAAATCAGAATGTCAGCCAGCTTAAGCCATCTGCTATCCCATTTTTGCGCCGTCGATTTGGATTAATCTTTCAAGACCATAAACTTCTGTACGACAGAAACTGTTTTGAAAATGTTATTTTACCTTTACACATCAATGGGGTATCAGGACAAGAGGCTGCCAAACGCGTGAGGGCAGCACTCGATAAAGTAGGTTTATTGAACAAAGAAAAGGCGATGCCAATTACTTTATCTGGCGGTGAACAACAACGCTTAGCCATCGCACGTGCAGTGGTCAGTCGCCCTTCAATCTTGCTGGCAGATGAACCTACTGGCAATTTAGATGCTAGCTATGCCGCTGATATTATGGCTATTTTCTATGCTTTTAATCAAGTTGGGGTAACGGTCATTATGTCCACGCACGATGCTTTAGGCATGAGCGCAATGCAAAACAGAGTCATGCATATTAACCAAGGTACATTGACGGAGCATTTACTTAAAGAACCTCATTTAGACCAAGCATCATCTTCCGCAGAGCGCTTCACATCATGATCAACTGGCTAAATCAACACATACAGACACTTAAACTTGTGATTAGCCGCATGCGGAACAACATGCTCTCAACTTTTATGATTTGTTTGGTGATTGGTGTGGCAATGTGCCTGCCCAGCCTATTCTACTTGGCTGTCGATAACTTATCAAAACTTACTGAGCACATGCAAAAAGACACAGAGATCAGCCTATTTCTCAAAGTAGACATCAATGCTGATGCAATTAAAAAACTTGAACAACAGTTAGCAAAAAATCAAGATATTGAGCGTTTTCATTTAGTCACTAAAGAAGAGGCGTGGCAACAGTTACAACTTAAATCAAGGAACAACCAAGAGGTGAGCGATGCTGTGTCACAACTAGGCAAAAATCCATTACCAGACGCATTTTTTATTCAAGCAAAATCATCAGACCCTGATAGTTTAATTCAACTAAAAGATACGCTACAAAACTTACCGAATGTAGAACTGGCATTATTAAATACAGAGTGGGTGAAACGTCTTTCATCGTTATTGAGTCTAGGCAAAAAACTTATCTCAATGATTGCCGGCCTATTAGCGATCGTACTTTTAGTGATTATTGGCAATACGGTGCGCATGCAGATATTAACGCAAAAAGATGAAATAGAAGTGAGCAACCTTATCGGCGCTACCCGTAGCTTTATTCGCATGCCATTTCTGTATGCTGGCGCGCTTTATGGGCTATTTGGCGGCTTAATGGCAGTACTGATGCTCATCGGCATAATTCAGGCTTTTAATCTTTCCATGTCACAAATCGCTCATTTATATAGCAATGACTTCAGCGTAACGCTGTTTAACGCGCAACTATTTTTAGCAGTCGTCATGTCTGCAATTTGTATTGGCTGGGTAGGCTCATATATCGCCGTATCACGCGCGATTGCAAATTACAGAATCAACTAATTCAACTACAAGCCACATAGCTTAATCCTCAGTGTAACACCCCCTCAAACAAGCTTATGCCTGATGAGTTTAAACGCGTTTATGCATCAGCATAAACTGTCATTGAAGTAAGTCTTTTAAGCTTAAATTAAGCTTTCTCATGCACAATACGTTACCATTACTTATCACTCGGAGTTTCTGCTAAAAGTCATTACCCGTCTTAAGCAGCAAAGCATACTATGATGAAAAAGCTCAATATTTCTTTGTTACTGATAGTAACCTGCCTATTCTTGGCTGGCTTAGTTATTGTTAATCACAATCAAGCAAAGGCTGATATTAGCCAAAAAACTGCTCGTCAATTATTAAGTGCAGGGGAAATTCTGCCACTAGAAAAAATCACGAAACTAGCCAAAGAGATTAAACCTGGCAAGGTGCTTGAAACCGAACTAGAGCAGAAAAAAGGCATACTCATTTATGAGGTAGAAATTCTCGATGCACATAGCCAGGTTTGGGAAGTTAAACTTGATGCCAAAACTGGGAAGCTCATCAAGCTAGAGCTTGAGGATTAAACGATGCGGCTACTTTTAGTTGAAGATGACGCAACCCTTGGTCCACAACTTCAAGCCGGCCTAAAACGTGCTGGCTATGCAACAGATTTAGCGACAGATGGCATAGAGGCTGAGATACAAGGCAAACTAGAACCTTACGATTTAGTCATCATGGACTTAGGTTTGCCGAAACGTAACGGACTAGAGATACTAGCTAACTGGCGTAATGCACAAGTTGCCATCCCTGTTATTATCCTTACAGCTCGCTGCGGATGGCAAGACAAAGTGACTGGCTTCAACACAGGTGCAGATGATTATATAAGCAAGCCTTTTCAGATCGAAGAATTACTTGCACGCATCAGTGCAGTGCTTAAACGAAGTACAGGTAATGCAGTAGAAACGCTACACGCAAGGCACTTTAAATTAAACGAACAAACGCAAACAGTTATCTTTGATAACGGTGAGCAATGCAACCTGACTAATATTGAGTTTAGATTATTAAGATACTTTATGCTGCATTCAGGACACATCCTTTCAAAATCAGTGCTAACTGAACATGTTTATGAATATGATGAAGATAAAGATAGCAATGTGATTGAAGTTTATGTCAATCGTCTACGCCAAAAAATTGGTAGCAACTTAATACAAACAAGACGAGGTCAAGGCTACGTATTTGGAGCAGCTTCATAATGCTATCACTCAAAGGTCGGCTCTCTTGGAGCCTAACGCTGAGCCTAGTGTTATTACTCACACTGCAATGGCTAGTGGTAAGCTACGCCATTAACAAGTTGAGCGAAGACCAATTATCTAAACGCCTCCAACATGAGGGCGAGAGCCTGCTTGCCAGCGCACAATTTAATGCATCTAATCAACTTGAAATCGACCCACAACGCTTAAGTGCTATCTATCAGCGGCCATTCTCTGGGCACTATTATGTTGTTATTTCTGGCAGTCAACGCTTAATCTCACGATCGCTATGGGATACTGATCTCAATATTGATAGCGTTGCAAAAGACGATCAAAGATTGCTTTATAGCAAAGGGCCTGAAGAACAACCATTGCTAATTGTTGCTCACGGATATCAGAAACAAGGGCGTACTATTAGTATTGCAATTGCTGAAAACCTAGCACCTTTAAAAGCCTCCATTGAGCACTTTCAGTTGATCTACGCTGCCATCTCATTGCTTGGTCTCATCATATTATTAGCAATACAACGGCTGATTATTCAACATGCACTCCTGCCATTAAAAATGATTCAAAGTGATATCGCCAAACTAGAGCAAGGTGAAGTGAATCAGATAACATCCAAAGGGCCAGAGGAAATCGCACCTCTGATTGCAGAACTTAATCATTTATTACAGTCAATCCAGCAAAAATCCAAACGCTCCAGAGAGTCTTTAGGTAACTTAGCTCATGCGCTTAAGACCAAACTAACATTACTCAATCAAACGGCAGAACGCTCAGAAATTAAAGGACTCCCTGAAATCCGCGAATCAATTTACGCAGCAACCGATGCGCTAAATCAAACTATTGAGCGAGAGCTAAAGCGTGCTCGTTTAATGGGAGATGTTCGGCCTATGCAACAAATAGACTTAAAAACCGAGATTGCTCAACTCACGCATACTATGCGCATGATTTACAAAGATAAAATTGTAAATATCACATGGGAAGTTAGTGACGGTACGAAGTTTTATGGTGATGGTGAAGACTTATTGGAAATACTGGGAAACTTGCTGGATAACGCCTGTAAGTGGTGCAAACGTTATGTATCACTCACCGTCACAGGTAGTGATGGCTCAATATTTGTGATTGAAGATGACGGCCTAGGCTGCCCTCTTCATGAGTTAAACTCGCTGACAGAGCGCGGTTTTAGAGCAGATGAATCAGTAGCTGGCAGTGGTTTAGGGCTTGCCATCGTCAATGATATCGCAAATAGCTACGGGGCAAACCTAAGCTTCAGCCGATCTGCCGCACTTGGCGGCTTACGCGTAGAAGTTAGATTTAGCCCTCGTAGGCATTCACTTAAAACTACTCACGACTAACATCTCTCACCACACCAGTTTTAGCATCCACTAACACCTCCCACTCACGCCCCTCGGCATCAACGATTTCAAACTCGTAATCCCAACCTTTACCAAACTTTCTATTTTCCAGATCAACATCATCGACGACACCTGGTTTTGCTGCAAGTGCTTTGGCTTTCGCCTGCTCTAATGTAATTAAACCTAACTCTTTCGCTTTGGCTTCTATTTTGTAAACATCATCATCTGCCAAAGCTAATGACGATAACAAACTTAATGAGATAACTGATGCTAACGCATATGCATTAATAGATTTTTTCATGACTTAATTCCTTTGATGAAATAGTAAGTACTACTTTAAACACTGAAGCTTAATTAAAGCTTAAAATCAAATCTAATTGTTACAAAGTACATCTCAAGATCTACTTAGCACTCATCACAGTATCAAAACATATTAAGATTATGTAAAGCCACCTCAACATACACAAACTAGAGTAATAAAAGTTAAATATCGCTAAAAGCGTTATTTATTCAACACATAGCCAATAAGGGCCGCTTTACCTGCACTGACTATTTTGTTAGAGTTAAATCATGTACTAAAAGTCAGTATTTCAAAACAACTGACAGACAATAAAATGTCTTTTGATTGATGTAGAGATTTACCTTATAGTTAATTGTCATATACAGTGGCAAGAACTGAGAAAAGACTTGTTCACAAAACTACACATCAAAGATGACCTAGGTATCGCGCAAGCGCTCACTTGGCGCTATGTGCTAGCACTATCTCTCGTTGCGGTCCTCTCAACTGCCGCTTGGTACAACCTCAAACTTGTAATCTCAGAGCAGGAAAGCACCGCCGCTGTCGTTAACATCAGCGGTCGTCAACGTATGCTAAGTCAACGTACAGCATTGTTCGCCAACTTATTAATCACGGCTCCTGCAAACGAGCGAGCGTCAATTCATAAAAAATTGAACGAATCTATTGAACTAATGGCAATTTCGCATCATGGATTACTTTATGGAAATAAAGAAATGGGGCTTCCATCTACAACGTCCCCAGCGGTTAAGGCGATTTATTTTGAAGGTGATTCCGCACTTAACAAACAAGTAAGGACTTACATCAACACTGTGCGCGCATTACTTGCCACAGACAGCGAGAAACTCGCCACAGATAATTCAGCGTTGCGCTACATCACTAACACAGCACCAACAATATTAGTTTCTTCACTGGATAATGCAGTCCATCAGTATCAGTTAGAAGGTGAAGCATCTATCAAGCAACTGGAAAAAGCGGAAACGGCATTATGGATGCTAACGCTCCTCTTGCTATCACTAGAGGCAATCCTAATTTTTAATCCATTCATCAAACATATTAAAAAAGTGATTGAAAAACTCCAGCGAGCTACCGCTGAAATTTTAGAACACCAAGAAAATCTTGAAGGTAAAATAAAACAGCGGACCTCTGAATTGGCAACCAGAAGTAAGGCACTTGCTGAAAGCGAACAAAGACTCTCGATTCTACTTAACAACACGAATATCCATATGTGGGTCTTTGATGGCACCTCATTCACCTATACTAACAAGCAATGGTTTGATTTTACGGGGCAAAAGCCCGAAGACAACCTATCTATAGAAAAATGGGCTTCTATTGTTCACCCAGAAGATATCAGCGAAGCACAAAAAATATGGCAGATTGATTTTGGGAAAAAATCTGCCCATGATCACCACTTTAGATTAAAACGGCATGATGGTATTTATCGAGACTTTTATTGTCGCGTGACACCTATTAAAGATGAAAATGGAAAGCTTTTATATCTTCAAGGTCATCATTTAGATATTACAGACCGCAAAAAACTAGAAGATGAAGTGCGTCAACTCGCTTTTTATGATGCGTTGACAAAACTACCTAACCGACGCTTACTTAAAGATCGTTTAAGCCAAACCATGGCATCAAGCAAGCGCAACGGCCGCTACTGCGCACTTATGTTTTTAGACCTTGATAACTTCAAACCGATTAATGACACTTATGGACATGCGTTTGGTGATGCGTTATTACTGGAAGTCGCTGAACGCATCAAAAGCTGCGTCCGCCAAATTGACACAGTCGCTCGGTTTGGTGGTGATGAATTTATCATTCTACTCAACACATTAGCAGCAGATAAAGAAAAGTCTGTTCAACAAGCAAGCCGTATTGCCGAGAAAGTACGGAAGGCATTATTAATGCCATACTTACTATCGTTAAATACTGGTGACACAAAAACTGAGATCAAGCATTTATGCTCAGCAAGTATCGGCGTCGTTGTATTTATTAATCACGAGTCAAATGAGGACGAAATATTAAAACGTGCGGATGATGCGATGTATGCAGCAAAGTCTGCGGGGCGCAACCAAATTCAACTTGACAGAGAGTTTGTTTGATCTTAAAAAAACATCAAAATACTCACGCCAAACGTCACTTAATTGAGACAATTCAAAAAAACTCACTTTTATTTAAATTAATTTAAAAATGTGTTGAAAACCTACCGCAATATCTGTAATATGCGGACCTCGTTAGTGCTGCAGGGTGCTTAGCTCAGTTGGTAGAGCGTCGCCCTTACAAGGCGAATGTCAGCGGTTCGACCCCGTTAGCACCCACCAAATTTGCACTGACGAAAATTTGAGCTTTAGTCTGAATGTGTGTTGATTTATCAATACATAAAGTTCAAGGAGTGGTAGTTCAGTTGGTTAGAATACCGGCCTGTCACGCCGGGGGTCGCGGGTTCGAGTCCCGTCCACTCCGCCAATATTTTAAAATCCTTATAAGTGAGAACTTGTAAGGATTTTTTCTTTTCTGCTTCCAAAAACTGATAGGCCTTATCGCTTTTCCACCAAACAATCAGATGCTGCGCCTCATCGCACAAATCGTCATACCGACGAGACTGGGAGCAAGTGCTTGTCTCCCCGCACTAAAGTGCCAAGTGGAAGCGTGAAAAGCTGGTATCCAGACTACTAAAATACTAGTGATGCCTCGATAAATAACCATTCGTGACGTCCACCTTAACTAGATTCCCAGCCTGCGCGGGGATGACGGATTATTTAGTATGAATCTATAAATGGTGAGTTAGTGCAAGCTAGTTTTACTTCCATGCTTAATTCACTGACACAGTGTTGAAACATCTCTAATAGCGTCCAAACATCTATTGACCAACACATTTGTTCTTAGTAAGTTAATGATATAAGTCAACAATGTTAAGCGGTAAATCACATACAATAGACTCATTCATACTAAATTTAATATCTACTCAGGAGCTTCAACATGTTTCCAGAACACCGTGATTTAATTTCAAAACTTAAACAGAGCGATTTACACTTTACAAACTTATTTAACCGTCATAACGAGCTTGACCAAAAAATTAAAAACATAGAGTCTGCGATTGAAGTTGCAAGTCATGAAACTATTGAAGCTTTGAAAAAAGAAAAGCTGCACATTAAAGATGAAATTTATGCGATTTTAACTAAAGCAAACAATGCTTAAATTGAAAAAATAACAGTTCACGCCTGTTTTTTTGAAAAATGCATCGTCACCATTTCGTTGTAGTGCATGCGCTTGCATTCTTAATGCTTTTAATTACCTGGGCCTGCGGAGAAGTAATTAAAACTGAAGCAGGCACACCTTTTGTTGCACTGTATTATGTATTGCATATTTTCACTGGCAGCGTCATTTTCTTACTAATTCTTTTTGAGTGGTTATTAAGAAACCAAGACAAGCTGTTACGTCCCTCTGACATGCCTGCACACTTGTGGATTAACAAAAAACTGCATCGCGCTTACTATCTAATTTTACTTGCACTACCAATCACAGGAATTGCAGTTTTTTTTGACGTTATGGTGAGCAGACCGTTTTATCAGTTACACAGTATGTTGTTTTGGGCATTAGTGTCACTTGTTGTAGTGAATCTTTGTTCTATGATAGTAGGTAAGTTTAAAAGATAGCCTCTTAAACTCCTTGCCGTACTATCTATTAAAACAGCCTCTCTCATAAACCATCACTAGTATCTTAAGTTTATCTGAACAACTTGAAGCCTTACTTTTGTGGAGACCAATTCAATTTCTAATACTAATTAACCACGTTAAAGCCATTGCTTTAAGATTACCCGAGCGCTTTCAAAAGAAAACTGTTTAATCTCACGCGCTAATTTTGCATATGTCGGGCCTAATACAAGTTTAAAAGTAGCTGCATGCTGCTCATAAAACACAACCGCTGCGGCATCATTCAGCGCCAACATGGCATCGAGCTCTTTTAATAATGCCTTAGATGCTTCTGTATTCACTTGATTAGAGTTGTCATGTGACTGTGTAGGTGAAGGTAATATTGTAGGCAATACCGCTGCGATCTTAATCAGCTCATTACTGATTAATTCAAGTTCTAGCGCAACCACATCTGCATTTAAAGTAGCCGCTTGGGCTTCACGCAATAACAACTCCAGATTACCAGCACACAAGGCTAGACTATCTAACCCCAATGTTGCTGAGGCGCCCTTTAAGGCATGCACAGAATGCCTTGCGGCAACATAGTCAGCTTGCGCGATTAAATGCTTCAGGTGTGTGACATCATCAGCGTGCGCACTAATAAAATCAGTGAGTAAACTTAGATATTTTTCAATATTGCCTCGTAACGCCTCAAGCACTCTGGATATATTTAAACCTGACATCGTGCGTAGCTGCTCTAATGCTACCTGCGTAACAGCGCTATGCTCATTTGTGGCCGTAACTTTTACGTCTGTCGCAGATAATGTAGAGGTTGTCATATCTACTTTACTGTTTGCAGTACTGATTTCATCATTGTTAATTGCATGAGATGCTGGGAGCCACTTTAACAAAGTACTATATAGCAACTTAGGCTCTACTGGTTTGGCAATAAAGTCATTCATACCTGCGTTAAAACAGGCGTTACGATCTTCATCAAACGCATTTGCCGTCATGGCAATGATGGGTGTTTCTTTGTAATCTGGTAATGCGCGGATGAGTTGTGTAGCCTCGATGCCACCCATATTAGACATGAACATATCCATTAAAACCAAATCATATTTCTGTTGCTTCACTCTGGCAAGCGCTTCCACACCATCTGCAACTGTATCCAACATTAAGCCTGCGTTACGTAACATTTCTATAGCAACTTCTCTATTAATAGCACTATCATCTGCCAATAATATTCGCGCTCTAGGATGATGTAACTTTAACGCTGATTCTGCATCACTCATTGCAGCATTACCGTATGTTGGAATTGAAGCTTCTTGACCATGCTGTAATTTAGCGGTGAGCCAGAAAGTACTGCCATGCCCAACCTCACTCTCAATACCAACATCACCACCCATCATATTGGCTAATTTACGGGTAATGGCAAGCCCTAAGCCTGTCCCGCCATATTTTCTGGTGATGGAGGTATCTGCCTGTTCAAATGCTTGAAATAATTTGTTGGCTCTTTCTGAACTTATGCCAATACCAGTATCTCGCACTTCAAATCTCACCAGAATATTATCTCCATTATCCTCCAAGAGGCTGGCACTGATGCTCACTTTGCCTTGGTCTGTGAACTTCACTGCATTGGCCGCATAGTTCAATAATGCCTGACGTAAACGGGTAGGATCTCCACGCAACAATAGCGGAACATCTCCACGGTCAATTTCAACTTGTAACCCTTTATCACGCGCGCTCTCCCCAATAATTGAATCTATATTATCGAGTACGCTAGTAAGATAAAAATCTGTTGTTTCTAACACTAGCTTACCAGACTCAATTTTAGAGAGGTCAAGAATGTCATTAATAATGGTGAGCAAATGTCGGCTTGCGCCATCAATTTTATTTAAACGCTCTACTTGTTGTGGCGTTGCATCTGCTCGACGAAGCAAATGTGTTAAACCAATAATCGCATTCATCGGCGTGCGAATCTCATGGCTCATGTTTGCCAGGAAAGTACTCTTGGCATTATTGGCAGTTTCAGCCTGTTCACGCGCCTGACTCAACTCAAAAGTACGGCTTTGCACTAGTCCTTCTAAGTGGTTACGGTGCTGGTCTAACTCAATCGCAATCCGTTTTTTCTCAGTAATATCCTCTTTCACGGCCACATAGTTGATAACGTTACCATCCGTCGCACGCAACGGCGTAATAATCGCAAACTCATAATACTGAGAGCCATCCTTACGTCGATTAATAAACTCACCCTTCCATGGCAACCCTTGACTTAATTGATGCCACATTTTCTCGTATGTTTTTTTCGGCGTTTGTCCTGAGTTCAAAATATTAGAGTTTTTACCAATCACATCCTCTCGGCTATATCCTGTAGCATCGACAAACGCTTGGTTGACATACTCTATCTGAGCTTTGGTATCAGAAATAACTACACTTTCAGGGCTTTGCTCGATAGCCTGCGAGAGTTTAAGAATCTGCTCTTCGTTAGCTTTGCGCTCAGTAACATCAGTAATGAAACCATGCCAAATCACGCATCCATCTGGTTCTTTCTCTGGCATTGCATTACCAGATAGCCAACGCACCGTGTTATCGCTAAATTTAACACGATATTCATGGCGCCATGGGGTTAGGTCTTCAGCTGACTTACGAATAGAATCAACTACGCCTTGGTAATCATCAGGATGCAGAACTGATAAGACACCTGATGCATCATCAATGACATTTTGAGGGCTAAGTCGGTAGATATCTTGAATCCCTTCACTCGCATATGGAAAACATGTCGTTCCATCTGTATGCAAGCGATATTGATACACCATACCAGGTAAGCGATTTGTGATTTTTCGCAATAAGGTTGCCGCTTGCTCACGTGCAGCTTCTGTTTGTTTACGCTCAGTAAGGTCTGAATTGGTACCAGACACTCGCAATGGTTTACCATTCACATCTCTCAGAATAAATCCACGCGACAGCACTGGGACATAATGGCCATTTTTGTGTTGCATTCTAAATTCAATTTCATAGCTATTAGAGCTACCTTTAACTACATCGTCAAAAGCTTGGTTCACCAAATCCAAATCATCTGGATGCACAATCTGTTGCCATAAACCAGCACCAGCAACTAGTTCATTAGGCTCATAACCTAACATAGACCACCAGTGATCAGAGTAATACAAATCGTTAGTGGCAAGGTTCCAATCCCAAGGTGCTTCACGTGAGCCGCGCAACACTAGCTGCAAACGCTCCTCTGAAGCTTGCAATGCATGTTCCATGGTCTTACGTGCTTCGTAACGGGCAAATGCATCCAATGCAAAACTAATATCATTCGCCATTTCGATGAGCAAACACTGCACTTCATCATCAAATGCATTGACCTCACCTGCGTAAATATTAAATGCGCCTACCGTCATCCCATTGCAATTAATGGGTAATGACGCTGATGCCTTCCACCCAGAACATTCACCGCGCTCATGCCAAACATCGGTACGTGCATCATTGACAAAATCTTGCACCCATACAGGATGATTTTCTCGCACAGCTGTTCCAGTGGGTCCTGTTCCAAATGGAGTATTAGCATCTATTGAAATAAGTACGTCCGTTATGTAGCCATGAACATCGCCATGAACTGCAACAGGCTTGATTGACTGGCTCTCTTCATCTACCAGGCCGATCCATGCCATTTTTAAATTGCCAAACTCAACGGTGTCGTGACAAATACGCTTAAATAACTCATCTTGATGACTACTACGTACAATCGCTTGATTACAGTAACTCAATACTGCATAAAGCTGTGTTAGTCGCTTAATTTTGGCTTCAGCTTGCTTATGCTGCGTAATGTCCTCATAAACACCCAAAATACCGACAACATTACCACCCTCGTCCTTTAACGGAACTTTAGAGGTTTTTAACCACAAAACGCTACCGTCTTTTCTCGTTTGCTGTTCTTCATAAAACAATTTAGCAATGCCTGAGTCCATCACAGCCTGATCATCAGCACGATATAAAGCTGCGTCAGCCGCCCAACTCATTTGATAATCATCTTTGCCAATTAAGTCTTGCGGCTGTGCTAAACCTGCATCTTTTGCAAACAGAGTATTACATCCTAGATAACGCAAATCACGATCTTTCCAAAACACCCTAACAGGCGCAGTATCAATCACTTTCAACAGTAAATCACGCGCGCGTGATATTTCAACTTCTGCTTCAATCCGATCGGTAATATCCTGCACTGTGCCATGAGAGGTAATTGGCTGCCCTTGCTCATCAAATAGCGTAAAGCAACGTTCCTGCACCCATTTAATGCGCCCGTCATGTATGACGATCCGATGTTCTACCTCATAGTCTGTTTGGTTTTTGATAGCACTACGGTAGCTGGCGTCAACTTTATCCATATCGTCAGGATGAATAACTGCTAAGAATGCTTCATAAGTGGCATCAAAGCACTGTGATGACAATTCAAATAAAGCATAAACCTGCTCGCTCCAGAACAATTTTCCAGTTTGATGGTCTAGCGTCCAATTACCCAGCTTGGCAATAGTCTGAGCTTCTTTTAACAACTGTTCATTTTTTCGTAAACTATCTTCTACATCTTTTCTTTCAGTAATGTCACGTGAAATACCAAACAAGCCAATCACTTCACCTTGTGCATTTCGCATAGGGCCTTTTGAAGCAAGGTAAGTGCGTGTACCATGAACGTTCACTAGCTGTTCTTCATAGGTTCTCAGTACCATATTTTCAATGGTCAGCAAATCGTTTTCTCTAAATCGCTTCGCTACTTCGGGAAATAGTATTTCAGCGTCTGTTTTACCAATAATCTGCTCAGGACTACCGCCAAGTGCTTTTGCAGCTTCAGGGTTCACGAGCACATAACGTCCATCAATATCTTTAATATAAATAGAATCAGAAGAGTTGTCCGCAAGCATTGCTAGCATCTGATTGCTTTGATTTTTCTCAGCTAATAAGGCTAACTGTTGCGTACGCAACTGCTGGCGCCATAGCATGACTAGTGCCATCATCATGGTGCAAATCGCAGCAAATGCAATTAAACCAATCCAATATAAGCTACTCCATAGTGAAGCAAAGACTTCATCCTCATCAACTTTAGCGACAATGCGCCAATCAGTACCCGCCACAGGCGCATAGGCTGCTAGTACGTCGTGCGCCCGGTAATCTTTTGCACGTATGGTGCCAGGTTTTGTATCCCTGAGCGCAAATACAGAAACTAGTGTACCTTTGTTGATAGGATACTTAAGTTGAAGCGCTGTATTTTGCTGATGTTTCAGCTCATTTAAAAAAACAACATGATCCCCTTCTTTACGCACTAACAGCGTTTCAGCACTGAGGCTATCGGTTGGCCAGGTGTTAATTAAGGGATACAGAAACTGATGCGCTGAAATTCTTAATACAATAGCTACATTAGGCTGACCTGCTTTAATATATTGTGCTGGGAGAGGCACAACCCAATCCATGTACACATGTGCATGAGTATCAAGGATTAAATCACCATGACTTGGCTTGTTTTGATTAAATGCGTTAGCTACATGCGTTTTATCTAATGTGACATTTTGATGATCTTTTTTAGTAGTCAGCAGCACCTGTCCCAATTGATCGATTATCATTACGTCTTCATAGCCATAAACCTGAATGTACGCATTGAAGCGATGCTTAATTTGTTCTGCACGTTCTACATCTGATGGGTTTTTAACAAACGCTACTACTTGCGAGAGCAAGTCCTGTGACGACAATAAAATCTGATCATCGCTATCTCGTTCGCTAAGCCAGTGCTCGATTTGTTTAGCTTTTAACTCAGCCACCACTTTTAAATCATTAAAAGCTTCTTGTTCAACTTGCGGTGCTTGTAACTTAAAAAAGCTGATACCGATTAACGGTACAATCAATGTGAGTAAGGCAAAAGATAAATACATGTGATTAACAGGTGATAAACTTCTTTTTTGCTCGCCATTAATTGACTTCATGACAACATTTTCACACCAAACATTAAGCAAAAAATAGAGCAGGCCACTGGTAATGGCAACAAACAGCCAACCTTTAATACTCATTGCAAATTCTATTTGGTTAGTCTGGGCAAACAAACGCATTACTAACTTATCAGAGAGTAGTATCCAGACACTAGATAGCAGGGTATAAACGATGACTGGCTTAAGAATATCAAGATGAGTTTTTCTTAATTGCTTAGGCTCAACTGCATGAGTTTGCGAAGTATTTTCGAGCAAGTATTTTTGAAGATTGTCGAGCACCAAATAAAACAAAACACTAGTGACAGCAACAAATAGCCAACCTTTGAGCATGCTAAACAACTCAACAAGATCTGAGCTCTCAAAGAGTTGTACTAAGGCTTTATCTGAAAAAAGTATCCATAAACTTGCAAGTACCGCATAAACCACGACTGGTTTAATAATTTTAATTCGAGGAACACTATGTTCGATGAAATTTGTAGTGAGGTGATTATTCTTATTTTTCATCGCTCAGTGCCTAATCGACATTTTAAAACAACGGTTTGTTAAGCTGCATTTGTGTCAGCATCAGCAAAACGCTTGCCGATTGCAACGAAGCCATCCAGATTTTCAAGAAACACATCAACAAGCTCAGGGTCAAAATGCTTGCCCTTGCCTGCGACAATCAAATCGCGAGCAGCTTCACTACTCATTGCAGCTTTGTAAGGTCGAACTGAGGTAAGCGCATCATATACATCAGCCAATGCCATAATGCGTGCAGAGATAGGGATATCTTGCCCAGCAAGACCATCTGGATAACCACTACCATCCCATTTTTCGTGATGCCAACGCGTAATCTCTTTAGCGACCGATAAAAACGGCAATGGCATACTCATTTCATCTTCAGCTCTCTGAATCGCATCGCTACCTAATTTAGCGTGCGTTTTCATGATAGTGAATTCTTCTTCAGTTAATTTACTTGGCTTAAGTAAAATATAATCTGGGATACCAACCTTGCCGATATCATGCAGGGGCGCGGAACGCGCAAGCAAATCAATATAACGATCGGTCATTAATTCTTTATATTGAGGATGATCTTTTAAACCAGACGCCAAAAGATGAACATAATTTTGTGTGCGACGTAGGTGATTACCAGTTTCTGGATCACGAATTTCAGCCAGATGCGCTAACGCTCGAATACTGACTTGCTGCGTGAGGTCGTTCTCTGCCATGCGCTTGGCAACCTCAGCCTCTAGTAAATCATTTTCATTCTTAAGCCATTCGCGTGCACGTTTCACATCCAACTGGGTGCGTACACGCGCTAACACCACTGCAGGCTTAATCGGCTTAGCAATATAATCTACAGCGCCAAGCCGCAACCCCAACTCTTCATCATCAGAATCAGTCAATGCAGTGACAAATATCACGGGAATATCTGCCGTGGCAGGATTCTGCTGTAACTTACTCAATACGCTGTAGCCATCAACTTCTGGCATCATGACATCTAATAAAATTAAATCAGGCTTAGGAGTTGACGATGCCACACGCAACGCATTTACCCCCGAGGTCGCTGCTAATACCCGATACGTTGGCATTAACAGCTCACTTAATACATGCAAATTCTGCGCAACATCATCAACTATGAGTATAGTTTCTTTTGTTTCTGCAATCATATTGGTCTCTATATTGTTGATTTTAGAAATAATTTCTAAAATTGTACTGCCCAATACTGCAACTGACTAACTAACCACAATAATAGTTTAGTCTATCTTTCACATAAAATCGTGATGAGAGACATAACAGGCTTAGGGCCCGTACTTTATGTAAGACAGCTTCTAATCAATAAAAAGAGGAAATAACCATAATTTCTATATGACTATCTTACATCAAACTTCATATAGATTGCGCCTCCGTAATTGGCAACAGTATGTAATGCATACCAGTATGTTTAAACGTTTGCTTCAATTCTGCTATTAAACTTTCTAATACAGCAAAACTAGCGTGCATCATCAATTGCACACGGTTCTGACGACCAGCCACTTGTTCCACCATGCTCAGTGGTACATCGCCTTCAGCATGGTATCGACCATGTCCACTTACTTTACTTGATGTAAAACCAGATAGCTCGTTTTTTTGTAACAATAAATCAACTAACATTTCTTCTAAACCCACGGGCGCAATGAGTATTAATAAGCCTTGCGCAATTGTGTCTTGGGTCATTTTGCACCCCCATTAAAAAACCTACGATAAAAAATCGGCAACAACACCAACGTAAGTGCTGTCGAGCTAACTAACCCACCAATCACCACAATGGCTAAAGGCCGTTGAATTTCAGAGCCAGGGCCAGTGGCAAATAGCAAAGGGATTAAACCAAAGGCAGCAATACTGGCGGTCATCAGCACAGGTCTTAATCTGCGCTTAGCGCCCTCCATCACGATAGAAGCCATGGCCATGCCTTGCGCTTGTAGCTGGTTAAAATAACTGACCATCACAACGCCATTAAGAACCGCTATACCCAATAAAGCAATAAAACCGACCGATGCTGGAACAGATAAGTATTCTCCTGAAATCCACAGCGAGAACACGCCGCCAATCATTGCAAATGGAATATTGGATAAAATCAACAAGGCTTGTTTGATTGACCCAAACGTCGCGAACAACAATAAAAATATCAAACCAATCGCTACTGGCACTACAACCGCCAAGCGTGCAGAAGCTCTTTGCTGATTTTCAAACTGTCCGCCAAACTTTACTGCATAGCCTTCATCAAACTTCACTTCCGCTTGCACACGCTGTTTGGCCTCTTCTACAAAACTGACCAAATCACGGTCACGTACGTTGGCTGTCACTACCACCAAACGCGCGCCATGCTCTCTATCCACTTTCACTGGGCCTTCTTCACGCTCAATTTTAGCCACCGCTGAAAGCGGTATGTTGGTACCATTGGCTAGTGTCAGCATTAAATTACCAAAGTCTGTAGGCGATGCACGTAAGTCTTGGCTACCGCGAATCAACACTGGCGTTCGCCTTTGCCCCTCTTGCACCACGCCTAACTGTTTGCCTTCAAGCTGTGCGAGCAATATGGATTCAATCTCAGTAATACTTAAGCCAAGACGGCCAGCAGCCATACGATCTATTTTAATTTGTAGATATTGCACACCACTATTTTGTGGCGTGTACACATCTTGGCTACCCGCAATAGACTCTAAAATTTTAACAATTTGCTGTGCTTTGGCGTCGAGTATAGGTAAATCTGGCCCAAAAATCTTAATAGCCAAGTCACCACGTACGCCCAATATCATTTCATTCACACGCATATCAATAGGCTGTGTAAAGCTATAGGCCAAGCCAGGTAACTGGTTCATTACTTTACGCAACTCATCAATCAGTTCATCTTTAGTCGCCATGCGCCACTCACTCATTGGTTTTAATACCAAAAAGTTATCCGTTTGATTTAAGCCCATCGGGTCTAGCCCCAAATCATCAGAACCAACGCGTGAATACACGCCTTTCACTTCAGGCACTTGGCTTAAAATTGCCCGCTGAACGTTCATATCTGTGATGATGGTTTGATTAAGATTAATAGAAGGCAACTTCTCTACCCCAATAATAATGTCGCCTTCATCCATCACCGGCATAAAAGTTTTACCTATTTGGGTGTACACCACACCAGTAAACACAAGCATCACAATCGCAGCAACAACAATCACTTTTGCATGCGCCAAACACCAAATCAATACTGGCTCATAAATGGCCAATGCCTTACGCACCAACCAAGGGTTATCATGACTGACTTCTTTTAACAAAAATGAAGACAACACAGGAATCACCGTCAACGACAATACAAGCGAGCCTGCTAAAGCAAACATAATTGTGAGTGCGACAGGTGTAAATAACTTACCTTCTAAGCCCTGCAATGTTAGCAAAGGTAAAAATACAGTAATAATAATGAGCACACCCGCGGTGACGGGCACACTAACCTCACGCACTGCACGATAAATAATATGCATGCGTGGTAAAGAGCCTGTATTTTTTTTATCGGCTAAATGAGAGACGATGTTTTCTACCACCACTACCGCAGCATCTACCAACATGCCTATTGCAATGGCAAGCCCACCCAAGCTCATTAAATTGGCAGACATGCCAAAATTGCGCATTAATAGAAAGGTAAACAATGCAGAAAGCGGCAGAATAAAAGCAATAGTAAGCGCGGCTCTAAAATCACCCAAAAACAAAACTAATAAAATTAACACAAGCACGACAGCTTCTAACAATGCTTTCGTGACCGTATTAACAGCACGCTCAACCAAGCTGCCACGATCATAAAATACATTAATCTTGACGCTCTTTGGCAACTGCGGGGCTATTTCAGCTAGCTTAGCTTTTACCCCCTCAACCACTTTTTGTGCGTTTGCTCCGCGCAAACCCAACACCAACCCTTGAACAGACTCACTGTTACCATTACTGGTCACAGCACCATACCGTGTAATAGAGCCGATACGCACAGTGGCAACATCAGCCACCTTCACTGACATGCCCTGGTCTGTGCGTACGATAGTGTTCTCAACATCTTCAATGGTTTTAAAACCACCTTCTGAACGCACTAACAATGAACCCTCTCCATCATTCAAACGCCCTGCACCACCGTTGCGGTTATTCGTCTGAAGCACCTCTTGCAAACGATCTATCGCCACACCTCGCGCATACATCCGTGCGTTGTCTGGTACGATTTCAAAACTACGCACTAATCCACCCAGCACGTTCACATCAGCCACACCAGCAACCGTGCGCAACTGGGGGCGAATCACCCAGTCCAGCAAGCTTCGACGCTCTTGTAGGCTAAGTTCATCACTCTCTACAGTAAACATAAACATTTCGCCCAGCGGCGTTGTCATTGGCGCCATGCCACCAGAGGCATTATCAGGCAAATTGGCCCAAACAGCATTTAGGCGCTCTGAAACCTGTTGCCTAGCCCAATAGATATCGGTTCCATCTTCAAAATCTACCGTAATGTCAGTAAGTGCATACTTAGCCACAGAGCGTAGCCCTACTTGATGTGGCACGCCTAACATTTCAACTTCAATCGGCGCGGTAATTCTTGCTTCAACTTCCTCTGGCGTCATACCAGGGGCTTTAACAATAATTTTAACTTGTGTAGAAGACACATCAGGAAAGGCATCAATCGGCAAAGCCTGATATGCAAGCACCCCTGCGGCCGCTAAACCGAGCGTGGCAATGATCATTAACAGCCGTTGAGTTAATGCAAACTGAATGAGTTTAGCTAGCATCATTCAGCTCCCAAACCCAACCAAGTACCTTTAATTGCAGCAATACCCGTCACTGTAATCTTTTCCGTACCGACAAATGGCGCATCAACGACAGCATCATCCCCTTGCTCTGAAATAATCGTCACTTTAATCGGTTTAAACCCTGCCTTAGTCTGCACAAAAACCAAAGCACTCGTGCCTTGCCTTGCGAGCGCGGACTTTGGCACACTAAAATACTGTGATTGACCACCTAGGTTAATTTCCGCCTCGACAAACTGCCCGGGAGATAACTTTTCTGCACCTTTTGTAATTTCAGCACGCAAATGCAAAGTTTGATCCGCTTTATTCACACTGCGAATCACAGCAATCAAATGTCCACTCGCTTGCAATTTAGGCACCTGAACCTGCATCCCCTCTTTAACAAACGGCAACCCCTCAAGCGGCGCGTGAATTTCAAGCCAAAGTGGCGACAATTTAGCAATCCGATACAAAGGCATCGCCATATCTACACGCTGCCCAGTTGTCACCATTTGCTCCAACACTTGGCCTGAAATTGGTGCGACTAAACTGATTCCACTTTGCATCCCTGTTGATGGGCTTAACTTTGAAATAGCCCCATCGCCCATCCCTGCCAACCTTAAAGCCTGCTTGCTCTGCGCTAAATTAGCGCTAGCCTCATCATGCGCACTTTCAGTTTCTAAATATCGACGCTGCGCAATAATGCCATCCTTCAACAGTTCGGTATCTCTTGCCAAAGCCTTGGCCGCAAGTCTCTTTTGCGTGAATGCTTGCAAATAATCACGCTGCAAACCTAATAGGTCTGGGCTAATTAAATGTGCAATCACTTGCCCCTTCTTAACTGTCTGCCCTGCTGCAACATGCATTTGATCTAACAAACCAGACTGTGGCGCACTGACAATGCGCTCTTGTCCAACTGGAATCACAATTTCAGCTGGAAAACGGCGACTACTCAATAAATTATTTTTACCTACAGGAGTAACAACCACTCCCAAGCTTTTCTGCTGTGCCAAGCTCATTACTATATCGGCAGCCTGTGCATTGCCACTCAAAATGACCAACGTGACGATTAATGATAAAAGATAGTTCATGGCAACACTCCTACTGTTTGGTTGTAGCGGGCAATATCCCACTGCACTTGTATTTTCTGACTGGCAAATATGCGTTCAGACTCAAAAGCGCGCGCTTGTACTCTAAGTAAACTGACCAAGTCCGTCTCACCTAATTGGAACGCTTTACGTGCTAGCCTGACGCTCTCATCAGCAATCGTATTTTGCTGACTTGCCAAGACCAGCTCAGCACGGCTGACTTCTAAATTATGTTCAGCTTCATGCATGGACGCTTCTAAAGTGTATTGAAGTGCTGCCTGCTCACTTAAGGCATTACCTACCACCTGCTCTGCCGCCGCTTTAATCGGTGCTGCACGCGTATCACCACCAAAGGGGATGCGTAACTTAACGCCCACACTTTCGTTGGCAGCCACATCAAACGCACCTTTAATACTGCGCATATTCAACAGCACTTGAAGATTCTCGCGCCCCTCTACCTGCGCAAGCTCTCGTTCAGTCTGTGCCAAGTTCAGCTTAGATTGAGCCTCAAGCCATACTGGAGATTGCTGATAATCACTTAAAGTAGATTGTTGCTCTGTAAACTCAGCGGGGACTTCTTTTAGGCCTGTAAGCACATAATAACGGTGGCGCGCATGCATTACCTCAGCTTCAGCGCGTAAATGCTCCTGCTCAGCGCGTAAAGATTCCTGCTGTGTCAGCATCACATCCGTTTTAGGCACTTCACCCGCTAAGAATCTTTTTTCCACATCTTGTTGAAGCTTATTGGCGACCTCTAACTTATTCGTAGCAAGCACTAAATGACTCTCGCTCAAAGCCAGTGACCAAAGTGCATCGCGCAGCAAACCAGCCACCTGAAGCTTCAAACTTTCACGACTAGCCGTCAACGTGCTACTGCTCACATCTGCAACCTTTAGGCGTTTATCACGCTGACTGGGCATCCAAACAGGCAACTCCAACTCCGCTTGCCACTCACGCTCACCGCGTCCACCACCCAAAGCATCATTTTGATGCATCACACTCATTGCTGGCGCTGAAGGTAACATGGCATGGGCTAGTGTATTTTTCGAGGCGACCCAAACATCTCTGGATTGCAATGTAGATTGCATAGGGTTTCGAATAAACGTTTTCTCTAACACCTCAGATAAACGCAGGTTTGGATTCACCTGTAGCGTATCTAGGTGGCGACCCTGATTAATAACAGCACTTAAAGATATAGACGCAGGTGCACTTTCAATGAGCATAGGCTCAGCATGAAGCATATTGAAAAAACCTGCAGAGAACGCTATTACTAACCAGTATCGGCAAAAAATAGACATCACACACTCCTAAAAAACATAAAATCACCTGTGATTAACACAGATGTTAATACTAATTTTTTTTAGAAAAGAGGTGGGGCACGCGGCCCGGCAAGAGACTTTAAAAAGAGGGAGATACTGACATGAGCAGTACGCTCATAGCGATAACGTCGAACAGAGAGAGTTAACAGAGGGATAATAAAAAGTATTAAAAATAAAGGCACAGGTAATGCTTCAATATTTTTAACCAAAGCCTTATCAACACCAATAGTCTCTATGTCACTAATATTTTTAAGCGTATGCACATTATCTTGAAGTTCAAATAAACCTGCATCATGCATATGCAAACCATGTCCATCAGCGTAAGTATCCGCTTGAACATGCGCGTGGATAAAGGGCGTAAAAACTTGCAATATCGCAAACCAAACCACAACTATCCACAACAGTTTTTTATTTAAACCTTTTAGCATAAGCTAAATGTATCAGCTAATAAGAGCGATGACAAACGAATTATACCTAAGTGACTTATACCTAAGCTAGGTTAGATACATTTTATACGAGATACGTTTTAAATTTAATACGATCTTTTTCTTGGGGTATAAGTATGGTGGCTATCAATATGCCTAAATGTGATACGTCCGTTGTTCACATCATACGGTGATAACTCAAGCGTCACTTTATCGCCCGCTAAAATACGAATGTGGTTTTTTTTCATCTTGCCACCAGTATATGCAACCAAGGTGTGACCATTATCTAATGTCACGCGATAACGTGAATCAGGTAATATTTCCATTACCACACCACTCATTTCAATTAACTCTTCTTTTGCCATTGCTTTGCTCCAAAATCATGTAAGACCCGTGTTAAAGCAAAAAGCTAATCAAAAGTTGATGCAATCGTAAAACATTGGGAATAGTGAATATAAATAGTTTACGAAAGCACTACCTAACGCACGCGCACTATAGCCCTACAAGCTTAATTTAGCAAGCTAATCAGCTAAATAAGTGCCTGATTTTTATAACTATGAAGGATTACCCTATAAATATAATGAAAATTATGCTTGACAGCTTCCCAAATAGTCCGTAAAAAGCAATGTAGGCGTTTGAATTTTTAATTTTTTGGTCTTTCGTAGATTAATAGTATTTAAAAACCCGAACTTTCAGGGTGCCTCCCTTTTTTAAAAAGTATGGAATAAGATATGGCAACAGGTTTAGTAAAATGGTTTAATGACTCTAAAGGTTTTGGTTTCATTACTCCTGACGCAGGCGGTGACGATTTATTCGCACATTTCTCAGCTATCAACGATAGCGGCTACAAAAGTTTGAAAGAAAACGATCGCGTATCTTTCGACGTGACTGACGGACCAAAAGGTAAACAAGCTTCTAATATCCAGAAGGTTTAGTACTTAAAGAATCCATTTAAAATGACCCTTTATCGGGTCATTTTTTTTGTCTATTTTTTTGCTAACTCATGTTTCATGAATGCTGAACTACAGTAGTTAAAATAAATATTTGTTGTCAAATTAACGCCAGAGTAAGATCATGGCTTGTTACAAGTTAAACAACATGTAACAATCACCCAAAAGGATTAATCAGCACGGATCTTATGGAACAAAAACTCACATCACTTGAAATCGCTCGGCAAACGTTGATTCAGCTTTCCAAAAGCCAAAGACCGCCCACACCCGAGAACTACAGACAAGTTTACGATGAAATTGCTGGCGCGGCCTCAGCAAACAGCAAAGCAATTTTAGACAATAGCCTGAACAAAATACTGTTAGAGAAAAGCAAAGCCAACGCTAAATATGCGGCTATTGCAAAAAAAATCTCAAGCCTGATTGACAACCATGATGCTGTTAATCTAGATACACAACTTCGTGCACTTATATCAAACGATACTGATAACGAGAGTGACATTCAATGGGGTACACTTTTACGCTACTTACTCAAACAACTAGACCTAAATCACACAGGGTTAACCGCCGCTTCTAAAAGAGATGGGCTAACTCGTGTTATCACAAATTTTGGAAATGATTCATCTCAACTAGCGGAAAAAGTTCAGGCACTAATCACGTCGTGGGGTGAAGGTAAAACTGTAAACATTGAAATATCGCCTAACGACCTTTCCAAACCAATCCATAATGGTCAATTATCTAAAAAAGATGAGGCATCACTGTCTATACATCATCATGCTGACAAAAATGATGTCTATCACGCAGAAGCAGCTATCGCTTGGCGCGACATACTGATTAGGACTATTAGGACTCTTGTCTTACCAAAATTTACTGACACACCGAGTGCTGCTAATCGTGTAGAAGAGTTAATTAAAGAAGCTGAAGCTGCGCATACGCTTGAGCAAATTAACCAACTTAACGGCTCTTTACGGTCAACCCTGCTACGAGCAGAAATGCAAACAGATGCGCAACGTAGAATGCAAGAAGCGCTGATTGAAATATTGCGACTGCTAGTGGCCAGCATGGCAGATTTAACCATTGAAGATCAATGGCTACACGCGCAAATTATGATTGTGAAAGAAATAGTTTCAAAGCCACTAAAAATTGATATGGTTTATAACGCTGAAAGTAGCCTAAAAGAGCTTATTTTCAAGCAGTCTCAGATTAAACCAGGCCTGATTGAAGCCAAAGAAACGCTGAGAAGCATGGTCAGCACATTTGTAAGCCGCCTAGCGGACATCACAACCTCTACAGGTAACTACCAAAATAAAATTGAGGAATACCATACTCAAATTAATGCGGTAGAAGACATCTCTGAGCTTAATACCATTTTGGAAAGCTTAGTGGGTGATATTGGTGAAATGAATAATGAAGCAAAAGCTAATCACGTTACGCTCTTAGAATCACAGAAAAAAGCAGAAAAAGCTGAAAAGAAAATCAATGAACTGACACTTAAACTTGATTATATTAGCGAAGCAGCGCATGAGGACTTTTTAACTGGTGCATTAAATAGACGTGGTATGGATGAAGCACTCAGTCGTGAGTTCGAGCGCTCTGACAGGCACGGCACGCCCCTATCGCTGGCAATGCTAGACGTTGATCACTTTAAGAAAATTAATGACACTATGGGGCACTCAACAGGTGATAAAGCGCTCGCGCATTTATCTAAGGTCGTTAAGAGCATTTTACGCAGTACTGATGTGCTAGCGCGCTATGGTGGTGAGGAGTTTGTTATTTTACTGCCAGGTTCAAATCAGAAAGATGCCGTCACCGTTGTTTCAGGCTTGCAACGCGATTTAACCAAAAACTTCTTCTTGCACAACAATGAGCGTGTACTGATTACATTTAGCGCTGGGGTGGCAGAGCGCTTACATGGGGAAACCGTTGATAGTATTTTACCGCGTGCTGATGCTGCTTTATATTTGGCAAAACAATCTGGGAGAAATCGTGTTATCGGTGCAGAACAACCCCTCCCTACAACAGAGTAAACCATTAACAGTTTAACTCTCCAATATTGAACACTGAATCAAACTCGCTACGGTGATACCAATAGAACGTAACCTATTGATTATTATGTAATGAAAAAAGGGCCAACCATCAGGTTAGCTCTTTTCTCTTATGTTTCTGACACCTTGAATTGTGCGTCCCAGGTAATCACCCCAAAAGAATTAACAGCGTCTTACTGCGGCCCCAAAACCCGCAGCACCTCTTCTAGCGTGGTCAACCCTGCGTTCACTTTCTCTAGCGCATCCATGATAAGCGATGCCATCCCTCTCTTCCGCGCAGCCTTCCCGATTTCAAGTATGCTCGCACCGCCCGAAACCATATCCCGCATTTCTTCATCAGGAACGAGTATTTCATACAAGCCGATTCTACCTTTATAACCTGTCCCGCTACAGTGATGGCAACCCTTGCCCCGATACGCCGCGATCTTGCCCGCCTCAAAAGGAAAGCCTATTCTTTGTATCAGCCCTGTATCTGGCGTTACCTGTTCACGGCAACGTGGGCAGATACCCCTTACCAGCCGTTGCGCAATAATCCCCTCAATTGCCGTGGCTACCACGTAGGGCTTAAGGCCGAGATCGAACAGGCGGGCGATGGTCGCCACCGCAGAATTGGTATGCAAGGTGGAAAATACTAGGTGCCCAGTTAACGCAGCGTGGAAGGCGACTTCTGCCGTTTCGAGGTCGCGAATTTCTCCCAACAAGATTACATCAGGATCCTGACGTAGGATAGAGCGCAGCACAACTGGAAAGTTAAGTCCAATCTTCTCCTTGATCAGCACTTGACCAGCCATATCCAGATAATATTCAACTGGATCTTCGATGGTGATGTAATTCTTGCTTGGTGAGGCATTGTGCTGCAATAGCGAGTAGAGCGTCGTGGTCTTGCCGCTGCCGGTCGGACCAGTGGCCAGAATAATGCCCTGCGGCTTGTCTACCATCGTGAGTATTCTGGATAGATTGGTTTGTGAAAACCCCAGGCCATCTAGGCCATGCACCGCCGCATTTCGGTCAAGGATGCGCATCACGACCTTTTCTCCGTTGATGGTGGGCAGGGTCGAAATTCGCAAATCCACGATGCGCAATGGACTCTTGACCGTAATGCGGCCATCTTGCGGCCGGCGCCGCTCGCTGATGTCGAGTTCTGACATCACTTTCAGGCGTGACACAAGCGACTGGTGCATGTGATGTGGGATATGAATCTTGTCGATTAGTACGCCATCAATGCGGTAGCGTACAACGACACTTTTAGTACGCGGCTGAATGTGGATGTCGCTGGCACCGAGCCGGATCGCCTCAAGTATCACTGCATTCACCAAGCGAATTGCAGGGGGCTCGTCGGTACCTTGCAGCAATTCTTCTATTGACTGGTCCTGGTCGTCCTCAATGACTATCTCAATACCCTCGTAGGGATCTGGGCTAGACACCAAAGTTTCGAGGTCTTTAAAGTCCACGTTATCTTCAGCGCCATAAACTTCCTTGATCTTAGTTTTGATGGCTGCCACGTCTGCCATCACCGCTTGAATATTAAGACCAGAAACAAACTGTAATTCGTCAATCAACCCCATATCCAATGGATCTGCTACTGCCAGCATCAGTTGTCGACCATTGAGTTTGAGAGGTACCACTAGTTGACGTTCACAGAAGCTCAGGGGAATGAGTGCCACTACCGCTGGATCTACATGGAACTCTGCGAGCGACACTTCTTCTAACAAAAGTTCTTTGCGCAGAATATCTCGTATCACTTTTTCCGCTATCCAATCGCGCTCCAGAAGCAATTTTATCATTGGTTCCTTACGCGTTTGCTGTAGCCGATAAAGCTCTTGCACCTGCTGACTATTGAGCAGGTTACGTTTGTTGAGCATAATTGCAAGCTGACTGCGGTTAGTGATAGTTAACTTAGCGAGCGAGGAAATTTCCTTACTCTTCTGTATGTTGTCCTTTTGCAGCACCTTATTCTTGTGAATCAAGTCGCATTGCTCCAGTGCCAGTGCCACCGTCACGCGCAAATCATCATCGTTCCACGGCTTGAGAATGAACTTGTATACCGCACCTTCATTGATGGCACCCATTACAGCACCAGTGTCTGCATGACCTGTTAACATGATGCGAATCATCTCGGGCTGGATGTCTCTAGCCCGTTTAAGCAGTTCCGCGCCGTTCATAATCGGCATCATATAATCTGAGATCATCAATTGAAATGTATCTTTTTTCAGCTGTTCCAACGCCTCTTGGCCGTTGCCGGCCAGCGTGATCTGGTAATTCTCCTGACGAAAGATACGTTGCAGCGCTTTGAGCACATTCGGCTCATCATCTACCAGCAATATTTTGTAGATTTGCTTATCGATAGTCTTTTGCGGTTCTGGCGTAGGTTCCGAACCAGTAAAAAGAGAGGTGTAGAGTGACATTAGGTATTCCGATCAAGCGGCAGATATACAGTAAAATGGCTGCCTTCATTTTTTTTGCTTTCCACAACAATGCTACCGCCATGCGCCTGCACAATGTCGCGGCACACGGTCAAACCCAGCCCAGTACCATGGCCCACATCATGTGTTGTGAAAAATGGGTCGAAAATTCGCAGCATATTTTCTTCGGTGATGCCTATCCCAGTATCTATTACGTGTACCAAAATCACTCCCGTAATAGATTCCGTTCTAATTCTAATTTCACCTTGTTCACCCACTGCCTGTAACGCATTTAGCAGCAAGTTCAGAAAGACCTGATTGAGATGGCCGGGACGGCAACGCAAGGGTGGAGTTTGTTCCAGTTGCATCACCAGATGCACGCCAGCAGGAATACGGCTGGCGGCAACATTGCACACGGAGGTGATGCAGTCGCTGATGGAGATTACTTCCTCTTCGGTGTGGTCTATGTTGGAAAACCCTTTCAGGTCGGCCACGATGCGTGCCACACGGTCGGCACCGCTAATGCTCTCGTTCAGCAGTGAAGAAAAATCTTCCAGTACAAAATCCATATCACCCTCATTCCATACGGCTGCCAGTTGATCAACAGCGCCAGATTTGATCAGCGGAGCAAGTTGGGAAAAGTTCTGCACATAAGCCTTCGCCGTCCCCAGGTTGCTGCGGATAAACCCGATCGGATTATTGATTTCATGCGCCACGCCAGCGGCAAGCTGTCCTACGGAGGCCATTTTTTCTGCCTGATAAAGTTGCCGTTCCGCTTGCTTGATAATTTTGACCTGTGCCTGCACGCGCGACTCTAGCTCCTCACTCAATTGCTTATACTGTAGCTCAGATTTAAGCAGAGCTTCATGCTGCAGTAGCAGGTTCTTGTAGTTCTCGTTAACATTATTCTCGTGAAGATGAGATGCCATTAAATAGCGTGCAGCACTTTTCATGGTCAATTCGATTAGACTCGCGCATGCTTGCGCCTGTGGCTGCATGGTAACGGGCGCTTCCAGAAAGCCCAGCGGTTCGATGTCCAGTCGCAACTCGCAACGACAAGCCACCGACAATGGCTCCACAGTGCCCAGCAAAACCTCGCTCCTTGCCGTCAGCAGACGAAAATCAGGCCCCAACAACGTATCCAGGCTGCGCGCAAGCCTTTCGCGCGACATCCCGGCCAACAGTTCGGTCAGCGTGAAATCGCGATCAAAATGATCATTTCTCAGTTGCATCTCATGCCCCGACAATCGCCGCCGCGAATTCCTCGCGTCCCATGCCGTGCCTCGCCTGCAACCCGTACTGCCTGTCCAACACGGGATAGACTTGCGCCATCAGCGCCCGCAGTGTTTCCTGAACCCCATCGCCAGTCAGGGCGACGGCAAACAACAGCGGCCAGGGCATTTTTGCCCAGCGTTCGCGCAACTCATCCTCGGAGTAGATATCTAGCAAATCGCGCTTGTTGAACTGGATGACCAGCGGCAGGGTGTCGAAATCGAGTCCCACCCGTCCGACATTGTCGGCCAGATTCTGGAATGCCTCGGAGTTGTTGAGTCCCTGACTGCGCTGCGAATCCGCCACGAATACCGCCCCATCGGCGCGCGACAGCACGGCCTTGCGCGTGGCATCGTGCGCTACCTGCCCCGGTACAGTGAACAACTTGAACTTGACCAGCAGGCCAGAGGGTGTCCTGAACCCAAGAGGCAGCAGGTCGAAGAACAGGGTACGGTCGTTCTGCGTTTCCAGCGTCATGATCTCCCCCTTGAGTTGCGGATTGAGCAAGTCATGCAGGCGCATCAGGTTGGTGGTCTTGCCGCTCATCGCAGGGCCGTAATACACCAGCTTGATGGTCAGGCGGCTGGCCTCTTCATCGTAGTCTGCCATCAGTCGACGTCTTCATCAAGCAGTATCCCACCATCTGGTGTCCGCCTGACTTTGGTGATGCCAGGCGTTTCGGCCTCCAGGCGGCGTAATTCCAGCTCATGCCGGGAAATGATACCCTGCTGGTGGCGCACTTCGTCTGCGAGGCGCTGATTATCAATTTGTAGATAGTGCAACTGTAACGCCTGCCGCACGTCGGCACACAGGGCGTGATCATCCCACGGCTTGCAGATGAAGCGATGGATGTTAGCTTCGTTGATGGCGCTGATAAGCCCTTCCATATCCGCATAACCGCTAAGTATGATACGTACCGTTTCTGGCTGTATCTCGCGCAAGGTCTTGAGGAAAGCGACGCCATCCATCTCGGGCATGCGATAATCGGAAATGACAACATCGAACGGCACTCCTTCGCTGGCGCGCGCCAAGGCTACAAGCGGCGATGTGAATATCTCGAGTGCATTGCGAGGTGCTCCCTCACCCCTGTCTCCAAATGGATTACCACACCATGCTTCTGGCGTACCTAGAACACGCCGTAATGCTCTAAGTATGTTTTCTTCATCATCCACCAACATGATACGAGCCATGATTACCTCCCTACTTGTACATAAATGATGAGAGGATGACCATCCATCTTCTCGTTCTTTCTTAGATGATCAATCAGAGCATCATCCAACAGGTAATCGCGGGCTAGCAGCAGAAGACCGCTTCGAGACATTAGATCTCGCGTGAGTACCATACCACTCTTAAGGTCAGCGGTATGCAACGCGATTTCCTGCACTTTTTTGGTTACTTCCCCTACACCCTCTATCATCCTGACGAAGGCATCCACCACCTGTGGGTCATACCGATTATCGCGTCCATCCTTGATGAAGGTAAGCGCATCTTTCGCATTCATACGCTTGTTTAGCAGGCGGCCTTGCTGTACGGCATCGTAATCGTTGGCAACATTCAGAATTCGTGCCCCGAGCGGAATATCCATGCCGACAAGTCCATCAGGATAACCTCTGCCGTCAAACCGTTCATGGTGACTGCGAATCAGTTTGGCGGCGCCATTCAGCTGCTCCAGCGCCATCAGCGCAGTCTGCCCAACGATAGGGTGCTTGGCAACCGCGCTGTATTCTTCACCAGCTAGCATGCTAAACGGTTTGTGAAGAAGATCATCTGGAAGACCTATCTTACCGATATCGTGTAAAAGCCCTGCAACCATCACATCTTGAGCATCAGCCTCGTTCATACCTAGACGAACTGCCAGTTTGCGCGCAATATCTGCAACCCGGCGTGAATGGCCTGCCATAGCCCCCTCCCGTAACTCCAGCAAATTGGAGAACATAAGGATTGAGGTAAAGAAGCTCTTTTTCAGTTTTTCATGTGCAATATCAAGAAAGCCCATGGTCTGCCGCAGTTCCTCGGTGCGTGCTTTGACCTTATCCTCCAGGTTGGCGTTGAGATCTTTCAGCTCGTCATTTTGTCGCTGGGTCAGCGCTTCAAGGCGCTCCTTCTCGCGTTCCAGCTGTTTGCGCTCCAGCGCGTGACGGACAGTGAGAACGATATCGTTGTCCTCCCACGGCTTGGCGATGTAACGAAATATCTGCCCCTTGTTGATAGCAGCTATCGTGGATGAAATATCTGCGTAGCCAGTCAGCAGGATGCGTATACTGTCTGGTGACCTGAGCCGCACTTGTTCCAAGAATTGAGCCCCGTCCATCTCAGGCATGCGCATATCGGAGATGACCAGATCGATTTTCTCGTTGGCGATGACTTCCAGCCCCTGTGCGCCGCCTTCCGCGATAAAAATGCGGAAACCCAGCGGTCGGAACAGGCGCCGTAGCGCAGCCAGAATATTCGGTTCGTCATCGACAAAGAGCAGGGTTGCTGGTAAGGTTTCCTGATCTTGCGGCTGTGGGTTCATTACATCGTTCAAACTACCACTCCTTATGAAAGTGACTTTTCGAGTTGTGGCTCTGACCGCTTCACTGGCAACGTGATGCGGAAAGTCGTACCTTTGCCAGACTCACTGACCACGCTGATGCTACCACAATGCTTCTGAATAATACTGTAGGAAACGGACAGCCCCAGCCCAGTGCCTGTGCCCACTGGCTTGGTGGTGAAAAATGGATCGAATATCTTGTTCATGAGCTCCGGTTCAATGCCTGCCCCAGTATCCGTTACCTCCACCCATACCAGATCTCCCTCTGCCGCAGTGCGAATGGTGATGGTGCCCTGCTCATTAATGGCATGTGATGCGTTTACCAGCAGATTCATGAACACCTGATTCAGCTGCGAGGGTAGGCATTCAACCTCAGGGATTTCGCCATATTCCTTTATCACTTCGGCCTTGTACTTGATCTCGTTCCACACGATGCTGAGCGTGCTGTCCAGCCCCAAATGCAGGTCGGCCCATTGCCAGCTGTCGTCGGAGTCGGCGTGGGAAAAATCCTTAAGGTTCTGTACGATTTTCTTCACGCGCGTGATGCCTTCACGCGATTCGCTCATCAGTTCGGCAATATCCTCTTTCAGGAAAGCGAAATCGACAATATTCTTGGCACTATGGATTTCCGCCAGCGTTTCTTCGTGCAGACCGGGCAGCGACTCGATTTTCTCGTAAGCCTCGATTACCAGGAAAATATCCTGTAAATACTTCTGTAGCGAGCCCAGGTTGGAATAGACATAGCCAATCGGGTTGTTGATTTCATGTGCCACGCCTGCCGCCAGCTGCCCGATGGAGGCCAGTTTTTCGGACTGCAACAACTGCCCTTGGGTATCCTGAAGCTGCCGATAAGCTATTTGGAGTTCATTGTGACTGTTGCGCGACTGCGCCTCTGCTTGCTCCAGCGCATCAAGGCGCTGCTGCTGTTCAATGTGCAATTGGGCGTTCTCGATTACCACGGTAATCAGGTTCACGAGAATGCCACCGTATTCCAGATCATCTTCGGTATAGGCTTTCTGGTTACCAATGCGGTTGATGCTGAGCGCGCCGATTACGCGATTGTCCAGTTTAAGGGGCCAGCACATCGCGGAGTTGGGTCTAACGGAGCCAGTTCTTGCCTGCATGTTGCAGAAGCGTGAATCATTGGAAATATCGCCATTCAAGAGTAGCGCTTCCCCTTCTCTGGCAACCCACCCCAGCACCTTCTCGCCAAGCCTGATCGTGCTGCCAATCGCATCTGGCGGGAGTCCGATGCCTGCGACTATCGTCATGTTCTCACTGGTATCGTCTTCACATAAAGCAAGCGCACCACTACTTGCCTCAAACCCGCTGACGATATGTTGCAGGATGCGCTTCTGTACCTCCGCAGGGGCTTCGCGCAATACGCCCGATTGCCCGAGACGGTAGAGTTCGCCAATCCAGGATAATTGGCCATCATTGTTCAAAGCCATACAGTAGTCTCTCTCATAATTCGGATTATATCCCTATATGATTTTCAGCGGGATGGATTAAGGCTGCAGATAGCAACTCAATTCTACAGACAAATAATGCTGACTGGGAACTGATAGTCTCTGATTTTAGCGACTGATTTCAGAAATTACAACAGTAGGCGCGCGCCCGCGTTGAGCGGCTCCATTTCCTCGGCCACGGAATTCAGAGCAGCTTCGTCAAGCCCAAGACGCAGCAACGTTTCAGCAAAATGGATCGACTCACCAGCCAAAGCGCCGCCAGCTGCCTGTGGCCGGCAAAGTCGGTCGGCAATATACACAATCTCCGCCAGCGTGGTCTGCCGGCCTTCGTCCAAATGATGATCCCTGACAGCCATCCAGATGGCTGGCGGCAGGTGCCAGCGTTCGGCCACTTCGGCACCCAGAGCGGCATGATCCAGCCCCAGCACCGCCTGTTCCGACGCGAGCATGCTCACACCGTTATTCTTACGGTAGTCCAGCACTCGCAGGAATTCGTCGTAAAAATAGACGCCTAGCACCAGTCGGCCGATATCATGCAACAGACCAGCCGTGAAGGCAATTTCAGGATCCACCCCCAGTCGCTTGGCCAGCACTTTCGCACAGTTTCCGGTTTCGATGCTGTGCAGCCAGAAATGCCTGCCGTCAAAAGCATTCCCCACCCCTGATGGAAACAAATTGACGAGTGCAGCGGCGGTAACCAGCCCGCGTAGACTGCTGAAGCCGATGACCATCACCGCCTCCTTGAGCGAGCCTATCTGTCTGGAGAGCCCAAAAAATGAAGAGTTTGCCACCCTAATGACTTTCATGGTCAACGCTGGATCCTGACTGATCTTGCCTACCAGGGTAGCGACATCCACCTGATCGTTATTGACGCTGCCCATGATCTCCATCACCAGTGTGGGCAGTGATGGCAGTTGCTGGATTTTGCCGAGTATGTTTTCTATAGGCTGCATAATTTCTTAAGATTTGACCGTAATGACCATAACCTCACCCTTTGACTTGGAGAGCGTCCCCATCGGGTGACACCATGCCTCGGCATGACGCCCATCCGGCAATTCCACGGTTTTGCCACTGACGATGCTTTCTCCCGCCTGAACTTCCTGCAGGCAAGCCAGCAGCGTTGCCGGCAGCACTGTCACAGCCGAGTTACCCAGCAGCGAGCCGGTTGCAGGTTGGCCCAGCAATTCTTCGGCTTTCCGGTTAGCAATGACAATCAGTCCCGTGTCGTCCACACCGAATATGGCCGCGGGCAGATTTTCCAGAACTTCCTGGGAAACCTGCAGGATATTGACCTTGCTCACGACTTCCCGGGTTTTTTCCTCGATGCGTCGTTCCAGCTCCAGATTGGTACGGGACAATGCCTCGTTCATGGCCTTGACTTCCCGCGCAAGCTGCTCGTTCTCCAGCTTCAGCGCATGGTGATGGAACGCTTCGCGGACGTTGGTCTGCAGTTGTTCGTCTTCCCACGGCTTGGTGAGGAATTTGTAAATGGCGCCCTCGTTGATCGCATCGGTCACTGACTTGAGGTCGGTATAGCCGGAAAGCACGATACGCACGGTATCCAGGTAAAGCTCCTTGGCCCGCCGCAAAAACTCGACGCCAGTCATTTCTGGCATGCGTTGGTCGGAAAGAATGACGCCGACATCATGGGTAGCCAGCAGTTCCAGCCCCTCCTTGCCACTGTTTGCGGTGAGTATCGTGTAGCCATCGTGCCGCAATAGCCTCTTCAGGGCGGAAACGATATTCTGCTCATCATCTACCAGTAGCAATGTCTGCGCCATCCGCCCGCCACGCGTAGTAGATGGTTGCATCCCTTTGCATTCCGCAAGCAGGGAGGTCGCATTTTCGACAGGTACGGGCTTGCTAAAGAAGTAACCCTGTATCTCGTCGCAACCGTGCGCCTCCAGAAACCTGAGTTGGGCTTCCGTTTCCACGCCCTCGGCGATTACGCGAAGTTTCAGCCGCGCACCCATGTCAATCACGGCAGAAGTAATGGCGGCATCATCGGGGTTGGAGGCGATGTCACGAATGAAGGTTTGATCAATCTTGAGCGCATCAATAGGAAAATGCTTGAGAAAACTCAGGGATGAATAACCCGTGCCAAAATCGTCCAGTGAAACATTGATGCCCAGCGATTTCAGCGCCAGCAATACTCCAGTCGCTTTGTCGGGGTCTTCCATCAGGAGGCTTTCGGTGATCTCGAGTTCCAGGTATTGTGCAGCGAGTCCGGTTTCCTGCAGAATGCGCTTGACCATGTCCACGACATTATCCTGCCTTAACTGGCGCACCGACATGTTCACCCCCATGCGCAGAGGCGCGAATCTGGCGTCCTGCCATGCTTTATTCTGGGCGCAGGCGGTTTGCAGCACCCATTCTCCCAGCGGAACAATCAGCCCCATGCATTCAGCAACTGGGATGAATTCCGCTGGCGAAACAAGCCCTTTTTCCGGATGCTGCCAGCGTAGTAGCGCCTCCATGCCGACGATACGCCCCGTGCGCAAATCCAACTGGGGTTGGTAATGCAGCACAAACTCGTTGTTCACCCAAGCCCGGCGGAGATCGTTCTCGCTTTCCATCAAATTGGAAAGCGCCGTATTCATGTCCTGGGTAAAGAAGCGGTAACTGTTCTTGTCGTGCTTTTTGGCATGGTACATCGCGGTGTCGGCGTTCTTGAGCAGGCTGTCCGCATCCTCGCCATCGTCTGGGTAGATGCTGATGCCTACGCTTGCCGTGACAAAAAGCTCCCTGTCCGCTATCGTGATCGGCAGTCTCAAATCGCAGACTATCTTGTCGGCAATCTGCGCAGCATCCTCGAAGCGGGATATTTCTGGCAGCAGCAGGGTGAATTCATCGCCGCCTAGGCGCGCCACGGTGTCACCCTCGCGCAGGCAGCTCTGGATGCGTTGGGCGACGGCCTTGAGCAGGTTGTCGCCAACGCTATGGCCAAGCGTGTCGTTGATCAGCTTGAAATCATCCAGATCCAGAAAAAGCACGGCCAGTGGCTGCTTGTTGCGGCGCGCCTGCACGAGCTCCTGAGACATGCGGTCATGGAACAATCCCCGGTTGGGCAACCCGGTCAGTCCGTCATAATGGGCGAGATAGTCCAGACGTTGCTGCGCCTCTACCCTTGCCTGAACTTCCTTGGCATGGGCGATGATCATGGCGAGCGAGTTGGCATAACTTGTGGCGAGTATTTCGTCACTGGCGCTAAACGGCTCACCGTTGGTTTTCTCGCTCAGGTAAACACGCCCGAAAGCTACACCATCGCGGTCTATGGGTACGGCGAGCAGGCTTTTCATGGCGGGGTGGTGGGGCGGAAAACCGGCGCTGCGCGGATCCTGGGACATATCTTCGAGACGCAAGGCGCGATCTTCCTTGATGACGACACCTAACAGCCCCCGCCCCTCGGGTAGCCTGCCAATGTGCTTGGCCTGCTCGGCAGTAATGCCGGTATAGATAAAATGCTCGAGCTCCCCGTTTTCGCCGAGAATGCCGATGGCGCCATAGCGCGCCTGAATAAGTTGCGCCAAGGCTTCGATGCCGGCCTGCAACAAGTCTTGTTCCAGCGTTGTGTAGGCAAGTAGCGCCAGCAGTTTTTTGGAGGCGTCGTGCAGTTGCTCTACCCGAGCAGCCCATGCAGTCAGGTGATGGTGGCTTTCCTCAAGATGCAGGAGCAGTTCCCGCTCGCGGGCAAAGAGCGCCTCCAGAATGCTCGTCCGGGTCAGCACGCCGGAAAATTTCCCCGCAGCGTCCGCTGCGGAAATGGCCTCCAGCCCTTGCTGGTCTAGTCTTGCCAGGACCTCTTCAAGCAGCATATCCTCCGGAACGGGAACAACCACGCCGACCGGCAAGCGGTCGGCCGCGCCGATTGGCAGCAGGTCGGCAAAAATGCGCTGCGGGTAACGCGCGACATCGCTTTGCGTCACAAGCCCCAAAAAAGTGCGCAAACCGCCGGCGTGATGTTCGAAAACCGCAAAGATGTTTCTGGCGCTCGCCTTTTGCGGACGCTCCTCGGCACCTACCTCAACAACCCGCCTGCACAGCGCATCCCTGGCTAGCAATGGATTCATCGGCCGCTATACTCCACCATGATTTCTACATCCAGATCCAGATGCATGATCTCTTCCGCGCCCATGAGGGGTTTGACGGATTTGAGTACAAAATCAATCACATTCTCTCTCGGAATACGGCGCAGGATAGCCTTTCTTATCATGATGTCGCTGATAACGTCATCCTCGATCTCGATATGCTCAAAAGGCGCGGCGATCAGCAGATCCAGCGCCCGGCGTATGGCGACACAACCCAGTGGAGCCTCCCTGCCTAGCACGACACCGTCGCGGACGACAGGAATGACGAACTCGCGCACCTTTGCCCTGACCTGGGGCTTTTGCGATTTAACGTTCTTGGCCATTTTTCTACCTTTCTCAAATTTTTTAAACGTTTGTTGGAGGCCACTGATTATAGTCGGCGATTCTTGCTTGCTCTGTCGCCATCATGGTCATGAGGCTGAACCAACCAAAATCCCACAATTTGAATTTTACAAGAGAGGGGGGGGGGAAAGCAATTGGTACTGTTCCGTATAAACACTAGGGTATTCCCTAAGGGCACTTTAATCACTTAAAGCAAGAAGCATGCCATTAATTCCTGCGTCGAAATGATATCATGCGTGGGAGTATCGAATGAAAAACCACGAAAGATGCTACGCCGCAAGCTGTGGGAAATTGAATAGAGGTTAAAGTTTCCTCTGTACTACGTGCCTAACCGCGCTTAGACAGCGCTGTGGATGTAAAATACAATTGTGCAAGGTTGGCCACTGAATCTGCTTGCATCTTGCGCATCACTCTGGAGCGATGCGCTTCAACGGTCTTGCAGCTGACATTGAGTTCAGTAGCGATTATCTTGTTGGTCTTGCCTGAGATGATCAATTCTAGCACTTCAAGTTCGCGGGCAGTCAGTTGCGCCATTCGCGTACTGATATCCTTGCGCCGCGCCGCTTCCTGTCTTATTTCATGATCCAGCGCGATGCCGCCGTTTACACAGTCTAGCAATTCCTGTTCGTCAAAAGGCTTTTCGATAAATCCGAATGCACCACCCTTCATGGCTCTAACCGCTGACGGCACGTCGCCGTGGCCGGTGGCGATAATCACTGGTGTGCTGACCCCTTGTTCCACGAGCTTTGCCAGCAAGTCCAGTCCGCCCATGCGTGGCATCCGCATGTCTAGAATAATGCACCCAGGCCATTCTGGCTTGTAATGTTCCATGAATTCCTGGGCTGAGCTATATAGCTCCACGTTTAGATGCATAGTCATGAGCAATCGGCGCAAAGAGTTGCGCATTTCCTTATCATCATCTACGACGAAAACCGTGGGGGCTACCATCTTTTGGTCTGTAAGGCTTAGCATAAAATTCTTTGGGTTGGGGTGAGTGTTGACTGTATGTTATTTAGCATTGTAGCTCTAAAATCCAATTTTGTTCGCATCTTATCTGACTTATGGTTACCTCTATAAATTCACTTATTATCCGTCCGTACTGAGCTTGTCGAAGTATGAGTGCTTATAAAGCAATAAGTTAAAATTAACCCTTTGACAAGCTCAGACCGTAAAGGTCTTCCCCAGTTTTCTAAGCCAGTAAACTGGCAAGAAAAGTGTGAAGGGCGAGTGGTAATTTATAGAGGTGTATTATAGCTAATCCTCAAGAATAGCAGGTTACGTGTGCTTTGTAGTGCCGTAAAACCACCTCACCCCAACCCTCTCCCTCGCTCTTTGGGATTAACAGAGACTTGGTCGATGTTTTATACTGGCCTGATCAGCTGCTTGGTTGTTTCACCAGAGATGTTCTTATGAAGGTTGTGCTACAGGCTGTTTCACTGGTAACGTAATGCGGAAAGTCGTGCCTTTGCCAACTTCACTTGTTACATGAATGCTACCGTGATGTGTTTGGATAATACTGTAAGATACAGAGAGCCCCAACCCTGTACCTTTTCCCACTGGTTTAGTGGTGAAGAATGGGTCGAATATCTTGCTTAGGTGTTCAGGTGCAATGCCCTTGCCAGTGTCAATAACCTCAACCCATACCTGCTCGCACTGAGCTTGATCTTTCTGCACACCAGTGCGTATGGTGATGATACCCCTATCCTCAATGGCATGCGCCGCATTGACCATGAGATTCATAAACACCTGATTGAGCTGCGAGGGTAGGCATTCAACCTCAGGGATTTCGCCGTATTCCTTGGTCACATCAGCTTTGTATTTGATTTCATTCCATACGATATTGAGCGTACTATCCAAGCCCTGATGCAGGTCTACCCATTGCCACTCTTCGTCGGAGCCAGCGTGAGAGAAGTCTTTGAGGTTTTGCACAATTTTCTTCACGCGCGTGATGCCTTCACGCGATTCGCTCATCAGTGCAGCCACGTCTTCTTTAAGAAATCCAATATCGGCTTTATCCTTCATCGCGCGTATGCTAGTCATCGCATCCTGGTGCTGCTCGAGCAGGGGCTCAACTTTCTCGTAGGCATCTACTATCGTAAATAACTCATCCAGGTACTTCTGCAGCGAGCCGAGGTTGGAATAGACATAACCAATCGGGTTGTTGATTTCATGTGCCACGCCCGCTGCCAACTGGCCGATGGAGGCCAATTTCTCCGACTGCAGCAATTGGCTCTGAGCCTGCTGCAGTTTGCTGTAGGCTACCTGCAGTTCATCGCGGCTCTTTTTGAGCTGGACTTCTGCTTGCCGGCTCAGAGTAATGTCCGTACCCAAACCGTTCAGGCTCACCGCCTTGCCCTTCTTGTCGAAAATGGCGTGGATGTGGTCATGAATCCAGCGCATCTCGCCATCTGGGCGCACGATGCGGTATTCAATATCCAACACACCTTTTTCCAGAATCTCTGGCATGCAGGCACCGAGCCGATCGCGGTCGTCGGGATGCACGGTTTGAAACCATAGATTAGAATCGGCAATAAAATCCGCCACTGGATGCCCATAAAGTTTTTCTGCCGCCGGATTGAGATAAATGGTTTCATAAGTATCTGGCGTAATCGACCAGACCACGTTGTCGAGCGAGCCAAGAATACTGTCCAGCCGCTCGCGCGCCTGTAGCGCCTCGTGATGAGCCTCTTCTAGCTTGCGATTGGCCTCCCGGTTCTTCTCGTGAAGGTGGGCGAACATGCGGATGCGCTGCTGCTGCTCGCTATGTAATTGGGCGTTCTCGATTACGATAGTGACCAGATTAACGAGGACGCTACCGTGTTCCAGTTCGCTTTCGGTGTAGGCGTGCTCACTCCCCTTGCGGTTGATGGAGAGTGCACCGATAACATGTTGCTCAATTGTGAGCGGCCAGCACATGGCCGAGGCAGGGCGAGGCGCATCAGTGCGCCGCTGGACATTACGGAAGCGGGTATCGCCTAAGATGTCGCCATTGAGTAGCACGGGCTCACCTTTCTCCGCCAGCCATCCCAGCACGCCTTCACCCTTCTGGATAATGCTGCCGACAACGCCATCTGGCAGACCGATGGTTGCGACGATGCCCAGTTCAGAACAATCGTTATTTCTGCATAGGGCGAGCGAACCAGTATCTGCGCCGAAACCGGTCACGATATGCTGCAATATCCGTTGTTGCACTGCCGCCGGAGTTTCGCGCAGTAGTTCCGATTGCCCGATGCGGTACAGATCGTAAAGCCACGAAAGCTGATCAGCCTTTTCCATCATTTGTTCCTTTAACCTATAAAAAGCAGTTTTCCACAAAACTCACGGACATACACTAATAAAATAAAATAGTTACGAACATTTAAGCCGTCACCCAATAGGTGAGCGTAATAATTGATTTATCTCTTTGTTTTATTTGCGAGCTTTCAGTTAATAAAGCGAAATGCCTGCTTATCCATTTCGTGATTTTTGTGTTTTTAGTGGATGAAAGCCGTTTTTAGGTTTAAGCCCGACAGGCTGCCAACTATTCACCAATCAGCGTAACGGCACCATCATATAATAGCTGCGCTTCTTCGGCCAACACCTCAAGTTTATCGCTATCAAGCCCAAGTCTTAAATGAACCATGTTTGCGAGGTACACTGCAGGCTCCTCTCTGAGGTGGTCGTTATCTAACACATGAGCAAACAAATTGGCGATAAAGGTAACATCGGCCAAGGTCTTTTTAATACCAGCTTTAGCTTCTGTATGATGTAACTCGACCGCTTCTCGGATTTCCGGCGGAAAGTGCCAGCGCTTTGCTACCTCGCCACCAAGTGTAGCATGGTCTACGCCAAGTGCAGCGCTCTCTGCTTGAAGGGAATCAATGGTACTAGCTTCGTCTGACTCGTGTGCTTGTATGAATGCCTGCGGAAAATACACGGCCATGACTAGCTTGCCGATGTCATGCAACAGGCCTGCGGTAAACGCCGATTCAGAGTTCAACCCAGCATGTTTTGCCAGTACTTTAGCGCAAACGGCGGTGCTAATACTATGGCGCCAGAACGCAGTCCAATTGAAATCTTTTTCAGTCCGTGGAAATGCATTGATAATGGCCGCCGCCGTTACCAACCCGCGAAGATTATTGAAGCCCAGTACTGAAATCGCCTCTGAAATCGAGCTAACCTGGCCAGACAGGCCAAAAAAAGATGAGTTAGCTACGCGTAACACCCGCGCCACAATGGCTTGATCGTGAGCAATCTTATTTGCGAGCGTGGCTATGTCTACGTTTTCGTTATTAAAGCTCTCTAGAAGCTCCAACACAATGCTAGGCATGGAAGGCAGCTTCTGAATGTGATCCAGCACGTTGCTGACACTATCAGGATTTTCTTGTTTTTTTTCACTCATTTTCGTTACCCTGAACGGACAATCCCTTTGTTATATGCTATACATTATCAACTAGCGAAATCACCATCACGGTACCTTTCCTGCTACAGTTCTGGGCTTCTGCCAGCTACCAGTTGCCTTAAATGCAGGCAATGCGCTGACAGACACTAGCCAGTCGTGTTTATTGATACTTACTAATGTAGTAGAAAAAAACTGTAAATCTTTATTATGATACTCGGGCTGTACTTGCGTGGAGTACAGCAGCTTGTCATTCGAAGCGACATTACCATCATAGATTCTGATAGCTAGGTTAGGATTGACTTTACCCAACGTACCATCCATCAAATCATACATACGAAATGGAGAATAAACCCAACCTAGAATATGAGCACGGCGCTCTTCAATCGTGTTATTTTGTGTACGATTCTTGTATACAGGCACATACATTAAAAAACCAGGCTGCACTTTCTCATTGCTTTCCTGTAGGAGCTTAACTTTTCCGGAAATCGTTGCTTCACCAGTATCGCGCGCTTTTGACATTGCCTCACGTCGTACACGTTCTGTAAACATGTCGTAGCCAAAGGCGCGTTGGTTGCGCCAGTCAAATGGTTCAAGGTAAATGATGGATGTGTATAGCTCACGCTTACCTTCTGGCGTGATGTTGTAGTCTAAAAAACCATCCCTACGAACGGAGTCTATATGCTCATTTTTATCTTCAGGATGAACAACCACTGAATAACCTAAACCCTGCATGCCTGGATAGTTATCAGCAACTCTCATAGCACTGACAAAATTATAAAATTCATTTCGCTCCACAGTGTCAGAAGCTTTAAATAAACCTACTACACTCAACAGCGCCTTCTCCTGCAGGGCTATTCGATCATTGATTCGACTCAATAAATCTGTCGTCTCCAAGTCAAACCTATTATGAAGTTCTTGATGTGCAAATGAGGTGGTGACCAGCCATACTCTGTAGGTAATAATTAATCCAAAGAGTACAACTAGCAAAGAAAGAAAACTGACTAGCCTTATACTGGCTGTTTTTATTTTTTTTAGACAATCTCGTATTCTTATCAACATAATTTGAACTTAGATAAATGGACAAAGGTGGCAGTCAACTAACGACTTGCCTTGCATTGATATGAAGATGCATAAGTCGAAAATTATGATGCCACTTTTAAATGGCTATTTAATGGCAATATTACACCGCAACAAAACAACAAGTCGAATAAAAAACAATCTTATTCTAGTCTTTAATGACAAAGAACAATTAGTGTCGATTCAGTTTGAACTTTCTGGCACTAGCACTCTCAAACGGGGAGTGCTAAAATAACTCATTAAGGAGGGTTACTTACTAATGACCAATGCTTTAACAGTACCTGTATTAACAGCATCTGACAGCCTAGAACAGTACACCAGAGCGATTAAAGCTTACCCTATTCTATCAGCGGAGGAAGAGCTTTCACTCGCGGTAAGGTTTAAAAAAGAAAATGATCTTGAGGCTGCTCGTCAGTTGATTGTTTCGCATCTACGCTTAGTAGCGAGTATCGCGCGTGGATACATGGGCTACGGCTTGCCACAAGCAGATCTGATTCAAGAAGGCAATATCGGACTCATGAAGGCCGTTAAACGCTTTGACCCTGAGCGCGGTGTGCGCTTAGTTTCATTTGCAATGCATTGGATTAAAGCAGAAATTCACGAATATATCGTGCGTAATTGGCGTTTAGTTAAGATTGCCACCACTAAAGCACAGCGTAAACTATTCTTTAACTTGCGTAGCATGAAAGCTGGTATCAACACCATGCAACCAAGTGAAATTGCTCACATTGCACGTGAACTGAATGTAAAGCCTGAAGAAGTACTTGAAATGGAGTCTCGCCTAAATGGCCATGAGATATCACTAGAGTCTAACATTGACGATGACAGCGAAGAACATTACAGCCCTCTTGCCTATCTGCAAGACGAAAGCCTAACACCGCCAGAAGCCTTAGAAGCCAAACAGTTTGAAATGGCTGAAACCACTGGCCTAGCGTCAGCGCTTAATCATTTAGATGAACGTAGCCGTCGTGTAGTTGAAGCGCGCTGGTTACAAGAAAGTGATAGCAAAACACTGCACGAACTTGCTGATGAGTTTGGCGTATCAGCAGAGCGTATTCGACAAATTGAGCAAAAAGCAATGCTAAAAATGAAAACGCTAATGCTAGCTAGTCGCTAATACACCACATAATGTGATCCAAAAAAGGCTCACACCAATAAAAAGGCTGCATTTGCAGCCTTTTTATTTATACAAGTATTTATTTAAACTCTTTAAGCGGCAAACGCTGTATCTTCTTGCTCTGGCTCAAACGCTAGGGCGTTACGCATATGCATACGCAACACATTCAAATCATCTAATTGCGCTTGAATACTACGTTCAATCGCCTCCAACTCTGCAATACGATCTTCTAAAGTATCCGTTGCTTTATAAATACGCTTAATACTTTCTAAACGCCTACGCAGTTGGAGTTGATGCTCACGCACTTGAGACTCCATCGGCGCAATCACCGCTTTCAACCAATTTTCAATATCGCGGTTAGCCACTTCAAATACATGAATTACTCGACTCGCTAACGTTTCAAAGAACTTGCTAGTAAGCGTCATCTTCTCGTGAGCGATCATATTAAACGCGGTATTAAATTGCTCTTTATAGGCACGCTCTAATTTAGATAGCTCTTTTTGATAGCGTAAAGTAGTAAAAGCTGGCGGCTCAGATTTACGTAAGCCATGCTCTTTTGAAAACTTCTCATACATGACGTCCATCATCTGTTTAATCTCATCAATTTGCACATCCGATGAGATTAAGCGAGTTTTTAGCTCACTAAAGAAGTTATCCATTGCCAGACGAATAGTTTTTGTAAAGCTTGCGTCAACCATGATCTGGCGCGTTGAGTGAACATGCACTTTAAGCGACTCCATGCCCAACAAGGTAAACAAACGATTAGTGTGCTGCGAAAAGATGCTACGCAAAGCCTGAAAGCGTTGCAGACCTTGCTCAAAGTTTTCTTTATCTACTTTGACCTTGTTCATCATGTGCTCGACTACGTCTTCATTTTTACCACGAAGTCCACGCAACTCAAGTAACTGGTCATTAACCCCAGAAAATCTTGCATCTAAAATCATATGAGAATTAGTGATTAAATCCTCAATCTCATTTAGCGTATTGTCACGCACGATTTCTTTTTTAGCAGGAATCAACTCGTTTGATAAAGCTTTTTCCAGCTCTAAAACACGGCTTTTTATAAGCAAAGCCTCATCGCTGTTCACTTTAGCAAGTAAACCCTTTTGTGCAGATACTGGATAAATATGGTTCGGCTCCAAACCCAATAACTCTGCGCTAGTTTTTACTTGTTTGGCAAGCTCTGCTTGAATTTCCTCTTCATCTTTTAACTCATCCCACAAGCCATCAATTTTATTCAATACGGCAATACGGCCTTTTTGTTTCCAACGTGTACCGCTAATGTATTGGCGCCAAACATCTATTTCAGACTTAGTTACACCAGTATCTGCCGCTAGTATAAATAACACTGCATGTGCGTTTGGCAACATGTTCAATGTCAACTCAGGCTCAGTACCAATTGCATTCAAGCCAGGGGTATCTAAAATAACTAAACCCTGCTCTAACAATGGGTGTGGGAAGTTAATCATGGCATAACGCCAGCATGGCACATCAATCGTACCGTCCTTGTTAATGTTTAGCGCATCATCCGCGTTATTAGGGTCATATAATCCATACTTTTCGGCCTCTTGCAAGGAAACGGCTTTAGTATTGCTGACCTCTTTAAAAGCATTCACCATGCTCTCATTCGAGTCAATATCAAAAGTCACTGTTTTCCACTCGTCTGGGTAACGTTTATATTCAGAAGTCGTTGCGTCAGAAAGACGAGTCTCAATAGGCAACATCATAATTGAGGTTGGTTTTGATTTATCGTACAGTAACTCGGTAGGACACATGGTCGTACGACCCGCGCTAGAGGGCAACAGGCGTGTGCCGTATCCTGCAAAGAATATTGCATTAATGAGTTCGGACTTGCCACGTGAAAACTCTGCAACAAATGCAACGTTCAACTTATCTTCACGCAACCTGTCCAACAGTTGTTGAATTCTCTGATCGACTTGCGCATCATTGAGCTCTTGCTCATTTAACCAGCTACGGTAATCGCAAATCGTATCGACAAGCGCTTTTCGCCACTGGGAATATACTTCAAAATGATGCGCTAATTTATTATCTGCCATGATGGTCCTTAAACCATTTTTAGGTAGCGTTACTTTATCACTGTTAATTCAATATGCAAATAAAAGCATGCACTATTGTCTACATTACTTAATAGAATTCGGACAGGCGGTTAATTATTAAATATGAACGGTTACGTACTAGATTATCAGCAACCTAACTCATTCTGTTATCATCTTATTTTTTAACGAAGTTAAGCATGCCATGAGCGAAAACACCCAAAGCGCACCTCGCCCAATTGATATTAAACTTCACCAAACATCGCGTTTGCTGGAGATTAAATTTGATAACAATACTGAATGTATGTTGTCTTGCGAGTTCTTGCGTGTTTACTCACCTTCCGCTGAAGTACGGGGGCACGGGCATGGTCAAGAAGTGCTGCAAATCGGTAAAGAAGATGTCAATATTTCAGCCATCCACCCTGTTGGCAACTATGCTGTGAAGCTGACATTTACGGATGGCCATGACACAGGCTTGTACTCATGGGATTACCTATACGACTTAGCGCGCAACTATGAGTCACTCTGGCTAGAGTATTTGGGTAAATTAAGTGCCGCTGGGCATGCTCGCAAAAACTTATCTTAAAGAGAATACTGTCATGACAACCGAACAAAACACACATTTCGGCTTTAAAACTGTTGCAGAAACTGAGAAAGCAAAAAAAGTCGCTGAGGTATTCCACTCTGTTGCCAATAAATACGACTTGATGAATGACGTCATGTCTGCGGGTTTACACCGAAGCTGGAAACGTTTTGCAGTCAGCATTAGTGGTGTAAACCCTGGCGACAAAGTGCTCGACATTGCTGGCGGCAGCGGTGACTTATCCAAACTGTTTGCGCAAAAAGTGGGGCCTGAGGGTCAAGTGATTCTGACAGACATTAATGCATCCATGTTAGGCGTTGGTCGAGACCGCATGCTAGACGCTGGCCTGAATGTACCAGCCATGCAATGTGACGCTGAAAAGCTACCGTTTCCTGATCAATACTTTGATTGTGTGATTGTTGCTTTTGGTTTGCGTAACATGACGCATAAAGATAAAGCGCTGGCAGAAATGCAGCGCGTACTGAAAGTGGGTGGCCGCTTACTGGTGCTTGAGTTCTCAAAAGTATGGCAACCTTTATCTAAAGCCTATGATGTTTATTCATTTAAGCTGTTGCCCCTCATGGGCAAGTTGCTAGCAAAAGATGCAGAAAGCTATCAATACCTTGCTGAATCTATTCGCATGCATCCTGATCAAGAAACTCTCAAACAAATGATGGTGGATGCAGGTCTCAGCAAAGTAGATTACTACAACTTAGCCGCTGGCGTGGTGGCGTTACATAAAGGCTATAAAACCTGATGTTTAAAAGCATGAGCACTCAAGTTCTGCAACATCTGATAGCACAAAACACTTGGGCTTGTAGTTTGCTGCAACCATTCGCAGGGAAATCGGTACGCATTACAATTACACCTGTGAGTAGCGAACTGGTCATTTTAGAGGATGGCAGCCTAGCCGTAGCTGGCGAGACTAACGTTCCTGATGCAAGCATCAATATAGCGCCTAGCTTGCTACTCAGATTGCTTGCAAAAGATGAAGCCGCTAAATTGCAAATTGAGATTACTGGCGACACGCATCTTGCAACTGCATTAGCCAAAGTATTTTCCCATCTACGCTGGGATTATGAGGATGACTTAAGCAAACTGGTGGGTGATGTACCTGCGAATAAAATCGGATCATTCGCTAGAAGTTCTGTGCAAAATCTTAAAGATGCAGGCTTCAATATTGCTAGTATGCTTAGCGAGTACTGGCAAGAAGAGAAGCCGATGCTCGCTAAAAAAAGACACGTTGACCAATTCAACAGTGAAGTAGATCGTTTGCGTTCAGATGTTGAGCGTTTTGAAAAAAGATTACAAAAGCTCGCCAAAATTAGTGACGCTAATCTAAACAGTTCCAAAGCAAACAAAAACCATATTAACGAAACACAAACAAACGAACCCAGCCCTACCCCACCCAACCAAGTTACAGATAGCGCTAAATAATTTATGCGGATTTTTCGGCTTTTTTATATTATTTTTATTACCCTGCGTTTCAGCTTAGATGAGTTCATACTGAATCACAGCAAACTCAAACTACTGCAATCCGTCATCGGTATATTGTTATTTTGGCGCAATACAACTACCCCTCGAGGTGCTCGCCTTAGATTGGCTTTAGAAACACTAGGCCCAATTTTTGTTAAGTTTGGGCAAATGCTATCTACCCGCCGTGATTTAATACCCGCAGACATTGCAAATGAGTTAGCAAAACTACAAGACCAAGTTCCACCATTTAGTTTTGCAGAAGTAGAAGCCATCATTACACAAGCGTTTAACGAGCCTTTAGCACAGCGCTTTTCACAATTTGATGAAACACCTGTTGCAAGTGCATCAGTGGCGCAAGTGCACTTTGCTCACTTACCACATGGTGAACCTGTTGCCGTCAAAGTATTAAGGCCAAATATTGAAAAAACCATCGCACACGACCTACTGCTCATGGATACCGTGGCTTTATTGTTACAAAGTATCTCATCGGAATTTAAACGGCTTAAACCTCGCGAGATTGTTGCTGAGTTTGCAAGACATACCGAAAGTGAATTGGATTTAACACTGGAAGCGGCAAACTGCAGCCTGCTAGGTCGAAACTTTGCAGATAAATCCATGTTAATTGTGCCAGATGTGCATTGGGATTGGTGCCGTAAAGAGGTCATGGTCATGCAACGTATGCATGGCACACAAATTAGCCAGCGTGACCAATTAATTGCAAAAGGGATTGATATTTCAAAACTAGCGAGAGATGGTGTTGAAATATTTTTTACGCAAGTGTTTCGCGATGGTTTTTTTCATGCGGACATGCACCCAGGCAACATACAAGTAGCAGATGACGGTAAATACATCGCGCTTGATTTTGGCATCATGGGCTCGCTAAACGATGTAGATAAATATTATCTTGCACGTAATTTTTTAGCATTTTTTAACAGAGATTACCGTGATGTTGCTCAAGCACATATTGACTCTGGCTGGGTGCCTGCGGACACCAAGCGTGAAGAATTGGAAACGGCTGTGAGAGCGATTTGTGAGCCTATCTTTAACAAGCCCTTAAAAGACATTTCTTTTGCACGTACTTTACTCAGCTTATTTCAAATGGCACGTCGCTTTGGTGTGATTATTCAGCCGCAACTCATTATGCTGCAGAAAACACTACTCAATATCGAAGGCCTAGGGCGTGAACTAGACCCAAACTTAGACCTATGGAAAAGTGCGCAACCATTTTTAACACGTTGGATGAGTGAGCAAATTGGGTGGCGCTCCATGCTTAAAAACTTTAAAAGTGAGCTTCCACACATCATTAAAACCATGCCACAAATGCCAAGGTTAGCTCATCAGTTTTTAATGCAAACTAACCAAGCTGAACAAGAAGTGCCATTACGCGCATCCATTGAGCAATTAATCAAAGCACAGCAACAACAGGCAATATGGCAAAAAAGGCTAGTGATTGCCATTGTAGTCTTGGCGCTTGTGGATATCTTCTTAATTGCAAGCACCTACTTTATTCACTAACCCTCAGTCATTTAAAATATAAGGAATTAAGGTTTTAAAGTTACGTACCTTTTACTTAACTACTCCTCAATTTTAGACACATAAATATTAAACTGTAGGATTCTGCTATGCTGATTTGGTTTGTCGTCATCTACTTATTGATATCGATTACGATAGGTTTAGTTGCCGCCACGCGTGTAAAAAACACTAAAGATTACGCGGTTGCAGGGCGACATCTACCACTGCCAGTAGTCATGGCTACCGTATTTGCCACATGGTTTGGTGCAGAGGCTATTTTTGGGGTATCTGCCACATTTGTCACAGACGGCTTAAATGGTGTCGCCGCAGACCCATTTGGCGCCAGCATGTGCTTAATCATCGCAGGCTTCTTCTTTTCTACTCAACTTTATAAACTCAACATCATCACCCTTGGTGACTTCTACCGCATGCGTTATAACCGTTCGGTTGAAGTGCTCACGACCATTGCCATTGTCATTTCGTACTTAGGTTGGGTTGCCGCACAAATCAAAGCGCTTGGCCTTATTTTCAATATTATTACTGACGGTGCTGTAAGTGAAGAAACTGGCATGATATTAGGCACAGCCATCGTGCTCACTTACACAACATTCGGCGGTATGCTTTCCGTTGCAGTATTAGACTTTGTGCAAATGATCGTTGTCATTGGTGGCTTACTTTATATCGGCAGCATTGTTTCTGGCATGACAGGCGGCGTTGCTCCTGTCATTGAGCACGCACGTGCAGCGGGCAAGCTCGATTTCTTTCCAAAAGGTGCAGATATCTGGGTTTGGCTAACGTTCCTTGGTGGCTGGATCACCATGATGCTAGGCTCAATTCCACAGCAAGATGTATTTCAGCGCATTACCTCTGCCAAAAGCGCAAAAATCGCACTTTGGGGGTCTATATTAGGCGCCTCTGTCTACTTCTGCTTTACCTTTGTGCCCATGTTTATTGCCTATTCAGCGACATTAATTGACCCACTACATTTTGGGGCATTAGTAGTAGAAGACTCTCAGCGCGTACTTCCTTATTTAGTGTTAGAACACACGCCGCTATTTGCACAAGTCATTTTCTTTGGTGCGGTACTTTCTGCCATTATGAGTTGTTCATCAGCAACTTTATTAGCACCATCAGTATCATTTGCAGAAAATATTGTTAAAGGCTACATGCCAAATTTAAGTGACAGAGGTTTCCTCAAGGTCATGCGCATTTGCCTATTAAGCTTTGGTTTATGCGTTCTAGTCTACGCACTCAACTCTGAGCGCTCGATCTTTGGTATGGTGGAGTCCGCGTATAAGATTACGTTAGCAGGAGCATTTGTGCCTCTTGTTTTTGGCGCATTCTGGAAAAAATCCACCTCACAAGGCGCACTAGCAGCCATTATTGGTGGCATCAGCACTTGGGTACTGATTGAAGTTTTGGTAGGGGAAGAATCTCGAATACCACCACAACTCATAGGCTTGGGCGTAAGTATCATCGCCATGATTCTAGGTTCGCTACTTCCCCAAAAAGTTGGGGGCAGCCCAGAAAAACCAGCGGGTTATTTACATGAACATGCGGCAAGGTCACATTAACGCAAGTAGCGTTACTTCATAATAACAACAGATATTAGCGCTTTTGGCATGCTCCACAGTAAAACGTGGAGCGCTGTCCTTGGCGAATATTTAAAATAGGCTTACCGCACACCCTGCAAGGCTCATCAGTCCTGCCATAAACAAAATACTGCTGCTGAAAATATCCAGGGTTGCCATCTGTGCCAAAAAAATCGCGCAAGCTACTCCCACCAACCTTAAGTGCATCGCTTAATGTCGATTTTATTTCACCCACTAATTTTTCACATTGCTTCAAACTTAGCTTATTAGCGGGTGTTGCAGGGTAAATCCCTGCGCGAAATAAAGATTCACTTGCGTAAATGTTACCTACACCAACTACCAAATGGCTGTCCATAATGGTAGTTTTAATAGCTGCCGTGCGTGTACGCATGTGCTGATGCAAGTACCGCCCTGTAAATTCATCATCTAAAGGCTCTGGGCCAAGCACACTTAGTAATTTGTGCTGAGCATATTGCTCACCCGCCCATAATACCGCACCAAAGCGCCTAGGGTCGCGCAGGCGCAACACTTGCCCATCATTAAACGCAATATCCAGGTGGTCATGCTTTTGGGCTGGCTCATTTTCTTTTAACAAGCAAATACGACCAGACATCCCTAAATGCAGCAATAAAACACCATTGTCAAAATGCGCAAGAATATACTTAGCACGCCGTGTTAGTGCGCGTAAGGTTTGTCCATGTAGTAAGGTTGGTAAATCTGCGGGAATAGGCCAGCGTAATGACCCATTACGAATCACAACCGCTGCAACGGTCTGATCTAAAAGCGACAGCAGGCCTAGCCTAGTGGTCTCGACTTCTGGTAATTCTGGCATGCGTGAGTTCCTAGAAAAAATCCCCCACGGCGCAACTGTGCCGTGGGGGATTTTTTAAGTTAGCAGAATAAGTGAATCAATCAAACATTACTTAGTTGGTAAATTACTTGGTGGGCTCATTAATTGGTGGGTTCAGCATCACAAAACCAGAGTCTGATGGAAATGTGTACATGAGGCCTTCATCAGCGCGCCCCAAAAGCAAATCTGGTGACTCTTGAATCTTATCGAAATGCACTTTACTACCATCTGCCATTTTAATTTCAAATGAAGGATAAACGGTTTTACGATCGGGGGTGTACAACTCCACTGATTTAGCGAGCGTATGTACCCATGAATAATCCACCCATTCGTTCATCTCATTTTGCAATGGCTTAGCTTCTTTGATTGAAACCTTCCATTGGCCATCCACCAAATCCACATTTAACCTAGATTCTTCCCATTGCTCTAGTCGGCTAAAGTCAAAGCCAGCTACTTTTTCAGTAGGTTTCAATGGCGCTTTATCTACCATTTCAATTACTTGCGTAGAGGCCGCTTCCGCATAAGTATTAGACACTAGGTAAACCGTGTTTTTGTGAAAAATATATTGCTCATCAGTGAGTGGGTTGTAAGTCCCAAATAAAAACTCTTCTGAACTGTTTTGGTCTCTAATCAACTTTAACTTCAGTGCTGGGTTAACTAGCCCAAACTTAGCAATGTCATCTGATACGATTTTTTCACGGCTTTTAGCCGCGATAATCGCCAAAATACGTTGCACGGATAACTGATCAGCACGAGTTTTAAAGGGTGCAGTTAAACGCCAGTATCCGTCTATTTTTTCAAAAGTAACAGCCGCCTTAGCTGGAAACTCAATCGCAATTGCATTAAATTCAGCCAGTTTGTAGCTAGAAACTTCGTACTCTGCAGTTTTATTCGCATCTGCTTTAGGACGAACATACAAAAAAGTCACTAAGCTCGCCACCACAGCAAGCAAAATTAGATTTAATAACCAACGTTTTTTCATGCAACTCCCTCAAAAACTTATGACAAGACTCGATTAAACATCTCTAATATTCAGCGCTACTACTATTAAGCTTTTCTGCGTTTCCACCAGAAATAGAAACCAGCAATCATGAAGCCCAGTGGGATAAAATATTGGAAGCTATGAAACACAGTCCAAGCGACTAGACGACCCTGATCAGTATCTGGAATTGATACATTAATGTCTTTCAAAGGCATCGGTTGTATCGTGATCAGGTTGTCATCTCCAGCTAACCAATTAATAATATTGACGCCTAAATCCAGATTACCACCATTGGTAATAAAGGTATTAGATAAAAAGTTAGCATTACCCATCACCACCACACGCTGGCCTTTTTTGCCATAAATACGCTCTAACGCCACGCCAATATTGATTGGGCCACGCTTGTCTGTTTTCTCATTAAAAACAGGTTTAGCACCTTTTGCCAATTTTCCTGAAGATAACCAGCCATTGGGCGCCACTTCCACAAGCTTGCTTACTTTCCAACCATTTTCGTCATTGCCATACGCCATTACCTCATGTGACTCTGGGAACAAAGTACGCAACATAAAGTTAGTTGTGATTGGATGCTCTCCATACAAACTCGCAAACGCAACGCGCGCATCTGCACCATACTGAGCTGACGCCATATCCAGCACTACGCCTGGAGACACTTGCAGACCTAAGTATTCAGCAACATTCTGCATACCTTTAAAGTCATTATCATCTAGCAACCATAGTAAATTACCGCCTGCCTCTAAGTAAGCTTTAATTTTTTGTGCTTCAATCTCACTAATATCGACTTGCGGACTAGCCACTACCAACATAGCACCGTTACTTGGTACTGCCTGTGCAATTGTTAAATCTGGGTTAGCAAACTTAAAGCCTTTGGTTTCTAACTGCTTACCAAATTCACCCAAATCATGATTCTTAATACCAATCAAGTTACGCTCGCCATGTCCATCTAAATACATAACAGCCTGTTGATTAGTACGAGAGAGCCTTACTAATAAGTTAGTAAACTCTTGCTCTGCAAATGGTGGCGTAATGTGCTCTACACGTTTTTGGTACTCAACGACCACTTCGCCATCTACTTTAACGCCAGCATCTTGTGCCAACTTTGGCTCTACAGATGGGTTAATAAACTTAAGTTTAATATCTTTTTTATCACGTTGGTAACGCGCAACAAAGTCTACAATCCCCTTACGGAACACATCACCACTTGATGCATCATCTTTAGTTGCATACACGGTAATGTTAACGGGCGCTTTCATCTGCTTGAGCACATTCACACTGCCCTGCGTCAAAATATTGCGATTAGCCTGTGTAATATCTTTTGCAACGCGGTACTCACTCGCAAAGAAGCCTAGCAACACAACTAGCATCAAAAACAATACGACAAAAAACCAATTTTGTACTAATAACTGAAAACGTAATTTACGATTAATGTTCATGTCAAAAATTCCAATTAACCACGTAAGCGGTCAGCATCTAGGCGACGCACTGTTAAGGTTAAAAATGTCACTGCGAATAAAATAAAATATACGATATCTGCGCTATCAATCAAACCGCTAGCAAACGACTGAAAGTGGCGTGTGAGCGACAAACCACCTAATATATTAGTTGGATCATCACCAAAGAAGCGGTCCAACATCATCAATGCAAATAGTGCAATGAACGTTAAAATGGCAGCAATAACAGGCTGTTGCGTTAAGCTAGAAAAATAAATCCCTAACGCAGAAAACCCCGCCACCATCAGCAGCAAGCCAAGTGAGTTGGTCAATAAAAAGCCAAAATCGATATCTGCCCAAATATTAAGCGTAGACAACATGGCACCAATAAACAGAACCAATATACTTAAAAACGCCACAAGGCCAAGAAACTTGCCCACCACAATTTCAGTCAGCGAAATAGGCGCACTAAATAAAAACGGCAGGGTTTGGCTGCGGCGCTCTTCAGAAATAAGCCTCATCGATAATAAAGGCACAGCAAACAACATAATAAATGAAGCTAGGCCATAGACAGACTGGCCCACAAACTGGGTAACCCCTGTTCGCTCAGCTGGGCGCATTGCACCAGACATCACGGCAAAGTAGTCATTCACAGCATTCAAGTATTGCGTACCAAAAGCAAACATCAACAATGACAAAATCACCCACCCCATCGGCGAGGCAAATACACTTTTAAGTTCTTTTCTTGCGACATTAATAATCATAAATAAAACCTTAAATAACCAATTTTTATACTGAAAAGTGATTGGTGCTATACTGAAAAGTGACTGGATTAAACCTAATTAAGCAGCAATTTGCTCTTGATAAGTCAACTGCATAAACACATCTTCCAAGCTTGTTTGGTCTGGTGCAATTTGATGCAAACCCCAACCTTGCTGAACTGCCACTTGTACGATCGCTTCTGCTGGCTCTGCATTTTCTGCATAACGTACACGAATCAAACCATTGGCTAAGCTTTCAGCTTCTGAAACACCTGATATTCTTAGAATTTCTTCAATTGCTGGAGGATTACGTAAACCGATAAGCAGCTTATTACCAACACGCTGACGTTTAAGCACATCAATTGAGCCGTTAAAAACCAATTTACCTTTATCAATAATCTGTACCTGATCGCACACCATTTCAACCTCAGGCAAAATGTGCGTAGAGATAATCACACTATGATCAGTACCAACCTCACGAATTAATGTACGAATATCACGAATTTGAATCGGGTCGAGGCCCACCGTCGGCTCATCAAGAATCACCACCATTGGGCTATGGATAATCGCCTGTGCAATACCAACACGCTGTTGATAGCCATTTGATAAGTTTTCAATCAAGCGCTTGCTCATATGCGTTAAACCACAACGCTCTTTAGCATTTTCAACGGCTTTTTTAATGTGTTTAGCACTTACCCGATGCAGTCTGGCTGCCATCGTCAAATACTCATCTACAGTTAACTCTTTATATAAAGGACGCATTTCTGGTAGATATCCAATGAGTGCTTTAGCCTCTTTTGGATTTTCTATCATATCGATACCGCAAATCTTGACACTGCCATGGCTAGGCGCCAAATTGCCAGTGAGCATTTTCATGGTGGTAGACTTACCAGCACCGTTAGGGCCTAAGAACCCTAAAACCTCGCCTTTACTTAAGGTGAAATTTACATTACTTACCGCCTCACGGCCTCCGTAAAGCCGCGTAAGCTCAATTGCCTCAACTGTAAAATTATTCATAGGTACTCAAATTAAAACATTCGTTTAAATACAGACGGTTATCACCAATTTCATAAAATATATTATAAAAAGTCTGACCCAAATAAAACAAATCTATAGATTCAACTCTATATGCGATAGTTCACTTCACTTGCGCTATAGTCAATCTATAATTATGTCGGAACTTGCAGCCGCTGTCACGGACTAAGAAGCAACGAGGCATGATACAGTGTTAAGCTAACAATTAGATAGACACATTCAGTGATGCAGCGCAAATATTTAGTAATTCTGGGCAAATATTTCGTTTAAACCCATTAAAATTAATGCAATCTACAAACGCGTCATTTACTATATAGCGCAAGTTAAACAACTTTAATAAATAGTTTCACATACCCTGATGACAAAAAAACTAGACATAACTACACCGCTTAAAAAAACTTATCCAATCTCAACTGCGGTGAGCGTTGCTTTATGCATACTAACACTCGGCATGACTAGTTGCGCAAGCAAGCAACCCAATCGTTATCATTCAGACACTTTAGCAAATAGTAGCCATCCTAATGGCCAACTTGAAAGAACGCTCACCTCAGAGTTTGTTTATAAGTACCTAGTCGCTGAAATTGCAGGCCAACGTGGCGAAATAGGCACAGCTGGTGCTATTTTTTATGACTTAGCTCGCGCTGAACAAGATTCGCGCCTAGCAGAACGTGCAGCAAAAATCGGAGCTTATGCCAATATTCCAAACTTAGCGATTCCTGCCGTGAAGCTTTGGGCAGAACTAGACCCAACATCAACAGAAGCGCAACAAGCAATGACGGAAATGCTGATTGCAACTGGACGACTTAACGAAGCAGAGCCTTATTTAGCACAATTACTAGTGAAAGAAGAATCTAGAGCTGGTGGGTTTTTATTTATCAACTCAATTCTTAACAGAAGTACAGATAAAAATGCTGTATTAAAGCTTGTTCAATCACTAGCTAAACCATACCCAGCGTTGGCAGAGGCCAATTTTGCAGTTGCACAAGCAGCATATATTGCTAACCAAGATACGATAGCGCTTGATGCACTCGAAAAAGCTGAAGACGCTCGCTCTAATTGGGTAATCGCAGCCCTACTTAAAGGTCAAGTGTTATTTCGCCAATCACCCAATAAAGCCATTGCTTTCTATTATGAATATTTAAAAGTACAACCTGAGGCAAACGAGATTCGTATTAATCTTGCCAAAATTCTAGTCAATCAAAAACAATATGCTGCGGCAAAAGCAGAGTTTCCGACAATTTTAGCGCACGCTAAAGACTCTCAAGGCAATAACAACGCAGAAATTTATGCCATAGTTGGGTTACTTTCTTTTCAAGCCGCCGATTACGATGAAGCAGAAAACTACTTCAAACAAGCAATCGCTAACAATTTCAAAGAGTCAGACCAAATTTACCTTTATCTTGGGCAAACTGCTGAAAAACAAAAACATGATGCTACCGCGATGTCTTGGTACAACAAGGTACCTGTAGGCCCTCGCCACCTTGAGGCTCAATTTAATTTAGCTAACGTAATTGCACGAACGCAATCAGTTGATAAAGCCGTTGAGTTACTAGATAACTTAGAAAACTTAAACGTAGAACAACAGATCTTAGTCATCAAAGCACAAGCGGCTTTGTTATCTAAAGAAAAACGTCATCAAGAAGCCTTTGAATTACTGGGCAAGGCCGTAAAAAATCTGCCAAACACACCAGAGTTGGTTTACGACTACGCCCTTGCCGCAGAGCGAGTGGGGAAATTTGACATCATGGAGCTAGAATTACGCAGATCAATTGCCGAGAAGCCTGATTTCGCCGCCGCATACAACGCACTTGGTTATTCATTTGCAGACCGAAATATCAGGCTTAAAGAAGCAATTAGCCTCATTGAAAAAGCCTTAATAATCTCCCCTAATGATCATTACATGTTAGATAGTTTGGGCTGGGCACATTATCGTAAAGGCAATTTAGACAAAGCAATTCAATATCTAGAACAGGCGTACAACATTAACCCAGACCCTGAAATTGCAGCGCATTTGGGTGAAGTGCTCTGGCAAAAGGGCGAACATGAAAAAGCCAAAAAGATATGGAATGACGCGCTGACTGCCGATCCTGAGAATGAAACTTTATTAATTACTGCAAACAAATTCAAATCTTGAATGCAAAAGTAGTATTTTTTAGTAACTTTCAATCTATATCTAAATTAGTCAGACCAATTCAATTGATACGTCATTTTTTAGCCTTAAGCCTAGTCAGTTTATTAGCCGCGTGTGCAAGCACGCCTAATCAAGTGACGATGAGCGCAGACTCAACCATACGCCACAAAAAACAGCTGCAAGCCAATGCGGCAATTCAGCAGTTTTCGCTACAAGGCAGAATAGGCGTACAGACCAACAGCAAAGGTTTTTCAGGTGGCTTAAAGTGGCATCATTCAATAACCTCCGACAACATCGGCTTATTCTCGCCACTTGGTAGCCAAATAGCGCAAATCACAAAATCCAGCGATCAAATCACACTGACCGACGCCAATGGCAAGACAGCATCTGCCGCAGATGCAGAAACACTTACCTACAACACACTAGGCTGGTCACTCCCTCTAACAGGGCTAGCCGACTGGTCTTTAGGTCGCCCATCAAGCGCACCTGTTCAATCAAGCACTTGGGATGAACAAGGCTTACTCACCACACTAAACCAAGATGGCTGGAAAATTGAATTCTCAAACTACGCAGAATTTAATGGATACTGGCTACCTGGCAAAATCTTCCTCAAAAGTGATCAAGTGAACCTTAAACTATTGGTAGAAAACTGGGATAACATACCCTACTAAATAACCACCTACTCAATACTTTAAGTTTTGTTAAATCGATAAACTCAACCCATACAACAGCCATGCATGACTTTGAAGCTTTTTTAGCGCCAGCCAAAATCAATTTATTCCTACATATCACTGGGCAACGTGATGACGGTTACCACCTACTGCAAACAGTCTTTAGGTTACTTGATTATTACGACACCATTCATCTAAAAACCACAAACACCAGCACAATTAAACGAGTAAATGACGTTGCTGGCGTTCCAGAAGCAAATGATTTATGTGTTCGTGCTGCGCAATTACTACAAAGGCACACAGGCTGCCAACTTGGCGCTGAAATATTAGTCGATAAAAAAATATCGATGGGTGGCGGTCTCGGTGGTGGCAGTTCAGATGCGGCAACCGTGCTACTTGCACTAAACCAGCGCTGGCAACTTAACCTACCGCGTGAAGAACTATTAAAATTAGGGTTGCAGCTAGGCGCAGATGTACCGTTTTTTATCTATGGCAGTAACGCTTGGGCAGAAGGCGTGGGCGAGCAACTACAAGCCATTTCGCTACACAATGCGTACTATGTTGTACTCACGCCAAACGTACATGTATCAACAGCACAAATTTTTTCTAATAATCAATTGACAAAGAATGCGATTCCTAAGAAAATAGCCGCCTTTTCAGAGATAGCGAAATTAAGCACTGAAAACTCAGCGTTAGTGAACATCCACGATGGGTTTACAAATCAACTGGAAAAAGTAGTTTGTAGCATTTATCCTGAAGTAAAAGCATGCTTAGGCTGGCTAAAACAGTACGGAGATGCTAGAATGAGCGGCTCAGGTGCTTCTGTCTTTTTAGAAGTAACTGATCAGGAAACTGCAAATAGTATTTACCAGCAAAAACCGAAAGAATATTTTGGGTTTGTTGCAAAAGGGTTGAATCAGCATCCTTTTTATAAGTAAATTAAGCTGATTAAATATTGGGGAGTCGCCAAGTTGGTTAAGGCACTGGGTTTTGATCCCAGCATCCGAAGGTTCGAGTCCTTCCTCCTCAGCCAAATTTTTGTAAAAGCGTGTAGATTATTTGATTTACACGCTTTTATTTTTTAGTGAGTTTTTTTTATTAGTTAGCTGGTCAATCTTGATGAGCCGGCACGATAGGAAATCGAATGGCGTCTAACGGCAATATGATGGTCTTTACTGGCAACGCCAACCCAGTGCTCGCGCAGGAAGTTGCAAAACACTTGAACATTGAGCTTGGTCAAGCGCATGTAGGCAAATTTAGCGATGGCGAAGTCATGGTTGAACTGCTTGAAAATGTGCGTGGTCGCGATGTTTTTGTGTTGCAATCTACCAGCCACCCAACAAACGATAGTTTAATGGAAGTCATGGTCATGGTAGATGCGCTTCGTCGCTCATCTGCTGGCCGTATCACAGCCGCTATTCCATACTTTGGCTACTCACGCCAAGATCGCCGCCCACGTTCAGCTCGCGTTGCCATTACTGCTAAAGTAGTGGCCAACATGCTCACTGGTGTTGGTGTTAACCGTGTGTTAACCATGGATTTGCACTCAGACCAAATCCAAGGCTTTTTTGATATCCCAGTAGATAACATCTACGCAACTCCAATTTTATTGACAGACTTACTAGAACAAAAACATGAGAACCTCGTGGTGGTTTCTCCAGACGTTGGTGGTGTAGTGCGTGCGCGTGCATGTGCAAAACAACTAAGCTCTGATCTTGCGATTATTGATAAACGCCGTCCAAAACCAAACGTAGCTAAAGTCATGAACATCATTGGTGACGTGGCTGGCCGTACCTGTGTGATTATGGATGACATGGTAGACACTGCAAACACACTATGTGAAGCAGCAGCTGCATTAAAAAAACATGGCGCAGTTAAAGTAGTCGCTTACGCAACTCACCCAGTATTATCTGGCGGTGCGGCAGAGCGTATTATGAATTCTGAGCTAGACGAGTTAATCGTCACAAACACAATTCAGTTGCAAAATGATTCTGCAAACTGTAAAAAAATCCGTCAATTGAGCGCAGCAGCCTTACTAGCAGAGACAATTCGCAGGATTAGCTGCGAAGACTCTGTCAGCTCATTGTTTATGGACTAAAAGTATTCCACCCTGCTTTCTGGTCGCGGAAGGCAGATTCATTGTAGTAAAGTAGTAAATTTAGGAGTAGTAAAATGGCTATTGAAATCAATGCAGTAAAACGTGACGCTAAAGGTACGGGTGCGAGCCGCCGTCTACGTCATGCCGGCTCTGTGCCTGGTGTAGTATACGGTGGTGGTAAAGATGCATTCCCACTAGAAATCAACGCTAAAGAATTGTTCTTACAATTCCGTCACGAAGCCTTCCACGCTTCAGTGTTAACGCTGATTCTTGATGGTAAAAAAGAAAGCGTATTATTACGTGATTTCCAAATGCACCCAGTTCGCAACACCATTCAACACGTTGACTTCCAACGCGTTAGTGCAACTGAAAAAATCCACGTTAAAGTACCATTCCACTTCATCAACGCTGATGTAGCGCCAGGTGTTAAATTAGGTGGCGGTATTGTTGCTCACGTATTAACAGAAGCAGACGTAAGTTGCTTGGCAAAAGACTTGCCAGAGTTTATCGAAGTTGACGTTGCAACATTAGAAATTGGTCACTCAATCCACTTATCACAAATCAAACTACCAAAAGGTGTTGAGTTTGTACAATTGGCGCACGGTGATGACGCAGCAGTAGCTTCTATCGCTAAAACACGCGGTGGCGTTGCTGAAGCAGCAGCTGAAACTCCAGCAGCTTAAGTATTAACTACGTAAGCTAGTTAAATAGCGCGCACTTTATTATTAAAGTGCGCGTTTTTTTTAAGGCGCTCCCTAAAAGCAATATCATGCAACATGCGCTCGAAAAATGGATTAACATAAAGTGACGATATGAGCGGAATTAAATTATTTGTAGGCCTAGGCAACCCTGGCGAAAAATATGCAGCCACGCGTCATAACGCAGGTTTTTGGTGGATAGATCAACTTGCCGCCGCGACCAATAGCAAATTAGCGATTGATGCTAAGTTTTTTGGATTCACGGGTAAATTAAACCCAACAGCAGACACTTGGCTGATTAAACCAACTACGTTTATGAACGCAAGCGGCAAAGCTGTTGCCGCCTTAACCAACTATTACAAAATATCACCAAATGAAATCTTGGTGATTCATGACGAATTAGACTTACCAGCTGGTAGCACCAAAATAAAATTTGGTGGTGGGCATGGCGGCCACAATGGCTTGCGTGATATTCACGCCGCACTTGGCACACCCGATTACTGGCGCATGCGTGTAGGCATTGGCCACCCTGGCTCAAAAACTGAAGTGGTTAACTTTGTGCTCAAAGCACCCACCAAAGATGAACAAATAGCCATTGAAGATAACATTATCGATAGCACTAAATTAGTAGATTTACTGCTTGCAGGCGAATTTGATAGCGCCATGTTAAAATTGCATACAAAGAAATAAATTACCTTACCTGAACACACTGTTTTCCATTCAGATTTGACGCAAAATAAGGCGTGGATGATAAAAGAGATGAAAACAGTACAAAAAGTACGGCGAATTGATAAAGACGAACACAACGCAATAATTGCGTTAAAGATGACTGGGAAAATATGAAATGTGGAATCGTAGGCCTACCTAACGTAGGAAAATCAACTTTATTTAATGCAATTACCAAAGCAGGGATTGCGGCCGAAAACTACCCATTCTGCACCATCGAGCCAAACGTAGGCATTGTTGAGGTACCAGATACCCGCATGCAACCGTTGATTGATATTGTAAAACCACAACGCGTACAACCAGCCATTGTAGAGTTTGTTGATATTGCAGGCCTAGTGGCTGGCGCATCAAAAGGTGAAGGCTTAGGTAACAAGTTCTTAGCTAATATTCGTGAAACTGACGCAATCTCACACGTAGTACGCTGCTTTGATGATGGCAACGTTGTACACGTGGCTGGTAAAGTAGACCCTCTTTCAGATATTGAAGTGATCAACACCGAGCTTGCACTTGCCGATATGGAAACTGTTGAAAAAACACTGCAACGCGAAAGCAAAAAAGCTAAATCTGGCGACAAAGACGCTATTGCACTTGCAGGCCTTTGCGAAAGAATCCAAAAACACCTAGACACAGGCGCACCAGTGCGCACACTAGGCCTAGATGCTGATGAACTCGACATTATCAAACCACTATGCCTCATTACAGTGAAGCCTGTGATGTACATTGCCAACGTGGATGAAAAAGGCTTTGAAAACAACCCATACTTAGACAAAGTAGTCGCACTAGGTAAAACCGAAGGCGCACCAGTGGTTTGCATTTGCGCAAAAATTGAAGGCGAAATCTCAGAACTAGATGATGAAGACAAAAACGTATTCTTAGCAGAGCTAGGCCAAGATGAACCAGGCCTAAACCGCGTAATCCGCGCCGCCTATGACTTACTAGGCCTACAAACCTACTTCACCGCTGGCGTGCAAGAAGTACGCGCTTGGACCGTTAAAAAAGGCGCCACAGCACCACAAGCGGCTGGTGTGATTCATACCGACTTTGAACGTGGGTTTATTCGTGCAGAAGTGATTGCCTATGATGAATACGTAAAAAACAAAGGTGAGCAAGGCTCAAAAGAAGCAGGGAAAATGCGCCTAGAAGGTAAAGAATACATTGTGCAAGACGGCGATGTGATGCACTTTAGATTTAACGTCTAGAGATTCAACGTCTAGGTTAAAAATTTACCCCTAATTTCAGTTAAATCTTACAGCGTTAGCAAACTTCAAACATCCAGTTTGCTAACGCTAAAAAAATTAGTGCAATTTAATGAAAATAACCGCACTTTTAAGCAAAGTTTTTTTGACAATTCACGACTAAAACACTAGAATTGCGCCCTTGCTAATGTTTTAGCATCAGATTTACAAGGTGATGTAGCTCAGCTGGTTAGAGCACAGGATTCATAATCCTGGGGTCGTGGGTTCAAGTCCCACTTTCACCACCAATTAAAGGCCACATCCTCGGATGTGGCCTTTTTCTTTTTAAGTCCAAACTTCCTGACTCCTCCTCTTTTATCCTTTTTAAAACAATATAAATCAATAGGTTATGAATATTTCTTTTTCAATGGCTTCCTGATTCTTCCTTTTTCATGCTTTTGCATACTCGTAATAATGTTGGTACTATTGTTGGTATCTTGACTTAACTGCAAAGCGATACCAACAAAATGCTGAATGACATTAAAATTAAAACGGCTAAACCGCAAGACAAAGATTACAAAATTGCAGACGAAAAATCATTATATTTGTTTGTCAAAATAAGCGGCTCTAAGCTTTGGCGCTTTGCATATCGCTTTGAAGGTAAGCAAAAAACACTATCATTGGGCCAATACCCAGATGTAACTCTTGCAAGAGCGCGCGAGCTGCGCGATACGGCGCGAAAACAATTAGCTGAAGGCCGTGACCCAAGCTTTATAAAAAAAACAGCCAAGAATGAGCGTCAAGATGAGATAGGAAATACATTTGAGTCTGTTGCACGGGCATGGCATTCAGATCATATGGCAAACAAAGCATTAAGTCATTCTGAAAAAGTTATTCGTAGATTTGAGCTGTATGTATTTCCATACATTGGGAAAATGCCAATCACCGACATAAAGCCTGTAGACATTATTGCCACACTGAAGCTTGTTCAAAAACAAAACATTCTTGAAACAGCCCATCGTACATTACAGACAATAGGACAAGTGTTTAGATATGGCGTACAAAATAGTAAGTTAGAGCGAAGCCCTACTTCTGATCTTAAGGGCTTTCTTCCATCACGTACAGTAAAACACTTTGCTGCACTCACTGACCCAGCTAAGGTCAAAGATTTTTTGCTCTCATTGGATTCTATATCTGGTGGAATTACTGTTCAAAATGCAGTCAGGCTAGGGCCATTACTTTTTTGCCGCCCAGGGGAATTAAGAAAGATGAGATGGGATGAGTTAGACCTGGACAATGGTTTATGGAAATATTATGTAAATAAAGTTAAAAAGGACCACTTGGTTCCATTGTCAAAACAAGCTATAGAGCTAATACGTGAATTACATCCAATATCTGGTCACCTTCCGTATGTGTTTAAGGGTGGCCGTGATCCCAAGCGACCAATGAGTGAAAGCGCTGTTAATGCCGCTTTAAAAAGACTTGGGTACAACACTCAAACTGAAATTACTGGCCACGGATTTAGAGCTATGGCCAGAACTATGCTTCATGAGCGCCTTAACATGGACCCGCACCACATTGAGCATCAGCTATCGCATGAGGTTCCTGATGCTTTAGGCGGAGCTTATAATCGAACGAGATTTCTCGAGCAGAGAATTGAGATGATGCAAGTTTGGGCAGATTACCTAGATGAACTTAAAGCTGGGGCTTGAAAGTTGACTTGATACTAAGTCTTGAACTTTGTTATCAAGTTAACTATTGATACAAAAATGAATCAATTTGTATTGTAAAAATGATTTGAACTTATATCTATGTTGCGTAACTATGCTGTTTTAAGAAATACCCCTACAATCACGAATAGGGAGTCAAAAAATACATGTCTGACAAATACGAAGAATATAGCAGGGAAGAACTGCTTAGACTAATCCGAGAACGAGACCGAAAACCCAGTTTTGGTCTAGTCTGGGAACGAAAAGAAATAGAACATGAGCGTAGCATTAATAATGACTTTGTGATGCTTGAACATGATCCACTTCTATCTGAAGGGAATGGGCCACATCAAAACTTAGTTATCGAGGGTGATAATTTCGACGCACTACGATATTTGAGAATGACACATGCAGGTAAGGTGAAATGTATATATATAGACCCACCTTACAATACCGGTAACAAAGACTTCATCTATAACGACCGATTTATCGACAAAGACGACGTTTACAAACATTCCAAGTGGTTGGAATTTATGTATCGGCGACTGGTGATAGCCAAAGATTTATTGGCGAATAATGGCGTCATTCTCGTATCAATAAACGATGAAAATAAAGCAAAGCTTGAATTGTTGATGGATGGAGTTTTTCCTCAAATGAGGCTTGGCAGTCTTGTATGGCGCACTAAAGACACGGGAAACGACTTGTCTCAAAGATATAGCCATGTACATGAGCATGTCTTAGTTTACGCTACGCCCCAATTCCGATTTAATGGGAAGCCTACCGATAGATCTAAATTTCGCAATCCAGATTCAGACCCACGCGGTGACTGGTCTCCTCAACCATTGACAAAAGCACACACATTCGCGGAGAGAGGAAATACTTACTATCCTATTCAAAATCCAGAAACGGGGTACTGGTATCCATGTGACCCAAACAGAGTATGGGCTTATGCTTCAGAGAATGAGATCAGAAAGCGCGTTAATAACGATGAAGTTTCTTTAAAAGCCGCTTTGGAAGCATTAAGAAGTGATAGCATTGAAAAGCTGATTGAAAAAAATCTTATATACTTTCCTCCTTGTAAAACATCAGAAGTCATGTTTTTTAATAGTCGAGATGAATTGATTAAGGCAATTCGCTCTGGAAAAGGACCAGCCCTACCCAAGAAAAAAACACAACTATTAAGTGAAGATTTACCAGATTTAGACTTTTGGGTTGGAAAGCCTATAGCGACAGGTAGACCTTCACGCAAAGAATTATGGTCAGCAAAACCTGAAGAAGAACGTTTAGCGCCTTTATGTAGCTGGATTGGCGGTGTAAATGAGGACCTAGATGACTTAATCGACGAAGATAACGATCATGAAGTTCTAAGAACAACTCGTGGTGGGGTTGCTACTGAAGAAGTAAAGGATATTCTTGGCTTTAAGGCTTTTCAACATCCAAAACCACTATCATTGCTTGAAGGTCTATTAGCTCAATCTGCTGGAAGCGATGATCTTGTAATGGATTTTTTCGCAGGCAGTGGCACTACTGGTCATGCATTGATGAAACTAAATGCAATAGATGGTGGCAATCGTCGATTTATATTAGTTTCAAGCAGTGAGGCTACTGCTGATCAGCCACAAAAGAATATTTGCCGCGATGTGTGCGCAGAGCGATTACGCAGAGTTATTGTAGGCTATACAAACAAAAAAAGTGAAACTGTAGATGGATTAGGTAGTGAATTTGCTTACATGCGTACCAAGCGAATCCCAATATCACAGGTGTTTAATGAGATACAGCATAATCAGGTCTGGCGTGCTTTGCAGTTAATTCATGACCTGCCACTTGCGGATTTTGATGAAAAAGTGGCTTTGCAAGTAGCTGGAAACCCAGATAAGCATGTAGTTTATTTAGCCAAGCTTGAAGAAAGAAGTTTAGAACAAATTGAATCTGTTGCTAATACTGGTGGTTTAATTACTTTGTATAGCTGGCAACCTGCGCAGTTACGTCAGCGCATTCATTCATCGAACGTGTCATTTGAAAAAATTCCTGAGTTTCTGGTGAAACGGTTTGGGGGTGCAGCATGATGGTCACCCCAGTAAGATATCAAAAGGAGGCAACTGACAACGCGTTGTCCATTTTCCGTTATGCGCTTCAGCAAATTGAGCACGCACCTGATGAAATCAATCGAAAACGTGCTTCTGCGTATAATGGAGCCCTACTTCTTGAAGCGCCTACTGGCTCTGGCAAGACCTTAATGGCAGGTTTGATCGCAGAGGAATTTGCACGAGATACAAAAATCATTTGGTTCTGGTTTACACCATTTTCAGGTTTAGTTGACCAGGCAAAACTAGCTTTAAAAAAACAGTTTACGGGTCTACGAATTCGTGACATTCAAAATGACCGACTAGCAGCCGGAACTAAGAGTGGAGATGTATTTGTATCAACTTGGGCAGGCGTTGCAGCTAATAACAAGGATGCAAAAAGGATACGCCGCGATGGAGATTTATCACTTTCCCTAGATAGTTTAGTGCTCAATTTGCGTGAGGCCGGTTTTCATATTGGTGTGGTCGTCGACGAAGCACATCATACTTTTAGTGGCACTACCGAGGCTGTAAAATTTTACACAGATGTTATGCAGCCAGAATTTACGTTATTGATAACCGCTACTCCAGATGATAGTGATGTAGACAAATTTAAGCGATCAACTGGTATAGCTGAACTACACCGCATTACTGTAAGCCGCAGAGATGCGGTAGATGCTGGCTTAATTAAAGCCGGTATTAAATCAATAGCTTATTTGGCACCAGATGAACAAAAGCCCTTAGTAGATTTCCAAAGAGCGGCTCTGGCCGATGCAAAATTGGTACACGAACGTATCAAGACAGAATTACTCAATGCTGGAGTTAATCTAACGCCGTTGATGCTTGTGCAGGTTGCTACTACAGAGCGTGATGACGACGTTCAACAAGCTCGTGAAAACTTAATCGAACTAGGCTTTCGAGAAGAAGCAATTGCTTCATATACGTCGAAAGAACCATCAGATGATCTGTTGGCCGTCGCACTTGATGAATCCAAGGAAGTTTTAATCTTCAAAATGGCAGTGGCTCTAGGGTTTGATGCCCCAAGAGCTTTTACTCTTGTTTCTATGAGAGGTTCTAAAGATAAAGATTTTGGGGTGCAAGTTGTCGGTCGTATTCTTCGCGTACATCACCGACTGCAAGGGAGAACAATTACTGAGTTGTTGCAATACGGATATGTGTTTTTGGCTGATGCTGACAACCAGACCGGACTGACAGGAGCTGCAGATAAAATCAATTCAATACGAACTGGACTTTCAGAAATTTCGCCTTATACGATGGTTGTTAATTTCGCAGGCCAGAAGGAAGTTCAAATTGTTCAGAACGGACAAAGTAGCTTCATTCCTGTAAGCCAGGTGAATTATCCAAATGAATCAATAGGTATTGAAGCACAGAAGTTTGTGATGCCGACTGGGCAAAGCATACTAGAAGGATTAATCCTTAGTCCCTCCCCATCAACTGAGTATAAAACTACTGGTGGGATTACGAAGCAAATTCCAACTGGCAATTTGGTCTTTAATATTAGACATGAAGGAATTCGATTTAAGACTGAACGTTTGCCTATTAGTACGGATGCATTACTAGAATGCATTGGCGCGTCAATTAATTTTGGTGATAAAGAATTTAATGCTGGTCTTAGGGCTGTAACGACAGTATTACGTCGTGAAGAAGAAATTTTCAGTCGAAATATTCAAGATAGTGAATATCAAGCAAGTTTGTCTGATAGTGAAATAGCAAGGCGTGCACAGCGAGTATTATTTGAACCAGATTATCTTGACCCACGTGAGTTACATGCAGTCCTAATCAAACGCCTCAAAAGTGAATTTAAACGTAAAGGGATTACAAGTGATGATGAAGCTATCAGCCGATCACTGAATTTAATACTTGTAGCTTTCCCTAATCTCGTACGAGTCGCAGCTAGAGAATGTGCTGCTAGGTATTCAGAGCTCTCGGATGCAGCAGCGCTTCCAGAATCCATACAACAGCAAATGGGGTCACGCAGCTCCAGACTTAATGTCTATGGAGTTATGCCTTCCGATTTAAATCGTGACGAAATTGCCTTCATAGATATGCTGGAACAAGACTTATCCGGAGCTGTGGAATGGTGGCATCGCAATGAGCCACGGAAGCCGTGGTCTATCGGCTTAATTTTGCCAAATGGATCGCAATATTTCCCGGATTTTGTAGTAAAACTAAAACACCGTAAGCAAGCAGATGGGCTGGTATTAGTAGAAATCAAAGGTGATCACATCTTAAACAGCTCTGATTCAAAGGACAAATTAAACGCTATACACCAATTATACAAGCGCCCAATGATGTTAAGCCGTGAAGATGATGGAAGATTTATGACTATTCGTCAGGATGAAAATGGAAAAAACCATCTTGATCAAGTTTTCCGAATTGAATTATTAGTGAACTGGTAATTGCTCATCTATATCAACGCAAAGCTAGGACGAATTAAGCATCTAAACTAAAGCGCTAGTGAATGCATCAACATACATGATTCACTCTATATGGCACTCATTTCTTAGGCTCATATTAGAAGAGTTATACAATTGCATAAAAAACGATAAAAGAAAAAACAATGACCTGGACAGATGATTTAAAGAAACTAAGGCTAGATACCAGAAATAAGATAAGAGCTTATTACATTGCAGACAAGCATGAGTCAATAAGGCTACTAAATAAATTACGGTCTGAAAAATCAGCTAATGAGCTTCTGTTAGTGCACTTGATGCTAAATAAGCATAAAGTAAAAAACAAAACTTCTATACCAGATTTATTTCCTGAGACACCTCAAACTACGGAAGATTTTTTTCGATTAAATAGTTTACCTCTCGAAAAAAAATTAAGCATTATTAATGGCTTGGTATCTGCAAATATAGAGTTATTGAATAATTTTTTTGAATCATTAGAAAAAATTAATCTTTCTATAATTTCGCGAAATTTTGAACAAGCGGCTAACTTGATTGACGAATCTTATACTAGGCATGGTTATAGTCATTTACTTCTTAGAAAAGCCGTACTCGTTAGATCTTTAAATGGGGCTAATCCAGATATTCAGGTAATTGAGAAGTTGCTACACTCTGCGGGATTTGAACGAAATAACATTGTAGTTACATCGTTAATACACTGTTATAAAGAGGAGCAAGATTTTCTTAGTTTGAAGAGATCAATCATGACTCTTCATTACCGTGGAAATAGTAATAAATTTACTCGTGATATGTGCAGAATACCATTTCACCCTCTCGCTAAAGATAAAGAAGATTTGTCCGACCTCCTCGAGAGCTCTTTGCAGTCCTCACTCATCGATGCTGTAATAACATCAAAAGTTAACATGCATCTTACTAACAGTTTTCTAGATGAAGGGAGTGCACTTTTACAATTATGTAAAGTGATAGATAAAAGTAAAATATCCTTGAATGACATAGCTACCCTTTATGCTGATCCAGATTCAGAAAGTGAGTATATTTTTTATAAACACTCAAGTGCATGGTTAGAAAAAGATGAAATTATTCAAATAAGAACGTTACATGATCATTTTTACAATTATCCAGAATCTGAATATTTTAAGATTGATGACTTATTAATTAGTCGTGTTGAAAATTGGATTCCAAAATATCAATTATCTGAAGTTGCAACTGCAAAAAATCTTAGTCTTCATGATTATAAAAATCTCAAATCGATAGAAGAACTGGGCCTTGTTTCGAGGTCATCAATATTTAACTATTGTATTCACAAGACTAAGGGATATACCAAAATAGAAGAAAAGGACTTAATAGAACTAATGGGTAAAACCCGTGATCTCGTAAAAACGATCAATCCAGAATATTTAAGCAAACTAGCCCAATTATGTAGCTCTAAACTTTCACAATTAATTCTTTACCTTTTAATTGCAAAAAAAAGTCGAAATGAATCTTATGATCATCGGCTCCGAAAATTACTTCAGGAGATTGTTATACAGGATCATGATTCAAAGATTGTAAATTTACTAGATGATTTAAACACGCACTCAACGGCAATTGCTGAATATACCTATGAGATAACAACTGAAGATTTTTTAGCTAAGTTATTTCACGTAATTAGTACAGCATCAGAGATTACTGAGACTAGAGCGGATCTGCATAAATGGATGGGCAACTTGAAAGGGGAGCAGATATATATTAACCGAGCAAGAACATTATTAATTGATCATCAGCTCAACAAAATTAGAAATGAAATTGATGATAATAGAATTTATGTTGATTCTGCGCGTTTTGTAGAGTGGGTCAACGATGAGGTAATGAGAGATATTGTTGTAACTCTAGCAAGTATTGGATATAACAGTCAGTTCATAGAAGCTGAAGATCCACAGTTAATATCAAGTTTGGAGCAATGCTATTTAACATTTTGCTCTAATAATGTATTCGGAATCGCATCCTATTTAGGAAGAAGAATACGTCATGGAACATTTAAAGGTCATCTATACTCAAGTGTAATTAAAATTGAGCGTAACTCAAAGTACGAAAATTTTTTGAAAAAGCCTGCGGTTGCAGTCAAATGGTTGTCATGGAAGCAGCGATATGAAGAAATTATCGATAACATAATTCGAAATTACATACATATTGAATCAAATAATAAAAAGACCGGCTTGATTAAACCTAGTCTGAACACACCGCTAAAACAGGAAGTTTTGAGTTTAGGTGCCGCGCTCATATCTAAAAGCTTCTTAGAAAACAATAGCTCGGCAGGAGTTCCTCATATAATTACTGAAATATGCTGGCGACTAGCAGAAATAGATTTAAAGGCAGTTAATGGTTTTTTGAAGAATCAAAGATCGGATTTATTAAACAATGGTGGCTTAAATGAACTTAAAAATGCTGCCCACGAAGTTAATGAGCAACTGGCATCTGAATTTTGTCGAGATTTAATTCATCAAATCGATGAAAAGCTTATGAGTATGTACACTTGGTTTAAACGACCTGTCAATGTGTCTCCAAAGGCATCTTTATCATTACTTTATAAGGCAGTGGTTTCAGAAGTCCAAGAAACATTTTCAGATTTTATTACCGATGTTGAAATCGATCCCAACAATGACATTGAAATGATTGGTAGTGCATATCTGTTAATATATGATGCTCTATATGTAGTTGTTTACAATGCAGCCAAGCATGGAAAGCCAGGAGAAACCCTTCAAAAGAATTTTGAAATAATTACGAGTGGCAACTCTAAAAGTAATAAAAAGTTTCTTTTGATGGAAATTATTTCTCATATACAAGATTATCAATCAGAAGATTATATCAACAACAGAATTACTATTAATCCTGACGACAATTTGAGCGATGCACAAGTATCTGAAGTGCGAAGTGGCATAAGAAAACTACATCATTTTCAGCAAAATACCAAAGAATTTGCGGTCAAAAAACTTAGATGCGAAGACAGGAAAGTGATTGTTCATATGACATTTGATTTGATTGCTTAAATGAAGAATTTTCTCATTATTGAAGACGATAGCTTTAAGAGTGACGCGTTGTCTACGTTCGTAAAATCCTTATTTGAAAATATCACCATTACTTCAGCAACTGACGTAGTAAGTGCAATTAAAATAATAAATGATGCATCTTTCGATTTAATTATTATTGATATGGCATTACCAAGTCACCCAATTGTATCGGGGGGAGGTGCGCCAATGTCGCTATTAACTGGTGGCTTAGAAGTATTACTCGAATTACATTCAATAGATCGAAATGATAAATGCGTAATAGTTACTCAATATTCAGATATTGAAATTGCAGGTAAGTTGTATGGGTTGAAACATGCAGCTAAGGCCATAAGGGAATTCATTTCATGTGAAGTCATCTCGTGTATTCAATACATACAAGACTCTCCAGAATGGAAAAAAGAGTTAACGAAAGTTTTAAAATTACTATGAACATACTAATTCTTGAAGATGAGAAAATTAAAAGGGATATTGTTGTCTCATTTATTAAATCGATTATTGAAGATGCAAAAATAATAGAAGTAACTAATTTTTGTGCTTATTACAAAGCGGTTGATCAAAACAAATATGACCTAATAATTGTTGATCTTGTTGTGATTGGATTCGATGATGAAAACACTCCAAAAGATATGACTGCCAATATTATTGATACAACTAGAGATGTAACTTCCCTAAATTATAAAACTCCAGTTATTGCTTTAACTCGATTCGACTCTAAGGCAGAAGAAAACTTCAGAGAATTAAACTCTAAAGATATTAATGTAATTACATACAGTGAAGATGATGAGAAGTGGAAAGTCTCACTTAAAGATAAAATATTATTTTGCACTCCACCAACTCATTACGACTTTGTCATCATTTGTGCATTACAAAAAGAAGCAGCAGCTTTTACCGCCGCTGGATACTCTCCAAGTAAGACAAAAGTAGTAGGAAGTTTGTCATATCAAGAGCTGAAAATTGAAAAGTACGTTGGAGTAATCGTTACCTTACCTCGAATGGGATTGGTTAGTGCAGCGATAACCTCAACCCAAGCCATCGAGAAATTCACTCCCAGATTGATATGTATGAGCGGAATCTGTGGTGGCATTGACGGGAAATCAAAAATTTATGACGTAGTTATACCAGAAATTTGCCATCAACATGATTCAGGAAAATGGGCGAACCAAGGGTTTGAACCTGAAGTTTATAGTATTCAACTGGAGCACGAGCTGCGATTAAAAATAAATAGCTTTATATCGGAAACGGGATTAAAAGAACAAATCAAAAAAAATATCACGCTTAATAAAAAAGAGTTCCCTGAAGGAGTGGAGGACTTTGATTTCAATATTCATTTAGCTGCTGCTTCTAGCGGCAGTTCTGTGATTGAAGATAAAGTTCAGGTGGAGTCAATAAAAGGTCAACAAAGAAAATTAACTGCTTTTGAGATGGAGTCGTTTTCTGTATATGAAGCTGCGAGAGTGTCTGGAATTAAACCTAAATATTTTAGCGCTAAATCTATTGTGGATAACGGAATAGTTAAAGGCGATGATTTTCACCGTGTTGCGGCAATTCTTTCTGCCAAAGTTGTTTATGAAATTATAAAATCAGGTTTAGCATTTGAAAAATAGTATTAATACCAGAATATTTTAATTCTATATAAATGATAAGTTCAAAAGGATTGAATACTTTCCAAACCGTTCAACTCAATTTCTCTAAATCTCCAAGCAGCTTTAATTGGCATTTACAAAGAGTTTATAGACTGCTACTTATATAGAATAAGATTTATAAAATGGTTCATATTTAACAAGATGTGCAGCAACTTTGAGCCAATCAAACGTAACAGCCTCCAATGGGTAAAGACGCATTTTGATTGCGATTTACCTGACTCACCATGGCGTGAAGAAGCCTACCCTACATACCCCGCACCATTTATTTATTTGAATGACGGCAAACCAAAATGTGAACTGGCACAATTCGGACTCATTCCAAGCTGGGCTGCAGATAAGGGGAAGTTTGGGTTAAAAACCTACAATGCTCGCAGCGAAACTGTTCATGAAAAACCAAGCTATCGTAAAGCATGGAAAGAAAGCCGTTTCGGTCTAGTGATTGTAGAGGGATTTTATGAACCTAACTGGGAGACCGGAAAGGCTGTGCGCTGGCGCATCAAAAGAGCTGATGATCAGCCTTTGGCCATAGCATCCATCTGGGAACGTTTTATTGATTACGATACCGGTGAAATTATCTTTTCATTTTCCATGCTTACAGTGAATGCTGACGTGGATCCCATCATGAATCATTTCCATAAGCCTGCTGATGAAAAGCGTTCTGTTGTTGTCCTCACTGAACAACAGTATTTACCTTGGTTGGAAGCCAAAAGCTCAGAGGCGCCCTCTTTCCTAAACCTTGCACCAGAAGGTTATTTAACTAGTGAACCTGCTCCTAAAATATTAATTAAATCTATTATTTAAATATTCTTTATCTATCCATACATTTATTGTTACAATAAATGTATGGATGAAGTCACCAAAATATTTCCCAAGCCTAAACGTAATATCAAAAAGGTATTAGGACGCCGAATCGGCACAGGTAAATTCAAAGAATCTACCTCAGTTCTTCGTGTTCCAGATAGCCAAAAGCCCATCATTCTCAGCTTCTTAGATGCTTATGAAAAGAAGCTCAAATCCAATACCGATTTGGACGAAAGCTTTTACACTAAGCTAGAAGATTTCCATATTGTTTTTAATGATGAGCCACTCACGCTTCCAATAGGAGGTGCCAAGCTTGATGCGGGCTTCGGCAATATGATTGAAGACTGGATGGAAGGCGAGCTAGAGATTAAGGATTACTTAATGGATGACAAAGAAATGTCATTCTTTAAAATCATCGGTGGTTTATCTATGATACTTGCCGGGTTAGCACCCGGCACTGTCGCCGTAGTTGATCGATCTAAAGAGGCTCAGCCTGGCGATATTGTGATGGCAGAATTAAACGGCAAAGAAACTGTTAAGTATCTGGGTAAAACAAAAGATGGCCAATACCAATTAATCCCACATTCAACAGAGGACTTCCCCACAGTCACCATTACTGAATTTGATGACTTCCGAGTGGTAGGGGTAATAAACACATGGTTCAATCGACGCAACAAAAAGAACAACCCGTTCGCCAAATTGCGTTAGTCGATGCCAAAAATTTTTACTGTGAATCCGAGCGTGTACATAACATTTCTTTAAGAGGAAAGCCGCTTGTAGTCCTTAGTAATAACGATGGCTGTCCAGTCTCTCGTAGCGATGAAGCAAAAGCATTAGGTGTGGCCATGGCCGGCGCTTGGTTTAAGTACAAAGACCTTGCCAAAAAGCATGGCATTATTGCCTTGTCATCTAACTACCCTCTCTATGCTGATATGAGTAACCGGCTCATGGCCGTATTACGCAGATTTAGTCCTGATCAGGAAATCTACTCTATTGATGAATGTTTTTTGGATTTAACAGCGTTTAAACGCATCAACTTAACTGACTATGGCCATGACATCTGCAGAACAGTTTTAAAAGGACTAGGGCTTCCTGTACGCGTTGGGATTGGGTCAACTAAGACTCTTGCAAAGCTTGCCAACCATTGCGCTAAGAAACGTCCTGAGTTTAATGGTGTTTGTAATTTCAACGCTATGTCTCCTGAAGAAGTTAATCGAGTTATGTCTGAAACTGAAATCGGCGATTTATGGGGTGTTGGTCGTCGTCTAGCGCCTCAACTAATTGAATTAGGCATTTGTAACGTATTGGATTTGAAAAATGCTGATTCCAATCGGCTGAGAGAACAGTTTAGTGTTGTCATGGAAAAAGCCATACGTGAATTGAATGGCGTGATGTGTATTGAGATAGAAGAAGTTCCGCCACCCAAACAACAAATTATGAGCTCCAAAAGCTTTGGCCAGCCAATTACTGAATTGGCAGAAATCTCAGAGGCAGTTACGGCTTATATGTGCCGTGCAGCTGAAAAACTACGTGGGCAAAAATCCGCTGCTGGTAGCGTGCATGTGTTCTTGCGAACTAGTGAATTTAAGCCAGACCAGCCGTATTACTCCAATGCCGTTACCATACCACTACCAACTCCTACTGATGATTCAAGGCGCCTGTTGATTGTAGCGTTATGGGCATTAAAAAAGATATATCGACCTGGCTTTAATTATGCGAAAGCAGGAATTATGTTGGGAGAGATTGTACCCTTAGAAGGCGTACAAACCGACCTATTCAGCCAAGTGCAGTCAGATCCAAAATCAGACAAATTGATGGCTGCTATGGATGCAATCAATAAAAAATGGGGTAGATCTGCAATCAAGGTTGCCAGTGAAGGTTTTGCGAAACCGTGGGCAATGAGGCAGGCAAATAAGAGTCCTTGCTGGACTACCAAGTGGGAAGAGTTGCCCGTAATTGAAGATTAAAATATATATTTTTGAAGAATGTTAAGCCTTATCAATAACCTCATATAGCTCATCAAATACATGATCTGGCATCCAGGTCTCGTATTGTTGTGGTGTCCCAAGTTTTCGGACGACTAGATAACCAAGATGAATATGCATGTGACTGCTTGGTGGAGACTGCATTGCCTGGCTTGTATTGAGCTTTTGATAACGATAACCATAGTCACGGTTTGAAATTTCAGCAGCTTTGACTACTGCACCGTACTTCCTTGCAGTGTCATTATCTAATGGGGAATAATTCGCCATCTGTTCCAAAGTAACGTACGGTCTTTCTTTCCAATCTAAAATATCCATATGTTTTGATGTTAGCCTAAGAGTTAATAATCCTTAAAAGAAGTTAAATATGACTGCGTACAATAGTTATATTGTTAGCTATTAAAACAAAAAACACTTACATTGGCCACAATTATGAATATATCAGTTAAATCTACTACAGATTATGAAATATTAATCGGTGAACAATTTAGGCGACTTCGCATAGCCGCAGAATTGGATCAAATTCAATTAGCTAATGCTGCAAATGTCAGTTTAGGTGCCATAAAAAACTTAGAAAAAGGCAGTGGCTCATCACTAAAAACTTTAATACGCGTAGCTAGGGTATTTAATCAAGAAAAATGGCTTGAGAGTTTATATCCTCTTACAACAGTTAGCCCTATGCAAATATTACGTGATCAAAAATTAAATAAACCTCGACAAAGAGTATACAAAACACGCAAAGTTGAGTGAAAAGTTCTTTTATTGAAGAAGACCACTGAAACAACTCTTTTGTGGATTGATGCCACTTCATTTATTTCCCATACTTTTCGTCGTCAAAAAGGTGGTAAATAATGAAGAACAAGCGCATTTGAAACAAAAATAATCTGTAATACAGCTTCAAAATTACTACAAGTTTAATTTATACCACCTAAATGTCGATGAAAATTGATAATTAAGCATTTTTACCACCTTTATGACGACGAATCTCTTAATTTTGAATACTTCAGTGTTCTCCTTACATAGAATTTCAGCCAGAATTTGGCTATGTCTTTGTCTAGGGCTCACAAAGGTACTTAAATTAAATAATCATATAAAATTTTATACCATATAATAAATGATAAGGTATAATAAATTATATGGTATAAAAAATGATAAGGTATATTTATGGCGAAGCTTGATTTACAAAGATTACAGCAATTAGAGCTTTTGCTTCGATGGGAGGGGCAAATTGGAAATGCTCGTATCCGAGAGCTTTTTGGATTAACACAAATACGAGCTAGTCAATGGCTTAGAGAGTTCCGTGACAGCCATCCTACTTGGATTGAATGGAATACTGTAACAAGAACTTTCTTTGCCACCTTTAGATTTTATACAGAAAAAAACAAAGACGATTCCCAGTCGTTATCAAGGTATCTTTCACTAATAAGCCTTTCTCCTGATATGGAGAATCAGCATAGCAATGTTGTTTCAGCCTTTAACGAAATTACCACTCCTGATCCTAAGAACTTTGCAATTTTAACAAATGCTGCACGGTCAAATCGAGAGGTGGAAATTACCTACTGTTCGATGGGTGAACCAATCCCACATTCAAGGATTATCGCTCCACATAGCATTGTAAAAGCTGGCCCTCGCTGGCATGTTAGAGCCTATAGTGAGCTCAATAAGCAGTTTCGAGACTACACTTTAGGTCGAATTTCCGATGTAAAGCTTCTCAATCAACCGGCTAAGTTTTCTATTAAAGACGATAAAGATTGGCTGACGGAAGTGAATGTTAGTTTGATAGCTCATCCTGATTTAACTCAAGACCAACAATTAGTCGTCCGACAAGAATATTTCGCTAAAACTATGGCGCGAGTTACCGTTTGCCGTGGCCCATTGGTGAATTATTTTATTAATAATGTCGGTGCAGCGGTTGATGTTGAAAAACAGCGGCCACCTGAATACTTCTTGGCAGTAGAGAATGTTAAGGAGATTAGCAAATGGCTATTCAAGAAATAAATAACCACGCTACTGCGTCATCATTGTTGTTTGAACGACTACCAGACCGGCTGTTCGCTCCCCTCGCCTCATCAAATAGACATCGCTATTGGTCACTTTTATGCCGTCTTCATGAAAAGCGATTTGGCCCAGATGCACCGCTACCCCCAAGTAGAGGCTACCCATCCAAATTGATAGTTCAAGACATTATTGAAGCTTTGGAGTTTGAAGAAATCTGGGACAGCGAGGACGCTGTTGACGTAGGCAATACTCAAGTTGAAGTTCGCGCTGCAGCAATCTTCAATCGCTTCTATGAATGTGGCTGGTTCCGCATAGAACAGCCCCGTTTTGAGAAGAAAGTAACAATGCAGCCATCTGTTAGCCAATTCCTAACGATGCTCATATCATTTGCTGAAACTGGTCCAGTGTTTGTATCGGGGAAAATTCGTTCAATTGATGCAAACTTGCAGATGGTCATTGATGGTAATGCCGCCGGAGACTCCCTTGCTGAAGCTGCAGAACAAGCGCGAAATCTATTGGAGCATGTCAGAAATACGGGCACAAACATTCGTGACTTGATGGAGTCGCTGCATCACAACATCTCTACCGCACAATATGTACAACAATTCTTTAGTGGCTATATCGAGCGTGTATTTATTGGTGATTATCGTGAGCTGAGAACAACAGAACATCCTCTTTCAAAACGCGCTCAGATTCTCACTAGAATTGAAGACATACGTGAATCACAGGCGCATCGCCAGCGATTAATTGCATGGTATGAAAGCAAACGTACACCAGGCGATATTCAGAAAGCAGAAAGGCTATTCGAGCGGGATCTAAATCGCTTATCTGAGCTGCAGCGAATTGATGAATACCTAGACCGGCTGGACGATGAAATCAGGCGTGCTAATAAGCGGGCATTAGCATTCTTGGATTATCGTTTGCGGTCATTAAGGCCAACAGACGTAATGGTTAAACATGCTATTGCATCTGTTTTAGAACAAGGCGTGCCGTTAATGGCAGACCCATTTGCGCCAAGTGAGATGCTTAGTGAAGAAAGACTCGCAGAGCCAAGAAAAGCTATCGAGCGTGCAGCTCCTTCAGCTTTAAGAAAAGTGGTTGTATCGGACGAACAAATAGCGAAGTCAAGAATCATGCTTCGGGCAAGGGCTAATCGCACAGTCACCTTCTTAGGCCTCTCAACCTATGCCAAGAATCAGCTGGTAGGTAAGGATTCCCTCAATAACGAAGAATTAGAGATCAACAGCATTTCAGACGTTCGTATGTATCAGTCACTTTCAACTTTAAGCCTCCAGATGAGCGCTAAAAGTAAGAAATTGCAAATGGATGCAATAGGTATGACGAGAGGTTTTAGAGTTGAGATTAATGGTAGCGCAGAAACAGCCCACCCCCATATCTCGTCCATACCATTCAAAGTAATAGCGCGTAATGCGGTTAAAAAATAGGAGTATTTCATGAGTAACTACTGGGAAACCGCAGCATCACGCACTGACGGACAACATACTGCAGAAGAGTTCGAGGCAGCGGCCTATAGATTGGTCACTGAGCAAGTGCTTTACCATTCGGATAAACATAGTCGGATTGCTTATTATTTAGTAGAACGCTACACCAAGGAATTTGAGCATGTCCTTGAGCCGCTTGGTATCGTCTTGGACGTTAATCCTTTGCTGCGTTATGTATTTGCGAAACCTAAGCATCAAAAGAGTGGTACAGCCTCAGTATCGCTTACGTTAATAGCACTTGTACTCCGGACTCTTTACGACGAATCTGCACGCATAGGTCAGCAAAACGACAATGGAGAAGTGTTCTGCGAACTGATCGAGCTGGACGAAAAATATAAGCTATCAACAGGTCGTGAATTGCCCTCCAAGGTCGAGTTTAACGCTCTGCTAAGACAGCTTAGGCGCTGTGGCTTAGTCAGGATGGCTGACGAGCAAAGCCTAGAAGACTTTGACGGCGAAGCCGATTCACAGTCATTCATCTTGATAAGACCAGCTATTGTGGAGGTGCTTGGTGAAACCACCCTGCAACGCTTAGGGCACTGGTCTCAAACGAAGGTTGTAGATGCTATCAATAATAACGAAGAAGAAATTACCGAGGTGGAAGCATGAAATTCCTTGAAAGCATAAAACTTGTTCAATTTTTCTTGTTTGAAAAACAGGAAATTCGTCTGCAGGAGATTACGGGGATATTTGGCCCCAATGCTAGCGGTAAGAGCTCATTGGTCGATGCCGTTCAAATCGCTATGTTCGGTGCCAATAGTCGTTTAGTGAGTCTAAATGCGCAGGCTGATGAGCGCACAACGACCCGTACCATTCGTTCCTATTGTTTAGGCATGCACGATGAGGTTAAGCGTGCACGGGACAATGCAACCACCTATATCACTTTGGTATGGCGCGATTCGATTACCAAAGAGGCAACTTCTATGGGGGTATGTCTTTATGCTTCTATGGATACTGAAGGCCATGAAGTAAGAGGCCGCTATATTCTGCCAGGCGTTGAGTTATCAATGGACGACCATTTGCAAGTTGTGAACAACCAAGAGAGTCCTCGAACTTGGGAAACATTCCGCCATAATCTGATTGAACGCTCAAAGGCGTTTGGCGAAGATCCACTTTATCCGGATTCAGAGCGATTTGTTGCCGCCTCTCTACTCGCCCTTCGTGGCAGTGGTGGCGCACCGTCTATGGAGGCATTCAAGAGTGCATTTAGATTTGCACTTAGGATGCGTTTTGATAAATCAGTGGATAAAATCGTACGTCAGGATGTACTGGAAGCTCGACCCACCAATATCAATAAATTCAAGGAAGTCACTGAATCATTCCGTAGCTTGGCCAAAAAAGTGGCTGAAGTGAAGACTAAAATTGAGGACGGTGAACGAGTTGAAGTGGAGTTTAATAAGGCTGAATTTGCTTCAAAACGCGAGGTTACTTGGAATGGACTATACAGCTGGGCTTCTAGCAGTGAAGCAAGTGCATTACTGGAAGTTGCGTCCGATGAGCATGCAGATGCGGAAGAGAGCTTACATCAATTAAACGAACAGCATATTCGAGAAAATGCTGTCTTAAAAAATGCGCAAGAACAGGTCAAATCCAACCAAATTTTAATTATGAATCATGCGGCCCATCAAGAAAATGGGGTGATTAGTAGCGAAATCAGCAAGTCCAGAGATTTGGAGATGAAGAAATCGGGTGAAATACGCAATGGATTAAGCTTGATTCGTAATACTTTGGATGCTGCAGCTAATTCCAAGCTGCTTGAGAGCACGTCTGCGATTCTGTCCGTGGTTAAATCTATTGATGGTGCAATGCCAAACTATCAAGATTTAAGTAAAGAACAGTTATCGACATTGATCAAGCCTTCAGTGTACGAGTCAACACGCGCCATTACTGATTTATTTGATCTCAATAGAGGTATTGTTAGCAATCAAACTCAAGTTGAAGAGCAGCTTAAGCTGAGTGAAAATGCTTTGCAAAGGGTTAAAGCTGGTCGCTCGATGCTAAGTAATGATACAAACCGGTTACTTGCAGAGTTAAGCGATAACGGCATTCATGCAACGCCGGTATGTGATCTTGTTAATATCACAGACACTTCATGGCAACCTGTTATTGAAGCATATTTAGGCCGCAACATTGAAGCCTTGTTGGTCTCTAAGGACGACGAAGCTAAAGCATTTAGCGTTTATCGTGGACTGACTGGGCCACGGGCAATTTATGGCGCAAAAATTGTCGCAGCGAGTAAGCAAAATACTATTGCGCCGGTATCTGGCTCAGTCGCAGAATTGATTGTAGGTGACAATCCTGCTGCTGTGGCTTACTTACAGAGACGTTTTGGTGACATGCTACGCGCTACTACTGATGCAGAGGCATTGGCCGGCAAGCGTACATTGACTCAGGATGGCATGATTATTCAATCAGGCGAATATGACCGTATTAAGCCAATTTTATTGGGTAATCTCAAAATCGGCGGTGGCGATAACAACCAAAAAGAGGCTTTAACAAAGGAAATTTCCTCACTCAAAGCAACTATCAAAACCTTCACAACAAAAATTGAATCCATCAAAGCGTTAATTGAGAGCCTACGTCGCATTTCTAGTGAAGAGTCTGTGATGAAATACATGTTAGATGCATGTGATGAGATGCATACGGCTAGAAGCGCTGTCGCAAGCCTTACATCGCGTTTAAATGATTCAGCGGATGCTGAATATGTAAGACTCAATGCCCTGGTTGCAAAGCTAGATAATCAGGTAAACACATTGATGCCACAAGTTAGCGACTTAAAGTTGAAAATTGGACGCGCTGAACAAAAGCTAACGCAATGCGAAAGTCATGTCACTGAAGCTAGAAATAAATGGGAGGCAGCACAAAAAGCATTCACGGATATTGAAAGCAACGAAGCCTATGATCGGGATTATGCTTCTAAGCAGTGGGATATTCTTTTAGAAAAATTTGATGACCAATATGGATTGATGAAAGAATATTGCGGAAGGCAGAAAGATTCGTCTAAAACCGAGATGAATAATGCAATTTCACGCGGTTATAAAGAGATTGGAACCTTCAGGGAGAAATATAGAGAACAAGGTGTCGCGGGCGCTGATGATTGGCGTAAAGACCGTGAATGGATTAGTGAGCTACTAAAACGCTTAAGAGATACAGAATTAAGTGATTTTGATGCCCGCATGAAGGAAGCATTTAAAGCATCGCAAGATACATTCCGTGCTGATGTGGCGGTTGCACTCAGTAACAACATAGACCATTTAGAAAAGTCTATGAACCGGCTTAACCAGGTGTTGAGCACATGCCCAGTATTCTCGAATGGTGAGCGCTATCGTTTTACTCGTACGATAAGGCCACAACTCAAAAGCTTACTCAAATTTGTGAAAGATATTGCAGCCTATGGCCCTACTGATGACTTATTAGGTGGCGCGGGCGAAATGCCGGAAGAATTCCGTCAGCTTCTCGATGACAAAATAGCACCTAGCACAGCCGGAATGCAGAACCCACTCGACGACTACAGGGAGTTCTTTGAGTTTGATATCGAGATTCTGCGTGAAGATTCTATCAACAAGACATTAACCACCGTTGGAAGCCTCAGCAAGCGTCTTGGCACTGGCTCCGGTGGTGAACATCGCGCTCCGCTATATGTAATAGCCGGTGCAGCTTTGGCTTCAGCTTATAGACTAGATAATGGCAGCTCGGATGGAATTCGCTTGATATTGCTTGATGAAGCGTTCAATAAAATGGATACAGCTAATATCGTGGCAACTATGCGATATTTAGAACAGCTTGGACTCCAAATATTCATGGCCAGCCCAGGTGATAACTTAGGCACTTTAACTGCGTTCTTGCATCGTTACTACGACATCCTACGTGATGTTGAAAATAGCTCCATGCTAATACAAGCGCATGATGTCTCTGAAACAGTGCGAGAAATGTTTAGAAGCGACCTGTCAGAGTTTAATGGTGAGCTTATTGAAAATGAGCTTGAGACTATGAGGGCAGAGCGAATTGAGGCTGTTGCTTAATGGAAGACCTCGCGTATTCTCTGCTCAATAAACTGTTATCCGATTCGGAAAAAACTGAAGCTGGCCGTCGCACCAAAGCGTCAGTAATAACCAAGTCTAATTTAGTTAAATATCATAATGGGCGCTCATTACAAGCCAAAGAAGCATTTGAGACGGTCATAGACGCTTGTAGAGCTGAAGGTGCGATTACCTACACCATAGGCACTCGCATTGAGGATGAAGGGTTTATCAATCGTATTGAGCTGAAAGATAATCGACTACTGGCAAAGTTTCTAGGGAAAGAGTTATCGACAGATGTTTTGTCCCATGCTAAATCGCTCTTAGAGGTGTTTACTGATCGTTTTCCGGTGCTTATTGATGTGCTGCAAAAGTGGGCGGAGCTCCGCACAGTGAGAACTTATACTGCAGCAGATGTAAAAGACTGGGTAGATGCGATTCGCGTGATTGACTTTGCTAAAGAGAATCTTGCTCAAGGCGTAATCTCATTACCTATCAATGAGGCCAGTGGAAAACTGTTCAAAGATACCAAACGCATCAAGAAATTGGCTGCGCCAATAGATGTCATCTTGTCCGGAGACGTTAATTCCAATAGGCCGTCTTCAGAGGTTTGGGAAGCTATAGGGCTGTTCAGAGAAGAGCACCCTGTCAGAATGGCTGGTAATGTCATCATAGAACGAGAAAGAGTTACCGGCTACATTGATGCGCCCTACTCTGGGTTTCCAGCTGCAGCTATCAAACGGCTTGGAAGCCTACCTCTTTCAATAATGACGATTGAGAACCAGACAACATTTCACAGTGAGGCACGCCGTCGCTGTGACGAGAATGTTTTACTGATTTACACCGCCGGTATGCCCAATCCACCTTGGCGTGAGATGTACGTGAGGTTATTGCAAGGCCTACCTCAAGATGTCCCCGTATATCATTGGGGTGATGTTGACGAAGGTGGCTTCAGGATTGCTTCTGTATTAGCACAGGAGGCGCGTAAGGCTGGCCATACAATCATTCCTTGGCAAATGCACCCAGATAACGTACCCATGGAGCACAGAGACCCAGCAAGCGCCAATACAGTGAATAAAATGGTTCATTTCGCTGAAGCTGCAGGCTGGAGCTTTCTTGTAGAAGCAATTAGGGATGCTAAGTTCACAGTTGAGCAGGAAACCTTAGCTTGATGCGGCGATTATCACCGCATAATTAGCGGTAATAAGTATTGACCTTGCGGTGATTTAATGCAATTATTACCGCATGAATAGCGGTGATTATAAAAAATACGTTTGGCAGCAATCCGGATGGCCGCATTGGACATTTGATTCGGCCAGGCTTTCAACTCAACTTTCTCAAGTGAATGTTGAGCGTGGGCGTTTGCTTGGCTCAATGCAGGCACTTGGTTTCACATTGTCAGAGCAAGCCAGCTTAAAAACTCTCACCAGTGAGATAGTTAAATCCAGTGAGATAGAGGGCGAGAAACTGAATCCTGAAGCCGTCAGATCGTCAATCGCACGCCGGTTAGGGGTGAGTGTCAGCAATCCAGTTAAATCCGATAAGAACACCGATGGCGTTGTCGAGATGGTGCTTGATGCTACCCAAAAATATCAAGAACCCTTAACTGAAGCTAGATTATTTGGATGGCATGCTGCCCTATTTCCAACTGGCTATAGTGGCATGCACAAAATCAATGTCGCAACCTATCGTGCCGATGTAGATGGCCCAATGCAAGTGGTGTCAGGTGGCATAGGGCATGAGAAAGTACATTATGAAGCGCCTCCAGCTGATGTCCTCAGTGAACAAATGGGAGAATTCTTAGCTTGGCTTAATTCTGCCCCAGATTGCGATCCAGTGTTGAAGTCTGGACTTGCTCATTTATGGTTTGTTACCTTACACCCTTTTGAGGATGGAAATGGTCGTACAGGTCGGGCTGTATGTGATTTAACGCTATCGCGAGCTGATGATTCGTCTCAAAGGTTTTATAGTCTGTCAGCTCAAATGATGAAAGAGCGTGACGACTACTATAAAGCGCTTGAGCACGCACAAAAGAGTGACCTTGATGCTACGAAATGGCTTGAGTGGTATTTAGGCTGCTTGCTTCGCGCTGTGCTGTCTGCAAATGAGGAAATCAAAGGTACGTTGTATCTTGCCTCATTGAGCCAGCGTGCCAAAGGCGGAAGCCTTAATCCACGTCAAATGCAGATGATGAATATGCTGATGCATGGCTTTGAGGGTAAATTGACTACGGGTAAGTGGGCTGCGCTTGCCAAATGTTCTACCGACACAGCTTTGAGAGATATTGAGGCCTTGGTAGAACTTGGTGCGTTTAAGGTAATGGGTACATCTAGGCGGGATAGTTACTATGTGCCGACTTGGAATGATTGGAAAGTTAAATAAAGAATTTAATAAAACGGTACGCAATTTAATTTGGTTGAAAAACGTAAACACCATTGGATAGCAATTTTTCTACTACAAAGTGAGAAATTCTAATTGCATTTTTAACACTAATTTCAGCGTCGCCTGATACTTGATAATTTTGTAATTCATAAGAGTAATTTGGCATAACTTCAACAAAGTGTTCAATTGCCGTCTGTTTAGCTAAAGTTCTAAATGGATTAGAAAAAATAAGATTAAAAGAATTCTCCAATAGCCAGTGATTGGTTAATTTATCTTTGGTGGTGTATTCAAAATGACGATGGTGTAAATTTGTAATGTAAACAACATCAACAAGATTATATTTAGTTTTATCAACAAATGATTCGTTAGTAAATAATCCCTCATGTGCAAACATATATCCAACCCATTTTTGGATATCCATTGGACTGTCGCAACAGACGACCAAAATATTCAGATGATCGTTCTTTGGCGCCTGATAAAACTTACTTTGAGCGGATAATAAATAGTCCTTTAACTTATTGTCCATGTGTTGCTGCTCTAAAAGAGGAAGTCCACCATGTGATTTTTCTATAGCATCTGATAAGTCATTAAAAATTTCCGCTCTGTCAGGATTACGGCCAAAAAGATTAAGTTTTAACCCTAATTGATTTTCTATTTCTTTGCTTTTTGTATAGTCAGCACATTTAATTTCTAAATTAAACTGAACATCATTATCTTTAAAAGCGCAGTCTACATTTTTTGGAGGGTTGACACCCAACTCATAACTAAATGAATCCTTATATTTGTTTGCCAGGTGTGAACAAATTACTAATTCACACGCAGCCTGCAAATACTGAGGTTCATTAAATGAATTTGAAAACAATTGCAGTTTATTACTAAGAAAATCTTCAATCTCTTTCTCACTAATATATTTCGAAATGTCATCAATTGCTTTGAGCATTCCGTCCTTATATCCGGACAAATCCGTATCTGTGTTTGAGAAATAGGGATTTAAAATTTGACGATTATTTAGAGGCATATATTTTCTTTTATTAGAATATTAGTTACTAATCTGGATAGCTTGTTAAGCCCCATTTTTAATAAGGAACTCATTTAAAGCTTTTTCAAGAATATCTTGATTAGAAGTTCTATTCGCTGCTCCATAAGCCTTCATCTTAAGGTAAGGCCCCTCAAGCAGTTTTACTGTGATTGCTATTCGTTTATCTTTGCCTTGATTTGCAGCAGCTTTCTTTGTTGTTTCTCTACTTGGAACCGCAGCGCCTTTTGTGGCAATTAGTCCTGATCCTAATGATGCAGATTTTTTCATGGTCTAAGCTTCCCATTGCGTAAATGCGTATTTACATATTTCCACAATTCTCCCACTTCTATCGCAGACTTACTAGCTTTGTCCATTTCTTGAACTGTTCTACCATCAATCATAGAACTTGCAAAATCAGTCCTCTGATAAATAACCGTTGGGCATACTGCACCATGCTGTGAAAGAGCTATAGCCGCATCAGTTGAAATTCTTGCTCGATTAGCTGCTCCATTGATCACAAAAACCATCCGTTTGTTGCAGTCGTTTACGATATCAACCGTTTTACCAACAGCTCGCAGATCATGTGGACTTGGTCTTGTTGGTATAACTACCAGGTCGGCAACGCCAACAACTTTTTCAATGGTTTCAGTGACAGCTGGCGGAGTATCAATAAAAAGATAATCAAATCCTTCATTTTTGATTAGATTGATATCGTCCTGCAGCTTGATAATTGATGATGAAACGAAGTCTGGAGAGTCTGACTCCCTTTCATTCCACCAGGCAGCCAAGCTTCCTTGAGGGTCTGTATCAATGATCGCCACCTTATGGCCATTCAATGAAGCTTCAACACTCAAATGGCCACAAAGCGTTGTTTTGCCTGCCCCACCCTTTTGGCTTGCTAATACTATTATTTTCATGATTTCCTTAAATGTGTAAATACGTAAATACGTAATTTATTTTAACAACCTAAGTTCTTATGTCAATACGTAATTACGTAAATACTTATATACGCAAATATATTTAAATGCTCTTGTTCTAACTATACAAATCAGACAGTGAAAATCTCACTGAAATTTTTGGAGAATAAAATGAATCAGGATGCAAAATCTATATTACTAAGACTTTTTATATGTATTGCAACTGCGCTTGTATTTGAAGGGTTAGTAAACTGTTATAGAACGTTTAAGAAAGGGGCTTGGAAGGATCTCGAAAGGGTTGGTTTAGACGTTAAAAAGGACAGAGATTAATCTGCCCTTGTTGTTTATTAGTGCAGCTTACACTTTGGAACGTTTGTTTTTCTTGTGCAAAATACTTGCGCTCACGCCCGCAACCGCAATGAAGATCGCGCCGATCAATAAAATAATCATGGCTAATGCGTACATTCAAGTACTCCTTGTAATGGCTAATAATAAAACTTGAAGTAACTGTAGTCAAATTTGACCTGTTCTTGTCAGCCCCTAACAAAAGACTAACCTGTCCTTCTCTCTGCTGGCTGGGTTTACCCGTTCCCGAAGGGATGTATGCCCACAGGCACGCGTTGAGCTTCGGCAAGCGGGGTGTGCTTGGCGGAGTGATTTATCGCGCTCGTGCCGCTTTAGCGGCCGAGTACAAGGGTTAACAAACCTTGGAACACTGTGAAATTCATCGACCAATGAATTAATAAAAAATAGGAAGACTGGCTTACGGCCAAACGGTCATTTGAAGATTCGTGCTTTAATGGCAGCTCGCGGAATAGAAACTTTTACTTTGTATCTAGGGAGTCAGGGCGATTCAATTATCAGATGTACTCAGTATCTGCTCAAATGCGATTTGGCAAGTCAGTTGTATCTGTTCTGGCGTGAGATTACGATTCTGCGGGATGAGCGCTGCATTTCGAATCACGTCATTGACGTTTGAGAAGGTTGCCTTGCTTAAGGTTAGCACTTTTCTGCTCAACTTGTCCCCTAGAGTCGGGCTAATGATTGTCTTCCATTTTTCACTGAAGTCATCCAGCAACGCTCCAAAAAGTTCTATGGTGTCGAAGATATATAGCACATCTTGAGCTTGTTTTGCTGCAGGGCGATATTCTTGGATTAGAAATTTCTGGATCATGAAGCACAGCGGGTTAGCCACAAGAACGTCCATTGACGATGCTAATGGCACACCACTTTTAGGATCCAGTGTGATTAACCATGGATCAACCAGGAGGATATCCAGATAGCGGATCTTTTGGGCTGAAATGCCAGCCATCAACATCGTCGCATCTTGTGCCCCACTCCTCTTAACTCCGCTACCGATCAGTGGTGTCAGGAATTCAGCGTAGAAACCTCCGTTCTCGTCTCCTAAAGTGTAGTGCGCGACCGGTGGCATGTGCTCTCCAGTTAGCTGCTCCTTAAAGCCATGTTGAATGAGGGCTGCTTTTATATCACCCACAATCGGCGCACTTCTGTCAAATGCCAAGTCCGTGTCGCGAGTAAATACTGGTTGGTATTCCAGCTTGTTTGCCCTCAGATCGAGTCTGTGGACTCGGTGAGCCCATCCACCGATAAAGACGAGATGCTCTCTCCATGGGGAGAGTGCATGAACTAGCTTAGCTAGTGCGTCTAGGTCGTTCATTTAGTTTCCTTTGTTTAAGATCGGGCGAAGGGCTTTTTCATAGATCAGGTCGGCCTGCTCTTCACCACGCGATGGGTGATTGGCGACATCCAGCCAAACTTGGATGACGTCGGAGACTATCAAGCCACCTTGATGTATGGCGCCTCGGAAGGTCGATTCCGGTGCAAGTGCTTGTCGGACGATGAGGTCTGGCATCTCGGAAGGAGAAGCAGTTACCAGTGTCTTCCATTTCCTGTCTCCAGGCCGAGGGAGCTTGGATACGTATATATATGGTGGAACGCCGCTGACGTGTCCGAGTTGTAAGGCATCGGCAGCTGCAAATAGCCCTAAACAAGCCACCCCTTCATGACTCGCTACAAGGCTGCGAATTTGCTGTTGTGCAGGTCCTCTAATGAGAAATCGCATTGGAATTTCTGGTGATGGGCGCATCGAAGCCGATCGCCAACGGCGAAACAGCTCTGCAAGGCGTACGATAGCAATATATCGCGAGGATTCGTCCAAATAACCTTCGTTGCGAAGCTGTTTCAAGAACCGAGATGCACTCATGGGCGATACCTTGGCGGCCTCGGCGAGTTCTAAACCGCTTTGATACTTTTGTCTTGGTGCTTGTAACAAATGGTCTGGTATTTCAGGGGCCAGCAGCACTTTCAGCAGCCACTGATTTAGATCCGAGAAAAGATTGACAGGTTGACTCGATGGGGCACTTTCAAGCCAACGAAGATCTTCTGGCTCGGCATTCAGCTCATTAAGGCTTCCTCCACTGAAGTATCTGCCCCCCCACTTAGACACTAGACCGACAGCTACATTCGGTGCGTATTGCTCAACAAACGAACAGACTTGCTTTAATAGGGATTTGGATACGTTCTCAACAGAAATAACTGCTAGGGGCTTTGCATTGCCTGCATCGACGGCATTTGCTTGTGCTTGTGCTTGTGCTTGTAGGATTGCCTGCGACAGCAATGGAATAACTCGATCGGCACGTCCTTCTGTGAGCGCCTTGATCTCCACAACAAAGCACTGTAAGCCCTTTCGCACAATGAGGTCTGGGCGTTTTCTTCCGTAATCCGGGAATCGATCTACATCCCAGCCGCTGGCCTCAAATAAATCAGCAACGAAAGCCTTCGCGTTCTCGCTTCTGCTTTTGGAAGAATAAGATGGGAGCATTTTTGGTGTCCTTTATATATACCATGGCCATTATACATATCGCGGCCAAGATATCAATCATGGCCATGTTATTTGCAGGGTACCTTCTCTGACTTGGCGACCGAGAGAAGTCATCCTCAAACTCGTCAGCGACAGCAACCTAAATGACACCTGCCGAGAAACCAAACCAACAACACTGGCAGGTATAGGCCAGGAAGCTACCTGTCGACACAGATTGCCGAATTGTATGTTTCTGTCCGTAAACTCACCTAATCTAACTACACTGTATTAATTCATTTAAGAACGTGTCCTACGTCTTTCATTCGACGTACATACCCAATCCTAATAGGTATTTCCGGAAACTTATCAGCACTGCGGACACGCTTCCATTCCTGTTTAATTAATTTACCGATTGCCTTCACTTGCGCACGTGCGCCAGCAAATCCAGGGGTTCGCCAAATCTCATGAATTAATTGTTTTAACAAATCATCACGCTTGTTCCTAAGTGCCCGCAGCACACTCTCACGCAAGTCTTCATAGTGAGTTTTGGAGTATCGCCAAGTCCACGTTGGCTTTGGTTCTTCCGGTTTGGTTAGTCTGACTAGCTCATACCCACCTGTAATGTGCAATCTTGTTTTGCTGGTTGCATCTTGCCACTTTTCTCGTGTACCAATTTCAGGAAGCGCACCTTCAGTTCTGCATAAAATCCAATGGACGATATTTGCATTTTCCTCATTCCACGCTAAAAATTTAAAGGATGCAAAACCATTTTTACGCTTTCTTGATTGCTCCATTTTGGACAGTCCGGTCTCATAATTTTTAGCAAATTTTTCAGCTAAGAACTTCACTTTTGCAGGTTCGATTTGCCCACAAATAAAGTAGATATGACCCAACCTAATGTAGTCAGATATTCTCTGCATCCACGGTGTTTTTTTATCAAAAATAAATAAAGCATGATTTTTATTATTCATATTAATTGTTACCAAACATAAAAAGGATTTTCCATAAGTTGATATTTAACATATTAAGATTCCGCATAAATTAATCTAATAACAAAAAAATCAACAAATAAAAAGTGTTGACAAAGTGTTATTAAGTTATTGTTTTTAAATAACTTAATTGACATATTACCTAAACTTAATCAAACTGTATATGTCACTTTTTGGGTAAGCCAAACCTTCAAAATATCGGGGGTTAGCCACCCTTAAAAAACAACGCGCAGGGATCGGATGATCCAAATTTTAGTAACGCCAATTACTAAAATTAGTACGCTGAAGCGTGGTGCTTCTAATAGAGCTCGCCACGCTACGACGAGCGCTGGGAATTGCAATATTCCCTTCGACTCAATCAAAATATGATTTAAACATTGGGCGACACTGAAACGGGCAACCCAGTAATGGGATGTGTACCTGTTGACCGTGAAAGTTAATACAGACATTTGTATTAACCCAAGGGATGAGCTGAAAAGCGCATGACTTGGCCGACAACGTGGGCTTATGAGGCCGTAGAAATACGGCAGGGTCTTGAGGGGAAACCTGGAGAGATTGGCACCTGAAGAAGTTCAGGGTCTATGGATAGCTTAAGCGTTTAACTGTAACCCCTAGAGGGAGCATGTCGGAGTAAATGATGCAGTGGTATTTTAGTAGCCGGTGATGTTTTATTTTTAGTACACGAGTGTTTTTGGAATCTTTTGCCGTGGAAACCCGTAATAGTAGGGGTAGGGTCTTAGACCTAGGAAAATGAAATGAGGCAACTGCTAAGTTTGCGTAGTAGCGGAAGCGCCCTAACCTCTCTCTTGAGGTGGGCATTCAACTAAAGTGGGAAGCGCTGAACCAGAGAGCTTGGCGGCTCTGTAATTCTGGAAGCGTGGGAGATTTTGCAAGTACGAGCGATGGAGTGGCTGACTAAAACGGTCATTACATCAACCAGCGACGAGCTGGGTAGGAAAGCAAGAAGCGTACGATGCGCACGGGGGTGACACCCCGTGTTGTTGTTTAGTAGTAAAAAAGTGGCTAAACAAGCAGGAAGCTTGTTTAAATATATGAATCGGCTTGGCCGCCGATTCATTGCTGGGGGTTGGTCCCCCTGGTATTTATTCCAAGCGCTGGCGTTGTTTGATTAGAACAACGAGAGCGATGAAGGGATTAAATAGGGATACGGACTTGTGATCCGATGTTTATTTAATTACCGGTACGTGTTTTAAAACGAAATGCGGTAATCGTTAAACCGCAACGCTGCAGATCACATACTGCGCCGTAGAATCGGCAAACATGGCCATGTGTTGGCAAGTTGGATTAATAATCCTGCTAACCCCCACCACCCTTCATTGGGTGGTGGTTTTTCTTTGCACTTCGCTTAAAGTCACAACTCTAATAATAATAAATTAAAAGTAAATAAAAAAAACCACACCGATTAAAGTGTGGTTTTTGTTGTTGTTCAATTAGGACAACGAAAGTCAGGAATTTCAAAGATAGGTAGGGTTAATGAAATTTTGCATGCTCAAACCTTTACACAAAATAAAAAAACCTACTCGCCGTATGGCAACGGGCGGTGGTTAAAAACAAACCACCACCCTTTTGCAAAGCTTACAACACTTCAAAGCCGTCAATTGTTCGCTACGCCTGCATCCTCACCCGTTCAGATTCGCTAACGCTCACTTAGCTGCGGCTTCCGGTTCAGCAATTGACTGCTTCTACGTTATTTCCAAACTACCTACTACCTTGCTTGTTTCGCCTTTTGTATTTTTATGCTGACCGTTTTTGAATTTCCCGATCTCCAGCTTTGCTGGAGACAGGTCGCTGGGGACGATCGGCCAGGAGCTTTAGCGACTGTTGCCGACACACGAGCTTTAGCTCGTTGTGCCTGAGGGCTGTAAAAGAAAGAATGAGCGTAGCGAATTCATTAATTATTTGTTGGTTTAAATAAAAAAGTTATCCTACTTATTAAATCTACTAGATATAAGTTCATTAAAGAGCTTATTAGCAAAAATAAATAATAATCCACAAGCCATCTAAGTTCATGAATAATAAAACTAATTATTTCTATAAGAAATAATATGTATTCTAAAATGGACATTGTAGTCGGTTTTTTAGGACATTGTAGTCGGTCTTTTAGGACATTGTAGTCGGACTTTTACAACATTGTAGTCGGACTTTTCTAATGTAAAAGACATTGTAGTCGGACATTTTTTATTCAATTTTTTCATTCTCTTTGGTTAAATATTTTTGCTGGCTCGATGAAGTTGGCTTCTGATAACAATACAGCTTTGCTTCTTCAACACCGTCTTGATAATCAAGAAATAATCTCCAATCATTAAATGCATTGAATTTATCTACCGCTGGCGCTAAAGTGCAACGCACCCAGCGCACAAAGTCCTTAGCACTACTTCCTGAATGTTTATATATAAATTTAGCCGTAACAGGGTGTGGCTTGGCATGTCTGGCATAATAACTATGTAGCCATAATGCCACCTGGTTGTTACCTAGATTAGATCTTTCAGTCAAATTAATAAATGAGAACCCATCTATCTTAAATGCTTCATGTAAAACAGGATCCAAGGTAATTTCAATCATTTTCTTGTTGCCTTTACCAGCAAAAATCTGAGAACGACCTGAAATAAGCCTGCAGTGATATGGAGGCATGTCTGGTCTTATTATTATTACCTCTGCGCTATAAAGCCGAATGATTTTTTCTTCTAACGTTCGATAAGCTGTGGCATTTACTGTTCCGTAGTTTTCACGAAGGAATTCATGCAATTTTATCCATATATTTTCGCCTAACTTCATTCTTCCCAATCCATAAAGCGGAATGAGTTTCAAGTAAAAAGATAATTCAGATTGCGCCAGTTGCTCGCCTATATAAAATATTTGATACTGCTTTGAAGCGCTCTTGATTTGGATTTGAGCATTACCCTCACGCACAATAGTTTTAGATTTAGATCTACCTCCGGTGGCTCCAAACAGACTATTACCAGAAAAGGCATTAGGTAAGGCGGAATATCCATTGAAACATGTTGGTAAATGAGATTTACAAAGCTCTGCTCTTTTTTTAATTGCTTCAGCACCCGAGCTCATCTAGCCCCACCTTTAACTAAAGCTGGGGCTAGATGAGCTTTATTGGAATAAAGTTTCTCTGCAGAGAGTGATTGTTCTTCTTTATCAAAAAGAGAGTTTAGATGGTTAATTAAGTCGCTGTATCGAACATAATTACATCCATTACATTTACGAACAGGAATGGGATATTTTTTTTGCCCAAGCCAATTATGGCCAAGCTGATTGGTAATACCTAAAACTTTGTTTGATTCAGAAAACTTAATTAGTCGAATAGCATCAAGATCGTCTAAATGTAACGATTGAACTGCTTTATTAAAAACTGACATCTTCGTTCGAGCTCCGCAATAGCGCAGCTACAAATCAACCTTACAATTTACAAAGGTAAACTGACCCAAAAAAACAAAAAGAGGTTGAAGAAAATTGTAGCCGTCTAGTACCGCTCGCAACTCAGAAATTGAATTGACGATTTACTTTAAATTAAATTTTCGAGTAATGCAATAAGAAAGATATAAAAAGGATAAGTTAGGAATGTTTTATAAGGTAGAGGGATTTAGACTGTTGGTATTATTGTTGGTATTAACTAATTAATAAATTTTTTAAACCAATATAATCAATGTGTTCAGAGCATTGTTAGGTTGTCTCTTTCCCACCAAATACGGGGCTTCCAGCGATGGGAGCCCTTTTTTTTATCTAAAAAATATCTGTAGGCAACATATAGGCAACATTAGATAAAATTTAGATTTAAGAATTACTAAATCTATAGGCAACGTATAGGCAACAAAAATGCATTGATAGATGGAAAAATCCATTTAGCTTTACCTGAGTTCCATAGCAAAATCTAACCCATTAAATCTACTTGGTTTACTTTTCAATTTAGAAGAAAGACAATGTTCTTAATAACTAATTAAAAAGAACATTTATGGCTCGCAGAAAAAAGACTTCACCCATTGAAAATTTACTGGATATTGCATCTTCTATAAATTGGAAGATTAGTTTGGCTGTAGCAATCATTAGTTATTTCTTTTTTCATTATTTCGCCATTCAAGCTTTACCAGTTGCTACTAATTTACATTCAGCAACAAACTCTCTTCCTAAACTAATCTTTATTTCTTTTTCTAAATTTTTACAGTATGTATTTCCTGTAATTTTTATTATTGGTGCATGTGTTTCATCATTCAGAACTAAACATAGAATTAAGCTATTAGATAAGCAATCTGGTATTGAATCTATCCGTGATATGTCATGGCAAGACTTTGAATTGTTAGTTGGCGAAGCTTTTAGACGAAAAGGATTTGAAGTTAGAGAAAATGGTGGGGGTGGAGCTGATGGTGGCATTGACCTAGTGCTTACCAAAAATGGTAAGAAGTCTATTGTTCAGTGCAAAAGGTGGAAAACATTCTCAATAGGTGTGCCATTGATTCGTGAGTTGTATGGGGTAATGACTTCAGAAAGAGCTAACGACTGTATCTTTGTTAGTAGTGGCAATTACACTGCTGAAGCTAGATTGTTTGCTGAAGATAAGCCTATCTGGTTGATTGATGGCTCAGAACTGTTAGAGATGGTTGCAGGGGTTCAGGTGCAGCCGAATATCAAGAAGCCAAGTGTATGTCAGCAACCAGTAGCAACAAGCCTTGAGTGCCCATTGTGTGGCTCGGCTATGGTAAAAAGAACTGCTAGAAAAGGTGCTAATGCAGGGAACGAGTTTTGGGGATGCTCTGCTTATCCAGAATGTAGAGGAACTCGTTAGCGAAAAAGAATCAAGTAAGCATTTTCAACAGTAAATAAGATTAAATATTAGAAATAATCTTACTTAGAGTGATGAAAGCACTACAGTGCGAACCGCAGAAAAGTTAGCAGAAATGATAAGTGAGTTTTTTGGTAAAAGTAACGTTTTGAAGCATTAAGCATGATGTCAACAAAGGGTGAAGTCATTGTCTAAAATAAGCCATTTACAAATTAAGCGCTTAGTCCCTGCATCTAAAATTCCTTCAAGTTTTTTAATAACTTCCTTGACCGTTAGCGTAACTAGATAGCATTGATGTATTACACGGCATCGGCGATGTAGTGGATAATAGTGCCCACATCATTTTTGCGCGATTTTTGGAATTCTTCACATGGAAATTAAGGTCAACTTTCTCGATAAATTACGTCTTGAAGCTAAATTCGATGACTTCACGGTGATTGCCGACCAACCTATTCGTTACAAAGGCGATGGCTCTGCCCCTGGCCCCTTCGATTACTTTTTGGCCTCATCAGCCCTGTGCGCAGCCTACTTTGTGAAGTTGTACTGCGACACGCGCAATATTTCGACTGAAAATATTCGTCTATCGCACAATAATATTGTGGATCCCGAAAACCGTTACCAACAGATTTTTAAGATTCAGGTCGAGTTGCCAGTGGATATCTCCGATAAGGACCGCCAAGGTATCTTGCGCTCCATCGACCGCTGTACGGTAAAAAAGGTGGTGCAAACTGGGCCAGAGTTTGTGATTGAAGAAGTCGCTAATCTGGACGCTGATGCGCAAGCGCTCTTGGTGATGAATCCGAATTCTGAGGCAAATACCTATATCACGGGTAAATATCTGCCCTTGGAGCAAACCATCGCCAATATGTCAGGGCTGCTGGCGAGCTTAGGTATCAAGATAGAAATTGCTTCTTGGCGCAATATCATTCCCAATGTGTGGTCATTGCATATTCGTGATGCGCATTCGCCCATGTGTTTCACTAACGGAAAAGGTGCAACCAAGGAAAGTGCGTTGGCGTCGGCCTTGGGCGAGTATATCGAGCGACTAAGTAACAACCACTTCTATGCTGGGTCATTCTGGGGTGAAGACATTGCCAACGCATCGTTTGTACATTACCCAAATGAGCGCTGGTTTAAGCCAGGTCGTAAAGATACGTTGCCGAAAGAGATTCTAGATGAGTACTGCCTAGATATCTACAACCCTGATGGCGAGTTGCGTGGTTCGCATCTGGTCGATACCAACTCTGGCAATGCCGAACGCGGCATCTGTTCGTTGCCATTTGTGCGCCAGTCGGATGGCGAGGTCGTGTATTTTCCGTCTAACCTGATCGAAAACCTTTACGTCAGCAATGGCATGAGTGCTGGCAATACGTTGGCCGAAGCGCAGGTGCAATGCTTATCGGAGATTTTTGAGAGAGCCGTCAAACGCGAAATTCTCGAAGGTGAAATCACCTTGCCAGATGTGCCGCAAGAACTGTTAGCTAAATATCCTAGCGTTCTGGCTGGGATTCAAGCCTTGGAAGAGCAAGGCTTTCCAGTGCTGGTTAAGGATGCATCGCTAGGCGGCAACTATCCAGTGATGTGCGTCACTTTGATGAATCCGCGAACAGGCGGCGTGTTTGCCTCGTTCGGTGCGCACCCAAGTTTAGAAGTAGCGCTGGAACGAAGTCTGACTGAATTACTGCAAGGTCGCAGCTTGGAGGGCCTGAACGACTTGCCTCAGCCCACTTTTGCCAGTGAAGCTGTGACTGAGCCTAACAACTTTGTTGAACACTTCATCGATTCCAGCGGCATTGTGTCGTGGCGCTTCTTCAGCACTAAATCAGATTACGAGTTTGTGGAGTGGGATTTCTCTGGTCAAGACCAAGAAAGCAAATCTGGCGACTCCAATGCCGAGGAAGCTGCGACCTTGTTTGGCACTCTTGAAGCAATGGGCAAAGAAGCTTACGTGGCGGTGTATGACCAGCTAGGTGCGACTGCTTGCCGCATCTTGGTACCAGGCTACTCCGAAATTTATCCGATAGAAGATCTGGTCTGGGATAACACTAACAAGGCACTATTGTTCCGCGCTGATATTTTAAACCTGCATCGTCTGGATGATGCCAGCCTAGAAGCACTGCTTGAGCGTTTAGAGAATAACGAGCTGGATGATTACGGCGATATCGCCACATTAATCGGTATCCAATTTGACGAGAATACGGTCTGGGGTCAGCTAACCGTGCTAGAGTTGAAACTGCTGATAAATCTCGCCTTGCAGCAATTTGATGAGGCACATGAACTGGTGGGTGCCTTCCTACAGTACAACGACAACACGGTCGAGCGCGGATTGTTTTATCAGGCATTGAATGTGGTGCTGGAAGTTCTGCTGGATGACGAACTAGAGTTAGACGACTATGTGGTCAACTTCCGTCGGATGTTTGGCAATGCTCGGATGGACGCCGTTCTAGGTTCAGTGGATGGCAGCGCGCGTTTCTTCGGCTTGACGCCCACCAGTATAAAACTGGAGGGACTCGACAGACACCATCGCTTAATCGACAGCTACAAAAAATTACATACGGCTCGGGCCAATATGGCGGCTAAGACCAGCTAGGATTACGAGTCATGGCTTGTTGTACTGAACCAGGTTACCCATCAAAACAACTAATTGGGCGCTGTTTTGAGTTTTTCCCCTCTTTTAAAAGAGTGCGATTGTGTAATTAACTTCTTTATCAACAAGCCAGCACTATCGTTAATAGCTTGGCTCTGGTTTACTGTTTGACTCAGATTCATTATTTGGCTAGCTTCTTAATCCAACTAGCTGCGGGCTCAGGTTTACTGTACAAGTAGCCTTGGTGAATTACTTCTGCCCTAACATTCAAGAAATCAGCCTGCTCTTGAGTTTCAACCCCTTCAGCAACTACATTTAGCTTCATGTGTTTGGCAATTGCCAATACAGATTCAACCAGAGCGGCATCATCTGGATCTGTTGGCGCATCCTGAACAAAAGTTTTATCTATCTTCAACTCATGAATCGGGAGTCGTTTCAGATGGCTTAGTGAAGAATAACCAGTACCAAAATCATCAAGCGAGAAGTGAATCCCCAACAAAGTAAGTTCAGTCATTTTGGCAACAACCTCACTAATGTTATCAATGACCAAGCCCTCAGTCACTTCTAGCGTTAAGTGGGTTGGATCAGCGCCAGTATCAGCAAGAATCTTTTTAATGCTGGCAACAAAACTACGTTGGCGGAAGTGTCTTGGGCTAATGTTAACGGAGACTCTAAGCGGCAAACTGTAGACATCTTGTCCTGCCAAGATTCGGCAAGTTTGAGTAAGCACCCAAACATCGACATCAACAATCAAATCAGTTTCTTCAGCCACGGGAATAAACAAAGAAGGCGGCACTAAGCCCCGTTCTGGATGTTGCCATCGAACTAATGCCTCAGCCCCTACAAGTGCGCCAGCTGCATTCACTTGCGATTGCAGGTATAGCATCAACTCCCCTGCAGGTATCGCCATACGCAGTTCACGCTCTATCTTGAAACGCTGCTCAGCTACACTTGCCATCGACTGTTCAAACAGAATACTCTGGTTTCCGCCATTTTGCTTCGCACGATGCATGGCCGTGTCTGCTCGACGAAACACATCACCAGCTTTTTCTTCGGCATTGATGGGGAAAGTTGTAATACCAATACTGCTGGAAGCTGATATTTCATCTTCCCCCAATTGAATTGGATACTTTAGCGAGATTTGAATCCTATCTGCCAATTGATGCGCAGCAGAATCAATATCTACGGTACCACTTGCTTTATTATCGATTAACACGGCAAACTCGTCTGCTGACATTCGTGCCAACACACCCTCAGCCTCGATAAGTGGCTTGAGTCTATCAGCTACTATACATAGCAACATATCACCAGCAGCATGTCCACGTGCATCGTTCAGTGTTTTAAATCGATCCAAATTTAACAGAATAAGTGCGCCTTTGCACCCTGTACTTTTACAAATCGATAAAGAGTGGTTCAGGCGTTCAATCTGCAATGAACGATTAGGTAAGCCAGTTAATGAATCGTAGTATGCCAATCGATGCAACTCACCTCGACTAGCTTCTTTCTCTTCGTAGTCTTGAAAAAGCAAGCAAACCAACATCGTCGCAACTGGATAAAACAACATAATAGTTGGACCGAACTCTTTGATTACATTGACGCCGATTCCGTTTGGTAGAAATAAGAATAAGCTCAACATGATGACATGCACTAATAACCCAGCCCCTAGAAGCGAGAACGCCTTCAATGAGCCACCAAAGCTTTTTCTATAAAAATAAAACGCAACACCTATTGAAGCCGACGCAACAGTGACAGCAATGCCAACTAGTACGCCACCACCACCTAACCAAGCTCTATAAAAGCCGATAATTAATGCGCTAATCAAGGCGGATAAAGGACCACCAAACATCCCTGCAACAAACAAAATAATTGAGCGCCCATCAAAAATCACACCATTACCATACTGCACAGGCGTTATCATGCCAACGACACCAGCCAGCCCAAACAAAACACCAAAAAGTAATACTTGTGTCAGTGGATTTCTTTTGTTTCGTGATAAAACAACTTGATAAATAGTTGTGAGCGCAACCAGCAAGGTGATGTTATGAATCAGATCAATAAAAAACATTACTTCCCTTAAAGGCTCGCCAGATATAGTGGATATAGTGAAAGCATATATTAACTGATTTGCTCCCAGATAAATAATTGGAACATGAAAAATTTGCGGCACGCGCCTTGGCAAAACCTGCATGCCCTCAAGAGATTTATTACATCCAGTTTGTTTTGCTTAATCAACTGAAGCCACAGAACCAAAACCTATTTAAACCATAACTATGTTTGCAAACCATCTAACTAGTGCTTTAAACACACTCATGGGAACGATACTTTACGCTTAAGACGATATTTAACTTTAAATCTCAGCCACTAAAAATCAGGCGGATTCACATAATAGATTTAGATGCTTGATGCGATTCTAACCCACGCTAGATTTTAAAAAGGTAAAAATAAAAGTAGTTTTTAATTAAAACTTACTTAAGGCCATCTGTGATACATAAAAATGAATTTCACTACTTACAGAATGAGAAAGCAGCGAAATTAAGAAGCGCGTTGTTGGCTAGCATTTAAAAATGTCCAAGCAACAATACGGCTTTTCTTTTGGCCTTGCGACATCTCGATAGTTCTAACATCTAGCGCATTCACTTTTTTAAGTGCTCGGTAAACGCTGGGCAAGTTAGCGGCTTTTGAGATAAGCGTAGTAAACCATACGCATTGAGTTGCATACTGCTTACTCTCCTTAATCATAGTAGCCACAAATGCCTCCTCACCGCCCTCGCAATAGAGCTCTGCATTTTGACCGCCAAAGTTCAGCATCGGAGATTTTTCATTCGCCCCACGCTTAGCAAGATGTTTACCTAAACCACGCCACTTGCGTTGTGTGCCAGCTTGCGCTTCTTCTAATGATCCATGAAAAGGTGGGTTACACATTGTCAAAGCAAACTTTTCACCTTGCCTAATCATGTCTTTAAAAATTGATGCGGGAGAAGTCTGTAATCGCAGCTCAATGTCATCAGAAAGCGCATTCGCATCCACAATTTGTTGTGCATTGTCCAATGCCTTCGCATCAATATCAGCCCCCACAAACTGCCAACCATATTCACGTGTGCCTATCAGCGGATAAATCATATTGGCGCCTACGCCAACATCTAACACACGAACAGACTGCCCTTTTGGAATCTCCCCTGCATTGCCTGCACTCAGTAAATCGGCAAGATAATGCAAATAATCCGCACGCCCAGGAATGGGTGGGCAAAGATACTGCTTGGGGATATCCCAAACAAGCACCGCATAAAACTGTTTAAGCAACGCCTGATTAAGTACCTTAACCGCCTGTGCATTAGAAAAGTCGATAGAAGCATCGCCATATTTATTTAGCTTCACATAAGGAGCCAATGCTGAACTAGTCTGAATAAGCTGATCAAAGTCGTAACGCACACGATGTCGATTACGCGGATGTAGTTCAGATTTTATATTGTCAGGTTTCACTAGTTTTTAGCACCCAATTTAAAAAATTTGTAATGAGTAGAATCTATAGAATAGGGACTAGATAATGACATTAAAATAGCTATTCCACTAAACAATCCGTCATACCAGCGAGACCGTAAGCCAGCGCTTGGCTTCCCCACAGAATATATGCGCTGCACCAGTATTGGCGTCACCGCTCCACTAAAGGGCTAAAGCCCTAAGTGGAAGCGCGAAAGGCTGGTGTTCAGCGTTGGTAGCCACTTCGACAGGCTCAGGACAGGCATAGCGGTCTAAGGGCGATGTAACAAACCCCTCGATCCATGTGCATTACATCGAGGCCACTTGGCTATATATCGAATTATTTGGTGAATCAGCTATAAAATGAAAATACAAAAGAAAAAGGCTTAACCATTTCTGATTCAGCCTTATTGAATTGATATTTAAAACGCCACCACTTACCACCGTTAGGGGTCACTTGCAAAAACAACCCCTTTTCGTCTATAGCTTGTAAGCCTTATCTTTAGGCTTTACTGTGCGTATTGCAGTATCTGTAAATACCATTTTGTAATGTCCTTTCACAGCATTTTGGGGGTAACTTTTTTCGCTTGGGGGGGGGTAACTACCCCGAAACATACCCCCACTTAACGCAGGATTTTATGAAACAACATTACACCTTACAGAACCAATAGGCAATAAAAAACCCGCAGTTACGCGGGTTTGATATATGTTTCAGAACTTTCTAAAACAATGTCTTGGTAGTGTGCGGGGATCGAACCCACGACAAACGGATTAAAAGTACAGGTGAGCGCTCACTATCAATCTACAAGGTTGAAGAATTTTAAGTAATTTTTTTGATGCATACGCCCTTGTATCTCAAAAACCGAAAATATACCGAACTAATTATGGAAGCATCAGCTCTTTCATGTCTCTAAAAATCATGTAGATCAATCAGTTATGACTACATTTTCTGCCGAAAGTAACCGAGCCGGATTTATATAAAAGTTGCTTTTGTGGAGTCGATGCCTGTGTGTCACGGCTTGAGTATGTATGCCAGTGGAATTGTTTCAAAATCATCCAAGATCACTAATGTATCTTTTGTGACTGGACTACCGTTAGTTTCTTCAAAGCTTGCTGCATGAATTTGTTGTCCATTGAGCGTCAGGTTGCCACCTGTCTGTTGAATAAGATGAAATGCCGTTCCAATAAAATCCTGCCATGTTTGTGCATAGCAATACTCATGACCTTCTTCACCGTCACCAAAAGCAAAGCCCATTTCCAGAGCATCGGTGACAGCATAATTTTCATATTCAAGCATATTGCCTTGTAGTTCAAATATAATCTTCATGAAAATTCTCCTGATAATAGACGAAAAAAAAAGCCCACAAGCGGTTAAGCTTTACGGGCTGAGGGGAGGGAGTGTGATAAATTAAGTTAAATAAATTATGCTTAAATCACCACCAAGCCCAAGACAACATAATGGTGCATTGGAATTTCGGGGATGGGCTGAGTATCCAGTCTGCAAAAAGACCTGCTTATGCCACCAGAAAATGGCGAGGTGGGCCAAAACCGCACCCAAACCCCGCCAGAATTTACAAACTTAGGCCGCCGCTTTTTCTGGTGAAACTACTTTTGAAGCCTCTTTGATAATGGCTGAAGCATTATCACTAGCATCATTCAACGACTTCACTGATAAATGTGCATAGCGCTGAGTAACTGATGGAACACTGTGACCGAGTATTTGCTGCACGATAAACAAGCTGCTACCTGAGTTGATCAAATTTGAAGCTGCATTGTGGCGTAAATCATGCAATCTCAAACCAGACATCCCTGCTTTAGCTCTTAATTTATGCCAAACATTTGCTACACAGGTATAAGGCGCTTTGGTCTTACTATTAATGAATAGATGCGCATACACGCCTTCCGTATTAAGTTGATTGATGACTTCAAATGCAGTGTCATTAAGTGGTACTGGCCTCATGCGTTTAGATTTTGAATTGCTGGCTGGAATACGCCAGATACGTTTTTGCTGGTCCACTTGTGCCCAGGTAGCAGATAATGCTTCATTCAAGCGGCAGCCAGTCGCAAGTAAAAATAGCGCAATCAAGCATACTGAACGCCGTGAATCGGTTCTAAGCACTTCCAACAAGTTAGTGAGTTGCCCATTGGTCATGAGGCGTTCCACTTTGTTATCTTCTGCAAACATATGAATGCGGCTTGCCGGGTTCTTTTCCAGCATTTCCCACTCAACACTTAGATTTAGCATGTGGCGTATGAGCTTAATATGGTGGTTAGCCGTAGCAGCAGCCAAGCCTTCCGCAATCAAACTCGAATGAAAAGTTTGGATTTGCAAACGTGAGACCTGATTCAAGCGCTTATTACCAAAAACTGCCTTAATGCGTAAACGATAAAGCTCTTCATCACGGTCCCAGCTGCGTTTACGAGGCTTAACGTATGGCAAATAATGGTCTTTGAAAAAGTCATCAAATGTAATCACCGCTTTTCTGGCTTTTTCTTCCGCACGTGGATCAGCACCTAGCTCAATTTCTGCTTTCAACTCTTTGACCTTACGGCGGGCATCGGCAAGACTCATATCAACAGTACGACCTATTTTCTGATGACAGGATTTTCCGGATGTATCTTTATAGCGTAAGTAGTAAGTGCCTTGACCATTACTGGAACTACGCACTTCAACATACAAGCCACTGCGTTCATCACTTACAAACTCTGTGCGTTGAGAGCCTTGCGGACATACTAATTGGTTATCAATAAACTGCTGGGTTAGCTTTACAATTGCCATAATATTCTCCTAATAATTTGAAATTAATCTGTTGATGATTGCGGCCTGAATACACCGCAACCAATGTGTGCTAACTTATTAATCAAGCCTGTAAAGACGCTTGTTACTATTGGTCTTTCCAGCATAAGTCAGCGGTAGCAATCTACTTTCAACTAATTGACTGACCACCCCACCGATACCAATACGCATACCTTTACTCAAAGTCTCCCATACATCTGAACCCATTAAATCTTTAACCAAATAAACATTTCCAAGGGTTAATGCCGGGATATTGCTTAAAATGGTTTGGACGATAAGTTCATTTTTAGATAACTCATCATGTTTATTTTTTAAAATTTTTGTCATTTTTTACTCCAATTAATTTGTATGTTTGTGATATCCGTACACTAAAAAACTTGCTACCACCTGCTGCCACTGCACATCCTGATGTACTGCAAGCTTTTCCACACGGGGGAGGGTGTGGTAGCACTTTTACAACTGGTCCACTCTGTTAACTGAACATCACATGGCTATAACTCATTTATACATTTAACAATTTCACTAATCTGCCACCCCACCTACCACTACCTTAGAAGCCAATTAACGTATCGAACTGACCGTCGAAAGTAGTGGGTGGAGGCAACTAAAGTCGCAACTTAAAAGTCATCATCCGTTGTCGCTTTAGGTGTGAGTAAAGGCGCCCAACCCTCTTTCTTGAAAGAAATGCGCCATTTGTATTGCCCTTGGATTTTTTTAGACTCACCCACAAACTCACGCAACACTGATGCACATTCCTTACTTTGCGTATTAGTCGGATGTTTAATATCAAGCTTTTGTAATAACTGCGTGGGTGTAAGGGCAGGTAGGCCACTATCATTGACGTGATCAAGGTCTAAAGCTTCGAGAATGCGCTCACGAATTGCACTGACATTACGATGCTCTTTGTTATGTAGCTCAAGTAACTGCTCTTCTTCACGTGTCAGCCACCATTGCACATCGCGGTTAAAATCAACCGCTAGCTGAGCAAACAACTGTTGCATATCAATGCCGTGTTGGTAGTTAATTGATGTCACAGGAATTGTCCACCACCTACTATTTCCAGTAGAGTCAACTAAGAAGTCATGTTCATTGACGGTGGCGCAGAATACGGTACGGCGTGGATACTCGGAATCAGTTCTGCCATAAGGTCTGCGCACTTTGTCACGATCAGCCGTTAGGAAACCTTTTAAGCGGGCAATGTCTTTTTTGAAGCTGGAATCTAGTTCGCCAATCTCAACGATCCAGTGACAAACAGCGGTGATGATGGAATCTTTGTTGCCCGCATCAAGATGATGATCAAGCTTAAGTACACCTTCTCGCAAAATAGCGTCCGGCACTAATGCACTGATCCATGAGGTTTTACCAATAGATTGTGGACCTTGCAGCGTTAGAACGCCTCTAGCCTTGAAGCCACTGGGTTTGAGTACGGCAGCAACTGCGCTTAATAACCAGCGATACATCAGCGCCTGTTTAAGCTCCTCTGGAAAGCCAGCACGTTCTACTAAAGTGGCATAAAAAGCATTAAGACGATCTACACCATCCCAAGGCTTACTCATAATCCAGTCTGCAACCGGATTAAATTGGTTCTTATCAGCGATTACACCAATCAAGTTCATAATTTGACCAGTCGCCATATCATTAAGATTAGCCAAGCTATAGATATGGGTTATCGCTACGTTATCGGCATTATCTGGTGTCCCGTTTACGCCCGGGATTGTGATATAAACCTTTTTGCTGATGACGTTATATCGAATGATGATGCCATACGCTATCAATAGATATCTGATATTTGCGTATGTGCAAGGCTTCTGATTATCGATCTTACGTGGAAGATTCGGAAAACTTAATAGGCTTAAGGGCTTGGCATTTTCAATATTTGCAACACCACTTTCTTGCGAGTCAGTTCTTACTAAGTGTTCGCTCTTAGATGCCGTTGCAGCATCTGAGGCACTATCAGTTATTTGCGATTGAGTTAAATGTGGCTTCTCTTCAGTTTGAATAACACGTGGGGCGTTTATTTCAACAACCTTGTCAGTTGCTTTTTCTGACGGATTGTAAGAAGCTGATTTAGTTGCCTCCCACAATGCGGTAGCATCTAATGCTTTTGGTGCTGATGCGTTCATATTTACTCTCCATATTTGCGCGGTGTTGACCGCGTGGAAAGCATTTGAACAGCTATTTTTTGGTACTTAGAATTAGTCTTGGGTTAGTCTGGGGAGCCTTGGCTTAGTCTTGGTTTAACCTGTGTTTTCTCCAATATCGAATGCGTTCGCCTAGCGCATCCCTGGAAGTAATTTGTGTTTCACCATCATCACCAATCCATTTAACTCCTTCATCAATAATTGAAATGATGACGCTATGTTTTTCACCAGCAAGAATACGTAGTTCCGAAACAACTTTAGCAGTTGTAGCTTGAGGATTTATCCTAAGAATATCGTTTAACACTAAACTTAATGCATTATCGCGCTGCGATTTTCTTAGCGTAACACTTGGAGCAGTTTGCGGCTGTGAGATCATATCTATGATTGTTTCCGGCATATCGATGATATTAACCTGATATTTTTTAGCCCAATCATCAAGACTATCGAGCTTAATGTAGATTAGGTCAAAACCTTCCGGATCTTTTTCAACATGATCGATTTTGAGCTGCGAGAGATTATCTTTGTCGAGTTCTTTTCTAATTTCTGATTTATAAAAATGTGCTTTCTTAATAAGCTCTGCACAATCCTCAATCGCAATGTATTTTTGATCAATGATGTCGCTAAGTTCATCTTTCTGATGAGTTCCATCTGGCGCATCTGCAAAAGCATCAGCCGCATTAAAAAGCTCTAGGCGAGCTCTTTCTTTTAGTTGATCCAGATGTTCATCAAGGGTATAAACCAAACGACTTATATGTGGCAACATATCAGGAAGGATGCCACGTTCATCTACTTTAATCCTTTCAAGGCGCTCAGGGCCTTGCATCCAACCAAGCATTTTGGCTACGCATTCATCAATCGGGTATGCAACACGGGAGTCGATAATTGTGGCATCGGTTGGATTAATCATAATAATTGCCAATACTGTTTTTAGTTTTGTTGTTCAAAGTTTATAGGAAAATCACTTATACAGATCAAGCTTGGTGAAGAGTTTATATAAATTGCATCCCCTCCACCACCCCGATTGATAAAGTGCTAAAACGAACAGAATTACTTAATCACACTATGTGGTTTGTGATACTGGATATTGCCCACTGAATCTGTCTGATAAATTTTTCCATCTTTGATTTGATATTGCTGTTTATGGTACTGCTTGTTGCCAACCGAATCAGTCTCAATAATACGACCGTCTTTTTGAATCACAGCTGACGGCTTGTGATATTGAATGTTTCCAGTCGAATCTTGTTGATAGATATTGGTTTCTTCAGCAGATACATTTGCCACGAATAAAAAGTAGCCACAGACAACTAAAATCTTATGTAACACCTTACTGTTCATAATTGCCCTTTCTGATTAATCAATAGCTCCCAGAATCTTTGAGGCTTCTGAATGTTGCAGCATGTATTCGCGTAACCAGTGATAATGATTAGCACATATTGCAGCAAATGCTGCATTGCTACTAAACGACAAATGACTATAAGCATACAGACAAACTGTAATGCCTAATGCATCTGCTGATAGCTTGCCTTCATAGCCATTGTCACAACTGACTTGGTATAAGCCATCAGAACATGGTGCCATATAAAAGCCACCATTGCTTAATGCATAAAATTCCCAGTAAGCACCATTGTATTCATTTGCAATATTACCCGCGATTGAATATATGGCGGGTTCTACATTGAGCGGAAAACGAATGCCGAATATATCAGCGGTATGTTGAATGCGTAGTTTGTCAGCCACTTGCTGACGAGTAATGCTTAATTGTGTCATAAATGAACTCCTAAAGTTTGTGTAAATTGCTACCCCCTCCCTCCACTTGCAACAGACGTACAAAATCCTCCGCATAGTGCCGGATCATTTTTTTAGCCTATTGAATTTTGGGGGTGGGTGGAGGTGGGTGGATCAGAGAAAAAAGCTGAGCGTTGCACTCAGGTATTCGGGGTTGGATTGTTCGCTTCGATATGCTCAGTGACTCTTGCCTGAACCCATAACTCCTTGGGTACGTAATAGACAGGGCCACCAGCATTATTCCAGCACAACAGAAAGATGACCCATTTCGAATCGCCTGAAGCTTCATTCAGATAGTCACAGGCATCCCACGACATAGGCATATCTGTGACATTAGGCCATTTGCCATCATGCTTTTCAGCCCATTCAAAATCGCAGCCATGAATTTGCAGAAGGTCATCTGCATTTTCACAGACATAGACGTAACCACCCAAGTAATCACCATAATCTTGAGTTGCTTCCGTTTGCTGCATTAACCAATTAATATCTGCTTGGGTAATTTCCAGTGGGTCACTAACTGAAGAATGTGGGTTTTGACAAAGACCTAGCATGACTGCGGCCTGATCCTGTAACACCCTAAAACTAATCTTATGTTGCTTGTGCAGCTGATAAGCTTCCTTGAAATGATGTATCTTAATCATTGAAGTCTCCTGTATATATTGTGAGTTGAAGTTAGTGATTGGTCGTCATGGCAGTGCTTGAGTAGTTATCTAAAATCTTTTCATGTTCAAAATCTATGCTTTGCATGACTTGATGATTAATTGCATCGGCTAATGCTTCATCGGGTAAATTCCAAGCGAGTACAACTTCAATGGCTTCTAGGTAATGTTGGCGGTACATAATGTTTTCTCCGTTTAAGTTTGTGACGATTGATAAAATGAATTGTGATTGCGGCAAGTGCGATAACAGTTAGCGGAAATGCTAAAAACAGCAGGATGAATAAAACAATGCCAAACTTTCGGGTTGTCTCGAAAAGCAGGCATACAAAAGTAATCACAGTTAATGTGATGAATTCCATAAGTAGCTCCGGATTAGGTAAAAATTAGGTAAAAATTTGGAATTTGGGTCGGTATAAGCTCGGTATAACTTGTTTGCTTCATTGCGAAGCGGAAAGACCCTTGTCTGGCTTGGTGTTATGGCTAGGTAATTTTTTAGAACAGCGGACTTCTACTACATCGGAGAGCTTTTTTGTAGTTTATGGATTACTTGAGATTGGCGTTTATGCCTGTTTGGATTTTTTAGGAGGGAGTGTTGGTGTGACTTTTTTGATGGTGGGTGCTAGTTCAGGTTTTAAGTTAAGGTCAGAAGAAACTAACTTTTCTAGCTCAATCATAAATGGCGCTAGGTCTAGTTTCTCGTAGCCGCGTATTTTGCCTTCCAGCAACTTAACCAAGCCTTCACACTTCAATACTGCCAATAAAAAGCCGGGCGTATTGACTGATTTACCAATGAATAATTTAATTAGTGGAAAAGATGTCACTGGAAATGGCGCACCATCTAATGCTGTTTGAATGTCAGATAATTTAACCCACTCTTCACTAAAGAAACCACCGCCTGAATTAGCAACAACTCTAATGTAAACTTGCTTTTCATCACTACAACCAAAATGATAAGTGAGTGTGGCTTTGCCAGAACAGGTTGGGCATGTTGCTATTTTGATAATGCGGGATACTTGTGTTGCGGATTTGTTGATGTCTTTGTTTGTCATGTAATACTCCTTTGGGTTGAAATTAATTGCACTTGTACTTCATATAAGATGGTTAAATTTCCGCTATATATAGACGTAAAAAGCCCGCTTACCAATTAAGGTGACGGGCAGTTTATAAAATATCTAGAATGTAAGCTTTATAGAACCATACAAAAATTTAAAGGGATTTAAATTGAAAGAACCCAAATGCTCAACTAATGGGTCATGCCCCTCATGCGATGAAAATAAGTGGAAGTTAGCGAAGATGATACTCATATCTAAACTTGCTAGACATGATGTAAATTTTCAGGGAGAAGGTTTTGAAGTTAGATTATTTAAAGAAAGTGGTCTTAAAGTAAGTTATCAAGGCCAAGATATTGAAACGAAAGATAAAAACCTTTCTTTTTTAGTAGAATACTTTCCGCCTGAGCTTCCTCTAGCATTTAAACTTAAAGAAAAGCTGATAGAACAATGTCATAAAAATATTGAGGATTCTGCCAAAGCAATCGTAAAGGCTGAAAATTTTGCTAAAAATTCTGTAAGTGTTAAACCCGGTTTATTTGATGGATTCAGCGTTGATATTTCTTTGTCAGCATATAAAGACAATTTTGATAAAGCATTTAGTAAACTTGTAGAAATTCAAGAATATGAGTTGAAGAAAGCTATATGGGATAAAACTAAAGTATGCCTTAGATGTGGTGAATGCTATATATCTGCCAACATTAAAAAAAATATTGAAACTTTTGAGTTACCGAAATTTACTTTTACCGGCATGGAAAAATATTGTCCGAGTTGTAAAAGCTATGTGTGGAAAAATGCAGAAAGATATTATTCAATCCCAATTATCAATTTGAAAAGTCAACTTTCAACCAGCCAAAATTTATTAAAAGATTCAATTAAATTTTACAACCAACCACCTGAAAAAGGAATTTTGACATGGATCTCAAGATATTTCTTTAAGCCAGAAAGTCCAGATCTGTTAGAAAAAGTAGTTGTTAAAGCACAAGCTATCTTAAAAAGGGCCATCGATGAGCATAAAAGCATTTCTGAGAAAAACGATAACTTACTAAACATGAAGATATGCCTAAAATGCAAAAACTTATATCACTAGCCTTTATTTAGATCAATATAACAAGCGAATGCTCATTACTCAGGATAGCTGTAAATCACCCGCAACTCAGGAGGCATACGGGCGAGTAAAGTTAAAAATTCTAGGTTAGTTAAACATCATAGTCATTAGAGTCTGCCTCTATGTCTGTGCTTGCTTCTGAGTCAGTTAATGAATCGAACGTGCTATCAAAATTGGTTTTCATTTCTTCTAATGCATTAGATATTGCAGCAGTGTTGATTGCTTGTGAAATCATGTTACCCGCCACCACTCCAGTCATGACACCTAACGCGGTTTTAAGGGTATCGTTTCCACTGTTCATACCTTTTGAAAGCGATTGGGTATAGTTTGCAGGATTGGCCTGAGCAAGTTTTAACATTTTGATTGCCTCCAAATCACCACTATTCATAATGTAATCTTCAGCGTCCTTTCTACGCTTGAGTGCTTCTTCTTCCGCTTCTTTTTTGCTGGCCTGTTCTTTATTATTTCCAAACATGCCCAACACTATCAGTATTACAATTGCCCACATCCACCAAGTCATTAGGTACCCCTTTTTAAAATTACAGATAAATTAGTCTGCTCATACGAAAATGATTAATCAGCATTGCCTAGTGCTGAAAAGTCAACTTGACTGATAGCAGTTACACAATTTTCATGGCTGAGTTTACTGAATTCAGTAACCTGCCACTCTTCATTACCTCTGTCCTTGTCACCTCTCATTAAAATAGCCTGCTGCTCCCCCGTATAACCTCCCATTTTGTTTTTTGCATTAACTGCTAAACAGGCACCATGCTCATTAACCAACGTAAATTCTCCAAATTTTGCAGAATCAGGATCGGTCAATTGATTAAGTACTGCATTTTTTGCATCTGATTCAGGGCTACCGCATGCGGTAAGAACTAGTGATAAAGCTATTATTATTTTGTGCATATTGATTTCCTTTATAACTATGGAATATGGCAAAGCGATTTACCTCGGTGTTACGCTATAGCGTTGAATTGTTTTTACTACGACTAATAGATTTCATTCAGAACTTAGTTACATTTTTTGTGCACATCCCTTTGACATAGCTATCTTCGAACTTTTGGGTGTATTCACCAGTTGCACGATTAATCTTCATACCGAGTAAAAATACGTTTATTTCATTTGCAGTGACAGAGCTAGTCATTTTTATATCTACTAATTCAAGCTTTGCCCAACCTTGATCAGGACTAAAGTTTACCAATACTGATGATGGTAAGCCCTTCGAGTTTGGACCCTCGCATTTAAGAGTAATCACCGCTGCATTTGCAGTATTGAATACGATACTCAGCGCAATAGTCACAAAAATTCTCTTCATAACAACTCCCTATTTAATTGATAATAATTTATTTTTTCTTTGTGGCATTTTTATAGAGCCCCAAGCCTGCGCCAAGTGCTGCACCTATGGCTGGCCCAATAATTGGAATAGGTACAGCAATGGCAGCGCCAATAGCCGCATAAGGTGCAACATCTTTCACCAGCTCGGATTGCATCACTTCTTTGCCTAGTTTTGCTGATTCATCTACTACTGATGAAGCGACTTGCTTTGCTTTTGCTAAAGCAATCTTTGCATCCTCAATATCTACCTTGCCATCCCCGTTAAGATCGCCAATAAGTTCAGCGGTCGTAGACATCATTTTTCCAGCGTTATGACTCATCGTCTTGCCTGTTTCTAATGCGGCATGTCCGGCTTCATTAATACTTGAACTGACTGATGAGGATGTTGATGAAATGACTTCAAATGATGCATCTATGATTTCGGTGGTTTTATTTTTCATTATTAGATTCCAATATTGTTATAACTAAAGAAACTAACCAAATGTAAGGATTACAAATGGCATTAGGGCTTTGGCTAAATATTTTCCAAATAAGTATACGACATTCCCTGTGCGCTGGGATGACTGAGCAAGCTTTCAGGTGCAAATTATCCCAGTTCATTGGGAGAGGATATGCCGTTGGAAATTTCGGTTGCATTCGGAAGGGTATTGCGTAGGCTAAGGCTTGAACGAGGCTTGTCGCAAGAGACTGTCGGCGAACTTGCCAACCTGCAACGAAAATATATCAGCTTGCTTGAGCGCGCAGATTATCAGCCTAAACTTGAGACGGTTTTTAGGTTGGCAGGAGCCTTGGGGTGTTCACCCTCTAGTTTGATAGCATTGGTCGAAGAAGAAGCTAGCAAGGATTTATAGCATGAATGCGTGGCTAAAAAATCACCATCATTCTCTGGGAATACTGCTCTTGTTGGATTGGGCGAGGCTATTCGTGCAACAAGAAAAGCAAAAGGTCTTTCTCAAGAAGCCTTAGCTGAGCTTGCTGATATTGACCGCTCTTATATGGGTGGTATTGAAAGGGGCGAGCACAATATAGCGATTATGAATCTGCTGAAAATTGCTGAAGCACTAGGAGTTAAGGCATCATTCCTTATGGATGACTGTGGGAATCACCCCTCTGATTTACGGACTTGAAAAACGCTAATTAGTGTTAGATTTGGCAGTAGTAGTAATGGGCTGATAGTTACACCCTATCTCTGGGATATGAGCAAAACTCTAGTTATTACAATGCGGAGATGGGTAAAACAGTGAGTTTGGCTAATTCAAACTAACTCAGTTTATATTTTGGATAATTTGATTCAAACAGTTAACCAATGCAATTTCTTCATTTACCAGATCATCACTTGCTAGATCAAAATAATATTCATATACAGTTATTCCATATTCACTCCCCACTGTCCCTAATTCAAGAAGTGAGTTGCCGCTGTAGCCATCATCTTTTGGTAGTATCAGCACGGCAGTTTTTGCGTTATAACTTAATGCATGAGTCACAACTTGGTATCTGTCTGTATCTTTAGTTTTAACTTTATATTTTGCATCAACAATCAATTTATATTGATCACCCTCTTTTAAGATAATATCGGGTTTAGCTTCACCTTTGGCAATACTTGGTTGGTTGTATAAGCATTTCTTACCCTCTTTGTTACCATCTAAAACAAGGGTGTTTTCCGGTAATAAACTACGATGAGATCTAACAGAGTTTAATAAATATTTCTCAAATATAACTGCCATATCTAATGTGAAAGAGCTTAATAATTGGTCTTCTCCTGACTCGCTAAAATCCACTCCTCTTTTATTGAGAATAAGGCGGCATATTTCACAAATATTCACATAATAATTTCTTAACGTGGATACCTTATCACTTTCAATCGCGTCAAAAACTTCATTAAGAGAAGCCTCACTATAAGTTGGAGATACTGAGTCAAATGATGAGTAATATTCAATTAGTAACTCCCTTAAACTAATCTTCTTAGATTTAATAAAAGCTAGCTCTTCAATACAATATTTTATTGTGTACTTTATTAACCTATTGAAAGCATTGTCAGAAGTAAAATCGTAATAATTAATAGCTGCTTTATTGAAATGCCCATGTGACCAAAGAGATTTTATTGAATCATTAATATTCACTCTTCCCCGGATTTTACTTGTTTCTTCTTTTTTGAGCAGGTAGGTTTTAAGGATACCTTCGGACTGAAGAGTCTGAAGTTCATTTAATAGGCATTCAGCCATGAACTCAAATACAACGGGATTTTGGTCTGCGCTTTCCTTATACTTTCTTGAAAAAAAACTGAGGGTATTAAAATTGTCTTCGGCAACAGCAACAATTCGAGTGAGATTTGATATTGAAAATTTGGACTTTATTTCTATGGCAAGGTTATTATTTATAGGGATAAGTCCTATATAACCTCCTGCGACTAAAGACAACTTCTGACTTCCTGGCTTGTAATCGACACTGAAATAATTTCTTACCGAGGGAAAAATGTTCAGTCTGCCCCCCTCTTGGATTATTTCAGAAATAGGAATATCTATTTCTTTACGCTCTTCAGCTGTTTCTATCCTCATTCGATTTTGCTTCGATTTGGCTCACTGATTATATTGACATATGAATCTTTGATTTCCTTAAATGCATCTTCTTTAAAGCGAAACATTTTTTCGAAAATAAACTTTAATTTGTGGTTCCATAACAAAATGAAATCGATTTCATCTTTGATACCTTTGAAGTATGTATGTCCGAACCCGTGCGGCGACAATCGATTTGCTATATTGAAGAAGGTCACAACATTACCTATAACTTCACCTTCGAGTCCAGAGCTTGCTAGCAGCATATTTAGAACAGTAACACTGGGGAGCAATTCAACTACATTAAATCTTCTTTCCATAGCGGAGTCTAAATCAACAACCGACTTATCATATGGATTCATTGTTGCGAAAATAATCACATTCTGAGGTATTGATACCTCACGTTCTGAGTAAGGCAACCTAAATTTTATATTACGGTAGTCAGGTTCAATGTATGTTAATAGCTCGCCAAAAATCTTACTTGGATCTCCTCTACTGAATTCATCAATAATCAATATATAAAGACTGTCTAAATCTTTCTCAGCCTTCTCGCATAAGTTAAGGAATACCTTTGACTTTGGCTTAAAAAGGGGCTCAGTACCCATTGCTGACCCAGTAGAAACCAAACCTTCAATAAAATCTTCGTAGCTAAAAGAGGGATGGAATTGAACTCTCTCCATTTTATCTTCGTTACCATCAATAATTTTTATTGCTACTTTTAGCGCATACCAAGTTTTACTTGTTCCAGGTGGACCTGAAAATATAATGCCTTTTGCACCTCGTTCAAGCAATTGTTCAACACTAACAAATACTTTGTCATCATCTGCCAAATCGTTTGATAGGACTCTTGCATGTAATAAAACTGCGGATGGTTCTGGCTCTGGCGTTACAGAAGGAATATCACTATGGTCTGGTTTATCCACAACAAAAGCGATGTTGCTAACTTTTGAAATAAAATCTTGCAACTCGACTTCAGATGGCAATATTGCATGCACAATGTTTGCGGTATATTTTGTTGACAGTTTAGCTTCGATTACTTTATGTAACTCGCTAGATGTTATTGTTGTAGCCTTATGATCAAAGTCTTCGTTTCTGAGCAACCAAATGCATAACTCCGGCTTTACTTTGTTAACGCCGTAGAATTTAGAAAGAACTTCTCCTACATTTTCAACGATTGTGACATGCTCTTTTTCAAGAAGAAGTAAAGGCGCCGGACGTCCGGGATATAAAATATTTTGACTTCTACTATTGGCTAATCTGGTCGTGGTGAAGTTACTACCGATACCATAGTCACCTTTTGTATCTAATTCGTTTGCAAAGTCTTTAGTATAAAGACCGCCGTCATTTAGTGAAACCACATTTGCAACAGCTGTAATGAACAATGGCCTCAATAAAGAGCCAACTGTCAGATCAACAGATTCCAGCGTTTGATTCTGCAACAACTCACTTGTCGCAAATAAATATCGAAGTCCACTGACTTTTTCTTTTCTTGATTTCCCTTCGGAAGAGTCTAATTTAATTAAACCTTCATATGCACTTTTAACTATCTCATGTGAAAGAAACACAATTAATTCATCCCTTATAGGCTAATTCTTATTTTTTGCTCATGTATAGGTCTATTAACATTCAATTCAGTACTTTCAACCTTTTGCCTTTTTAACTCACTAATTTTGGTTTTTAAAATGTAATGCTTCAGTTGCTCTGCTACTTGTCTGGCCATATGTGGTGGTACCGCGTTACCAATTTGTTGATATTTCGACTTAATATTTCGACCTTTAAAAACAAAAGTATCAGGAAATGTCTGAATTCTCGCTATCTCGCGCACAGTATAAATGCGATCTTTAGTTGGGTGCCACACTCCTGCATTTTCAGGTTTAAAAGCCGCGGTAATAGTACCTTGAATTTCGTTGCGAGCATATCGTCGGAAAAAATTTGGATAATGATACTTTTCCATATTGTCGCGAATTTTTTTCCATCGCTCTGGTAAAACTTCATAAGGTAAGTTTTTCCAAGACCCACCTTCAGGGATCATAGAACCATAATGCAAAGCCTGCGGGTTTAAACGCATTATTTCATTTTGATTAGGCAAGTCCTCAGTGACACCCTTAAGAGTAGCCTCAAGGGATAAGTCAATATTTTCAGTGACTTCTGGAAAGATATGATCTACATAATTTTTATTTTTTACTGCAATTAAAATTACACGAATGCGATTCTGAGGCACACCAAAATGACTAAAGTTTAAAAGTCGGTAATTGACATGATAGCCAAACTTGTTTGTTAATGTATCTACAATCTCGTCGATCAGCTTGCCGTCAGCGGTTTTTGTACTGAGCAACCCTCGGACATTTTCAAAAACCACAACCTTAGGCATAAGTTTTTCAATAAACTTAAAGGTCTGTTTGTACAAACGACCCTTAGGGTCATCAGTCCCTTTTCTTGAGCCCGCATTTGAAAAAGGTTGGCATGGAAAGCCAGCAGTTAAGACATCAAGATCATCAATGTCAGGCACTTCCATTTGAGTTACATCACCGTGAATGATGTCTCCAATATTATGCTTATATGTTTCGCATGCATCTGCATCAAAATCATTCGCCCACAAGATTTCATAGCCAGCCTGTGAAAAACCTAAATCCACTCCACCACAACCCGAGAACATGCTTACTAAAGTTAATTTTTTATCTATTATCATAATTATTCCTAGTATTGCATCGATTAACTTTTGATGTTGCTTCTTGCCGAGAGTGAAGTAAATAATTCAGTTTGATGATCCCATTTATGATCATCTATATATGTGCGCATTAACTGCCTCAGGACATGAGATGCTGAAAGTTCTTGAAGCTTGCAAGCCTCAATGAATTCTTGATGTAATTCAGGTGAAATTCTAATTCTTAAAGCAGCTGTTTTAATCATTTGTGTGCCAAATGTGATAACAAATGTGTATCCACAAGATACACCATCCTTACAAAATTAACAAGCCAATCACTTCAACTACATCAATTTTTATAAATAGATTACACACAATGTAAATCTGAACATATTACTGAGTATGTCTTACTGATACTCTAAATTCGATTAAATAGTTTTAACCTAAAATAAAAAACGACCTAGAGATTTCTCCCTAAGTCGTCTTTAAATGGTGGCCCCTCTGTGAGTCGAACACAGTACCAACGGATTCTGGTTTGTGACGGTTTCCCGCCTCCCTGGACTATGCCTTCACCATAACAATCATAACGATTGCATTAGGTGGGTGCCGTCTAGTCTCTACACGTTCAACAAGCATTTCTACTTGAAGCTTCGCTCGGCATTGCCTTGTGCATTACTGCCGTCAGGTTTCACCGAATTTGACACCATCCCATATACAGTTTCCACGTATATGGCACATCTACATATGAGTCCGCTGCTCTAACCAAGCATGAGCTAAGGGGCCTTAAACTTTTTAACGCAGGCATTGTAACCTACCCACGTCTATTCTTTTCTGAAACCACCAAATTAATGATATTTCACTACTACAAATTACTTTTACTACTTTATGCACCTAAGCACATGAAACCTATCTAAAAACTTACCAGCCACTTCAGAAGAGCATCGGATTATGAGTCTCAAGCGCTAATCAGGTGTAGTTGAACTGCACAGAACAAATAGGTGTGGGGGAGTGATTGATTTGGCACTATTAAGACATCACAAAAAAAGCCAACAAAGGCACGTAAAATAAGGCTTGTAGCAGAAATTAACTAAAAATTAGATTTGGCACAAAATAGAACTAAATTAATAATTAATGAACTAATTTGCGCGAGATTTGGCACAAGAACAAATAATTATAGTTACATTTTGAATTGACCGAATTTAAATGGCAGCACTTTACCTATCACTATGAATTGTGCAGCTTGATCAGCTGTGTACTCTTCAATACCAAAGCCATTATCGTTATCACTTTTCACAAGTATAGAGCCATCAAGCTTAAGTTTAACGCGCTTTATACGCAGCAAATCATCTTGCATAATGACGTAGATGGCATCGTCAATAAACTTACTACACGCCGTATCTACAAAAACCTGATCACCATGAGATAACGTCCCCTCCATGCTGTCGCCATATACCGTGATAAGTTTAACCTTATCAACATTTGCTCCGACACGGTTGCGCCAGTTAACGGCATTGATTGCAACCATTACACTTACTTGATCTGTTGGCGTAACTTGACCGCCGCCTGCAGCTGCACGCACATCTGTTAGTTGCTCAATATATAAGGTATCAGCGTATTTCTTTTGAGTTAATGGCTTAGGGGTATTTCGCTCTTCATCGGCAGATAGCTCAAACATCGCATCTATATCTGCATATTTGGCTCTACCTTCACTAACCTTGGGAGCCACCACACTCTCAGGAGGTTCGTAATTGGCTTTTTTATCTTTATCAGCTAAGTAGATACGAATGGCATCCAACACCTCTTGTGACGGCTTATATTCAGTTAACAGGCCAAGTGGACCACCTTTACCCTGCACTTGCCTAGATTCCCAGCCTTTGCTTACGGCTCTTCCTTTACAACCTACCGATGTAGTAGGTAGGCCAGCCACCCAGTTCTTGCCAAACTCGGCTAAATCAGCGGCAGAAAACCACTCCAAGTCAGCTTTACTACTTTTAAGCATAAGTTGTAAACCTTAGTTGTAAAGTAAATGTAAGTTGTAAAGTTATTTATCTTATTGATTTATATTAATAAAATAAATTAATTGAAAAATAACCACATGTTTAAGTTGTAAACTGTTGCAAAGTAGTAAAGTTTCTTATAACATTGCTACATGTTCATTAATTACAAAACATTAAACATGCTAAAAAAACCAGCCAAAGAAAAAGTCCAAGACTGGCATCCAGTAGATGTAGTTGCTGCGATTCGCAAAACTGGCACAAGCCTGCAGCGAATAAGTCGTGAGCACAACCTATGCAATGCTGCAGTCGGCCAGGCATTATATAGACCATACCCTAAAAGCGAACGCATCATTGCTGAGCATTTAGGCATCGCACCGCAGGTTATTTGGCCAAGCCGTTACAACCCTGATGGCACACCTAAAAGTGGGCGTGGAGAACGCGGTATTGGGCGATATCCAGCACAACTAACATCAGCTTTAAAAACTAAAGCTAATGATACCACCATCATTAATTCTCGCAATGTAAATGCATTAGACAAGGTGGCAGCGTAATGCGTAAGCATCGCGACGATAAAACTGGTGACCTGTTCATTATTCCGCAACCTGTTGCGCCTATACATGGCGCACTGTGTTGCAGAGTTGAAGTGGCGCATGCAATGTCTGAGGCATTGCGTGACCATGACCGTTATATTGTTGCTGCAGAAATGAGCAAGCTGTTAGGTCAAGAGGTTACTAAGAACATGCTGGATGCTTATTGCTCAGAAAGTCGCGAAGAGCATCATCCAAGCTTTGAGCGTGCCATTGCTTTTGATATGGCGACAAGCACTCATACATTATCTAACTTGATGGCTCGTAAGCTGGGAGCCAAGTTGGCAGTTGGTAAAGATGCGCTCAATAGTGAGTTAGGTAAGTTAGAGCGCCAGCGCGATGAAGCCGCCAACAAAATTAAAGCATTGAAAAAACAACTAGGAGATGCAGAGTGAAACAATATTACTCATGCGCCGAATTGGCTGATATGAAACTTGCAGGAATTCCTGCATCGCGCCCAGGAATAAAAATTAGAGCTGAGTCTGAAGGTTGGATTAAGCGTGAAGTAAATGCAAAAGGTGGCAAAGGTGGTGTTAAGACAGAGTACCAGCCACCTAAAGCCATCATGAATTTAATTAAGTCTACAAAGCTTAATATCGAAATTCAAGCAGTTAAACAGCCGTTAACTGACAAGCCACAATCAACTGAGTTAACGGTTGCTACCAAACAAAACGCTAGTGATTTAAAAGACTGGCAACGTCAGACAGCTGAGGCACGGGCAGCAATATGCCAAGAAATTAAAAGACTTGCAGCAGCAGGCGGCACTGATCGCGCCATCATGAAATTAGTCGATATGGCTGCTACCAGCACCCTGCCAGATCATCTGCAACAACTTGCACCGTTAGCTAATGCTCGTTCAGGTAAGGCAGGGAAACGCACACTAAGCCGCCGCTCAATGTATCGATGGTTAACAGATGCTGAGGGCGGTGTTGCGACTTTAGCACCTAAATCATGTGAAAAAATTCAGGTACCAGCTTGGGCACCATACTTGATGAGCCTTTATGGCCAGCCACAAAAGCCAAGTTTAGCTTATTGCATTGAACAATTACCTAAGCACTTACCAGCAACGATTGAGGTGCCAAGCTACTCAGCCGCTAACCGATTTATTAAGAAAATAAGCAACGTTGAAGCCCAAAAAGGCCGCATGGGTAGTCGTGAAATAAAGAACATTAAAGCGTTTGTACGGCGTGATACTAGCCAAATGTGGCCGTCTGAAGCTTATACAGCTGATGGGCATGCGTTTGATGCCGAAGTTGCACACCCTGCGCATGGTAAGCCATTTAGACCAGAAATCACCAGCGTTTTAGATATTGCCACACGCAAGTGTGTTGGCTGGTCTGCTGGTTTAGCTGAATCTACATGGGGCGTGGTCGATGCATTGCGCCACGCCTGCCTTAATGGTGGAATTCCTGCCATTTTCTACGTGGATAATGGATCAGGCTTCAAAAATGCAGCCATGAGCAATGAAGCAACAGGCTTTATGGCTAGGCTATCAATCACACTGACGCATAGCCGACCATATAACTCACAAGCCCGTGGTATTGAAGAGCGATCACACCAAAGCATTTGGGTGCGCGGTGCTAAAGAGCTGCCTACTTACATGGGCGCTGATATGGATGCGCAGGCAAAAAAAACTTCATTCAAGGTAACTCGTGCTGATATTAAAGCAGTTGGCGCATCTAAAAAGCTTATGCCCTGGTTAACTTTCATTAATTGGTGCCAAGAACAGATTGACAACTATAACAACCGCCCTCACCGCTCATTACCTAAGATTTATGACGAAGTAACTGGTAAAAAACGCAATCAATCACCTAATGAAGCATGGGCCGCAGCAGTGGGCGAAGGCTTTAAACCAGTGTTAGTTGAGCCACATGAGGCTGATGATTTATTCAGACCTTACAAAGAGGCCGTTACACGCCGCGGTGAGATTACTTTGTTTACTAACACTTACTTCAGCCATGACCTTGAAGCCTATCACGGTGAAACCATGCGCGTAGGTTATGACATTCACGATGCCAGCCGTGTTTGGGTTCGCAACCAAGCTGGCCAGCTAGTTACTGTGGCTATGTTTGAAGCGAACAAGCGCAGTTACTTCCCTCAATCGTTTAGGGACCAAGCAGATGAGAAGCGTGCCAAAGGCCGTATTCAACGTGCTCAAGCCAAGATTGATGAAGCTGAGCAAGAACTTAACCCGCCACAACAACTGGTATATGAAGCGCCAATTGAGCTGCCAGTCATGGCAATGAATAACCACCACGAGGACAGGCTGCCATCTACGCCAGACGTGAAAATCGTCGAAAATGGCTTGTTGAATAACGTGATTGCAATGCCAGTCAAGCGACCATTGTTTGAGACAGACGCAGCAAAGTACAGATGGCTTTTATCTAACGATGAAGAGGTCACTGTGCAGGATGAGGCTTGGTTGAATTACTACAGATTAACTGCCGAGTATGAGGATTTATTCGGAGATAGAGAAGCGGCCATACGGTAGTTAGCGCTACCGCATGACCTTTACCACAGGTGTTTAAAAAGCACCTTTACAACAAGCAAGAGAGAGTTTACATGAAAAAACAATTTGTAAAAACAGAAAATTACGAGCGATTCAGGACAGGTATTACCGCTGTTGAGAACCGTGGTGCAGCCGAGGCTAGCTTGATGTTGGTGACGGCTGAAGCTGGTTTTGGAAAGAGCACAACGGTAGACCACTGGGCGATTCAAAGCGGGGCCGCTTACGTGCGTGCTAAAGAAGGTTGGACACCAGCATGGTTCAAAAGTGAGTTAGCAGAAAACTTAAAACTAGACACTCGCGGCAGACCAAAAGACATGTTTGCGCGTATTGCTGGTTACATAGGCAGCAACCAGATACCTATTGTGATTGATGAGGTTGAACATTGCCTTGAAAACAATGCAGCGGTACTTGAGGCTGTGCGCGACTTGAGCGACTTAACTGAAGTGCTAGTCATCTTGGTTGGCATGGATCAGGTGCAGGCTCGTATTGCACGTCACAGACAAATTAGCAGCCGTATTGCACGTGTGGTGGAGTTTCAACCTGCCAGCATCAACGACGTGTTAATCACATGTAAGCAACTGGCAGAAGTAGACATTGCCGATGATTTAGTGACCGAGATTCACCGTGCAAGTGGAGGCCGCATGCGCGACATCATGAATGCAATTGCCACTATAGAAAACACCGCAAAACGTAATGGTGCAACCAATGTGACGTTAGCCGATATGGCAGGCCAAAGCCTTACTCATGACTGGCAATCACGCCGCCCACGTATTGTTAAAGCGGGGGGTAGATAACATGGTACATCAAAAAATAGATGGATTTGCTGTAATCCAACGTAATTTTTTAGGCAAGGGATATAAGGTTGTCGGTATTGGGCAAGATACTTGTGAGGCAATTCAAGACGCAAATCAAAGGTTAACTAACTCAAGATTTGCGACTAGAGATTTTATGCGTAATAACGATGAGTGCAAGTTAGTAAAAGCAAAAATAACCGTTAGCTACGAGAAACCAGAGGCCGTTAAATGATCTGGACATCTAACACTATTTTAGCTGCCATTGCAGACGCTTATCACATTGATTGCGTGCGCGAAGCTGACCTTGTTCACAGCACTGGCTTAACCCAAACACAAGTTGATCGCGCATGTTTAAAACTGCGTAAGCATGGCTTCTTAGAAAAGTGTGGGCAAGGCTGCCATACCATTACTGAAGCTGGCCGTATTGCAATGGCTGAAGGCAAAAAAATAACTAGCGGCCCTAATGGTAAGCAGTCAGCCGCCAGAATCAACAAGAACAGCCTGCGCATCAAAGTTTGGCGCGCCATGCGTATCCGTAGCAAGTTTTCAATACCTGAGCTGGCAATGTTAGTAGCACAAGGTGGAGAGAAAGATATCACCAGCAACATAGGCAAGTATGTACGCGCCCTGCAAAAGGCTGGTTACCTTGTTGAAATGAGCAAACGCGAAAAAGGCAGCGCCATTACTAGCAACGGCCACAAACGTTACTGGTTAATCCCTGAGCGCAATACAGGCGTACAAGCACCTGTGTGGCGTGTATCTGCAAACACTGTGTATGACCCAAATACAGAACTGGAGCATGCATGTCTTTAAAAAATACAGTGTGGTTAACGCTATTAACTGAGGCTGTTGAGAAAAGCAGTAAGCAAGCAGTTGCTGATGAGCTTGGTGTATCACGCACCACAATCAGCTTGGTAATGAATGATAAATATCCAGCAAGCACCGACAAAATTGAAGCGCTAGTAATGGCTTTATATAGCCGCGTTGACTGCCCTCACCTAAGCGAACAAATCACCATTACGCAATGCAAACGCCACCATAGTGAAAGCGCACCTACAAGCAGCCCTCGTGCGATGCGCCTATGGAGAGCATGCCAAGCTTGCCCAAATAACGGTGAAAAAAGTGGAGCTAAATATGAATAGATATGAAGTGAAAATCCGCACGCCAAAAGGCAATGAAACGGTGACTCGTACAGTTGAAGCGGTTGCTAAAAATAGCTGGAGCGCAGGTTGCTTAGTGTTGCAGCTGCTTGCTATTGAATCATCAAACTTAACGTTAACTGTGCGCCCTCTCAAGGAGGCTAAGCATGCGTAAACATAACAAAGCAATCGTTATTGCGCCATTTTCGCCCAAGCCACTACATAACGAGCGTGGCTTAGTCACCAGAGCAATACACACATTGCGCTTGGTAATGACTACAAATTACAGCCTACCTGTGGCTTGGAAAGTGGCGGCTTAAGATGGATGTGACTTATGACAAATATGGACGGATGAATTACCACCCTGATTTTCATGGCAAACAAAATACACCGTGGATGGTTTCTGATGAAAAGTTCCTGATTGAAAACTATGCAGAACTTGGGCCAGAGCAAATTAGTTTTGCATTAGAACGCACTATACATACGGTTATGACGCGTGCTTACAAACTGAGAAAAGATGGTCTTATGCAGAAAAAGAAATCTTGGCATAAACGCATAAAAGGTATGGACGCATCATGAAGATTGTATGCCCATGCTGCGCTGCAGAGTTCCCACTAGAAGCGGCAATGAGTGATGTATCAGCTCGCCAAGCTATTGCTCGTGCGTTTAGCCTGACGCCACTTGGTGATGTGTTGTTGCCATATGTTGGCTTATTTAAACCAGCCAAACAGGCATTAAAAATGCCTGTCCTGGTACGCATATTAGATGAGTTGCTCGTTGATATTAAAGCAGGACAAATCACACTTGGCGGCACCATCTACCCTGCTCCGCAAGAGTACTGGCGCAGTGCAATTGAAACCATGCTTGCAAGCCGAGACACGCTAATCCTGCCATTAAAAAGCCACGGTTACCTTTATAAAATTATCGCAAGCTTTGGCAACCGTGCCGCAGCTGCACAGGAACGTAAAAGCGAGCAAGGCCGCAAGTATGGAGCGATTCAAACAGCGGCAGACCATATTGCACATACAGAACCAGTAAAAACAACCCGCAATACAAGCAGAACGATTGGCGGTGTATTGAAGGAAATCACAGGAAAGGTTCAGCAACATGGCAACTAATACCACAGGCATAAGTGGCTCTAAGCCAGCGCGTGCTGGCAGAGTCACTAAACACGATTTATTACAAGTGCTCAGTGAGCACATTGGCGCAGATAAAGGCATTCGTGGGCAAGACCTTGCCCACTTGCTGAGTGTTTCAACTCGTGAATTACGCAAGCTAATCAGCCAAACAATTGAGCAAGACGCTACCGCGATTTGTGGCCACCCAAGCACTGGCTATTACATTGCCAGCTGCGAGAAAGAGCTAAAAAGCACCATAGAGTTTCATAAATGCCGTGCCATGCATGAGTTACGCAAGGCAAGCCAATTATCAAAAATCCCGTTGGCCGATTTGGTTGGTCAACTTCACTTACGTACTTAACCAGGAGAAACAAACAATGAACGCACCAGTAGGAATACCAGCAGGCTTTCGCCTAAAGCATGACGGCAGTTATGTGCCTGAATCTACTATTAAGCCAATTGATCTTGCACGTGATCAGATTGTGAATGAGATCGTAGAAAACGCAAAACAGCTAAATAAACGCATTAGCGAATTTAAGCTTAATACCTTTGCCGATGTGCAAGCTTTTATCGAAATGAGCGCAGAACAGTATGGCGCAAAAATAGGTGGCAATAAGGGCAATGTCACCTTAATCAGCTTTGATGGGCGCTACAAAATTCAACGCGCATTAGCTGATGTCATCACATTTGATGAGCGCCTACAAGCAGCAAAGCAGTTAATTGATGAGTGTATTCACACATGGTCTGAAGGTGCTAATGCCAACATTCGCGCATTGGTGAACGATGCTTTCCAAGTGGATAAAGAAGGCAACATCAGCATAGGCCGCGTGCTTGGCTTACGCCGCCTGAACATCACTGATGAAAAATGGCAAAAAGCCATGCAAGCCATTAGTGATGCGATTCAAGTAGTGGGCAGCAAGAGCTATGTGCGCGTGTATGAGCGCGTTGGCGACAGTGATAAATGGTCTGCAATCTCTTTAGATGTGGCAGGTGCCTAATGCAAAGCCGCATGCAATCGATGTTTGAAGCTCTGATCAACATATTGGTTGGCTTCAGCATCAATATGCTTCTTAACTTTAGCGTGTTTCCATTGTTTGGCTGGCATATCAGCCTTTCACAAAACTTGGCTTTGGGTGGCGTTTACACAGTAGTGAGCATTGTTCGTAGCTACTGCCTACGTCGTTTCTTTAACAGAGTGCATGCGGTGCAAAAACATCATGAAAACGATGTGCACTTAGGGATAGGTGCATGAGCCTGCTCACCGATCCAAAGGCATTCAACTACCTGATTATGGTGCTTTACCTGTTGAATGCCTGCCGCTGGGCATATGAGGCTAAATGGGCTGATGTCTGCTACTGGATATCAGCGCTGGCCATCACTGCAACCGTCACATTTTTATACGATCACTAGCGCTGCTGGTGGTTTTTCTGAAGGGTTTTAGCAATAAAGCCTTTCAAAAAAATCAACCATCCATGAAAGGTAATAAATATGAATCAAGCCGAACTTATCAATGCCGTAACGCAAAAAGTGGGTTTACCAAAGGTACAAATCGAAAGCACATTAAAAGAGTTAGGCGCAGTGATTACTGAACAGCTTAAAACTGGCGGTGAAGTAACACTACCAGGCCTAGGCAAACTAAGCGTTAAAACACGTGCAGCACGTACAGGCCGCAACCCTTCAACTGGTGCAGCATTAGCTATTCCAGAAAAGAATGTGCCACATTTCAGCGCATTAAAAGCATTAAAGGATGCAGTGACTGGTTAGTTAGATTTTCATCTTTAGGCCGTTAAAACGGCGGCCTAAGTAAGACGATTTAACGGAAATTAATATGAAACTTACAAAAGAACAAAAAACAGAACTGGCACAAAAGCTAACCTCCCCTTGGGGAGCAGTAAAGCTGATTTGTGACGGCTTTACGATAGACCTGCAAGTGCAAAGAATGAAAGGCGGCATGACATACCGCGTTATGACTTTCGTTAATGGTCAATTCAAAGGCGAGTGGGTTTCATCAACTCAAGAACATCCGCAACAAAAGTTCCTTAGAAAGTCTGAGCGTCCACTCTACTCAGCTTCCCATAAAGCAACACTAGAAAAGATTTATGGAAAACGGCATGTGGCCAACACAGAGAGCTATCAAAAGAAATACATAACTTACATGCCTGATTTTGCTAGCGGCAAGGCTGCTATCAGCCATCTTTGCAAAGTTAGTGAGTCCATACAGGTGGTGCATGAATAATGAAGCAGCGCTCTTTGACAAAAATTCAACTTACAGTGCTTACCATGAAGTTAGCAGGTAACAGTAACTATGCAATTAGTCGTGTGCTTGGAATTCATCCTGATACGGTAAGCAATAAATATAGTGACATTCGCAGAGGTATGGCAAAAGGTGCCTATAACAATTTACCTAATGAATTAAATATTAATGGTGATCTATTTAGTGGGGTTAATGATGAGTGAACTATTACCAATTGGCACGCGAATTGTTTTTACAAAGACTTTGACAGATGGCGCTGACGAAAATCATCCAGCTTGTTTATATGCAAATAAGGATGACTACGGTGTGATTGTTGGTCATGGAACTAAAGAAGGATATTGGGTTAAGGTCGATTGGTGGTCAAATAAATTCGGAGCATCCAGTAACGAATTTGAGGTTACCAACCCTATCGCATCAGGTTTAGATAGGGATACAAGTGGATCCATTGGGCAACCATAATATGAAAAATCAAGATAAAAACACTAGTCGTACTAGCGAGCTAGCGAAGATCCACATCGCTAAGAAGCAGCTTGGCCTTGATGATGAAACCTACCGTAGCATGCTGTTTACGGTTGCTCGTGTAAAAAGCAGTAGTGAATTAGATCAAGCTGGCAGAGATGCAGTACTTGCCCACATGAAAGCTCGTGGTTGGCAGAGTAAAACTTCCGCGCCAGACGTAGCCAAAGCCAAGCAAGCATTGATTGGCAAGATTGGTGCATTGCTGGCAGACATGGGCCTGAGTTGGGCATATGCAGACGGCATTGCAAACCAAATGTACAAACGTGCCAAGCTTCAGTGGTGCAAACCAGCCGAACTACGCGGCATTATTGTGGCGCTAGTCAACAAACAAAAAAACCACCCAAAGGCAAATAATGGTTAAAGCAATTGAAAACTACCAATGCTCAATCAAGCTGCCACCTTCACTGGATGAGGTTGTGGCGGTGATTGGGGAATCAACCACTATTGCGCTTATTAATGCGTATGGTGGCACTACGCAACGCTTGCCAGCTATGCGCAATGCAACAGATGACCATGAGTTTGCAAAGGTGATTGGCAAAGAGAAGCTGCACCAATTAATTAATGCGATTGGTGCCAGCCGCTATGTGTATATTCCACGTTGTGCAGATGGCCTGCGCCTAAAAAGAGATCGTGAGATTGTTAAACGGTTTAGTGACGGCGAGGTCGTTGAGAGCCTTGCCCGTGAACATAGTTTGAGTGATCGTCAGATATGGAATATCCTCAAAAAAACCGAAATGGATGACGGACAGACTCAGTTGTTTTAGTATGATAGTTCTTTTAAAGGGGGGAAGTATGAAAAAGCTAGTGTTGGCATTGATGATGTGTGGTTTGGTTGGCTGTGGAGATGGTGGTAAGTCTACATCAGAGCAAAATGCAGAGATTGCTCCATCAGAGCCAGTGGTTGATCATTATTACAGTATGAACGATGGCTATGAGTATGGTTATGAACAAGGCCTAAGTAATGACTCTGTAAATGCTGGTCAAGTTGCATCTACCTTAATAATGTTTAAATATGCTGGTGTAAAAGATGGGGTTTATCAAGTTTATACAAAGAATAATATGGGTGCTTTTGATGTGCTTGAATGTACAAACCCATGCCAATATTTAAAAGAAATGATTTTCTATAACGGCAGTCACCTAAAAACTGAGCGCATTAAAGCTGTTGAAGGCTCAATAGGATGGTCAGTGATGGCTGATGCTATAAATGGCAAGATGGAACAGTTTATTGCAGAGAAAAATAATGGAGCCAAAAGCACGGTCTGGTTTAATGAAAAGACAGGGCTAAAATTCACATCTGTTGACAAATAGGGTATGTTGAAAGACATTCAAGATATAGAAAAAGCACTTATGGAGAGTAATATGTATTGGCTTATCACATATCAACAGAACACAGGTCATCAGTACAAGATGGCAAATAAAGTCACAGATATGCATCCTGCCGACTGGTTACTTCAAACTGACTCTAAATGTCCTGGTGCTGATACTGTTGTCGTTTTTGCTATTGAAATTAATGAAGAACAATACAACCGTATGCAAGATGAGATTTAATAATTGCTGCGAATTTTGGCTTCTTAAAAGGTAATTGACAGTAAAATAAAACAAGCGTAGTTTAAAAAAGGGGTGCTTTACAGCGCCCCTTTTTGCTTACTGAAGCGGTTCAGTGGCGCAATCAAAAGCCTCATGCCATACCATCGGTTACATGAGAGCATCTTACAAAATTCTATTAGCAGGCTTAACCAGTGCATCTGCACTCGCATTTGTGAGTGGGTGGGAAGGCACAGAGCTAAAGCCATATCGTGACATTGCTGGCGTACTTACTGTATGTAATGGCTACACTGGCGCAGACATTATCAAAGACAAAACCTACGGCAAGGCGGAGTGTGATGCCCTGCTTAAGCAAGAGCTAACGGCACACGGCAAGGCTGTACTGGCCTGCGTAAAAGTGCCGCTTAACCAAAATCAATACAATGCGTTTGTCTCGCTTACCTATAACGTTGGCTCTGGAAACTTCTGCAAATCTGGATTACCAAAAAACAAGTTCCTTATTGATCTGCTAAATGATGGGGATTACGCAGGTGCGTGTAATCGCATACTGGCCTATAACAAAGCGAGGGTTAACGGCCAGCTTGTGCCAGTGTATGGACTGACCAAGCGCCGCCAAGCCGAACGCGCCATGTGCTTAACGCCTATTTCACCAGTGAACGGAGGCCAACATGCAATTGGCTAAGGTTTGGAAAGAGAATGCAACCCTTATTAAGGGTGCGATTGTTGTAATAGCTTGCATGGTAATTATTGGCTTAATTTTCAGTTCAATTATGCAGGGATATAAAGTTCCGCAGCCTACTCCACCAGTGGGTTTAAACATAGTGGCCACACCAGCACCTGAAGTAAAAAAGGTGGCTGTTGTTGATAAGCCAATTAAGGCTAAGGCCGTTAAAGTTTACCCAGCCACCGTTAAAAAATCCATCAAGCTCCCTGAAGCTATCCAGGACAACCCTGCTTTAGATGTCATTGCATCTAATCAAGTGCCTGCTGATGACCACCCTCAAACGATTACCACACTCATCAACACAGACACTGGTGAAAGCCAAACGTTTGTTAAGCGCGACCCATTACCTTGGCTTGCATTAGATTCACGTGGCGAGGCTGGCTTATATATGGGAATTAAAAACGGCCAGCCAGCTGCAAGGTTAGAAGTTAAACAAGGCATGTTTCAGGTAAAAGCTCTGCATTTTGGCGTGGTCGGTACGGTTGATCAACCCATCAATAGCACAATTGACCCTGACTACTTTGTAGGTGCTGGCGTTTGGGCGAGGTGGTAAATGCTACCTACTGATCAAGCGCAGATACTTGAAGAGTCTGAGAGAGACAGCGGCATTAATACGGTTAGGGCAAGAGTCAAAAATGCAGGAAATCTGCCCTCTGCCAAATTCTGTGTTAACCCTAGTTGTGGTGAAGTAATACCAGAGGCACGAAGGATTGCCTACCCTGGTGTGCGGCTTTGTACAGAGTGTAAGGCCTTTAATGAACAGTACGGGCGCCTGCCTTGAATAATGGAGAAAAACAATAATGAATTCCGATGAGAGTCGTTTGCTGGGTGAGATCAAAGGAAAGCTTGATCTAGTGATTGACGGCCAAGCAGACCAAAAAGAAACCTTTGAAAAAAAGCTTGATGGATTAGATGAAAGACTGCGCAAGGTGGAAAACAAAGCCGCGTTAAACGGTGCTATCTCTGGCGGCATTATCAGTATTGGCATGGCCATTGCCATTGAGAAATTAAAAGCAGTGACTGGAATGCGTTAATGGCTTACGGAATTGAGCATCGCAATGATTTACGTGCCGCTTTTGTACACCAGGCCTTAAGCCTAGAAGCTGCCGCCACAAAAATTGGCGTAGCATTTGGCACAGCAAGCCGATGGAAGCGTGATGCACTAGCCAGTGGTGATGATTGGGAAAAAGCCCGTGCAGCAAGCCACATGGCAGGCGCTGGCACCGAGGCTGTGACACAGGCTATGCTTAGTACATTTGTAACGCTATATAACTCTATTGTCACCGACCTTAGCACTAAGGAAGATATTCCTGCTTTAAGTAAAGCTGAGGCATTGAGCAGACTGTCAGATGCTTATCATAAAACAATGTCAGGTGCAGCACGTGGTGCACCTAAACTGGCTCGGCTAAGTATTGCGCTAGAAGTAGTTGGTGATTTTGCAAACTTTGTTGCAGAGCATCATCAAGAGGCTGGTGGCATATTGCTTAAAGCACTTGAGCAGTTTGAGCCAGAGTTGCGGGTAAAGTATGGATAACCAGATTACTACGCGCGAATTTAGCAAACAGTACGCAGGCCTTATTGCAAGTCTGCGTAGCCGTATTGAGGCAGAGGTAGATGGCTTTTCTAGTGATAGCAAGGCAATGGCTGAGCGTATTGCAAAAGCAAAAGATAGCCTTGAGGTGTTTGCTCGCACATATTTCCCACACTACATCAAGCATGACAATGCTGAGTTGCACAATTACCTATACTCACGCCTGGTCGATATTGTAGACAATGGCACTGGAGACCATGATGCGATTGCGGCTCCACGTGGTAATGCAAAATCGACTATCGTCACGCAGATATTTACAATCTGGTGCATTGTCACAGGTCGCAAGCATTACCCAGTCATTATCATGGATGCGTTTGACCAAGCAGCTATTATGCTAGAAGCGATTAAAGCTGAACTTGAATTTAACCCTCGTTTAGCAATGGATTATCCTCAAGCAACAGGTAGGGGCAGGCTTTGGCAAGTAGGTACCATTATCACAGACAATGATGTCAAAGTGCAGGTGTTTGGCTCTGGCAAGCGCATGCGTGGTTTGCGGCATGGCGCGTATCGGCCAGACTTAGCGATTGGTGATGATCTTGAGAATGATGAGAATGTACGTAACCCAGACCAACGTGACAAGCTAGAAAGCTGGCTAAAGAAGACAGTATTAAGCTTGGGAGCTGCTGATGACAGCATGGATGTTGTTGTTATTGGCACGGTATTACATTACGACTCATTACTGGCACGCCTGCTTAAAAATCCACTATGGCGAGCTAAAACATTCCGCGCAATTATCCGCTGGCCAGACAATATGCAGCTGTGGGACAAGTGGGAAGATGCCCTATTACATGATGGCGAAGATCTAGCAAAACGCTTCTATCAGCAAAACATGGTGGAAATGAATAGTGGTGCTGTTGTATGTTGGCCACAAGGGCAACCGTTATACACCTTGATGGTAAAGCGTGCGCGTGATGGCCGTGCCGCATTTGATAGTGAGCAACAGAACGACCCAGTAAGTGGTGATGATGCACCCTTTGCCGAATGCATCAATAATGCACTATATGCGGAATTACCTCCTGATCTAATTTACTTTGGTGCGGTGGATCCTTCACTTGGTAAAAATGGCGCTAGCCGTGACCCATCTGCATTGTTGGTAGGTGGATATCAGCGTAACACTGGTATTTTGTATGTCGTGCGAGCTGATATCAAAAAGCGCTTGCCAGATAGAATCATTAGCGACGTCATTGAGCTGCAGCGTATTTACAAGTGCGTAGTTTGGAGCGTGGAAACCGTGCAGTTTCAGGAGTTCTTGCGTACAGAGTTAATCAAGCGGAGTGCTGCATTGGGTGTGCCAGTGCCTGCACGAGCAGTGCAACCTATCACGGACAAACTACTACGCATCGAAACACTGCAGCCGCATATGGCTAATGGCCTCATTAAAATCAGCCCTGATCATAAAACGCTATTGGATCAACTCAGACACTTTCCAAAAGCAGACCATGACGATGGCCCTGACGCATTGCACATGCTATGGGTAACAGCACTAAGTGGATCGGGTGGCATTTCCTATCAAGGCGCAGGTAAATCAAATAGAGAATCAACAGGAGGTGGCGCATGGTAGCGATACTAGATCAACACGGGCAGCCCATTAAAAAGCTGGAGTTAAAAGAATCACAGACCGCCAAAGTTGGCGGTTTACATCATGAGTTTGCAGGCCACCCAAGCCGTGGTTTAACGCCCATAAAACTTGCCAGAATTATGGAGAATGCAGAGCAAGGTGATATTCGTGCGCAGCATGATCTGTTTTTAGATATGGAAGAAAAAGACGGCCATATCTTTTCTGAGATGAGCAAGCGTAAGCGTGCTTTATTGAAGATTAGCTGGGACATAGTGCCGCCACGTAACCCAAGTGCTAAAGAAAAGAAGATCGCAGCTGAAGCTAAAGAGCTGGTGATGGATATTGCCAATATTGAAGACGTGATCCTTGATGCGCTTGATGCTATTGGGCACGGTTTCTCATGCCAAGAAATTGAGTGGCAGTTGCTTGGCCGCACATGGCTACCAAAAGAAATAACGCACAGACCACAAAGCTGGTTTAAAACCGATAACGAAACACGCACCGAGCTTCGCTTACGTGATAACTCAATGAACGGCCAAGCACTGCAACCGTTCGGCTGGGTTAAGCATATCCACAAAGCTAAGTCTGGCTATCTTGCTAGGTCTGGATTACACCGTGTATTAGCTTGGCCATACCTGTTTAAAAACTACAGCGTGCGAGATCTTGCAGAGTTCCTTGAGATTTATGGTTTGCCACTACGCTTGGGCAAATATCCAAGCGGCTCAGGCGATGATGAGAAAGCCACACTACTACGTGCTGTATTGGCTATTGGCCATGATGCAGCTGGCATTATTCCTGATGGCATGGAGATTGATTTTAAAGATGCGGCCAAAGGCTCTCACGATCCATTTCAAGCAATGATTGATTGGTGCGAACGGACCCAAAGCAAAGCTATTTTAGGCGGCACACTTACCAGTCAGGCTGATGGCAAGAGCAGCACCAATGCACTAGGTAATGTACATAATGAGGTGCGCCATGACTTGATGATGTCAGACGCGATGCAGCTTGCTGGTACGCTCAGCAGGGATATTGTTTACCCATTGATTGCGCTTAACCTTGGCGGCATAGAAGACGCACGCCGCATGCCTAAGTGGCAGTTTGATCTGCGCGAGCCTGAAGATATTAAAACCTACTCTGACGCGTTGCCTCCACTGGTTGCCATTGGCGTGCAAGTGCCTGTTAATTGGGCGCATGAGAAGCTTGGAATACCGCTACCAAAAGAAGGTGAAGCAGTACTGCAGCCTGCAAAAAAAGAAGTGCCAGGACAAACTAATGAGGTAGCTGCAACACGTATCGTTGCGGCTACAGCCAACTTAGACCAAGATGAGTTTGATCTACTAGGTGAGGAGATGTCCAGCGATTGGGAGCGTGTAACAAACCCACTTATTGAGCCAATTGCCGCCCTTGCTGCTTCTGTAGAATCATATGAAGAATTTACAGCAAAGCTACCAAGCCTTATTGCAGGCATGGATATTAGCCTTGTGACAGAGGCGTTAACGCAAGGTCAATTTGCTGCAAGCATTTGGGGGCGTGTTAATGGCCCAAGCGCTGAATAATGTTTGAGCTAAAATCACTGCCGCCTAAAGAGGCCATTGAATACTTTAGGCAAAAAGGATATTTGATCGGCTTTGCTTGGGAGGATGTGTGGCAGCAAGAGCACCAAGCCGCCTTCACCGTGGCCAAGGCCATGCAGATAGACTTGCTGGAAGATATCCGCAAGGCTGTTGATGCAGCGCTGTCAGATGGCACGCCGTTTAGTGATTTTCGCAAGCAGCTAAAACCGATACTGGTGCAAAAAGGCTGGTGGGGTAAAGCTGACATGGAAGACCCGCAAACTGGCGAGATAAAGAACGTGCAGCTGGGCAGTACTCGTAGGCTTAAAACGATTTACGACACCAACTTACGCACTGCACACAGCGAGGGGCAATGGGAGCGCATTCAAAATGCAAAGGCTGCATTCCCATATCTGCAATATGACGGCAACAATAGCGAACACCCGCGCCTAGTGCATTCCTCATGGGATGGCATGGTGCTGCCTGCCGATGACCCATTCTGGCTATCGCACATGCCAGTGAAAGAATATGGCTGCAAATGCCGCGTGCGTCAGATGAATGCGGCCATGCTAGAGCGGCGGGGTTTGAAAGTGTCTGAAGCGCCAGTAGTGCCAAAAGTAAACTACACAAACAAACGCACTGGTGAAGTGATGCAAGTGCCTAAAGGCGTACACCCTTCGTTCAATTACCCACCAGGTGGCAGGCTAGCTAACCTACCAAAATACATCACCGATAAGCTTGATGCTGTGAACGTAGCATTGGCTGCAAGCACGCTCAAGTCGCTCTTGCAGGGTGAGTCTTTTGCGCAATATTTTGCAGCACCAAAAGGCTTGTTCCCGATAGGCGTAATTAGTGATGACGATGCAGCGGCCATCGGTGCGAAGACGCACACTGTTAGGCTATCTGCTGAAACCATGCAGAAGCAACTGAGAGTACACCCTGAGTTGGCAGTTGAAGAATATGCCTTTGTGCAGCAGGCAATTGAACGTGGAATTAGAATCCAAGATGGGAATTCACTGATCTATTTGTTGGAGCTGGATGGTTATGTCACTGTTGTTAAAACAACAGGCACAGGTAAAGCTGTGTTTATGACTAGCTTCAGACGCTTATCAAGTGACCAAGTAAAGCGTGATAGGGAGATTAAGAGGCTACTGAATAAATAAAACGCAGGTGGTGGGGCCTCCCAGTCCGCTTAAAGCGGAAACCCCACATAGCACTCCAGCATCACTGCTGTGTTACGGCCGGGAGAATATCACCGTGTCGCACCTGCTTGCTGTCAAGTTTAAGCCTTCTGTTAACAAATAGCAAAATATTAAATCAAGCAAAGTTTTTAAACGCCGATTAGGCTGTATTTTAATGTTTCAAGCGGCATTCACTAGCAAAAAAATAGTTAATCGTTTTTAACGGGGGTTTAACGCTATTCTAGGCGGTATATTTATCACAAATAGAAGGCGGTTTTTAATAAATTAATGGTTGCCTAGTTTTTTTATAGCAGGTAATCTTTAAAAGTGGCAACGCAATCACCCCTGCCACCTCACTACTGAAGCTCCTCAGTATCGCACCAACCCCCTCGCTCCATGAAAATGGGCGACATGAAACAAAAATCAAAACAACTCAAGAAAACAGATGCTGCAATCGTAGCTTGTAGCTTTACCCTTACTGCAACGGCAGAGCTTCAACTATTCCCCGCTGGTGAGTTCAGGTCAGTAGATGGCCGCCCTACCGAGGTTGACTTTTGGTTTATTGACGCTGCAATCGCAGCCGTTCTCATTGCAGATTTATCTGCACGTAAAAACCGCATAGTCATCGACTACGAACATCAAACACTTTTATCCAAAGATAACGGCAAGCCAGCGCCTGCTGCTGGTTGGTTTAAAACCGTTGAGTGGCGGGAAGGTGAAGGTCTGTTCGCAACTGATGTTGAATGGACAGCCACAGCACAAGCGCATATTGAAGCAAAAGAATACCTCTACTTCTCACCTGTATTTGCTTACAGCAAAACAACAGGCGCAGTACAAAAAATCCTACTTGGTGCAGTCACCAACAGTCCTGCTTTAGATGGCATGAGCGAAGCGACCATTACGGCTGCTTCACAACTTTTAACACACACGGAGAGTTTAACAATGGACTTAGAAGCTTTACTAGAGCGCTTGCGCTGGATGTTTAACCTGCCAACTTTGGCAACCACTGATGACATTTTGGTTGAAGTCAACAAAGCGGTTGATCTGATCAAGGCTGAAAACGCTACAGCAGCGGCAAGCTTTAACCTTATCGCTCACTTGAGTGCTCAACATCAATCAATCGCAAGCCTAACCGCACAGGTTGCTACGCCAGACCCTGCTAAGTTTGTGCCAGTAACAGTGATGCAAGATTTACAGACTCAGCTCGCAGCGCTTAACAAAAAGATTAACGAAGATGAAGTGAATGATCTGGTCACTGTCGCTTTGTCTGATAGCCGTTTATTACCAACGCAAGAGGCTTGGGCGCGTAGTTTGGGTGAAAGTGACATTGCCGCGTTACGTTCTTATATTGCTACGGCTCAGCCTATTGTAGCGTTAACCGCCACACAGACAGGCGGCAATATTCCAGAAGGTGACGGCATTACCGACCTTACCGAGTCCCAATTAGCAGTTTGCAAACAAATGGGCGTATCCCCTGAAGACTACAAGAAAACTTTGCAGGCTTCTGCTTAATAACCAAGTTTAAAGATTCACACATTAACACCTCATGTAAATGAGGCTTTCTAGGAGAAAGAAATGGCACTAACAAATGACCGCAACACCCCATTGAAAGATGGTGAGCTTGTATCAGTACCACTTGCTGCAGTAAAGGTTTATGCAGGCTCACTGGTCGCGATTAACGCAGCAGGTTTTGCAACACCTGGTGCAGTGGCCACAACACTTAAATACTTTGGCCGTGCTGAAGAGCAAGTGAATAACACTGCTGGCGCTGCTGGTGACAAGAGTGTTTTAGTTCGTCGAGGCAAAGCTTTCAAATGGCTTAACCATGCAGCTGATGCAGTTGTACAGGCAGACCTAGGGGCTACTTGCTACATCGTCGATGACCAAACAGTAGCTAAAACAAATGGTGGCAACACTCGTTCGGCTGCAGGCAAGGTTATTCAGGTGGATGCAGACGGCATCTGGGTCGAGTAACCAATCACATTTTTAACACAGTTTTTTTAGTTATAACGTTCAAATAAACAACAGGAGAACACAATGAACAAATCAAAAATCTTATTCTTAACCATTGGGGCAGCCGCCGCAATGGTGGGGATGTTTGGTCTGCCTGCATATGCAGCTGACATGAGCCCAGAATCTGTAATGGCTGGCGGTGGCATGCTCGGTATGTTGGTTAATAAAGAAACCATCGGCAATGTTTTTATCAGTTTGAAAACAACCTTCAATAACGCCTTTGCAGCTGCCCCTTCGGTTTGGCAAAAGATTGCCATGCGTGTGCCATCAACAACTGGACAAAATGACTATGCATGGTTATCAAACTTTCCAAAAATGCGTAAATGGATTGGTGATAAGCAAGTCAAATCGCTTGAAGCTGCTAAATATACGCTAGTCAACGATGACTTTGAAGCCACGGTAGAAGTTGACCGTAACGATATTGAGGATGACACGCTTGGTATTTATGGGCCACAGGCTGAAATGGCAGGATGGTCAGCCAAACAGATGCCTGATGAAGGTATCTTGGAGGTAGTGAATTTAGGCTTTACAACAGCATGCTATGACGGGCAATACTTCTTTGACACTGATCATACAGTTGCAGGTGCCAGCGTTTCAAATAAAGGCACCAAGGTGTTGTCAATTTCAACATTGGCAGCAGCGCAAGCCAGCTACGGTGCATATCGTACAGCCATGAAGAAATTTAAGGATGACGAAGGCCGACCATTGAATGTTACTCCAAACGTATTGTTGGTGGGGCCTGCGCTAGAAGATACGGCGAATGCCCTAATGACGAACGATAAGCTTGAAGATGGCAAGCCTAACCCTTACAAAAATACGGCGACCGTTGTGGTTGATGCGCGTATCACTTCAGATACAGCTTGGTTCCTGCTAGATACAACCAAACCTGTAAAACCGTTTGTCTTTCAGGACCGTAAGTCACCTGTGTTTGTTGAACAAACAGACGCGCAATCTGATGACGTATTTAGCCGTAAGAAATTTAAGTTCGGTGCTGAAGCGCGTGCCGCTTTTGGCTACGGTTTCTGGCAACTGGCTTTTGGCTCAGACGGCACAGTAGCTTAATTTAACTTGAACTAAGGCCATTTCATAGATGGCCTTTAAACAACAAACCTATAAGGAGATATAAATGTCATCAACAAATGAAAACAAGGGAGCTGATGCAGCTGCTACCAAAAAACAAGATGATGCTAAGACTGCACCTAAAGCTCAAGCGAAAAAGGTTAAAGCTTTACAAGTGGTTTCAGCGCGTGAAGGCTTTCGTCGTGGTGGCCATGTTTTTGGTCGTGATGCTGTTGTTTTAAAAATTGAAGACCTAACTAAAGAGCAAATCAAGCAAATCAAGGATGAACGTTTGCTGGCTGTATCTGAAGTTGAAATTGAAGTGGCCGCTGAATAATCATGACTTACGTAACCGCTACTAACATGATCACCCAGTTTGGTGCTGAAGAGATTGCCCAGCGCAGTGATCGTGGATTGCCTCGTTTAATCACACCAGAGCTACTCACTGCTGCAGCTACAGGTGAAGACTTGTCTGGCTATACAGTAGACGAACAGGCAGCAGTAGCGGCTGCGCTCAGTTTAATTAACAGCAAGCTGCTCGATGCAGAAAGCACAGTTAATGGCTTTCTCTCTGGCAGATATTCAGTGCCACTCGTTACAGTGCCGCGCCTAGTCATGACAATTACCTGTGATTTAACCAGGTACGCACTTTATGACGACATGGCAACAGAGGCCATATCAAACCGAAATGCAGATGCATTAAAGCTGCTTAAATCAATCAGCAAGGGTGAGATAAGCCTTGGTATTGATAGTGACGGCAATAAACCAAAAGCTAATGATGGCGCGCAACTGGTATCAAATGGCCGTGTGTTTAGCCGTCAGGATGGGGGCTTTATCTAATGAGCGGCTTCAAATTCAAGGTTGAGCAAGATGATCGCAAGATACGCGCAACGATTACTCAACTCATCGCGTTAGGCCGTAACCCTGCCGCCGCGATGGAAGACATTGCAGTGATCGGCGAGAACACTACACGTGAGAGATTTGCAACACAGATTGATCCTGAAGGCAATCGCTGGAAAAAAAGCATCCGTGTGCAGATTAACGGCGGTAAGACTTTAACCAAAGATGGCCACCTTGGCGACTCTATCACGCACTTATCAAACAGCAAGTTTGCTGAGTGGGGTTCTAACAGAATTTATGCAGCCATCCACCAGTTTGGCGGTTATGCAGGACGTGCTATCCGTAGAGTAAACCTAGTTGCGCGTGCATTTATTGGTATTTCAAGCGCCGATGAGTTAGACATGCTGGACGCATTGCAAGCTCGTATTAATGGAATGATCAACCATGCTAACTGAAGTTGAAAACGCATTAGTCGCTGAGATTAATAAGTCGCCTATCGCTAAGAAACTAAAGCAAATAGGCACGTTGCCTGATCTTGATGGTGATTCACTGGTGAGCAAGTTTGCCACTGACGCCCCCGCAGTTTACGTTGCACCAGCTGCAAGCTTTGCTATCAAGGACTCAATAGTGAACGTGGGCTTTGGCATTGCATGTGTTGCCAGAAATGCAGGTGGCCAAGCAGCAACTCGTAAGGGTGACGGCAAGATGATTGGCATGTACCAGATTGCTGAAACTGTAGCCGCGCTCCTGGACGGATATAAAGCAGGCGGTGTGACGCTATATGCAAGCAGCATCAGTATTATGAATGATGAAAAGATTTACAAAGCAGGTTTGCAGGTTGCTGTGATCACCCTGCAAGGGCAAGCGACATTGCCACCGAGTATTGATCCAGCGGGTTTAGATGACTTTATTACCTTCAATGCTCAATACGACATTGAACCGCATGCCAGTGCTGCCGAGCATACCAAATGGAGCCAAGAGCCGCCTGACCATAGCACCAGCAAACCAGACTTAACCGACAACATAACCTTACAGGAGTAAGACATGGCAAAGCTACATCAACCAGTATTTGTAACACCAAAATCAGGGTTAAAGATTCGTAAAGAAAATGGTACCTACTTACCAGAAGGTGGCGACACTGTGATTCACAGTACCTATTGGGCGCGCCGCGAGAAAGATGGCGACGTGACACTAACAGACAAGTTGCCTACTGAACCAAAAACAAAAGGCGCTTAATCCGCGCATCAATTAGGAGAACACCGTGGCAGACAACATTACCTTTTTAAGTATTCCTGAAGACTGGCTAGTACCAGGCGCAAAGATTGAGATTGACCATAGCCGTGCAATTCGTGGCTTACCTGCTGTGTCACATAAAATGTTGGTGCTCTGCCAACGTTTGAGCACTGGTACGGTACAAGCTGGCGCACTGTCAAAAATTACGCGTAAGGAAGATGGCGTTAATTATTATGGCCGTGGATCAATGGGCGCACAAATGATTGCCGCCATACTTAAAGTAAACCCGTACACTCAGCTTTATGGCCTAGCATTAGATGATTTAGAGGCTGGCGTAGCTGCTGCAGGCACAATCACCATTACAGGCACGCCAACTGAATCAGGCACCTTGTATCTGCGTGTTGGTGGCCGCTCAGTGCCAGTTGGCATAACTGCAGCACAAACACCGACGCAGATTGCAGCGGCAATAGCTGCTTCAATCAATGCTGATCTTGATGGTGCCGTGACCGCAGCAAGTGCTGCTGGTGTTGTAACACCAACTTCACGCCACAAAGGCATTGAAGGCAACGGTATTGATCTGCGTGTTAACTATTACCCTGGTGAAGCTACACCTAAAGGCATTACTGTTGCCATTGGTGCTATGGCTGGTGGCACTGGCAACCCTGATGTGACTGCAGCAATCACGGCAATGAGCAACATTGCGCCATACACGATTGTGATGCCTTGGAGCGACCCAGCAAACATGGCGCTGATGGAAGCGGAGTTAGAGCTACGCTTTAGCGGTATGAACATGAAGCAAGGCCATGTGTTTACCTACAGATCAGGTAGCTATAGCGCACTTTCAACCTACGGCAGCGCGCGCAATAGCAAGCAGTCTTCATTCTTAGGTCTAAAAGGTTGCCCATCTTTACCTTGGGTGAATGTCGCCCAGTTTGCAGGTGCTGTTGAGTTCCGTGGTGCGATTGACCCAGCGCTACCATTCAAAGGGCTGTATTTGCCTGATGTAATGGCACCAGTTGAGACTGACCAGTTTACTGATGCTGAACGTAACCTGTTGTTGCATGACGGTTGCAGTACAGTCACCTTTGATCAAGGTGGTAATTGCCACATCGAACAGGTAATCACCACTTACCAAACCAATACTTTCGGGATGGAAGATCGTAGCATGCTTAAGCTGAACACCAAGTGGACAGCTGACTATATGCGCTTTGTGTTTGCTTACGATGTGGTTGCTACATTCCCTAACCACAAGTTAGCTGGTGATGATGTGCTGGATCGTATTCAGCCAGGACAAAAAATCGCAACGCCTAAACTGATCGTGAACAATTCATTAATCCCTACGGCCATGCGCTTAGAGAAAGCTGGATTACTTGAGGATTTAGATCAGTTTATCAAAGAGCTGATTTGTGTGCGCTCAGATGTTGATAAAAATAGGGTTAATGCAATCTTGCCGCCTAATCTGGTCAACCAGTTTGACGTATTTGCTGGCGCAGTTCAGTACATTTTATAAGCCAACACATTTTACAAATAAATACACTTTAAAGGAGTCATTAATATGGCAATTCACGGACGCGCGTATATCACTATCGGTGGTAGACGCTATAACACTAAAGAGGGGGCAACCATTAAGCTTGGTGGTGAAGCTGGTTCGCCAGTGGTTGGTGACAGCGGTTTTGCAGGCATGCAATATCAACATGAAGCTGGTCAGGTTGATTGCACCTTCATTGCGTCAGATGATGTAAGCATTACAGACATTCAAAAGATCAAGAATGTCAATATGACCTTTGATTCTGACAATGGAAAAAGCTACGTGTCTTCAAATGCCTCTAATGGCCCTGTGCCAGAGTTATCTAAAGACGGCATCAAGGCTACCTTCTACGGCTCATTTAAAGAGGTTTAATCATGTCATTATCTAATCAGAAGCCATTCGCCAAACCAATCACCATTGCGGGTGTTAACTACACCCATTTTGATATACGCGAATCCACAGTTGGTGACATGTTTGAAGCTGAAATGGAATTGACACGCACAGGCGGTGGCGCACATACGCCGCTGGCTTTTAACGGACAGATGATGGTGCGCCAACTCAATCAAGTCAGCAATGATCAGGGCGCGACATTTACTGGACCGTTCACCATTAACATGCTTAAAAGCTGGGGAACGAGAAACTACCGCGTTCTGCGTGACGCACAGATTGAGGTAGACCTACTGGGGGAAGACGTGCCGAGCGATCAAGAGGACTCTTAGACAAGATACTTTTAATCGCTCTTAAAACGGGCTGGTCAATTGGTGAAATTAAAGCCTTGCCAGTTGATGAATTTAACCATTACTTGGACCGCTTAAGCGTTGAAAAAAGATGAACCGTGATTTAACCTTATCTATGAAGCTTTACGCAGATGCTACCAGGTTTGTATCTGGGTTAACCTCTGGTGAAAACGGTGTTCGTAAATTCAGCAACACAGCAAAGCGTGAATTTGATGCGTTAAAAGTCACGTTAAATTCTGTTGAAGGTAAGTTGGCATCAATAGGCGTAACTATTGGTGCCACAGCGGCCATTATGCAGTCTGCTCGTATGGATAAAACATTAACGCAAATTGGGCAGACAGCAGGAACTAGCGAGGCCGAAGTATCTGGTTTGCGAAAAGAGTTATTTCGCATGAGCAAGGAAACTGGTCAGCCAGTTGATGATTTAGAGCAAGGCTTTAACAATGCTGTACAAGCTGGGTTAAAGTTTAAAGAAGCGCTACCAGTAATTGATGCCACCAATAAAGCCGTAGCAGTAACCAGTGCCAAAGCTGAAACTTTAACGGGTGCTTTAACGGTTGCGGCCAGTGCATTTGAATTTGATCTAGCCAAGCCAAATACTGCAATTAAGTTACTAGATCAAATGACGGTAGCAGGTCGCCAAGGCAATGCAGAACTTGAGAATCTTTCTAGCATTTTTGGGCGAATCGGCCCTAATGCTGCAAGTGCAGGGTTTGGTTTTGAAACCACACTTGCATTTATTGAGGGCTTATCACAGATTGAGCGTCAACCAGAGCGCTTGGCAACTTTGGCAGATAGCACAATGCGCGTTTTTACAAATCTAAAATATATGAAAGATGCTCAGAACTCTACAGGAGTTAAGTTCTTTGATGAGAAAGGTGATCGTCGAGATCCACTTAAAGTCCTTGCTGATATCAAAAGTCAGTATGACAAAATAAATACAGAAAGAGGTCGTGCGCTGTTCGTTCAAAAAGCATTCGGCAATGCTGACTTAGATACGATTAAAGGTATGCGTATTTTACTTGGTGGAGACATGCTTAATAAAGTTAAGGCTTTTTCAGGTGAAATTACCAATGCAAGTGGCACGCTGGAAAAAGACCTTAGTAAAGCTATCGACAACTCTGTTGATCAGGTTGGTCGCCTTAAAACTGCATTCCGTGAAGCTGCTGATGGCTGGGCCCGCCCTATTAATAATGCGGTTGCTAATGCCATTAAATTCACGATGGCCGACAAGAAAGACGGTGGTCTTGGCATGGATGGCAACGACATGGCACTTGCGGCAGGAGGCGGTGCAATCGCCACACTATTGGCTACCAGATACGGCGGCAAAGCAATAGGCTCTATTGCAGGGAAATTTGGCAATATGGGTGCAGGTGTTGCAACAGGTAAGGCTCTAGAAACTGCTGCAGGTGTAACTCCAGTTTATGTCGTTAACATGGGTGAAGGTGGAATGGGTACTGGATTACCGACAGCACAAGGGTCTGGTGGCAAAGCTGCGAAAACAGCTGGTGCAGCCTCTATGCTCAGCAGGCTCTCACTTGGCTCTGCCGCAATAGGAGCTACGCCATTATTAGCTATGTATGGTGTAACTAAAATGGCTGGTGATACCAGCAAAGACAAAGAGCGTGCTAGTGCATTGCTGGGTTTTACAGAAAAGCTTAATAAATTGTTTGGCCATGATCCTGATAAGGCTCAACGCGAATGGCGTGCACGTAAAGACCAAGAGCTAAACGGTACGCTGACAGTAAAAATAGATGCTGATGGACGTGCCACCTCAAGTTTAAAAACAAATCAGCCTGGCATGAAAATTAACATGGCCAATGGTCCATATATGGCGACTAACTAATGGCAGATAAAATGCACAAAGGCAGCTTTCGCGGCGTGCCATTCTTAACCACTAAATCGGATGGTCAGATTGGCCGCCGCAATGTGGTAAATGAATACGCCAGTAAGGACGAAGCTTATGTTGAGGATTTAGGTTTAAAAGCGCGTGTCTTTACATTAGACATATTTGTGCTTGGTGATAACTACGTGGCCGAGCGTGATGCACTTGAAGCTGCCTTTGAAAAAGAAGGTTCTGGGGAATTAGTGCATCCGTGGCGTGGTCGTATGACGGTAAGCGTGACTGATTGCCGCCCTAGCGAAAGTATAGATCAAGGTGGCCGTCAAAGCTGGAGCGTCACATTTACCCAAACTGGTGAAAACAAACAGCCTAACATCAGGCCAGACACAGCTGCGATTGTGGATGTGATGGCTGATAACGCTATTGCAGCCAGTGAAAATGATTTTGCAGAGACATTCAATGTAGATGGTTTGCCTGAGTTTGTGGCAGATGATGCCATGACCCAAATCAACACAGCATTAAGCAGTACATTAGCGCTAGCACGCGGCATGCTGCCAGACATGGCTATTCTCCCAGCCTTTGCCAGCAACGCTAATGGAATCGTGAGCAAGTTAACGCAGCTCATGCGCTTACCAACTAACTTGGCCAGTTCAATCACTGGTCAGATATCTGGTTTCCTTGGCTTATCTAGTGGTGCCATGTCAGCCTTTAATTCGCTTAAAAACCTATTTGGTTATCGCCACAAGTCAGTTAACCGCACCACGCCTAGCCGAATTCAGCAAGATAATAACCGTATAGCGGTGGCCGATTTAACGCGCAGAACAGCCATTATTGAGGCGGCACGTGCTACGGCCAGCATTAACTACGAAAGCACAACGCAAGCGGTGCAAGTCCGCAATGAGATTGTAGATGCAATTGAGACTGAGCAGCTAACAGCGCCTGACGATGTATTTAACACCTTATCTGATTTGCGTACTGCGGTTGTGCGCGACATAAACGCACGTGCCACAGACTTGCCTAATATTATCAAGTACACACCAAAGGCTACATTACCAGCGGTAGTTCTGGCTTACATGATTTATGGTGATGCAAGAAAAGATGAAGATATTGTTAATCGCAACGTAATTGCTCACCCTGGCTTTGTGCAAGGTGGAAAAGTGTTGGAAGTGCTTACAGATGATTGAGCTTAAAGTTAACGGCAACATATACGGCGGCTGGAAGTCTGCAAGCATACCTTTTGGCATTGAGCAAATATCAAACTCATTTGAAATATCAGTCACTGATCGATGGGCAGGACAAGACAACCCATATCCAATTAGCATAGGCTCAGCTTGCCAAGTACTGCTGGATGGTGAAACTGTGATCACAGGGTATGTGGATGACAACACACCAGAGTTTGATGCAAACAGCCATGCAATCAGTATTGTTGGCCGTGACAAGACTGGCGACCTAGTAGACTGCTCAGCGATCCATAAAACTGGCCAGTGGGTAAATGCGACGTTGGACAAAATCGTTCGCGACATTTGTGCGCCGTTTGGCATTAAAGTCATCATAAACGCGCCACTAGGCGATAGATTCACCACATTCAGCATACAGGAAGGTGAAACCGCACACGAGTGTATAGACCGCGCGTGCCGCATGCGTGCCGTAATGCCAACATCTGATGGTAAGGGCAATTTAGTGATCACTCGTGCGCAGTCGGGCGCACCTGTTGCTGAGTTGGCTCAGGGTGAAAACATCTTATATGGCCGTGGTAATTTAAGCATGCGTGAGCGTTTCAGCCATTATTATATTAAAGGCCAGGACAGAGGCTCAGATGATGACATTGACTCACCAGAGAGCCACACACAAGTCAGTGCCACTGCTACAGATAGCTTCGTTAAACGCTATCGTCCATTGATTGTACTTGCTGAAGACAAAGGCGCACATTCCACATTTAAACAGCGAGCGGAATGGGAGCGTAATGTACGCCGTGGCCGTAGCGCACGCGCTACTGTGCGTATAAATGGCTGGCGCAATGTCAATGGTGAGTTATGGAGAGCCAATACATTGGTGCATGTAGTATCTGAATACTTAGGCGCAGATGCCAACTTGCTGATTGTAGGTGGCACTTACATTTTAGATGAAACACAAGGCATGATCACCGAACTTTCACTGGTTGGCCGTGAAGCATTTGATTTAGTCGTAGGCGTTAAAACCACTAAATTAAAATCAGCGATTAACGGTAAAAATGGTGCTGGCCGATCTGTTGAAAAAGGCACACGGAAAGCTAACGCTGATAGCTGGAGTAACTTTCAATGATTGATACGCTAAACAAGTTGCTTGACCCAATGCGACGCCGTGTGCGGCTTATGATATCGCGCGCTGTACTTAGTGCTATTAGTGATGGTAAAGGAATCCAACTGGTGCAGGTTAAATTGCTGGAAGGCGAAGTGCGTGACGGTGTTGAGCGCTTTCAGAATTACGCTTTCTCATCAGTGCCACTTATCGGAGCTGAAGGCATTATGGCTTGCGTATCTGGAAATCGTGATCACGGTGTAATTTTAGCAATGGATGATCGCCGTTATCGTGTTAGAGATTTGCAGCCAGGTGAAGCTGTCATGTACACGCACAAAGACAAAGAAGCACACAAGCATCGTATCATATTTAAGAATGATGGCAGTATTGAGGTAGTAGCCAAAAACATCACGGTAAAGGCTACCGAGACCGCGCGCATTGAAGGTGACAACGTGGTCATCCATGCAAGCTCTATGTTCAGGTTTGACGTGAACGGCCACGGCCAGAAGTGGCTACCAACTAAAGTAGACACATGGCAAATTGGCGAAGTGCCAGGAACCGCACATATCATTTCACCACCTGAGATACCTTGACATCAATTTAAAACCAGCGTAATTTACCAATCTAAGGGCGCCCACAGCGCCCTTTTCTATTACTGAAGCTCTTCAGTGTCGCCACCTTTTCCCCTGTCATTTATCCTATGTTCTCAAGTGGCTGAGATGTAATTGATACGCATAAAGCTGGACTACTCCAGCGCTTCTCAGCCCAGTTTTACAAACGAGGGCTTTTTCTTGGCAGACATCCGCACAGTATTTATCAACATGGAGCAAGGCGCTGACTATGCAATCAGCGCCTTATTGCTTCAGGAAGATAGCGGCCTAGACACGGCTGTCATACTGAGTTTATTCACAGATCGTCGGGCTGAGGATGACGATGTATTGCCTGGCACTTCTGGTGACAAGCGAGGCGCGTGGATTGATAGCTTTTCTGAGGTGGAAGGCGATAAGTTTGGCAGCCGTTTATGGTTGCTTGAAAGTGCCAAACTAATCCCAGACACCGTCAATCGCGTGCGCGGATATTGTGAAGAGGCGCTCAAATGGATGGTAGATGATGGCATTGCCAAAGCAGTGAATGTAGCAGCAGAAATAACACGTCACCACCCACTGGGCATTATTGCCGCCACGATTGATATCGTAAAACCTGATGGCTCCACTACGCGATACAAGTTTGATAACTTATGGGGTGAAGTATAAATGGCGTGGTTTAGACCTACACTAGAGTCACTAATCAAGCGTAATCAGGCTGATATTGAATCAAGCATTGATGGCGTTGATGCGAAGGTTCGACGTAAAAACTTAAACATCATAGCTAAGATGGTGTCTGCACTCGCTCATGGTTTATACGGTAACCTGGCGTATAACGTAAAGCAGATATTTCATGACACCGCCGACACAGAAAACCTAAGAAGGCATGCCAGCTTATGGCTAGACGTTCCACTTAAAGAGGCTAGCTATGCTGTTGGCCCAGTAGTGCTGCTTGGCACAAATGGTGTATTAGTTGAGGCTGATACTGTACTAATTCGCGCTGATGGCGTTGAGTATTCTACGGATGCAGAGGCAACAATAAGCGCAGGTCAGGCAGTTGTTAACGTTACAGCACTCACACCAGGTCAAACCAGCAATGCTGTTGCTGGAACGGTTTTATCGCTGGCATCCCCTATCGCTGGCATTAATGGCAGCGCCACTGTTGACGCAGCTGCACTTACTGGTGGAGCAGATGAAGAAAGTGACATTAGCCTAAGCAACCGTGTTGGCATGCGCATTAAAAACCCGCCACATGGTGGTGCAAATCATGACTACATAGCATGGGCGCTAGAAGTATCAGGCGTAACTCGCGCATGGGTTTACCCGCAAGAACTAGGCGGAGGAACAGTAACAGTACGCTTTGTGCGTGATGATGATGCTAGCTTGATTCCAGATGCAGCAGAAGTTTTGGTGGTACAAAACCATATAGATGACAGTCGTCCCACAACCGCCGATGTTTCTGTAGTCGCACCAATTGCCTCACCACTTGACTTTACACTTTCGGTCACGCCAAACACTGATGCAGTAAAAGCCGCAGTGATTAGCGAGTTGACAGACCTACTCCGTAGAGAATCAATTCCAGCAGGCACTATACCAGCCAATTTAATTCCAAAAGGCGTAATACCAGGCAAGTTACTAATCTCGCACATTCGTGAGGCAATCAGCCTCGCAGCTGGTGAAACCAATTACAACATGACATCACCAGTTGCAGATGTTGAGGTAACCACTGGCCACATGATCACACTAGGAAACTTTACGTGGCTCTAAGTGTTGAAAATTATGTGCAGCAATTGCAAAGCCTACTCCTACTAGGTAAGGCTTGGACTCGCAATGTTGATTCAGTGCTCACTAATCTGCTTAAAGGCATTGCAAAAGAGTTTGCTCGTATCGATGCACGTGCTGATGACTTAATAATGGAATCAGACCCACGCACAACGAGCGAACTAATTGAAGACTGGGAGCGTGTAGCTGATTTACCAGACCCGTGCGTGACAGTTGCTCAAACAATTGAGCAAAGGCGCGTAGCACTTACAAGCAAACTCACTATGCAAGGTGGACAAAGCCGAAAATACTTCATCAACCTAGCCGCCAGCATGGGCTATGCAGATGCCACGATTGATGAATACAGACCAATGAACTGCAACGATGATTGCAACGATGCCCTTTACTCAGCAGATGACCGTTACTTTTGGACAATCAATCTGCCATCCACATCGGGCATTTTTGTCATGAATTGCAATAGCACCTGCAACGATGCGCTGCGAGCATGGGGCGATGAAGCTATTGAATGCCGCATAAACAAATACAAGCCAGCGCATACAACAGCTATTTTTGCTTACGTATAGGAGATATTAAAAATGAAAAGAATTGATACATCAACCCGCGCCGTTGATTTACACGGTGCTGGTAAAGATGGATATAAAGACGGCAATAAAGCACTTGGCATTCCCGCGACTGATTTAAACGCCTCAACGCTAAATGCATTGCAAGAAGAGATTGCAAACGTCATTGAAGGTGATGGTACTGGCACTGCGTTGAATCCAGCAGACAACACACAGCTGCTGCAGGCGATTACTAACATAGCTAAAGGCCCTGCCGATAAAATCGTGCGTGTAGCTTCAACCGCAGCGATTAACCTTGCCGCGCCAGGTGCGAATATTGACGGCACAGTAATGGTGGCTGGTGATACGTTTTTGGAAAAAGATAACGCAACGCTGGCTGACCGAGGCATCTACGTGTGGAATGGGTCAGCCGTGCCAGCCACACGTGACCCAGGTGCAGACACTGGCGCTGAGTTGTTTGGTGGCATGATTATTAGGGTTAAAGAAGGTACAGCAAATGCTGATACTAACTGGCAAATTACTAATGATGGTGTAGTGACGATTGGGGTTACTGGGTTAACGTTTAAATTGGTCGGTGCTTCAAAAGCCATCTCTGCTATACAAGGCGCATTTAGAAACCTTAAAGGCTCGGCAACTGGCACAAATGCGGTAGTGACATACACGATTGATGAAATTATCACTGGTGACGGCGCTGGTGAGTACCTGACCACACGCAATTGGAATGGCACTATCACAATGACACTTGCAGGGGCTGGTGGCTTAGACCAAGGCGCTGTTGCAGCATCAACCTGGTATTACGCTTTTTCCATCACTAAAGACGATGGTACAAAAGCATACATTGCATCATTGTCTTCGGCATCACCTACCTTGCCTGTTGGCTATACAAAATGGGCGCGGGTTGGTGCGATGATTACTGATGGCACAGCTAATAAATATCCATTGTCATTTATACAATACGGTAGAAAAGTTAGATACAAAGTTGCGCCTGCAACTAATGTTACAGCATACCCATTAGCTGCAAGTGGGGCGGCTGGCACCATAAGCAACACCACATTCACTCCTGTAGCTGTCTCATTGAGTAGTTTTGTCCCACCTTCCGCTGGCATAGTTATATTAAATGCTGCAACTTACAGCACCAGTAATTATTGCGGGGTTGCCCCATCAAGCTCTGGTTGGGCTGGATGGGATACTTTGACCCCGCCGCCAATTATTAGCCAGGATGTTGCCACAAACTTTTCAAATGACATGGCTTTGGAATCCACAAGCGTTTATTGGGCAAGCATGGCGACAACTGGCGTTTTAAGGGTTTTGGGATGGGAAGACAACATTTAAAGAAAGGTGTTTTTTATGGCATACGCAGTTAGAAAAGATGGTCGAGGATGGCGGGCGATAAACAATCTTAGTGATTGTTTACCTGATGAGGATTTTAGCGAGACAATACCAGAACCAAGTCAATATCAAATTGAGGCACTGGCCGCAGCTGAGGCTAAAAAAGATAAGCTAGTAGCTCTTAATACCATCACTGTTACCACGTCCAGTGGCAAAGTATTCGATGGCAACGAAACAGCCAGAAACAACATGATGAGCGCAATCATCTCAGCAGAGTTTGTTGGCCAAACATCTGCGGAATGGACGCTTGCAGACAACACAAAAGCTGTTGTTACTGTTGATGAAGTAAAAGAAGCCTTAGCGCTTTCAATTCAGCGTGTTGGTCAAATAGTTACGGCTTAAGCATGAAATCCCGCTTACTAATGATCGGCATCTTCCTGCTGTGTCAACTAGCAAGTCTTGTCGCAGCAGTTTGGATGTTACTAGCCATTATAAGTGGCAGCACACGCGCTTGGACGTTAGCTAAATCTTACGACCAATTAGCTAATGCTGCCCTTGGTGGCCATGAGGATGAGCTAATCAGTAGTAGAGCCGCCAAGGCAGCTAGGCGCGGTGAAAAGTGGGCATGTGTGCTGTGTAAGTTGCTGCACAAAATTGACCTCAACCATTGTGAAAAATCCATTGAACACGACGAAGGAAAACCATGAACGTTTTAATCTGGCTTTTGTATTTCATCCCTGCGCTGGCCATTGAGTTGGTCTGCTATCTACTCGCGCCCATTGTCGCCTGCTTTGTCACTTCGCGCCTACGTACTGATTATGTTAAGCGCATTGGTAAACAGTACACAATGCCCCGCGATTACTTAATCACACCGCTGTATTGGTTTCAAACGCACGATAATGCAGTCGATGAGTGGTGGTTTGGAATGTACAACGTTGATCACTGGTTTAAATTCGCACGAGAATGGACAAATCGAGATCATCAACGTAGCCCACTAATCCGCTATTACTGCCGCGTTATGTGGCTTTGGCGCAACTGTGCGTATGGCTTTCATTACGCATTATTCAGTAGGCCTAAAGAGCTGTTCGGCAATGTGTTTACGCGCGGCATAGAGGGTGATGGGTTCTGGTATGAGCTGAAGTTATACAAATACAGCTTTCAGTTTGAGTGCCATGTTCCGCTTGGCGCCAGATATTTAAGCATCAACATCGGCTGGAAAGCACATAAAACCACAGAGCGCTTGCTGTATGCCAACCGCATTATAGGTTTCAGAAAGTATTAAAAAAGACAGGGCGAGTGGCCTTAATCTGGCAGGATTAAAACCACCCGTCTCACCGTAATGTAGCTACGGATTAACCAAAGACCCTGCGCCACTAGCGGCGGGGTAATTATAGGTGACCTCCGTGAAATACACTATAAGCAGTACCGATTTACGTTGTAACAAGTGCAATAAAAAGTTAGCTGAAGGCTTGGTCGTAAAGCTAAGTATCAAATGCCCACGTTGTGGGTTGATTAATGAATATGGAGAGTGGCATGGAAGATATAGTTGAATTTTTAGAACAACTTCAAGACTGGCACTTACACAAGATTGAAAATCTATCAGCAGTTATCGAAAGCATAAAAGACGGCGTCATTTTAAAGATTGCTGAAGATGGAGAACAAGTAGAGCTAAATGCTGAGCAGGCATTCTGGTTTAAAAATGGTCTAGCACTTGGGTTATCTGAGTTTGAGAAACTGCCATTTACACTGACTAAGAATACTGAAGACGACAATCAAGAAATTGAATAAATAAACAAACTCTGAACCTCACGAAGGTCTTTACAACTGGAGACCTTCATGACGCAACAAAACCGTTCCTTAACAACCCGTAAATCCCCGCTTGCTTGGGTGGGTGGCAAGAGCAAACTCACTGCCACCATAATCCCTTTAATCCCGCCTCACAAGTGCTACGTTGAAACCTTTGCAGGCGCGGCATGGGTGATGTTTCGTAAGCCAGAAAGCAAGGTTGAAGTCATTAACGACATCAACAGCGACCTCGTTACCTTATATAGAGTGATTCAAAATCACCTTGAAGAGTTCGTGCGTTACTTCAAGTGGTCGCTGATCAGCCGCGAAGAGTTCGCCAGGCTGCAAGCGGTACCGCCTGAAACATTAACCGATATCCAACGCTCGGCACGCTTCTACTATCTGGTACGCAATGCATTTGGTGCCAAGTGCGTTGGCCAGAGCTTTGGCATAGCCAGCACCAGCAAGCCAAGACTTAACCTGCTGCGACTTGAAGAGGATTTAAGCGAAGCCCACCTACGCTTGAGCCGAGCCACCGTTGAAAACCTGCCCTATGAACAATTAATCAAGCGCTACGACAGCAAAGATACATTTTTCTATTGTGATCCACCGTATTGGGATTGTGAGAACGACTACGGCAAAGGCTTGTTCAGTAAAGAAGACTTCACCAATCTGCGAGATTTACTTGCGAAGTGCCAGGGCAAATGGTTAGTAAGTATCAACAATGTGCCCCAGATACGTGAGTTGTTCAAAGGCTATGAGTTCAAAGAAGTTCAAACCAGCTATAGCATCAACAAAGGTGAAACCAAGCCAGTGACTGAGCTGCTGATTGCAAACTACAAACTAAGCTGATCATATTGTTGAAGCCAACCATATGATAACGGCCCCAGCAAAGCAAACAACTGCTTTACTGGGGCCTATCTATATTATCTTCATGCGAACCTCCTTGACCTCTATAGTGGACGACAAGGAGATGATTTAAAAATCATTGTAGTTCTAATTGTGAGTTTTAGAACGAGCACAGAATTTAAACTGGTAATCCATCCGTTAAATGGATATGAATCTGATTGGTAGTTAACGGATTCGCTTATATCTACTTAGTGCCAAATCAACCGTAAATTCGCGGAATTATTCAGTGCCAAATCAAATGAAAATTAGTGCCAAAACGCGCGGCGCGTTACAATAGGCAATAAAAAACCAGCACTTAGGCTGGCTTCTTGGATGTTTTAGGATTATCTAAAACAAGGTATTGGTAGGGCGTGCGGGGATCGAACCCACGACAAACGGATTAAAAGTCCGCTGCTCTACCAGCTGAGCTAACACCCCATTTATTTCTCAAGTAATTTGTGTCACTCAGGAAAGGGCGCAATTATGCTAGAAACTATTGAGTTGGTCAATCACAAATGTGCAAATAATTTAATTATTTTGTAAAAATTTTCACTATTTTCTGTAAGAGACTGTTTTAACAAGACTTAACCAAAAAGCATCTATTCATGATTCCATCACACAATACAGCACACTACTCAAAATTCAGGACTCTACTCAGACTCTGGGACTCTAGCGCATCCCTGGAAGTTTACCGCCCATCAGGCCACCCATGCTGCGCATCATTTTCGCCATGCCACCTTTACTAAACATCTTCATCATTTTTTGCGTTTCTTCAAACTGCTTCAATAAGCGGTTCACTTCTTGCACTTGCACGCCAGAACCATCTGCAATACGTTTCTTACGTGTTGCTTTAATCACTTCAGGTTTACGGCGCTCAAGCGGGGTCATGCTATTAATAATACCCTCAATACGGCGGATGCTTTTGTCAGCATCTTCTGGGTTTACTTTAGCCGCCATGCCTGCAATCTGTGACGGCATTTTGTCCATCAATGCGCCCATGCCACCCATTTTGCGCATTTGTGACATTTGCGCTTTAAAATCATCTAAATCAAAGTTCTTACCAGATTTAACCTTATCAGCCAGTTTCTGGGCTTCGGCTAAATCAACATTTCTATGCGCTTGTTCAATTAAGCCAAGCACATCGCCCATGCCAAGAATACGTGATGCCATACGATCTGGGTAAAATGGCTCAAGACCGTCCACTTTTTCACTAACACCAATATATTTAATTGGCTTACCAGTCACATGCCGCACTGACAACGCTGCACCACCACGCGAATCACCATCTAACTTCGTTAGAATGACACCCGTCAATGGTAAAGTATCGCCAAACGCTTTTGCCGTATTAATGGCATCTTGCCCCTGCATCGCATCGACCACGAACAAGGTTTCAATCGGGCTTAAGAACGCATGCAATGCTTTAATTTCTGCCATCATTGCTTCGTCGATACCTAAACGACCCGCCGTATCGAAAATCACCACATCATAATAGCCGCGCTTTGCGAAATCTAAGGTTGCAGTCGCAATGTCAATCGGCGCTTGATTAGCGTTACTATCAAAACACTCAATCTCAAGCTGCTTCGCCAGTGTTTTAAGTTGCTCAATCGCTGCTGGCCTGTACACATCTGCACTGGCTAGCAACACTTTCTTTTTTTGCTCTTTTAATAATTTTGCCAGCTTTGCAGAAGTGGTGGTTTTACCTGAGCCCTGCAAACCAGCCATCAAAATAATAGCAGGAGGCACTGCTGCTAAATTCAAGCCCTCATTCGCTTTACCCATGAGCGATGTTAGTTCATCATTCACAACCTCAATCACAGCCTGACCAGGGGTTAAGCTTTGCAGAACCTCTTTACCTTGCGCACGCAATTTAACGGCAGCAATAAAATCTTTCACTACAGGCAAAGCAACGTCAGCTTCTAGCAAAGCCATACGCACTTCACGCATTGCATCTGCAATATTTTCTTCAGTTAAGCGTGCTTGTCCACGTAAATTTTTAATGACGCCTTGCAGGCGCCCTGTCAAATTTTCTAGCATTTTTTATACTCTTACTAATAATCTAATGTTTAATTTTACATCAAGCGATAGGTCAGTCCTATCAATACATTTTTTAAATCAAAGGCGCAGGTAAATGCTCGCTAACAAGGTAGCATGTACAACACACATGTCTGCGCTATAAACTTAAACTCAGCCACTTGCCACAAACACTATATTTATTACAATCAGCTATTATATTTACAGCTTAATTGCGCCATAATTGCACTATGCAGAAATTAATTCCCTATTTTATCGTTGCTTTCATTTACATGGCAGTTGCTATTGATTTTTGGCGTGAGGCTAAAACGCCAGAAAGCGATGCTTCCATCAGGCTCCATGCACTGAAGCTACATTCTACGATGATTGCTTTAGGCTTACTGATTCACGGATGGCTGCTCCATCAGAGTATTTTTTCGGCAGGATTCAATTTAGGGTTCTATCAATCGATTTCCGCAATTCTATGGCTAACTGTTTTGGTGTACTGGGTCACAGACCGCAACCATCAACTTTATAGCCTTCAGGCATTTGTACTGCCTCCAGCAGCATTGTTCTCGCTGTTGCCTGCATTTTTCACTGAAACACATTTCCTTCCAGAATCAAGCAACCCTCTTTTTATCGCACACATCTGGGTAGCGATGATTGCTTATAGCTTGTTCACATTTGCTGCGCTTCATGCTTTACTTATGGCAGTAGCAGAGCGCAGTCTGCACCATAAACCCACATTGGTTAAACTGCCAAACTTCCCACCATTAATGGTGATGGAAAGCCTATTATTTAAAATGATTGGATTTGGGTTGATTCTACTCACCATTACTTTGGCGAGCGGCATGTGGTTTTCTGAAGCACTTTTCCACAAGCCAATGCAATTCAACCACAAAACTATTTTTTCAATCGCCAGCTGGTTTATTTATGCAGGTTTGCTGTTTGGTAGATATCAATATGGATGGCGCGGACTCAAAGCGATTCGCTGGACGCTAGCAGGCTTCATATTACTTGTACTCGCCTATATCGGCAGTAAGTTTGTTTCACAGATACTTCTTGGCCACTAATTATGTTTAAGCTGCACTGGTGCGCAGCTTTAAATGTGTGCTTTCTATATAGAAAACCTAGCTATATATAAAGGGTATGCGTAATACGTGGTTGATAACCCATTAAATCTCACCACGTTCAATCATACGTGCCAGTGTTGATAAATCAGCACCATAGTTTTTTGATTTTTCTGTAGTTCGTGTTGATGGCAGAGAATCTCCCAGTGAAAACATTGCATAACTCATGCTTGCTGATTCCTCTCTACGTTCAAATTTAGGTCTTGGCTGAATGACTTTATGTGCGCCTTCACTAAACAATATCTTAGCTCTTAAAGCTTCAAAACTATAGCCACGACCTAAACGATTCATCACGCGAATTAAGTTATTAAGCGATTCGGTATAAGCATTGGTCACTGGATGATTGAAGTATTCAATAATGCACGGTTGCCAATTTGACCACGCTGTAATAATCGGTAAAAAGTAACTATATAGCTCTGTGGGAATGCTCTTGCGCCACGCCTCATAGCGTTGCATAGCATCGTGCTGTGTCTTGGCATCATAAATACCAAAGAACGCTTCCTTGAGCCTGTACGCCTCGCCTAGCAACGGGTAATTCTTAGCCCAACCATCCAAGTTAAAACTCTCTTGGTCAGTAAGTTCATGTTGGCGACGTAGCAATACAAATCTGTCATGCATCAGGCCGCGCTTCTGTTTTAGCGTTAAATCAGCTTTCATTGATTTCCTGACACGTTCCATTGAGTCGTTAGCCATGCGCACTACATGAAACTTATCAACCACAACCTTGGCTTGTGGGATTACATCGGCTACCGCGTCACGGTATGGCTTCCACATGTCCATTGCCACGTATTGCACATCATCGCGGTCTTTAAGTCGATATAGGTAATCAGCTACCGTTTTCTTGTTGCGGTCTTTGAGAATTTCTACAGCCGTGTTATTGCGAATATTGGTAATTACGCCGCGGGGTTTAATCAGGTAGATTTCATCTATACCCATCCATGTAGGCGTTTCAAAGCGAACTGTTTTCTCAAGTACGTTGATGTAGTCATTAAAGACAACACGAACTGTACCTTCGGTAATGCCGACCTCTTCAGCAATGCTGGTGAATGTTCGTTTAATAGCTTGCTTGCCGATCCATTCCAGTAAGCGTTTTGTCATTGCACGTTTATCATCAACATCTGGCAATGTTTCACTGAAAGTTTTTGCACACGATCGGCACTTCATGCGTCTTGTGCTGACGTAAATCCCTACGCGCCTAGCATGCATAGGTAGGTCTTTAATCAATTGCTCACGGCGGCCAAAGCCAACGATACTTTTTGAATTACAAGTAGGGCATTGAATTGGCGTAGATTTAGTCTCAGCTTTAATATGATAATCATGGTCAGTGTTATTCACGGAAATTACAGTGTAGTCCACTAAGTTCAGTATGTTTGCAGGCATGTTTGTTATTGTTGTATGTTGAGGAAGCTAAATAATCGATTGATTTGACCAAAAGTCAATGGCTTTAAAATTCCCAGTTAATGTTGATTAACGATGATTTTAAATGGATGCTCGTATTAGAGTTACCGCAGCATTTTTTGCGCGCTTTGCGGCACCAATTCCTGGGCTTAGCCGTTCGACTAATGCCGCACCTTCAAAAAGAATCATCAACTGTTGCCCAAGCGCTTCTGGATCTTTAGCGCCTGTTCCTGCTGCAATTTTTGAAAAGTAGCCTTGTAACTCTAAAGCCAGAACAGCTGAATATTGATTAATCGGATGAGTTGGATCTGGGAACTCTACTGAGGCAATGTGAAATGGTAAGCCGTGAAATTCTGGAGTCATGATCAACTGCTCCACAAGCTCGCATAACTCAATAAGAATTTCTAGTGAATTGGCATTTTTAGAACTGAGCCTTGAGTTCAACCACTCATAGAATCGATCAGATTTATCCCTAAGGCAGGCTGCGATCAATAAATTTTTACTTGGAAAATATTTGTAAAGTGTCGCTTTAGAAATTCTAGTTTCTGCAGCAATGGTATCAACACCAGAAGCATGAATACCTCTGAACTCAAAAAGATTGGCCGCTGTTGAAAGTATCCTTTCGCGCATGTTCATATGATTGCCACGTTGCGTACATTGACTATATGCATAGTTGTTATTATTCAATTCCCTAAACAAATAATAACAACTATGCCTGCGAATGTTTTGAATCTAACCTGTTATGTATCAGTTCGCCTGCACGGCCAATTTTTTGAGTTCTTCGCTAACCATGTCGGCCAGCTTCTCGGCCGTGCGCTTCGTCGTGTTCTGGTCGGACCATGAACTTTCCAACTGCGCGGCACGCGCCATCACCACTTTCGCCGTCCTGATATCCACCAGCAGGATGCGCGGATAGACAAAGAGATAAGTCGGTTTCAGCGCCACGCCGATCAGCAGATAATCTGCACCACTATCCTCCGCCATCTTCGCCGCATTCGGCACATTGTCGAAAAGATAAGTTGGGGACTCTTTCGCCACTGCATTCTTCAAGGCTTCGTTCACCGGCACCAGTTCAACACCGTTATCTGCCAGCCGCTGTTTGTAGATAGAGGAAAGGTAGGCGATGCGCTCCAGTTCCTCCGGCGCATTCGGCAAATCCGTCATGTCGTTCAGCTGATAATCCAGCACCATGACTTTGGCACTCGGCCTGGCAAAAGCAACTGGGGTAAGCAAAGCAATCATGCCGAGAAATAAAAGGGATTTCAAAATTAAATTTTTCACAGTTAAATCTCCTAAGTGGTAAGTTTATCAATATATACGTGGTAGTTTATTAGCTAATGTATACATACAGGTCAGTATACTTTTTATTTGAGTGTAGGTAAAGTGATTAAGGCTCTCGCATCTGCGCTATTAACACGATCCGACAAGGTGCCAAAGAACTACGGTGCTTGACAGTAAGCCATCTATCAAGAAAAATTCTTTGCAGCCCTTTAATTAATAAATGTGTGAACGCCTGCCATCCACTTTACGATAACTTTAACTTTCCACTATGTATTTTCCATTTTCAATCTCTTCATCAACCACATAACACGATTTATGTTATAAAAATTAATGCTCAATTTTTTTCGGTATCAACCGCTTATTACGATTCAGCATGAATAAACACATAATCATTAAATTGCTAAATCAACCGCGTATTACGGATACCCTATATAAATAGCTGACGGCTGGCAGTTAATCACCCACGCCAGCCCTATTCAGTAGGTCTAGTTACGTAAACTGATATGAGGCCACTGGTTTTGCTCCGCATACGCTGTAAGCGTAGGGTCTGCATCAACCGCTACTGGGTTAGTCACCAATTTCATCAATGGCAAGTCATTGTGTGAGTCGCTATAAAAATAACTCTTACTAAAATCACCTAATTGCTGACCACGTGCTTTTAACCAATCGTCGATGCGCGTCACCTTGCCCTCTTGGAAACTTGGCACACCTTGCACACCGCCTGTGTATTGACCATCTTTCATTTCTGGGTCTGTGCCGATTAAATGCTCAATACCGTACGCTGTTGCAATTGGCTTGGTTACAAAACTATTGGTTGCAGTAATCACAACACATAAGTCGCCTGCTGCTTTATGCGTATCTACTAAATCTTGGGCTTTTTTGGTCATCATTGGGCGGATAACCTTTTCCATATATTTCAAATGTAGAGTATCTAAAAACGCTTTTGAATGCTCACTTAATGGCTTCAACTGAAACTCAAGAAATTTATAAATATCTAAATTACCGTTTTTATAATCTTGGTAAAACTGATCATTACGCGCCTGATGTGTTTTGCCATCTAGTAGGCCCTCATTAATCAAAAACAAACCCCAGTTATAATCACTATCACCTGCAAGCAAAGTATTATCTAAATCAAACAGTGCTATATTTTGTTTTGAGTTTATGTCTTGTTTCATCTTAAATATCTTTATTATTCGTTACAGAAAGTACTAAAAAAACACCCACTAAAATCACACCAAGTGCGACCATCTCAACCATGGTCACATGCTCAGAGGCAAACCATACCCCAACAGCAAAAGCCACAATCGGGTTTACAAAAGTATTGCTACTAGCCACTAACGGGCGCACTGTTTTAAGCAAGTATTGGTATGCACTGTATGCGACTAGCGACCCTAATACGATTAAAAACAACATAGCACCCCAAGACTTCGAAGAAATTTCGGCAGGCCAAGTTTCGCCAGCGTAAGCACTCACCATCATCAGTGCCAATCCACCCGTAAGCATCTGACAAGCAGCACCCATCAAGCCTTTAGGCATAGCTAAATGCTTGCCCCAAACTGAACCAAATGACCAACTGGCGGCAGCAAATATCAGCAAAAATGCACTCATAAAGTCACCGTCAAAACTACCACCTAAATTCAGCAATACAATGCCCACTAAACCGATAGCGATACCCAGCCACTCTTTAGGGGTAATTTTATGTCCCCAAATAGAGGAAAAAATTGCCATCCAAATAGGTGCAGTTGCAATAGAAAGTGCAGCAACGCTTGAAGAGACAGTTTGTTGTACATAGCACACTGTGCCATTACCTAATGCAGGCAATAACAACCCAACCACACTAGCGCCTAGCCATTCACGTGCGGAAGGCATTGCCGAACCTAAATAGCGCATCACCACAAACAAAATTATGCCTGCGACCGTAAAGCGCACACCGCCCATCAAAAACGGCGGGAAACTCTCGATCCCAAAGCGAATGGCTAAGTATGTTGAGCCCCAAATAAAATAGGTACAAAACAGCGCCAAGACAATCAAGATTGATTGGCGGCTCATATTTAGGTGCATATTTTTATTCTGCTAGAATTTAGCCAGCTTCCAAAAAGAGTTTTCCTGACCGAGCAACAATTTAGAGAGTTCATCCATAAAAGTTGCATCTACTTGATCAAACGGCATTTCCAACTCCATTTCACCTAGCTTTGCTATATTTTTTAATGAAAAATGCAATACATTTGAATCAGGCAAAGGCGTCACAAATACTGAGCCTTTTACTTGCCAAGGGATGATAAAAGAGACTGCAACCACCCGCCCCTGCTCACTTTTCACATCCTCAGCAGTATGCACAATACCATAGCGCCACAACACGTCTTTAATGCGCGGCGCAATTCCAAGCTCACGCTCAAACTCAAAAACCTGTGGCGCTTTGTAAAAATAAAATAATGAAACATGGCTAGATAGTATCGTCACGAGATATTAGCCCATAAGGCAATGCAACGGATATGCACAGCGGCGAGGAATGAAGAGGTGCATTTTGCATAGCGCGTTGCAATGCCACGCCAGCGCTTGAGATGCAGGAAGGCGTTCTCCACCAA
>JAUXNQ010000053.1 GCA_030682715.1 Methylotenera sp. | reverse complement strand
TGTTGGCGCGCGTTTAAAAATGACCACCTGTGCGCGTTGAATTTTGACCAGGCGTTTATTAGGTGTAGATTACTACACCGCTGTGGATAAGTCGACCAAACTGACTGGGTCTTAATCTCCTTTTTTAATATTTAATTAAATGTCTGCGTTTTCAGGAATTACGAATTCCTTTCGTTCAGCCTCACGTGCCTTGATACGACCTTTCGCTTGTGTGCTGCTGTGCTTGAAACGATAAGATTCATTGCCTGTTTCAACAATATGGCAATGATGTGTGAGTCGATCCAATAAGGCTGTGGTGAGCTTGGCATCACCAAACACGCTACTCCATTCCGAGAAGCTTAAGTTCGTGGTAATAATCACACTGGTGCGCTCATATAAACGCGATAGCAAATGAAACAACAGTGCACCGCCTGCTTGAGAGAATGGCAAATAACCCAGTTCATCGAGAATCACCAGATCCATTTGCATCAGACTAAGTGCCAACTTACCTTGTTTGCCAGCGGCTTTCTCTCGTTCCAGGTTATTGACTAACTCCACGACAGAATAGAAACGCACACGCTTACCATGGTACTGAATGCCAGCCACGCCCAACGCCGTGGCCAAATGAGATTTACCTGTACCAGAACCACCAACCAGGACTACGTTCTCAGCAGCATCGGTAAAGGTCATGGTGGCAAGACGATCAATCAATGCAGCATCGACACTAGATTCATCAAAGTCAAAGCCCTCCAGATTGCGATGGATAGGAAATCTGGCCGTATGCATTTGATATGCAATAGAGCGTATCGCACGGTCTGTAGATTCTGCTTCCACCAGGTGCCGCAATAACCATTCAGAAGATTCAAGTGACGCGGTTGCGCCATGCGCACCTTGGCTGACGAGTTCAGTATAGCTGTCCGCCATGCCGTGTAATTTAAGTGCTTTAAGCTGGGTGATGATGTCAGGCATGGTTAATCTCCTTTGTAGTATTCAGGCTGTCGTAACGCGCCGTATTGGCCAAGGGTTCTTCAAGTAACGTCAGGCTGGTGGCGACCTGCGCTGGGATCTTGGGTGGTTTAAGTCGGGTTAATACATTGAGGATATGCTCAGCACTGGGCGCACCAGAAGCCAGCACCTGCTCTACGGCAATCAGTACTGCTTCTAAACCATGCACTGGCACATTCGCCAGTACGCTGGCCATGATGCGGTCGCCCATGAGTCGCTCACGTCGTCGCAATTCGGATTGCAGTTTCAGTAATGGCAGTGGCATTTCGGCAAAGGGTGCGCCATTACGCAGCGCCCCAGGTTTGCGGTCAATCAGCGGAATGTAGTGCTGCCAGTCATAACGGGTT